>NZ_VFOK01000001.1:1354756-2032134 GCF_006716095.1 Barrientosiimonas humi
CCGTCGCGGGTGCGGGTGAGGTCGTTGGCCTCGCGCTGCAGCCGGGTCGACTGGTTGTTGACGTTGCCGAGCACCGCCACGAGGTCGCTCTGCCGCAGGTTCTCCAGGCCGCTGGTGCGCGTCTGTCGCACCTGGGTGACCATCGCGAAGCCCAGCAGCAGCGCGAGCAGGGCGGCCACGACCTTGCCGCGGGTGGCCCGCGGCGACCCGACCCGCGCCATCCGGCGCCACGCCGGGGTGCCGGAGCCGGCCTGGTCCTTGCTCGTGGCCGTCGCGTCGCTCTGGTCCTCCAACGTGGGCTCGGCGGGGTTCTGCTGGTCCTCGCGCGCGGCCTTCGCGTCGCTCTTCTCCTCGCTCATGGTCAGGCCTTGAGGAGGTGTCGACGGATGGCGGCCACGTTGCTGAAGATGCGCAGCCCGAGCACGACGATCACGCCGGTGGACAGCTGCGAGCCGACGCCGAGCTGGTCACCGAGGAAGACGATCAGGGCGGCGACGACGACGTTGGACAGGAACGACACGACGAACACCTTGTCGTCGAAGATCCCGTCCAGCACCGCCCGCAGCGCCCCGAACACCGCGTCGAGCGCGGCGATGACCGCGATCGGCAGGTAGGGCTGCAGCCAGGTCGGCACGTCGGGCTGGACCACCAGCCCGATGAGCAGGCCGAGCACGAGTCCTACGGCGGGGATCACGGGGTCTCCTTGCGGGTCGAGGTGCTGGCGGAGGACGAGGCCGTCGCGGGCGTACGGGGCTTGGCCTGGTAGAGCGCGGCCGCGTCGGCGGCGGGGATGTCGACCTTCTCCGAGACATTAACCTTCACGTCGAGGTCGACCTGGCTGCGGGTGGACTCGAGGTACGACCCGCCCGGCCCGGCGCGGAAGGTGTCCCACAGTCCGGGGGCGCCGATCGCGGAGATGGCGTACGGCCGGGCGAGCGGGCGGTAGTCGACCAGGATCGCCGCGCCGGCGAACCGGATGGCCGACAGCGCGGTGAGCCGGTGCCCGTTGATGCTGATCGCCTCGGCGCCGGCCTGCCACAGCCCGTTGACCAGGATCTGCAGGTCGGTGGAGGTCAGCGTGGCTCCCTCCCCGCTGCCCGCGCGCGGGTCGCTGCCGGCCGCCTCCGCACCGGCGCTGTCGTCGAGGGTGACGACCACGCCCGGGCCGCTGACGGCCACCGCGCCGGCGCTCGCCTCGGTGCGCGAGAGCTGCTCGGCCAGGGTGCTCTCCCCCGGGCTGCCGACCGCCTGCTCCTGGGCGGCCGCGATCTGCGAGCGCAGGCCGGAGATCTGCTTGGCGAGGGTGGCGTTGCCGCGCTGCCGGGACTCGATCTGGGTGATGATCTCCTGCCGCTGCCCGCTCGCCCGCTCCTGCGGCACCCGCAGGGTCTGGGCGGCCACCGCCAGCAGCAGGCCGAGCACGATGCACACGACCAGCAGCAGCGGGCTGCGACCGCCCGTGGCGGCCGGCTCGCCGCGGGCGACCCGGGCGTCGGCGCGGTCCTGGTAGGACCCGTCGAGCGGGTGCTCCATGAGCTCGGTGAGCAGCGCCATGCTCTGCCCCACCGGCGGCCGCGGACGTGGCGATCGACTGGCGGGGCTCACGGGGTGCTCCTGCCCACCCGCCGAGCCGCGCGCACCATGCTGCCGACCTGGTAGGCGTACATCAGGCCGGCGATCCAGTAGAGCCCGGTGCCCCACCACGCGAAGGCCCACCCGATGGGCCGGGCGATCTCGGCGAGGGTGCTGGTGCCTTCGCCGAGCAGCATCAGGGGGAAGGCATAGATGAGGTTGAAGGTTGCCGCCTTGCCGACGAAGTGGACCGGCGGGATCGGGAGCCGGTCGCGGCGCAGCAGCGGGCCCAGCGCCAGCACGAACACGTCGCGGGCGAGCAGCACCACGACCAGCCACCACGGGATGATCGAGCGCACCGCGAGCCCGAACAGGGTCGAGATGATGTAGAGCCGGTCGGCGATCGGGTCGAGCAGCTGCCCGAGGCGGGAGATCAGGCCGTAGCGGCGGGCGATCTTGCCGTCGAGGTAGTCGGTGATGCCGCTGGCCATCAGGACGATCAGCGCGGCGGTGTCGTGCTCGGCGAGGATCAGCCACAGGAAGATCGGGACGCCGACGAGCCGCAGCGCCGACAGCGCGTTCGGGATCGTCCAGACGGCGTGGCTGACGGCAGGCTGGACGTCACCCGTCTCGTGCCTCGCCTGCGTCACGCCTTGATGCTATGGGGTGGACCGGGCGCGGTTCCTGCGGCCCAGCAGGTAACGCGGAAGTAAGCTCGCGGTCGTGTCGAAACACTCCCCTGCCTCCAGCACCGGCCCCAAGCGCGTGCGCGCGCACCACCTGCGGGCGATGAAGGAGCGCGGCGAGAAGATCGTCGCGCTCACCGCCTACGACGCGGTCACCTCCGCCCTGCTCGACGCCGCGGGCGTCGACCTGCTGCTGGTCGGCGACTCGATCGGTAACACGATGCACGGCCACGACACGACCCTGCCGGTGACCGTCGAGGACATGATCCCGGCGGCCCGCGGGGTGGCCCGGGCCGCCGACCGGGCGTTCGTGGTGGTCGACCTGCCGTTCGGCTCCTACGAGTCCGGCCCCGAGCAGGCGCTCGCCACCGCCGTGCGGTTCATGAAGGAGACCGGCGCGCACGGCGTGAAGCTCGAGGGCGGCGAGCGGGTCGTGGAGCAGGTGCGCGCGATCTCCCAGGCCGGCATCCCGGTCGTCGGCCACCTGGGTTACACGCCGCAGTCCGAGCACGCGCTGGGCGGCCCTCGGGTGCAGGGCCGCGACGACGCCGAGCAGCTGCTCGCCGACGCCCGCGCGATCGCCGACGCCGGAGCGATCGCGGTGGTGCTGGAGATGGTGCCGGTGCCCCTCGCGCAGCGGGTGACCGAGGCGCTCGCCGTGCCGACGATCGGCATCGGCGCCGGGCCCGGCTGCGACGGTCAGATCCTGGTGTGGACCGACATGGCCGGGATGGGCGACTGGGCGCCACGGTTCGTGAAGCAGTACGCCCGGCTCGGCGAGGCGCTGCGCGAGGCCGCGCAGACGTACGCCGGGGAGGTGCGCGACGGGAGCTTCCCGGCGGCCGAGCACGGTTTCGACAAGTAGCCGAACGACCGCGAGCGCCGAGACGACGAGACCGGGCCCGGAGGACGTATGCCTCCGGGCCCGGTCTCGTCGTGCGGGGCCGTCGATCAGCCCGCGGCCTCCTCGGCGCGCTCGGCGGCCTCGAGGTTGGCGGCGTCGGGGACGTAGCCCTCGATGTGCCGCTCGTCGGGACCGTTGTACTCCGACAGCGGGCGGATCAGCGCGTTGTCGCCCTGCTGCTCGATGATGTGCGCGGTCCAGCCGGTGATGCGCGAGGCGACGAACAGCGGCGTGAACGTCAGGGTGTCGAAGCCCATGAGGTTGTACGCCGGCCCGGACGGGTAGTCCAGGTTGGGGTAGATCCCCTTGCGGGAGACGAACTCCGACTCGAGGTTGTCGTACAGCGCCGCGACCTCGGGGCGGTCGTAGTGCTCCACGAGGGTGTCGAGCGCCGTCTTCATCGTGGGCACCCGCGAGTCGCCACGCTTGTAGACGCGGTGGCCGAAGCCCATGATCTTGCGCTTCTCGGCGAGCGCCTCGTCCAGCCACGGGGCGACGTTGTCGGCGGTGCCGATCTCGTCGAAGACGTGGAGCACGGCCTCGTTGGCACCGCCGTGCAGCGGGCCCTTGAGGGCGCCGATGGCCCCGACGACGGCCGAGTAGAGGTCGCTGAGGGTCGAGGTGATGACCCGGGCGGTGAACGTCGAGGCGTTGAAGGAGTGCTCGGCGTAGAGGATCATCGAGCGGTTGAACGCGTCGACGACGACCGGGTCGGCCTCCTCGCCGAAGGTCATCCACAGGAAGTTGGCGGCGTAGTCGAGGTCGTCGCGCGGCTCGACCGCCTCCTCCCCGCGGCGCCGGCGCTGGCCGTACGCCACGATCGCCGGCAGCGCGGCGAACAGCCGGACGCTGCGCTCGAGGTTCTCCTCGGGGGTCCCGACGGCGTCGAGCACGTTGGTGATGCCGGCGGTCTCGGTCGCGCCGATGGCCGACACGGCCGTGCGGACCTCGTCCATCGGGTGCGCGCTGGTCGGCAGCAGGTCGATGGCCTGCTTGACCTCGGGGGTCAGCGCCCGGTGGGCGCGCTCGGTGGCGCGCAGGTCGGCGAGCTGCTGTTCGGTCGGGAGCTCGCCGTTCCACATCAGGTAGGCGACCGCCTCGAACGGCTGCGTCGCGGCCAGCTCCTGGACGGGGTAGCCGCGGTAGAGCAGCGAGTTGGTCTCGGGGTTGACCTTGCTGATGGCGGTGTAGTCGACGACGACACCGGCAAGGCCCTTCTTGATGTCAGCCACAGCGGTTCTCCTACCGGTCGATGGTGAAGTTGAAGACGGAGGTGTCGAACTGGTTGTACGCCTCGTAGTCGACGAGGTCGTAGAGGTCGGCGCGGTGCTGCATCTCGTCGAGCTTGGAGCGCAGGTGCCCGTCCTCGTTCAGCGTGTCGAGCGCGCGGCCAGCAGCGCCCATCGCGATGCGCAGCAGCGACACCGGCCAGATGACGATGTTGACGCCGACGTCGCGCAGCTGGTCGACGCTGAACAGCTCGGACTTCCCGAACTCGGTCATGTTGGCGAGGATCGGCACGTCGACCGCCTCGCGCACGGCGGCGAACTCCTCCAGGGTGCGCATCGCCTCCGGGAAGATCGCGTCGGCGCCGGCGTCGACGAGGGCCTTGGCCCGGTCGATCGCCGACGGCAGACCCTCGACGGCCCGGATGTCGGTGCGCGCCATGATCAGGAAGTTGTCGTCGCGCCGCGCGGCGGCGGCCGCCCGGATGCGCTTGAGCGCGGTGTCCTCGTCGACGACGGCCTTGCCGTCGAGGTGACCGCAGCGCTTGGGGTTCTCCTGGTCCTCGATGTGCGCACCGGCCAGGCCGGCGTCCTCGAGGGTCTGGATCGTGCGGGCGACGTTCATCGGCTCGCCGAAGCCGGTGTCCGCGTCGATGATCGCGGGCAGGTCGGTCATCCGGGCGATCTGCGCCCCGCGCCCGGCCACCTCGGTGAGGGTGGTCAGGCCGATGTCGGGCAGGCCGAGGTCCGCGCTGAGCACCGCGCCGGAGATGTAGACGCCCTCGAACCCCTTGCGCTCGATGAGCCGGGCCGACAGCGGGTTGAACGCCCCCGGGAAGCGCAGCAGCTCACCGCTCGCGAGCCGCTCCCGGAAGAGGCGACGCTTCTCGGCAGGGCTGGTGCCGGCGTACAGCATCAGAAGAGTCCCTTCGGGGCAGGCGCCGACTCCAGCAGCTGCTTCGGCGCGACGATGGACAGCTGGCGGACCTCCTCGGCCGTCAGCGACGGGAGCCGCTCGGCCAGGTCCAGGAAGCGCTCGATCTCCTCGGGCGCGAGCACGCCCTCGGCGAGCATCCGGAACTTCGCGACGTAGTTCTCGCGCACGAACGGGCGGGCGCCGAACGGGTGCGCGTCGGCGATGGCGATCTCCTCGACCACCTGCGAACCGTCGGCGAGGGTGATCTCGACGCGACCGCCGAACGCCTTCTCGCGCGGGTCCTCGGAGTGGTAGCGACGGGTCCACTCGGGGTCCTCGTCGGTGGTGATCTTCTGCCACAGCGCGACCGTGTCGGGCCGGCCGGCGCGCTCGGGGGCGTAGGAGTCGACGTGGTGCCAGCCGCCGTCCTGCAGCGCCACCGCGAAGATGTACGGGATCGAGTGGTCGAGCGTCTCGCGGCTGGCGGTGGGGTCGTACTTCTGCGGGTCGCCGCTGCCCGAGCCGATGACGTAGTGCGTGTGGTGGGAGGTGTGCAGCACGATGCTGGTCACCTGCTCGGGGTCGCGCAGCTCGGGGCGCTCGTTGCCGAGGCGACGGGCCAGGTCGATCCAGGCCTGCGCCTGGTACTCCGCCGAGTGCTCCTTGGTGAAGGTGTCCAGGATCGAGCGCTTGGGCTCGCCCTTGGCCGGCAGCGCCACCTCGTAGGAGGCGTCGGGGCCGTCCAGCAGCCAGGCGATGACGCCGTCCTCGCCTTCGTAGATCGGGTTCGGTGAGGTCTCCCCGCGCATGGCGCGGTCGACCGACTCGATCGCCATCTTGCCGGCGAGGGCCGGGGCGTGCGCCTTCCAGGAGGAGATCTCGCCCTTGCGCGACTGGCGGGTCGCGGTCGTGGTGTGCAGCGCCTGGCCGACGGCCTGGTAGATCACCTCGGTCGGCAGGCCGAGCAGGGTGCCGATGCCGGCCGCGGCCGACGGGCCCAGGTGGGCGACGTGGTCGATCTTGTGCTTGTGCAGGCTGACCGTGCGCACCAGGTCGACCTGGATCTCGTAACCGGTGGCGATGCCGCGCACCAGGGCCGCGCCGTCCTTGCCGGCGTGCTGCGCGACGGCGACGATCGGCGGGATGTTGTCGGCCGGGTGGGAGTACTCCGCGGCGAGGAACGTGTCGTGGTAGTCCAGCTCGCGCACGGCGACACCGTTGGCCCAGGCGGCCCACTCGGGGCTGGTCGTGGTCTCCAGGTCGACGCCGAAGATCGTCGAGCCCGCTCCCCCGCGCGAGACGGGGTGGTCGAGGGCCTGGGCGCGCGCCGAGCTGGGAGCGCTGCGGGTGAGCGACGCGGCGGCGACGGCGGCGTTGTCGATGACCCGGTTGATGATCATGTCGACGACCTCGTCGTCGACCTCGACCGGGTCGGACGCCACCTCGGCGATGCGCCAGGCGAGCTGCTCCTCGCGCGGCAGCTCCTCCTCGCTGCGGTAGGTGCGAACGGTGTGGCGGGTGGCCGGCTCGTGGCTGGCGGTGCTGCTCATGTGCTCCTCGTTCTCGTGCGTCGTTGTCGGCGGATCAGGTTGTGCGGCTTGCAGATTCGGGCACTCGGCGTCAGGAGACGCGCGCGGGAGGGGTGTCGGCCTCGGGGTCGGTCGCGCGGATGTTGCGCAGCGCGTTGCTCAGGTGCACATGGGTCGCGTGGGCGGCGAGCTCGCCGTCGCCGTCGAGGATCGCGCGCACGATGGCCAGGTGCTCCGAGGCGGCCTGGGTGAGCCGCTCGTCGGAGCGGCGGGACAGGCGGCGGGCGCGGGCGACGTGCGAGCGCAGGCCCTGCAGGTCGGTCACGAGGTAGGGGTTGCCGACGGCGCTGTCGATGGCGTCGTCGAACCGCTCGACCAGGTCGTAGTAGCCATGCCGGTCGGCGTCGTCGGAGGCGAGCACGTCGGTGACCCGGGAGAACTCGGTCTCCAGCTCGCGGAAGGTCTGCTCGTCGCGCCGGGCCGCGGCCAGGCGCGCGGCGTGGGTCTCGAGCGCGGTGCGCAGCTCGTAAAGGAGAACGACGTCGTCGAGCGAGACCTGGGTGACGACGAGGCCACGGCCGGCCTGCTGCGCCACGAGCCCGTCGGCGGTCAGCCGGGCCAGCGCCTCGCGGACGGGGGTGCGGGAGACGCCGAGGCGGGCAGCCTGCTCGACCTCGCCGAGCACGGTGCCGGGGGTGAGGTCCCAGCCGACGATCTCGGCCTTGAGCGTGGCGTAGGCGCGGTCACTGGCGCGCTCGACGGCCATCGACTCACTCCTCGTATGTATACATCGGCCGCCGACTTCGGCGGCTGCCAGGCTCGAGTATGGCACGGGCCGGTGATCTGTGTATACACAAGGCGGCGCTTCCGTCAGCCCGCGGGCAGGCGACGCGCAGCGGGATCTGGCCAACGGGCGTACGGCTGTCGGTGGCGTGCGCCACGCTGTCACCGGGCGAACCGAGGAGGACGTGATGGGCGTGGACGGGTCGGCATCCGACAAGGCCGGCAGCGGCCCCGGCGCGCTGCGCGGGGCGCGGATCGAGGGGCGCGACCTCACCGGCGCGCGGTTCGTCGGCTGCGACCTGTCGGGAGTCCGGATGCGCGGCGTCGAGGCTCGTGGCCTCACCATCGACTCGCCGTGGCTGCTCGAGGGCGACGACCCGCTGCTCGTCAACGGGGTCGACGTGCGCCCGTTCGTCGACGCCGAGCTGGACCGGCGCTTCCCGGGCCGGGAGCTGCGCGAGGCGTCCGACCCCGCGGGGCTGCGCGACGCCTGGGCCGCGCTCGAACGCACCTGGGCCGGCACCCTCGACCGGGTGGCGGCGATGCCTCCGGGGACGAGCGACGAACGGGTCGACGGCGAGTGGTCGTTCGCCGAGACTCTGCGGCACCTGGTGATGGCCACCGACACCTGGCTCGGTCGGGCCGTGCTCGAGCGGGGGTTCGAGGAGGCCTACCACCCGATCGGGGTCGCGCACGCCGAGTTCGCGGAGGACGGCTATGACCCGGCGATAGTCGCGGAGTCCGCACCGACGTACGCCCGGGTGCTGGAGGTGCGCGCCGACCGGGTCGCGATGGTGCGCGACTTCCTGGGGTCGGTCACGCCGGCCCAGCTGGCGGAGCAGCGGAGGAACCCGTGGGGGCCCGACTACCCCGAGACCGTGCTCTCCTGCCTGCACACGATCCTCGGCGAGGAGTGGGAGCACCATCGCTACGCCGTGCGCGACCTCGACGTGATCGAGCGGCGCGCCTCGGCCGGTTAGCCCGGCCACCACGGGTTGACCCAACCTTTGCCTGGCGTTGTCCTACGCAGGCGCGCGGTGGGCTGGGCTGGGTGTGGCCCTCCCCTCCAATCCCCCGGAGCCGCACCATGATTCGTCCACGCCGACGTACGTCCGCATCGATCGCCGTCGTCGCGGTCGCCGCTCTCGCCTGGTCGGCGCAGCCCGCGTCGGCCGCGCAGATCGGCACCGTCTCCGGTAGCACCGCAGCCGCCCAGCTGAAGAAGGGCATGACCTCGTCGATGACGCCGAGCGCGGCCCGCAGCGCCCTCGGCGGCCTGACCGTCAAGGCGGCCGGCTCGATGACCGGATACAGCCGCGACCTGTTCCCGCACTGGCGCGACGCGAGCACGTGGGGATGGCCGGTCGCCCCCAACGACGCGTGCAACGCGCGCAACGCCGCGCTCTACCGCGACGGGCAGAACGTCACGATGTCGAGCACCTGCACCAACCTCGCCGGCACCTGGATCGACCCGTACTCCGCGAACAAGTTCAACGCCGCGAGCGACATCGACATCGACCACATCGTGCCGCTGGCCAATGCCTGGCGCTCCGGCGCGGCGGGCTGGTCGACCACCCGCAAAACGCAGTACGCCAACGACCCGCTGGTGCTGGTGTCGTCGTGGGACTCGCTCAACCAGGCCAAGGGCGACAAGGGGCCAGAGGCGTGGAAGCCGCCGCTGACCGCGTCGCACTGCCTCTACGCGACCCGGTGGACCTTCACCAAGCAGAAGTACGGTCTGTCGGTGACCTCGGCCGAGAAGTCGGCCCTGACCAACATGTTGGGACCCTGCTGATGCGACAGAAGATGACCGCCCCGGTCGGCGGCGTGATGACCGACGAGGTCGGCGCGGTGACCGGCGACCTCGAGGTGTGGCTCGAGGACAAGACCGTGCGCACGACGTACGCCGGCTCGACCGACACCTACACGGTCACCGGATCCCCGCTCACCGAGGAGGCGTCGCTGGAGCAGGTGGTCGGCCACCTGCGACGCGACCCCGGCGCCGACGAGTCGGGCAACGCCCGATCGGTGGACGTGCGCGACCTCGGCGTGCAGATCTGAGTTACGCCGCCGCTTCGCCTGCGGACGGCGAGCGGTTCAGCCGAACCGCTCGCCGGTCTGCGGGTCGTAGAGCCGCAGCCCCAGGGGCGACAACGCGTCGATGATGGCGTTCATCTGCTCCCCCTCCGCGCTGTAGCCGGTGATCTCGACCATCTGCTCGCCGACGTAGACGTCGAACGCCGGGTCCTCGTCGACGACCGGGCCTGGCGGGAAGAGGAAGTTGCCCTCCCGACGCCAGTCGGGCAGCGACCCGAGCGCGGTCTCGACGTCGCCCGAGCTGACTTCGTCCACGCCGTCGAGGCGTCGGCCTTCGTTCATGGTCTCGTACGACTGCTGCGGGTCGAGGGCGTCGCCGCCGCTCCAGAACGCCAGGCTGTAGCTCATGACCCCAGCCTGCCCGCGGCGGCTGCCCCGCGCGAGGTCCGGCAGGTGAGCTGTCGGGTGGGCGCGCACTCCATTCGTTGACCTCAACCGTCGTTGAGGTTCTAGCGTCATTCGCGACGTGGCCGGGGACGAGAGGCGGGGGCAGATGCGGCGACCGGAGTGGCACCAGGCCGAGCTCACCGTCGGTGAGGTCGCCACCCGATCTGGCGTCGCCGTGTCCGCGCTGCACTTCTACGAGCGGCAGGGCCTGATCACCAGCACCCGCACGGCCGGCAACCAGCGCCGGTTCCGGCGGGACGTCCTGCGCCGGGTCGCGCTGATCCAGATCGCCCAGCAGCTCGGGATCCCGCTGGCCGACCTGCGCGACCAGCTGGAGACCCTGCCCCCGGACCGTGCACCGACGCGGCAGGACTGGGAGCGGCTGACCGCCGGCTGGCAGTCCGAGCTGGACGCCCGCATCGAACGGCTGCAGCAGCTGCGCAACCGGTTCACCGACTGCGTCGGCTGCGGCTGCCTGTCCATCGACCGCTGCCTGCTCGCGAACCAGAACGACCGCCTCGGCAAGCACGGCAGCGGGCCGCGCCGGCTGCTCGGTGACACGTGATCGCTTGACCTCAACAGAAGTTGAGGTGCTGGAGTCCTGGTGCGGGGCGCGTGCCCCGCTCGTCGAAAGGACTCCGAGATGACCCCATCGTCCGGCACCACAGCAGCAGACCCCGCCACCGACGTACGCTCTCGCGCCCCCGCCCGACTCACGCTGCCCGTCGTCCTGGTCGGGGTCGGTCTCGTGGCGACCTCGATCTCGGGCACGGCGATCGCGCTGCCGGACATCGGCCGCGACCTGAACGCCTCTGGCTCGGCGCTGAGCTGGGTCGTGGCCGGTTACAACCTGGCGTTCGCCGCGATGACCCTCGTGGCCGGAGCCGCGGCCGACCGTGCGGGCCGACGCCGGGTCTTCACCGCCTCGGCGGCGGTGTTCGCCCTCGCCTTCCTGGCATCGGGCGTCGCGCCGTCGATCCTGGTTCTCGACGTCGCCAGGATCGTCTCGGGCGTCGGTGGCGCAGGGATCATGGCTGCGGGCGGCGCACTGCTGGCCTCCGTCTACGACGGCGCGGCCCGCAACCGCGCGTTCGCCTTCATGGGGACCATGGCCGGGGTCGGGATCGCTCTCGGTCCGACCATGACCGGAGCTCTCGTGACGCTGACCGGGTGGCGTGGGAGCTTCGCGGTGTTCGCCGCGGTGGGCGGGCTCGTTGCCCTCGGTGCCCGGCGGCTGGCGGAGTCCCGGGACCCCAGCAGCAGCACGGACTGGGCGGGAAGCGTCTTGTTCGTGGTGGCGCTGACCGCGTTCATGTTCGGCCTGCTCGAGGCCCCCGCGCTCGGCTGGACCCACCCGGCGACACTCGTCGTGCTCCTCCTCGGAGCGGTCGCCGCGACGGCGTTCGGGGTGGTGCAGCGGCGCAGCGAGGCCCCGGTCCTGGCCCCCGAGCTGCTCGCTGATCGCGGCTTCATGGGCTGGTGCCTCGCCACGCTGACGACGTCGGTGGGGTTCCTCGGCGCACTCGTGTTCCTGCCGACGTATCTCCAGGCCGCCGCAGGCCACTCCCCCGCGACCGCGGGGCTGGTGATGCTGCTGCTCACCGCTCCGGTGCTCGTGGCCCCGATCGCAGCAGCCACGCTGGTGAACCGCGGGGTGCCGGCCCGGTGGCTCATCACGATCGCCCTGGTGTGCGTCGTCGCGGGAAACTTCGGTCTGCTGCTCCTGGCCCCCGAGGCGACCATCGCCCGGGTCGCGGCGCCCTTGCTGCTGATCGGGATCGGCATGGGCGCGTCGTTCGGGATCACCGACGGTCAGGCCATGTCGCTTGTCCCGGCCCGCCTCGTCGGCACCGCGGCAGGCTTCCTCAACACCCTGCGCGGGGCGGCCGAGGCGCTCGTGATCGCCGCCTTCAGCGCTGCGCTGCTCGGCCTTCTCACGCGCGAGCTGGGTGCACCGGAGAGGGCTGCGCAGGTCGCGTCCGGCAGGCTCGCCCCGGTCCAGGACCCCGCCCGGGCGGCGGAGCTGGAGGCGTTCACCAGCTCCTGGCACCTCACCCAGATCGGCGTCGGTGTGGTGTGCCTCGTGCTGTCCGTGGTCGTCGTGATGCTCCTCGCGTCCGCCGGTGGCCGCCAGCGGGCGGAGCGGTAACGCGATGTGTCGGAAGGCTCACCGGGAGCACCGGGGCTGCAGCACTGGGCCGGGCGCCTGGCGCGGCTCGCTCAGAAGTCGCGGGCACTCTCGCCGGGCCTCGTGGCGCCGCTGATGCGGCCCAGGTGCACCCGGCGGGTCAGCCGGATCGCCGGCCGAGCGAGGAAAAGGAAGGAGCCGACCACGAAGCACCACGTCGCGGGGTACATCGTCGACTGCCAGAAGAACATGATGCTGCCGACGACGAACAGCAGTCCCGCGAGGAAGTCGTTGGTGATCGATACGACCTCGTAGATGCCGCGGATGCGCAGCTCTTCGTGGCCGACGGTCAGCGTGACGTCGCGCCCGGGTCCGGTGTGGGTCTGCATCGGTGTGCTCTGCTCCTGTCGTCGTGCGTACGACATCGACAACACCACCCGGCGACCGGCGCCCTCCCGCGGTCGCGGGTGTCCTGCGTCACAGCAGGAGTGCCCGCAGAACGCCGCGACGACCAGCCACGAACCCCGAAATGACGAACACCCGGACCCACGCATCCGTGGGTCCGGGTGTCCGCGATGTCCTGAGACATCACATGGTCGGGCTGACAGGATTTGAACCTGCGACCCCTTGACCCCCAGTCAAGTGCGCTACCAAACTGCGCCACAGCCCGATGCCCCGAGTGACGGTCGGGACCGCCGTTCAGGGCGACCTGAACCTTAGCGCAGCGCCTGCCGTCTCAACGAATCGGGGCCGGTCGCGTGGGGCCGCGCCGCGCCCGACGTACGTCCGTCAGCGCCGACGCTTCTCGCGCACCCGCACGGCGAGCTCGATGGGCGTGCCGTCGAACCCGAACTCCTCGCGGAGCCGCCGCTCCAGGAACCGGCGGTAGCCCGCCTCGATGAAGCCGGAGGCGAAGATCACGAACTTCGGCGGCCGGGTCGAGGCCTGCGTCGCGAACAGGATGCGCGGCTGCTTGCCGCCGCGCACCGGGTGCGGGTGCGCCGCGACGATCTCGCCGAAGAAGGCGTTGAGCCTGCCGGTGGGGATGCGCTCGTCCCAGGAGTCCAGCGCGGTCTCCAGGGCCGGCACGAGCCGGTCGACGTGCCGCCCGGTGCGCGCCGAGACGTTGACCCGCGGCGCCCAGGTGACCCGCTCCAGCTCGCGCTCGATCTCGCGCTCGAGGTAGTAGCGGCGCTCCTCGTCGAGCCTGTCCCACTTGTTGAAGGCGATGACCAGCGCGCGCCCGGCGTCGATGACCTGCTGCACGACCCGGATGTCCTGCTCGGCGATCGGCTCCTCGACGTCGATGAGCACGACGGCGACCTCGGCCTTCTCCAGCGCGGCCTGCGTGCGCAGCGAGGCGTAGAAGTCGGCGCCGCGGGTCTGGTGCACGCGCCGGCGGATGCCCGCGGTGTCGACGAAGCGCCAGGTCTTGCCGCCGAGCTCGATCAGCTCGTCGACCGGGTCACGGGTCGTGCCGGCGACGTCGTCGACGACCACCCGGTCGTCGCCGGCGAGCTTGTTCAGCAGCGACGACTTGCCGACGTTGGGCCGGCCGAGCAGCGCGACCCGGCGTGGGCCGCCGCGGGCGTACGCCCCGCCGACCGCGGACTTCTCGGGCAGCACGTCCAGCAGCGCGTCGAGCGCGTCGCCACTGCCCCGGCCGTGCAGCGCGGAGACGGGGTAGGGCTCGCCGAGCCCCAGCGACCACAGCATCGCGGCGTCGGCCTCGGTGCGCTGGTCGTCGACCTTGTTGGCGACCAGGATCACCGGCTTCTTCGAGCGGCGCAGCAGCTTCACGACGGCCTCGTCGGTGTCGGTCGCGCCGACCCGCGCGTCGACGACGAACAGCACGGCATCGGCCAGCTCGACCGCCACCTCGGCCTGCTCGGCGACCCGCAGGTGGATGCCCTGCGCGTCGACCTCCCAGCCGCCGGTGTCGACGAGTGTGAAGTGGCGGCCGGACCACTCGGCGTCGTAGGCCACCCGGTCACGGGTCACCCCGGGCACGTCCTCAACGACCGCCTCGCGACGACCGAGGACGCGGTTGACCAGGGTCGACTTGCCCACGTTGGGCCGTCCGACGACAGCCACGACAGGGCGTACGTCCGCGCCGGCGCCGTCGTCGAGGTCACCGGCGTCGGCGTCGAGCAGCGAACGGTCCTCCTCGCTCAGCTCGAACTCGTCGAGGCCGACGCGCAGGGCGTGCTCGACCGCGGCCTCGTCGGCGTCGGTCGCGGGTGCGGCGGGGTCGTGCTCGGTCACGTCGTTCCTCGAGTCGTGGCGGGCGTGCGGGAAGCCGCCATTGTCGCGCACCGCGACCGTGCGACGGGAATCGGATTCGCCGGCGTCAGCGCAGCGACGGCGGCGGGGTGTCGCCCGGCAGCGCGAGACCGGTGGCGGCGACGGCGGCACGCACGTGCTCGGCCAGCCCGGTGCGCAGCGTCTCGGTCGCGCGGCGCATCCGCTCGCGGCCGGGGCCGCCCAGGTCGTCGTCGATCCGGAACGGCTCGCCGAAGACCACCTCCATCCGGCTGCGCAGCCGCGGCCACGAGTCGCGCCCGCCCCCGGTGGTGCGGGTGCCGAGGCTCGCCACCGGCAGCACCTGCGCCTTGGCCTGCAGCGCGAGGAACGCCGCACCCTGCTCGGCCTGCTCCACCTGCCCGCTGCCGCGGGTGCCCTCGGGGAAGACGCCCACCGCTCCCCCGCGCGCCAGCACGGCCCGCGCGGCGGCCAGCGCCTCGCGGTCGCCGGTGGCCTGCGAGATGGGGATCTGACCGGTGCCGCGCAGCAGCACCCCGAACGGCGTCTCGAAGTAGGAGCGCTTGACCAGGAAGTGCAGCGGCCGCGGGAAGGTGCAGTAGATCAGCGGCCCGTCGAGGAACCCCGAGTGGTTGGACACCACCACGAGCGGGCCGTCCGCAGGGACGCGGTCGACGCCGGAGCGGCGGACGGCGTACAGCGTGGGGGCGAGCACCCGGCCGAGCCGACGCCCGGCGGCGGCGCGACGCTCGCTCGGCGCCGTCACCTCAGCCCGCGCGGACACCGGCCCGCACCACGTCGAGCACCGCCTGGACCGACTGCTCGAAGTCGAGGTCGGAGGTGTCGACCGTGACGACCCCGTCGGCGGCGACCGAGAACTGCGAGACCGTCGAGTCCTTCGCGTCGCGGGCCACGACCTGCTCGCGGGTGCGCTCCAGCGAGGAGTCGTCGTCGCTGCCGTGCAGCTCCTTCGAGCGACGCGCCAGGCGCGCGGCCTCGGACGCGGTGAGCAGGATCCGCACGTCGGCGTCGGGCGCGACGACGGTGGTGATGTCACGGCCCTCGGCCACGACTCCCCCTGTGGCAGAAGCGATCTCGCCGATCAGCACGCGCTGACGCTGCTTCATGTCGGCGCGCACGGCGAGGTTGGTGGCGACGGCCGAGACCGCTTCGGAGATGCGCGTCTCGCGGATGGCGAGGTCGACCGCGGTGCCGTCGACCGTGATCGCGGGCGCCTGCGGGTCGTGGCTCATGACGAGCGGCAGCTCGCGCGACGCGACGGCCACCGCGTCCTGGTCGGACAGGTCGAGACCGCGCTCCAGGCACCACCAGGTGAGCGCGCGATACATCGCGCCGGTGTCGAGGTAGCCCACCTCGAGGCGGGTCGCGACCGCGCGCGAGACCGACGACTTGCCCGACCCGGACGGCCCGTCGATCGCCACCACGACCTGCTCGTCGGCGGTGCGGGAGGCGGCGGCGGGGTCGTCGATCACGGCCGTCATGCTAGCGATCGGCGCCGGGCCGACCGCACCGCATCGGGCGAACTCCGTTGACCTGGTGCGCCGCTCGCCGCAGGATCGAACGGTGCCGCCTGGCGATCCGTCCCAGAGCGTCGTGGTGCTCGTCGAGGGCGAGAGCGACGCGGTGGTCGTACGCCATCTGCTGGCCGCGCAGGACGCGCTCGACGCCGTCGCGGTCCTGCCGATGGGCGGGATCACCAACGTCGACCGCTGGCTGGCCCGCACCGCCGGGCGCGCCGGCGCCGGTCTCTACGACGCGGCCGAGCGCCGGTTCGTCACCCGGGCGCTGCGCCGGCGCGGGGTGCGGCTCGAACCTGGCGCGAGCCTGGTCGAGCACGGCTTCTTCGAGTGCGACGCCGACCTGGAGGACGAGCTGATCCGCGCGCTCGGCCCGGCGCAGGTGGTCGAGGCGCTCGACGCGATCGGCGACGGCGCCCGGTTCGAGACGTTCGTGCACCAACCGCAGTGGCGCGACCGGCCGATCGGCGACCAGCTGCACCGCTTCGCCGGGTCCGGCTCGGGCCGCAAGGCGCTGCTCGCCGAGCAGCTCGCCCGTCGTCTCACCCCCGCGACGACCCCGGCACCGCTCTCCGGCGTTGTCGCCCACGCCCTGGCGCTGGTGGGCGCCCGCACGGCCTGAGGCCGCCCTCGGCCGCGCCGTCTCTAGGAGTGCAGCCGCCAGCCGGCGGCGGTGAGCGCCTCCTGCAGCGGCTCGAGCGCGGCCGGGAGCACCATCAGCTCGGCCAGGCCGACCTGGGCGCCGACGGCGTGCTCGATGCGCAGGTCCTCCAGGTTGATCCCCGCGTCCCCCACGTCGGCGAACAGCTGGGCCAGCTGGCGAGGACGGTCGGGCAGCACGACGATGACCGAGGCGTACGCCGTCGGCGGCGCGCCGTGCTTGCCCGGCAGCCGCGCGTGGCCGGTCTGGCCGTCGGCGATGGTCTGGGCGAGCACCCCGCGCGCCCCCGTCGCGGCGTTCTCCCCCTCGCAGATCGCCCGGACGGCGGAGCGGACCCGGTCGAGGTCGTCGGCCACCGCGTCGAGCACCGGCAGCAGGTTGGCCGCGTTGCCCGCCAGGATCTGGGTCCACAGCAGCGGGTCGGACGCGGCGATGCGGGTCACGTCGCGCACGCCCGGGCCGGCCAGACCGACCGCGTCGTCGGGCAGGTCGCGCAGCCGCGCCGCCACCAGGCTGGCCGCCACCTGGGGCAGGTGCGACACCGCCGCGACCGCCAGGTCGTGCTCCGCCGCAGGCATCGTGACGACGGAAGCCCCTGCGGCGCGGGCGATCTCGTCGATCGAGGCACGCGCTCGGTCGGCCGTCGTCTCGTGCGGGCAGAGCACCCACGTGCGCCCCTCGAACAGGTCGGCGCGCGCGGCGACCGCCCCCGAGCGCTCGCGTCCGGCCATCGGGTGCGACCCGACGTAGCGAGCCAGGGCGTCGCCGCCGACGGCCTCGCGCAGCTCCTCGAGCACCGTCTGCTTCACCGACGCCACGTCGGTGACGACCGCGTCGGGCTGGTCGCGCAGCTGCTGAGCGACCACGCTCGCGGCCACGTCGGGGGGCGTCGCGACGACGACCACGTCCGCCGGGTCGTCGCCCACCTCACCGGCCCCCAGGTCGCGCGCCAGCGCCACCGACGTCGGCGACGTGTCGTGCAGCTGCACGCGAAAACCCTTGGCGGACAAGGCCATTCCGATCGACGTGCCGAGCAGTCCCGTGCCGACGACGCGGACGGTCGTCACAGGCCGGCCGCCTTGTAGAGGCTGTCGATCTCGCGGCTGCTCAGCGGGCGCATCTTGCCCTGGCGCAGCTCGCCGAGGTGCACGGCGCCGACGTCGGTGCGCACCAGCGACTCCACCGGGTGGCCGACCGCCTCGAGCATGCGGCGCACGACGTGCTTGCGCCCCTCGTGCAGCACCACCTGCACCATCGCGTGGCCCGGCTGGGAGTCGACGATCTTGAACGAGTCGACCCGCACCGGCCCGTCCTCCAGCTCGACGCCCGCCCGCAGCTGCTTGCCGAGGTCGCGCGGGATCGGCCCGGGCACGACCGCGAGATACGTCTTGGGCACGCCGTACGACGGGTGCTGGAGCCGGTTGGCCAGCTCGCCGTCGTTGGTGAGCAGGAGCAGGCCGCTGGTGTCGACGTCGAGCCGCCCGACGTGGAACAGCCGGTCCTTGCGCTGCTCGAGGTAGTCACCGACCGAGGGCCGGTCGAGCTCGTCGTGCATCGTCGAGACGACGCCGAGCGGCTTGTTGAACGCCAGGTAGACCTTGGAGTCGTCGAGCTGCACCCGCTCGCCGTCGACGTGCACGACCTGCGTGGTCGGGTCGATGCGCACGCCGAGCTCGGTGACGACCTGACCGTCCACCTGCACGCGACCCTCGGTGATCAGCACCTCGCAGGCCCGCCGCGAGCCGACGCCCGCGGACGCGAGGAGCTTCTGCAGACGTACGCCGTCGGGCTGGTGCACGTCGACGCGCTCGCTGCGCGGGGTGCGCTGCGCAGCCGCCGCGCGCGGGCGCCCGCCGCGCTGCGGACCCTGCCCCGACCGGCCACCGCCGGAGCGCTGCTGCTTGCCTGCGGCCGCCTTGCGGCCTCGTGGAGTGCTCATGCCTGCCCCTGCTCGATCAGCTCGTCGATGACATCGGCGTCGGGCAGGTAGGGCGCCAGCGGAGGCAGCTCCTCCAGCGACCCGAGCCCGATGCGTTGGAGGAACAGCGGCGTGGTGCCGTAGAGCATCGCGCCGCCCTCGGTGTCCTGCCCCAGCTCGTGGATCAGCCCCCGCGTGAGCAGGGTGCGGATCACGCCGTCGACGTTGACGCCGCGCACCGCGCTGACCCGCGACCGCGAGATGGGCTGCCGGTAGGCGATGACCGCCAGCGTCTCCAGCGACGCCTGCGTCAGCCGCGCCTGCTGCCCGTCGAGCAGGAACTTCTCGACCACCGGTGCGAAGTCGGAGCGGCTGTAGACGCGCCACCCGTCGTTGATGCTGCGGATCGCGAATCCCCGCTGCTGCTCGTCGTACTCGCGCTCCAGGTCGCTGAGGTGGGTGCGCACGTCCTCCACGGACAGCTCCAGCGCGCTCGCCAGCTCGTCGGCGGTCACCGGCTGGTCGACCACCATGAGCACGGCCTCGATGGCGCTGCGTGCGCCGCCCGGGAAGTCGCTGACGTCGAAGGCGATCTGCTCCGGCTCGGCCTCGGCCGCCTCAGCCGCCTCGGGCACGACGTCGGGCTGCGGCGGTTCGGGCTGGGGTTCAGTCTGCGGGTCGTCGCTCACGCGCGTCCTCCTCATCGGGGGTTCCCTCGTCCGGGATGTCCTGGTCGGGGATGTCCTGGTCCGGGATGTCCTCGTCGAACTCGTCGGTGATCTCGACCTGGCCGGCCTCGTCGCCGGTCCAGCGCACGGTCAGCTCCCCGAGCGCCTCCGGCTGGTTGAAGCCGATCGCCGCCTCCTTGAACAGCTCGAGCAGCGCGAGGAATCGGGCGACGATGACCAGGGTGGAGTCGGCGTCGGCGACCAGGTCGCGGAACGAGGCGGTGCGCCGCTCGCGCAGCCGTTCGACGACCAGCGCCGCCTGCTCGCGCACGCTGACCTGGGCGGCGTGCAGGTGCGCGAGGCCGACGGTCGGTTCGGGCCGCGGCGTCATGGCCCGCGCCGCGATCATCGCGAGCTGCTCGGGCGTGACGTTGATGATCAGCTCGGGCAGCAGCCCGGCGAACTGCTCCTCGAGCCCGGCCTGCCGGGCGGTCATCCGCCCGTGCGTGGCCATCCGCTCGCCGATCCAGGCCGCCGACTCCTTGAACGCGCGGTACTGCAGGAGCCGCGCGAACAGCAGGTCGCGCGCCTCGATGAGCTCCAGGTCGTCCTCGTCGTCGGGGCCGGAGGTCGGCAGCAGCCGGTGCGCCTTCAGCTCCAGCAGCGTCGAGGCGACGAGCAGGAACTCCGAGGCCTGCCCGAGGTCCCAGTCGCTGTGCTGCTCCTGCGCCTCGCGGATGTGCGCGATGAACTCGTCGGTGACCTTGGCCAGCGCGATCTCGGTGACGTCGAGCTTGTGCTTGGAGATCAGCCCGAGCAGCAGGTCGAACGGGCCGGAGAAGACGTCCAGGTGCACCTCGAACGGCGCGTCCGCGGCGCGCCGGGTCAGCACGCCGCCGGGAGCCTCGGGCTGCGCGGACGCCGGCGCAGCGTCGGCGCCCGGCGCCGACGCCTCGGGGGCGACGACGGCCTCGTCGGCGCTCATCGCCGTCAGGCCGCCCCACCGCGCGAGATGAGCTCGCGCGCGAGCTGGCGATAGGCCTCGGCCGCGCCGTGCGTCGAGGCGTACGTCGTGATGGGCTCGGCCGCGAGGGTCGCGTCGGGGAACTTCACCGTGCGCGTGATCACCGTGTGGAACACGGTGTCGCCGAAGTGGTCGACCACGCTGCGCACGACGTCGCGACTGTGCAGGGTGCGCCCGTCGTACATCGTCGCGAGGATGCCGTCCATCTGCAGGCGGGGGTTGAGCCGGTCGGTGACCTTCTCGATGGTCTCGACCAGCAGGGCGACGCCGCGCATCGCGAAGAACTCGCACTCCAGCGGGATGATCACGCCGTGCGAGGCGGTCAGCGCGTTGACCGTGAGCAGGCCGAGCGAGGGCTGGCAGTCGATGAGGACGACGTCGTAGTCGTCGAGCACCGGGCGCAGCACCCGGGACAGCACCATCTCGCGGGCGACCTCGCCGACGAGCTGGACCTCGGCCGCGGACAGGTCGATGTTGGCCGGCAGCACGTCCAGGCCCGGGGTGGCCGTGGGGCGGATGACGTCCTTGATGTCGTGCGAGCGCTCGACGAGCAGGTTGTAGACGGTGACGTCGAGCTCGTGCGCCTTGACGCCGAGGCCCACCGACAGCGCGCCCTGCGGGTCGAAGTCGACCAGTAGCACCTTGCGGCCGTACTCGGCCAGGGCCGCACCCAGGTTGATCGTGCTGGTGGTCTTGCCGACCCCGCCCTTCTGGTTGCACATCGAGATGACCCGGGCCGGGCCGTGCGAGGCGAGTGCGGGGGGAGGCGGGAAGGCGGGCAGCGGTCGCCCCGTGGGGCCGAGCTGTCCCTTGCCTGCGGACTCGGTGCCGGGCAGTCGCTGGTGCGACTCGCCCGCAGATGCCTGCGATGTCACGCGTTTCACTCCCGCCTGCCGACGTTCGGCGTCTCGCCGATCGCGGCCCAACCTAACGCACGTCACCGAGCGCGCGGAGGGGCGGGCGCACCTGCGCGCGCGGGCAGCGCGGCCGGCCCCGGCGTCACCGCGCGCGCGGATGAGCGGCGGCGAACACCTCGCGCAGCTGGTGGACCGAGACCATCGTGTAGATCTGCGTCGTGGTCACCGACGCGTGGCCGAGCAGCTCCTGCACCACCCGCACGTCCGCCCCGCCGTCGAG
Organism: Barrientosiimonas humi; assembly: GCF_006716095.1. Classification (NCBI taxonomy): domain Bacteria; kingdom Bacillati; phylum Actinomycetota; class Actinomycetes; order Micrococcales; family Dermacoccaceae; genus Barrientosiimonas; species Barrientosiimonas humi. The sequence goes on from NZ_VFOK01000001.1 coordinate 1,376,193, forward strand.
CAGGTGCGTCGCGAACGAGTGGCGCAGTGTGTGCGGGCTGACGTGCCCCGCGAGGTCGGCCCGGTCGGCGGCGTGCTGGATCACCGTCCAGGCGCTCTGCCGGGAGAGCCGGCCGCCGCGTTGGTTGAGGAACAGCGCCGGTGTGCCCTTCCCCGCCGCGGCCAGGGCCGGCCGCCCCCGCACGAGGTAGGCGGTCACCGCCTCGGCCGCGTAGCTGCCGAGCGGCAGCACCCGCTCCTTGTCGCCCTTGCCGAGCACGCGCACCGACCGCTCCCCCAGGTCGACGTCGTCCACGTCGAGGCCGACGGCCTCGCTCACCCGGGCGCCGATGCCGTACAGCACCTCCAGCAGGGCGCGGTCGCGCAGCGACGCGGGGGTGTCGCCGACGCTCGCCGCCGACAGCAGCCGCTCGACCTGGTCCAGCGGGATCGCCTTGGGGAGCCGGCGCGGCGGCGTCGGCGGTTGTACGGCCCCGGCCACGTCGGCGGTCACGTCACCCTCGAGCGCGAGGAACCGGTGCCAGCCGCGCACGGCGACCACGGCCCGGGCCGCGGAGCTGGCCGCGAGCGGTGGGTGCTCCTCGTCGCCCTCGCGCAGCCAGGCCAGGAAGCCGGTGACGTGCGCCTCGGTGACGTCGGCCGGCTCGCGCACGCCGGCCCGGTCGAGATAGGTGAGGTATCGCCGGGCGTCGCGCTCGTAGGCCCGCAGCGTGTGCGGCGACATGCCCCGCTCGACCCGCAGGTGGTCCAGCCACCCGCGGACGGCGCGCTCGAGAGGGGTCGTCGGCATCCCGCCATTGTGACCGGCCCGGGGCCGGCTCCCCACAGCTGTGCCGGTTCCGCTGGCGGCGCCACCCCGGCGCTGACAGCCTTTGCCCATGCTCGGAGGTCTCACGTTCTACGCCGACCAGCCCGCGCGGCGAACCCGCCAGGTCGTCGGCGACCTGCTCGTCCCGGTCTGGGTCGCGCTGTGGGTCTGGGTCGGCACGACGGTGCACGCCCGGTCGGCCGCGGCCGGTCAGGGCGCCGCCAAGCTGGAGACCGCCGGCGGCGACTTCGCCGGCAGCATGACCGACGCCGGCTCGCGGCTGCAGCGGGTGCCGGTGGTCGGCGAGGAGCTGCGCCCACCGTTCGACCGGGCGGCCACGGCGGGCTCCACCGTGCAGCAGGCCGGCCGCGACATCCAGACCGGCACCGACCAGCTCGGCCAGCTGCTCGGGCTGCTGACCGCCGCGCTGCCGATCCTGCTCGTCCTGTCGTTCTGGGCGCTGGCTCGCTGGCGCTACGCCCAGCGGGTGCGGCTCGCCCGGGCGATCGAGGCGTACGACGGGCCGGACGTCGCGCCCATCAAGGCCGTCGCGGGTCTGGACCTGGCCTCGCTGGGGCTCAACCCGCGCGTGGCGGGGCCGGTCGATCAGCCTCCGGTGGATCAGCCTCCGGTCGAGCCGCAGCCGCCGGCGGACCCGCCGACGGGCGGGTTCACGCCTCCGGCGTCACCAGAGCCGCGGTGAGGTCCTCGGCGGGCGGGGACCAGACGTCGCGGTCGGCGTCGACCTGCTCGCCGGACCGGATGTCCTTGACCGCGTCGCCGCCGGCCTCGCCCGCGCCGGGGAACCACACGTAAGGGATACCGCGGCGGTCGGCGAACCGGATCTGCTTGCCGAACTTGGCAGCCTTCGGCGAGACCAGGGTCGGGACGCCGCGACGCCGCAGGGCGGCGGCGATGCGCATCGACTCGGCGCGCGAGTCCTCGTCGTTCACCGCGACGAGCACCGCGACCGGGGTCTCGCGGTCGGCGACCAACCCCTGCTCCCCCACGAGGAGTCCGAGCAGGCGGGAGATGCCGATCGAGATGCCGACCCCGGGGAAGGTGCGCTTGCCGTCGGAGGCGAGGGCGTCGTACCGCCCGCCGCCGCCGATCGAGGGGGTGCCCTCGGGGGCGTCGACGAGGCGGATCTCGTAGACCGTGCCGGTGTAGTAGTCCAGGCCGCGGGCGATCATCAGGTCGGCGAGCAGCAGGCCGGGCGCGTGCTCGGCCGCGGCGGCCATCACCTGCGCCAGCTGGTCGAGCCCCTCGTCGAGCGTGGGGTGGCTGACGCCGAGCGCCCGCACCTGGTCGACGAAACCGGTGTCGTCCGTACGCACGGTCGCGAGGGCGAGGCACTGGTCGGCCTGCTCGGCGGTGAGCCCGGCGTCGGCGAGCAGCCGCTCGCGCACGGCCTCCGGGGGCAGCTTGTCGAGCTTGTCGACGATGCGCAGCACGGTGGTGACGTCGTCGATCCCGAGCCCGCGGTAGAACCCCTCGGGGATCTTGCGGTTGTTCACGTGGATGCGGAACTCCCCGACCGGGAGCCGGGAGAAGGCGTCGGCGACGACGAGCGGGATCTCGACCTCGTAGTGGAACGGCAGGTCGCCGCTGTCCACGATGTCGATGTCGGCCTGCACGAACTCGCGGTAGCGCAGCCGCTGGGGTCGCTCGCCCCGCCACGCGGGCTGGATCTGGTAGCGCCGGAACGGGAAGGTCAGGTGCCCGGCGTTCTCGAGCACGTAGCGCGCGAACGGGACGGTGAGGTCGAAGTGCAGCCCCATGCCGGGCTCGCCGTCCTCGTCGGTGGCGGCCAGCCGGCGTACGCCGTAGATCTCCTTGTCGGCGTCCTCACCCTGCCCGCCGAGCCGGTCGACGGGCTCGACCGCCCGGGTGCGGATCGAGGCGAAGCCGTGCAGCTCGAACACCTCGCGCAGGGTGTCGGTGAAGCGCTGCTCGACGATCCGCTGCGCGGGCAGCCACTCCTGGAAGCCGCTCAGCGGGGTGACCTTGCTGGCCATCGTGTCTGGTGTTCCTTCGTCAGAGATCTTGCAGGTAGGGGTTGGTGGTGCGCTCCTGGCGCATCGTGGTGGCCGGGCCGTGGCCGGGCAGCACCAGCGTGGGGTCGGGCAGCGGCAGCACCACGTCGCGCAGCGACCGCTGCATCGCGGCATGGTCGCCGCCGGGCAGGTCGGTGCGGCCGATCGACCCGGCGAACAGCACGTCGCCGCTCAGCACGGTCGAGGTCACCTCGGCCTGGTCCTCGACGCCGTCGGGCACCTGATCGAGCCCGAACAGCACCGAGCCCTCCGTGTGGCCGGGGGCGTGCTGCACCGACAGCGTGAGCCCGGCCAGGTCGAGCGTGGTGCCGTCGCTGATCTCGCGCACGTCGCTCGGCTCGGTCCAGGTCGCGGCGCGGCCGAACTGCTGCTCGAACATGCCGAGCAGCGCCGGGTCCAGCGACGCGAGCGGGTCGCGCAGCCGGTGTCGGTCGTCGGCGTGGATGTACGCCCCCAGCTGGCCCCCGCACACGGGCGTCACCGAGTAGACGTGGTCGATGTGACCGTGCGTCAGCAGCACGGCGGCGGGCTTGAGCCGCAGCTCGGTGAGCACCTCGCGCAGCTGCTCCTCGATGCCGATGCCGGGGTCGACGACCAGGCACTCCTCACCGCGGCCGGTGGCCAGCACGTAGCAGTTCGTCCCGAACGCGGCGGCGGGGAAGGCGGCGGTCAGCACACGGGCAGCCTACGGGGCGGCGGGTCACCGACTGTCATCACCTCGTGACCACAACCCGGGTGACACCGGCGTGCCGGTCCTTAGACTGACCAGCACCCCGGTCGTCTCACCGTCAGGAGCTGCTGCGTGCTGCCCCGAAAGCGTCCGCACCGCGCGGCGTCCCTCGCTGCCCTCGTGCTGCTCGCCGTGACCGGGTGCGCCACCGGCGACGCGCCGCAGAGCACCGACTCGGCCTCGTCCCCCGCTTCGCCGGCGGCCACGGCGCCGGGCAGCGCGGTGTCGTGCCAGGATCCGCCGGCCACGCCGTCGTCGGCGCGCAGCTTCGACCAGGTCCCCTCGGCCGACGCGGCCCGCGGCAAGACGTTCACCGCGACGATCCGCACGAGCTGCGGCGACCTGGTGCTCGAGCTCGACGGGGCCAAGGCGCCGCAGACGGTCGCCTCGTTCATGCACCTGGCCCGCGCGGGCTACTGGAAGGACAGCCCCTGCCACCGGCTGACCGCGGGCGGCGGCTCGCTGTCGGTGCTGCAGTGCGGCGACCCGACCGGCACGGGCACCGGCAACCCGGGTTACGGCTTCGGCATCGAGAACGCCCCGTCCGACGGGTCCTACCCCGCCGGCACGGTCGCGATGGCCCGCAGCAACGACCCCAACAGCAACGGCGGACAGTTCTTCCTGACCTACGCCGACAGCACCATCCCCCCTGAGTACGGCGGCTACACGATCTTCGGCAAGGTCGTCGAGGGGATGCCGGTGCTGCGCAGCATCGCGCAGCAGGGCACCTCCTCCGGTGAGCCGGACGGCGCCCCCAAGCAGCCGGTGAGCATCCTGACGGTGACCGTCACTGAGAAGAAGGCCTGAGCACGATGTCAGACCCCACCACGCCCGACGAGCAGCCCACGACCCCCGAGTCGCCGACGCCCGCGGACGCCCCCCAGCCCAGCGAGCCGGCCACGGCGCCGGAGGCAGCCCAGCCGAGCGAGCCGGCCACGCCGGCGGAGGCAGCCCAGCCGAGCGAGCCGGCCACGGCGCCGGAGGCACCCGAGGCGAGCAGCGCACCCGAGGCGGGCGCGGCTCCCAAGCCCGGCCCGGTGCCGAGCCCGGCCTCCATCCACCCGGCACCGCGCCCGCCGGCCGGCCCCGCGGCCTCCGCTGCCGCCTCTGCGGCGGCCGAGGCGACGCCGGCCCCGGCGGCACCTGCCCCGAGCAGCAGCGACGCCTCCTCCTTCGGGCGGGTGGCCGACGACGGCACCGTCTTCGTGCGCACCCCCGACGGCGAGCGCGAGGTCGGCTCCTACCCGGGCTCGACCCCCGAGGAGGCGCTGGCGTACTTCGCCCGCAAGTACGACGAGCTGTTCGCCAGTGCCTCGCTGCTGCTGCAGCGGGTGACCCAGACCGACCTGAGCACGCACGACGGGCAGGAGTCGCTGAAGGCGCTGCGCGCCCAGGTGGGCGACGCCCACGTCGTCGGCGACCTGGCCCGGCTGGACGCCACGGTGGAGCAGATCTCCACCGCGCTGCGCGCCAAGAGCCAGGTCGAGGGCGAGCAGCGGGCCGCCGCACGCCAGGCCGCGCTGGCCAAGCGCGAGACCGTCGTGGCCGAGGCCGAGAAGATCGCCGCCCAGCCGGTCGAGAAGGTGCAGTGGAAGCAGAGCACCGGCCGCATGCGTGAGCTGCTCGACGAGTGGAAGGCGCTGCAGCGGGGCGAGGCCCGGCTGGACAAGACCACCGAGAACGCCCTGTGGCAGCGCTTCTCCGCGGCGCGCAACGGGTTCGACAAGACGCGCCGGGCGCACTTCGCCCAGCTCGACGAGCAGCACGCCTCCGCCAAGGCCGAGAAGCAGCGGCTGGTGGCCGAGGCCGAGAAGCTCGCGACGAGCAAGGACTGGGGACCGACCGCGTCGGCGTTCAAGCGGCTCATGGGCGAGTGGCGCCAGGCCGGTCGCGCCTCGCGCGCCGACGACGACGCGCTGTGGCAGAAGTTCAAGACCGCCCAGGACACCTTCTTCCACGCCAAGGACGAGGTGGTGGCCGCCGAGAACGTCGAGTTCGAGGCCAACCTCAAGGTCAAGGAGGGTCTGCTCACCGAGGCCCAGGCGCTGCTGCCGGTCAAGGACCTCGCGGCCACCAAGTCCAAGCTGCGCACCATCCAGGACAAGTGGGACGCCGCCGGCAAGGTGCCGCGCAAGGACATGGACCGCATCGAGCGGGCCATGCGCAAGGTCGAGCAGACCGTGCGCGACGCCGAGCAGACCCGCTGGAAGAAGACCGACCCCGAGCTGGAGGCCCGCGCCCGCTCGATGGTCGACCAGCTGGAGTCGGCCGTCGCCGGGCTCAAGGACGACCTGGCCAAGGCCGAGTCCGGTGGCGACGAGCGCAAGATCCGTGAGGCCCGCGAGGCCCTGCAGGCGCGCGAGGCCTGGTTGCAGCAGGCCCGCGGCGGCCTCAGCGAGTTCCGGTGAGCGCCGCCACCAGCGGCTCGGGCGCGCTGGCCTTCACGGTCGACGAGGTGGCCGACGGGCTGTGCGCGTACGTCGACGCGAGCCCCTCCCCGTTCCACGCGGTCGAGACGACCGCGGCGATGCTCGAGGAGGCCGGCTTCGTCCGCCTCGAGGAGACCGAGCCGTGGCCGCAGGAGAAGGGCCGCTTCTGCACCGTGCGCGGCGGTTCCCTCGTGGCCTGGTCGACCGAGCACGCGGCCGGCGCGGACAGCCCGATGCGGGTGGTCGGCGCGCACACCGACTCCCCCAACCTGCGCATCAAGCCGCGGCCCGACCTGGCGCGGGCCGGGTGGCAGCTGCTGGGCGTCGAGGTCTACGGCGGGGCGCTGGTCAACTCCTGGCTCGACCGCGACCTGGGCCTGTCCGGCCGGGTGACGGTGCGCTCGGGTGACGCGCTCGAGCCGCGCCTGCTGCGCGTCGACGAGCCGATCCTGCGCGTCTCGCAGCTGGCCATCCACCTCGACCGCGCCATCAACGACGAGGGGCTGCGGCTCAACAGGCAGCAGCACCTCGCGCCCCACTGGGGGCTCGGCGACGCGCCCGGCGACTTCCAGACGTACGTCGCCGAGCAGCTGGACGTCTCGCGCGACGACGTCCTGGGCTGGGACCTGATGACCCACGACCTGACCCCGGCGCGACGCATCGGCCGGGAGCGCGAGCTGGTCGCCGCCGCACGGCTGGACAACCTCGCCACGAGCCACGCCGGCACCCGCGCGCTGGTCGCGGCCGTCGAGCAGGCGCCGGTCGAGCCCACCACCCAGGTGCTGGTGCTGTTCGACCACGAGGAGGTCGGCAGCATGAGCGAGCGGGGGGCGTTCTCGCAGCTGTTCCCGACGGTCGTCGAGCGCATCGTCGGTCAGCTGGGCGGCGGACGCGACGAGCTGCACCGGGCGCTCGCGGCAACGGTGATCGCCAGCGGCGACATGGCCCACGCCACCCACCCCAACTACGCCGACCGGCACGAGCCGCAGCACACCATCGCCATGAACGGCGGGCCGGTGCTGAAGATCAACACCAACCTGCGCTACGCCACCGACTCCCTCGGCGCCGCCGCGTTCCGCGCCGCCGGCGACCAGGCGGGCGTGCCCGTGCAGGAGTTCGTCACCCGCTCCGACCTGCCCTGCGGCAGCACCGTCGGCCCGATGACCGCGGCGTCGACGGGCGCCACGACCGTCGACTTCGGCGCCCCCACGCTGTCCATGCACTCGACGCGCGAGCTCGCGGGCGCGCCCGACCAGGCGATGTACGCCGCCTGCCTGGCCGCGTTCCTGTCGCCGGCCGTGCCGCTGCGCAGGGTGCCGGCGTGAGCGGGCCGGCGCGGATCAGCCGCTTCCCCGTGCCGGAGGTCGCCGACCTGCCGGAGGACCTGCGCGAGCGGATCCTCGCCGTGCAGGAGAAGTCCGGCTTCGTGCCCAACGTGTTCCTGGCGCTGGCGCACCGACCGGCGCAGCTGCGGCTGTTCATGGACTACCACGACGAGCTCATGAACGCCGACGAGCCGCTCACCAAGGCCGAGCGCGAGATGATCGTGGTCGCCACCAGCGCCGAGCGCGACTGCCTCTACTGCGTCGTGGCGCACGGAGCGATCCTGCGGATCCGGGCCAAGGACCCGCTGGTCGCCGACTACCTCGCGACGAGCTACCGCCAGGCCGACCTCACCGACAGGCAGCGGGCGATGCTGGACTACTGCGTGCTGCTGTCGGTCCGGCCCGAGGACGTCGACGACGCCGACCACGACGCGCTGCGCGCCGCCGGCTGGAGCGACGACGCCGTCTGGGACATGAGCGCGATCACGGCGTTCTTCTCGATGTCCAACCGCCTCGCCCACGCCTTCGGGATCATGCCCAACCCGGAGTTCCACCTGATGGGTCGAGTCCCGAGGGACTGACGCCCTCCCCGCCGCGGCGTCCGCCGAAAACCGGTGCGCCGCAACGAGATCAGACGCCCGTGATGCGGTGGACGTCGAAGACCCCGTCCACCCGGCGTACGGCCTTCATCACGTGGTCGAGGTGGCTCGGGTCGCCCATCTCGAAGGTGAACTTCGAGATCGCCACGCGGTCGCGGCTGGTGCTCACGCTGGCCGACAGGATGTTGACGTGCTGCTCGGACAGCACCTTGGTGACGTCGGTGAGCAGGCCGTTGCGGTCCAGCGCCTCGACCTGCAGCTGCACCAGGAACACGCTGTCGGCCGACGGCGCCCACGCGACCTCGATGAGCCGCTCGGGCTGGGACAGCAGCTGCGCGGCGTTGGTGCAGTCGCGCCGGTGCACCGAGACGCCCTTGCCGGTGGTGACGAAGCCGATGATGTCGTCGCCCGGCACCGGGGTGCAGCAGCGGGCGAGCTTGATCCACACGTCGTCGGTGCCGACGACGGTGACGCCGGGGTCGCCGGCGCGGCTGCGGCGCATGGCGCCGGGCGTGGCGATGGCGGCCTCGGCCAGGTCCTCGGTGGCGCCGTCCTCTCCGCCGAGGTTGGCGACCAGCTGCTTGACCACGTGCTCGGGCGAGACGTGGTTGTCGCCCACGGCGGCGTACAGCGCGTCGATGTCGGTGTAGCGCAGCTGGGTCGCGACGTGGGTGAGCATGTCGTGCGACATGAGCCGCTGGATGCCGAGGCCCTGCTTGCGGATCGTCTTGGCCAGGTGGTCCTTGCCGGACTCGATGGCCTCCTCGCGGCGCTCCTTGGAGAACCACTGCTTGATCTTGCTGCGCGCCCGCGGGCTCTTGACGAACGTCAGCCAGTCGCGGCTCGGCCCGGCGCCGTCGGCCTTGGAGGTGAGCACCTCGACGACGTCACCGTTGTCGAGCTGGCTCTCCAGCGGCACGAGCCGGCCGTTGACCCGGGCGCCGATGCAGTGGTGGCCCACCTCGGTGTGCACGGCGTATGCGAAGTCCACCGGCGTCGAGCCCGCGGGCAGCGGCATGACCTCGCCCTTGGGCGTGAAGACGTAGACCTCGCGGCTGCCGACGTCGAACCGCAGCGACTCCAGGAACTCCCCCGGGTCGGCCGTCTCGCGCTGCCACTCCAGCAGCTGGCGCAGCCAGGCCATGTCGTTGATCGGGCCGGTGTCGGTCTTGCCACCGCCGGCGGGCTCGAGCGCCTTGGCGTCGTCCTTGTACTTCCAGTGCGCGGCGACGCCGTATTCGGCGCGGCGGTGCATCTGGTGGGTGCGGATCTGGATCTCGACCGGCTTGCCCTCGGGCCCGATGACCGTGGTGTGCAAGGACTGGTACATGTTGAACTTCGGCATCGCGATGTAGTCCTTGAACCGCCCGGGGATCGGGCTCCATCGCGCATGGATCGTGCCGAGCACGGCGTAGCAGTCGCGCACCGACTCCACCAGGACGCGCATCGCGACGAGGTCGTAGATGTCCTCGAAGTCGCGGCCGCGCACGATCATCTTCTGGTAGACGCTGTAGTAGTGCTTGGGTCGGCCGGTGACGGTGCCCTTGATCTTGGCGGCCCGCAGGTCGGCGGTTACCTGCTCGCGCACGCCGCGCAGGTATTCCTCGCGGGCGGGGGCGCGGTCGGCCACCAGGCGCACGATCTCGTCGTAGACCTTGGGGTAGAGCGTCGCGAACGACAGGTCCTCCAGCTCCCACTTGATGGTGTTCATGCCGAGCCGGTGCGCCAGCGGGGCGTAGATCTCCAGGGTCTCGGTGGCCTTGCGCTGGGCCGACGCCGCCGACACGTAGCGCCAGGTGCGGGCGTTGTGCAGCCGGTCGGCGAGCTTGATGACCAGCACCCGGATGTCCTTGGCCATCGCGATGACCATCTTGCGCACGGTCTCGGACTGGGCGGCCTCGCCGTACTTGACCTTGTCGAGCTTGGTGACGCCGTCGACGAGCATCGCGATCTCGTCGCCGAACTCGGCGCGCAGCTGCTCCAGGGAGTACTCGGTGTCCTCGACCGTGTCGTGCAGCAGCGCGGCCGCGAGGGTGGGCGGGGTCATGCCCAGCTCGGCGAGGATCGTGGCGACGGCCAGCGGGTGGGTGATGTAGGGGTCGCCGCTCTTGCGCATCTGGCCGGCGTGCGCCCGCTCGGCGACGTCGTACGCCCGCTCGATCACTCCGAGGTCGGCGCGCGGGTGGGTGGTGCGCACCGTGCGCAGCAGCGGCTCCAGGACCCGGTGGCCGGTCGGCTTGGGCCCGCCGAAGCGCACCAGACGCGCGCGCACGCGGGACGCCGCGTGCCCGGTCTGCCGTGCCTCCTCAGCCATGCACGGAGTCTAGTGCTGGCCGGTCAGGCTCTCGGACGCGCGTGCGCTCACACGCCGGCGACGGCGTGGGTGGGGAGCCCGTCGAGCCTGGCCCGCCCGTCGAGGGCGGTCAGCTCCAGCAGCGCCTCGAACCCGACGACCTGCGCCCCGGCCCGACGCAGCAGCGCGGCCGCGGCCCGGGCGGTGCCGCCGGTGGCGAGCACGTCGTCGATCAGCAGCACCCGCGGGCCGTCGGTGAACGGCTCGGGGTGCACCTCGATCGTGGCGGTGCCGTACTCCAGCTCGTAGGTCTCCGCCAGCGTGGGGCCGGGCAGCTTGCCGGCCTTGCGCACCGGCACGAACCCGGCGTCGAGCCCGAGCGCGACCGGGGCGCCGACGACGAAGCCGCGCGCCTCGATGCCGCAGACCAGGTCGACGCTGCCGCGCCGGCGCTGCACGACGTCGGCGATCACGGCGCGGAACGCCTCGTGGTCGGCGTACAGCGGGCTGAGGTCCTTGAACTGGATCCCCGGCTTCGGGAAGTCGGCGACGTCGGTGGTGTGCGCCAGCACCGTCTGGGCGGCCGAGGCGGTGCTCATCGGTCGCGGTCGACGCGGGCCATCGGGTGCACGTCGCGCTTCTTGGTGCGGGTGGCCCGGGCCGCCGCGGCGGCGGCGGCGCGCTCCGGCTCGACGACGCCGGAGGCGCTCTCCCCCGGCGTGGCCCGCGGCGTGTCGGCCTCGGCCATGGCCGCGCGCTGCGACAGCTGGTACGTCCGCGCCCGCTTCGCGAGCTCGCGCATCGCCGGCTCGCCCCGGCGCAGGTCGGTCAGCAGCGGGGTCGCGATGAAGATCGAGGAGAACGTGCCGACCGCGATGCCGATGAACAGCACGATCGCGAGGTCGAGCAGGGTGCCCGGTCCGATGAGGGTGAACCCGAAGGCCACGACGACCGCGATCGGCAGCAGCGCCACGATCGAGGTGTTGATCGAGCGCACCAGCGTCTGGTTGATGGCGTAGTTGGCCGCCTGGTCGAAGTTGCGCTGCCCGGTGGCCTGCGCCTCGTGGACGTTCTCGCGCACCTTGTCGAACACGACGACCGTGTCGTAGATCGAGTAGCCGAGGATCGTCAGGAAGCCGATCATCGTGGCCGGGCTGACCTCGAAGCCGGTGAGGGCGTAGATGCCGACGGTGAGGAAGACGTCGTGCAGCAGCGCGACGAGCGCGGCCAGCGCCATCTTCCAGGTGCGGAAGTACAGCGCCAGCACCACGCTCAGCAGCGCGAGGAACCAGATGAGCGCCTTGATCGCCTGGCGGGTGACGGTCTCGCCCCACGAGGGGCCGATGAACGTCGAGGTGACGTTGCGCTCGGAGACGCCGAACTCCTCGGCCAGCGCGGCGCGGGTGCTGGCCGTCGCGGCGGGCGAGCCGTCGCCGAGCCGCTCGGTCTGCACCCGGACCTCGTTGTCGCCGATCTGGGTGACGATGACGCTGCTGTCGCTGCCGGTGACCTCGCGCACGACGTCCTTGGCGCGGGTGTCGTAGTTCGCCATCGACGTCACGCCGGGCACACGCACCTCGGAGCCGCCGCGGAACTCCAGCGAGAAGTTGAGCCCCTTGCCGAAGACGCCGACGGCGGCGACGACCAGCAGGACGACGCTCGCGATGTACCAGACCTTGCGCTTGCCGACGAAGTCGATCTGGCGCTTGCCGGTGTAGAGGTCGTTGCCGAACTGGGCGAAGCTGGCCATCAGACGGTCCCTTCCTGGGCTGCTCGCCGGTCGGCGATGGTCACCCGGCCGCGCCCGGCGTACGTCACGCCGCGGGCCCCGAGCCGGTCGGGGTCGAGCCCGGAGAGCCGGTGACCCTGCCCGAAGAACTTGGTGCGGGCCAGCAGCGTGAGCATCGGGTGGGTGAACAGCATGACGACGATCAGGTCGATCACCGTGCTGAGGCCCAGGGTGAAGGCGAACGCCTTCACGTTGGACTCCGACAGCAGGTAGAGGATCGTCGCGGCCATGAAGTTCACGACGTCGGAGATGATGATGGTGCGCCGCGCACGGCCCCACCCGGTCTCGACGGCGGCGCGCAACGGGCGGCCCGATCTGACCTCGTCGCGCACGCGTTCGAAGTAGACGATGAAGCTGTCGGCGGTGACACCGATGGCGACGATCAGACCCGTCACACCGGCCATGGTGAGCCGGAAGTTCGCGGCGTAGCCGAGCAGCGTCACGGCCAGGTAGGTCAGCAGACCCGCGATCGCCAGCGAGGCGACGGTCACCAGGCCGAGCGCGCGGTACTGGAAGAGGGAGTAGACGACGACCAGCGCCAGACCGATCGCACCGGCGATCAGCCCCTTGGTCAGCTGGTCGCGACCGAGCTGCGGGCTGATCTGGTCGTTGGTGAGCTCCTCGAAGGAGAACGGCAGCGCACCGAACTTCAGCTGGTCGGCCAGCGTCTTGCCGCTCTCGGCGGTGAACTGGCCGGTGATGCGGGCCTCGCCGGTGGTGATCGCCTCGGTGGTGCCGAGCGCCTCGAGCACCTGGCCGTCGACGATGATCGCCGACTGGTTCTGCGGGGTGCCGTTCTGGAAGCCGGCGAGCCGGCGGGTCATGTTGCCGAAGGCGGTCTTGCCCTGCTCGTCGAACGTCAGGTTGATCTGGGTGCCGCCGGTCTGGACGCCCTGCTGGTTGGTCTCCGGGCCGGAGGTCGCGTCGCTGACCATCGAGCCGTTGACCTCGGTCGGCCCCATCAGGAACTTGGTGGTCCCCTCCTGGTCGCACATGACGACCGGCTGCTTGGGGTCGGCGACCGCCGCGAGCTGGCGGTGCTCCTGGTTGGAGCAGTCGTACGCCGCGAGCAGCTCGGCGTAGGTCGCGCCGCGCTCGACGACACCGGCGGAGACCCAGGCCTGGGAGACCGGGCGCTGCGCCCACTGGGTGTCGCTCGGGCTGGACGGGCCGGCCGGCCGGCTCGGCGACGGAGAGGGTGCGGGCGTGCTGGGGGCCGGGGTGCTCGCGCGCGGGCTGGCGGGGGTCGTGGCCGGCGCGGACGAGGCGGGCGCGCTGCTGGGCGCGCTCGGGCTCGGCGTGCTGGTTTCGTCGGCCGCGGGGAACGCCTGCGGGTAGGCGCCGTTGGCACCGGTCGCGCTCGGGGTGGGCGACGACGCGGGGGCCGAGGGGCGCGGGGTGCTGGTGGCGGGCGCGCTGGTGTTGGGCGCGACCGAGGCACCGCCGGACGTCGGGCTCGCCGACGGGTTCGCGCCGGCCGACGGGCTGGCGCTGGGCGACGGGGCCGCGGGAGCCGGGGTGGGCGGCTGCGGCAGGGTGATCTGCGGCGGCTGGTTGGGCTGGCTTTGGATGACCGCGCGGAACGACAGCTGCGAGGAGCGGGCCAGCGAGCTCAGCATCTCTTCGCTGGGCTCACCCGGGATGGACACCACGATGTTGCGCTCACCGAGGGTGGTGACCTCGGCCTCGGCCACACCGCTGCCGTCGACGCGCTGGCGGATGATGTTGACGGCCTGCTGCACCTGTGGCGCGGAGATCTCGGCCGACTCCCCCACGACCGGCTCGAGCACGATCTGGCGGCCGCCCTCGAGGTCCAGACCCAGCTTGGGGGTCCACTGACCCTCGGGGTTGCCCCAGACGGTGGAGGCGGCGATGCCGCCGAGGAGCGCCACGACCAGCGCGAGCAGCAGGGCGAGGGTGCCCTTGGGCCGCTGCTGCTTGCGGGTCTGGCGGCGGTTGCGGGTGGGAGAGCTCATCGTCAGCCTTCACGCCCGTCGACGTCGCGGCGAGGGTCGGCAGGACGGTCGGTCGGCTGCCCGGGGGTCTGGTCCGGGTGCTGCTGGGGCGCCTGGCCGGGGGTCTGGTCGACCTGCCCGGGCGCCTGCTCGGCCTCCCGGTCCGCCGGTCGGTCGGCCGTCGCCTGGACCACGCTCGAGGGGACCACGGCACGCCGGTCGAACCGCAGACGTACGCCCGGGGCGGCCTCGATCTCGGCGGTGTCGTCGTCGAGGCCGACGAGCGTGCCGAGCAGGCCCGAGGTGGTCGCGACGTCCTGGCCGACCCGCAGCTCGGCCTGCGCCTGCTGGAACTGCTTGGCGCGGCGCCGCTGCGACCAGATCAGGAAGCCGAAGAGCAGCAGGGGCAGGAGCAGCAGCAGGACGCCACCGAAGGCGTTGCTGTTCTGCTCGCTGGCGGTGGCCAGTGACGGCATACGAGTCATTCCTCTGGTTTCGGTGGACGACCACGGCAAGGCCGCTGAGGTGGACCGGGGCCGCGGTGCCCGGAACCAACGGCAGAGTCTAGGTGAGCGACCCCGGTGCCCCAACCCGGGGCGACCGGGACGCCTCCCGCCCTCAGGGTGAGAAGCGTCCTTCCTGCTCGAACGGAAGCGGAGCCGTGGTGGTTCCGGCGGAGTCGGGCGGGGTCAGGCCGAGGTGCTGCCAGGCCAGCGGGGCCGCGGCCCGGCCGCGCGGGGTGCGGATCAGGTAGCCCTCGCGCACGAGGTAGGGCTCGCTCACCGTCTCGACGGTGTCGGGCTCCTCGCCCACCGCGACCGCCAGCGTGGACAGGCCCACCGGTCCCCCGCCGAAGCGTCGGCACAGGGCCTCGAGCACGGCCCGGTCGAGGCGGTCCAGGCCGCGGTCGTCGACGTCGAACAGCTCGAGGGCGGCGCGGGCCGACGGCAGGTCGACGACGGCCGAGCCGTGCACCTGGGCGTAGTCGCGCACCCGGCGCAGCAGCCGGTTGGCGATGCGGGGGGTGCCCCGGGAGCGGCCCGCCACCTCGCGGATGCCCTCGGGGGTCGCCTCGACCCCGAGCAGCCCGGCGCTGCGGGTGAGGATGGCCGAGAGATCGTCGGCGGAGTAGTAGTCGAGGTGGCCGGTGAACCCGAACCGGTCGCGCAGCGGGGCCGGCAGCAGCCCCGCGCGGGTCGTGGCTCCCACCACCGTGAACGGCGGCAGCTCCAGCGGGATCGCGGTGGCGCCCGGACCCTTGCCGACGATCACGTCGACGCGGAAGTCCTCCATCGCGAGGTAGAGCATCTCCTCGGCGGGCCGGGCCATCCGGTGGATCTCGTCGAGGAAGAGCACCTCGCCCTCGGCGAGCGAGGACAGGATCGCCGCGAGGTCGCCGGCGTGCTGGATCGCCGGGCCGCTGGTGATCCGGATCGGCTGCTCCAGCTCGGCGGCGACGATCATCGCCAGCGACGTCTTGCCGAGGCCGGGCGGGCCGGACAGCAAGATGTGGTCGGGCGGCGCCCCGCGGCGGCGGGCGGCCTCGAGCACGAGCGCGAGCTGGTCGCTGACCCGCGGCTGACCCGGGAACTCGGCGAGCCGCCGCGGACGCAGCGCCGCCTCGATGCGCCGCTCCTCGGCGTCGCCGCCCGGGTCGACGATCCGGGCCGAGGCGTCGTAGGAGTCGTCGGCGTACGGGTCGTGCCCGTGGGAGTCGTCGGAGTGGTGGCCCTGCTGGCTCATCGGCCGAGCTCCCGCAGGGCCAGGCGCAGCAGCTGCGAGACGTCGGTGCTGGCGGGTTCGGCCGCGGTGACCCGCTCGACGGCGTCGTCGGCCTGCTTGGCGCTCCACCCGAGCCCGACCAGCGCCTCGCTGACCTGCTGCAGGTGCTGGTCGGCCGGGGCTGCGGGCGCGGTGGACGAGCCGCCCGGGCCGGCGGCGACGCCGACCTTGTCGCGCAGCTCGAGCACGATCCGCTCGGCGCTCTTCTTGCCGATGCCGGGGATCTTGGTGAGCGCCACGAGGTCGCCGTCGCCGATCGCCGCGCGCAGCGCGTCGGGGTCGTGGACCGACAGCATGGCCAGCGCCAGCCGCGGCCCCACGCCGGAGACGGTCTGCACCTGCTCGAACAGGTCGCGCTCGGAGGAGTCGCTGAAGCCGTAGAGGGTGAGCGACTCCTCACGCACCACCAGCGAGGTGGCGAGCGTGGCCTCCTGGCCGGGTCGGTTCGCGGCCGCCACGGCGGGCGTGGTGTGGACGAGCATGCCGACGCCGCCGACCTCGACGACCAGGTGGTCGAGCCCGGTGGTGAGCGTGGTGCCGCGCAACGAGGCGATCATCGGCGCGCTCCCGCCCGCGCCTGCTGGGCCGCCACGGCCTGGGCGATGCGGTCGTGGGCGCCGCCGCGCCACACGTGACAGATCGCGAGGGCCAGCGCGTCGGCGGCGTCGGCCGGGCGCGGGGCGACCTGCAGGCGCAGGATGCGGGTGACCATCGAGGTGACCTGGGCCTTGTCGGCGCGACCGTTGCCGGTGACGGCCGCCTTGACCTCGGACGGGGTGTGCAGCGCGAGCGGCAGCCCGCGGCGGGCGGCCGCGAGCATCGGGACGGCGGAGGCCTGCGCGGTGCCCATGATCCCCTTGATGTTGGCCTTGGCGAAGACCCGCTCGACGGCCACGGCGTCGGGCTCGTGCGCGTGCATCCAGTCGTCGATCTCGGTCTGCAGGCTGAGCAGCCGCTCGGCCGGGTCGTCGCCCGGCGGCGTGCGCACGACCCCCACCGCGACCATCCGCAGCGGTTGTCCGATGCCCCCCTCGACGACCCCGAGACCGCAGCGGGTCAGTCCGGGGTCGACTCCGAGCACTCGCACCAGGCTGCTCCGTTCGATCGCGCGGCCGCGCCGACGTACGCCCTGCCGACCCGGGCCGAACAGGTGTTCGGCGGCTCCGACCCTAACCGCGCTCACCCGCGCGGCCGGGGAGGCTGCCGGGCGAGTCGGTCAGTCCTCGGCGCCGAGCTGCACGAGGACGTCGTCGGGGACGTCGCCGTTGGCGAAAACGTTCTGCACGTCGTCGCTGTCCTCGAGCGCCTCGATGATCCGGAACATCTTCTTGGCGCCGTCCTTGTCGAGCGGGACCTCGACGTTGGGCAGCCACGACGCCTCGGCGGAGTCGTAGTCCAGACCCGCGCCCTGCAGCGACTCGCGCACCGCGACGACGTCGCCGGCCTCGGAGACGACCTCGAAGGACTCGCCGAGGTCGTTGACCTCCTCGGCGCCGGCGTCGAGGACCACCTCGAGCAGGTCGTCCTCGGTGGTCTCGCCCTTGCCGTCCTGCTGCTTGGGCACGATGACGACGCCCTTGCGGTTGAAGATGTAGGCGACCGAGCCGGACTCGGCCATGCTGCCGCCGTTCTTGTTCAGCGCGGTGCGCACCTCGGCGACGGCCCGGTTCTTGTTGTCGGTCAGCACCTCGATGAGCAGCGCCACCCCGCCCGGGGCGTAGCCCTCGTAGGTCAGCGCCTGGTAGTCGGCGCCGCCGGCCTCGGCACCCGAGCCGCGCTTGACCGCGCGGTCGATGTTGTCGTTGGGGACCGAGGACTTCTTGGCCTTCTGGATCGCGTCGAAGAGCGTGGGGTTGCCGGTGGGGTCGCCACCGCCCTGCCGCGCCGCCACCTCGATGTTCTTGATGAGCTTGGCGAACAGCTTGCCGCGCTTGGCGTCGATCGCAGCCTTCTTGTGCTTGGTCGTCGCCCACTTGGAGTGACCGCTCATGTCTCCCTCGTACCCGTCCGTCGTGCCGATCTCGCTCGCCGGTCCTGGCCCGCGAGCCTGGTCGATCCTACCCAGCGAGCGAATCGACGAACGCGGCGTGCACCCGGTGGTCACCGGTCACCTCGGGATGGAAGGACGTCGCGAGGAGGTGACCCTGGCGTACGGCCACGACCCGGCCCGCGGCCGGGCCGGACGGAACGGTCGCCAGCACCTCGACCTCGGGGCCGCTCGCCTCGACCCACGGCGCGCGGATGAACACAGCGTGCACCGGGCCGCCCGCCACGCCCGTGAGCTCGAGGTCGGTCTCGAACGAGTCGACCTGCCGGCCGAAGGCGTTGCGCCGCACGATCACGTCCAGACCGCCGACGGTCTCCTGGTCGGGCTGACCGTCGAGCACCTGGTCGGCGAGCAGGATCATGCCCGCGCACGAGCCGTACGCCGGCAGCCCGTCCGCGATCCGCTCGCGGAGCGGGGCGAGCAGGTCGAACGTCCGCAGCAGCCGGATCATCGTGGTCGACTCCCCGCCGGGCAGCACCAGCCCGTCGACCCGTTCCAGCTCCTCGGGCCGGCGCACGGGCACGGCCTCCGCCCCGCTCTCGCGCAGGGCGACCAGGTGCTCGCGCACGTCGCCCTGGACGGCCAGGACTCCCACGGTCTTGCTCACGACGGCGAGCGTAGGTCGCGCGGCCCGCGCGGGGTCGGACGGTCTCGAACCTGACCCCTCGGGGTGACGCAGGACAGGCCTTCGCATCACTAGGTTGAAACCTGCACTACGACCAGTGCACCGTCACCTGCATCACGGAGGCTTTGCCTTGGCGTTCCTCGACAAGCAGTCATCGGTGGCCGGGAGCGGCTACAGCCGCTGGCTGATCCCGCCCGCCGCGTTGGCCGTCCACATGTCCATCGGGCAGGTCTACGCCTTCTCGGTGTTCAAGACCTCGCTCGTCGAGCGGTTCGGCTCCTCGCAGACCGCCGTGGCGTGGGTGTTCTCCATCGCCATCGTCTTCCTCGGGCTCGCGGCGGCGTTCGGCGGTCGCTGGGTCGAGCGCAACGGGCCACGGCGGGCGATGCTCGTGTCGGCGGTCTTCTGGTCGGTCGGGTTCCTCGTGGGCGCGCTCGGCATCGCGACCGGCCAGCTGTGGCTGCTCTACCTCGGGTACGGCGTGCTGGGCGGCATCGGGCTCGGCATCGGCTACATCTCCCCCGTCTCCACGCTGATCAAGTGGTTCCCCGACCGGCCCGGCCTCGCCACCGGCATGGCGATCATGGGCTTCGGCGGCGGCGCCCTGGTGGCCGCTCCCCTGTCGAACCAGCTGCTGCGCTGGTTCGACAGCGACTTCGACCCCAACGCGCGCGGCGCGGTCGCCTCGACCGAGGCGCTCACCAGCACCTTCGTCACGCTGGGCCTGATCTACGCGGTCTTCATGATGATCGGCGTCGCCCTGATCCGGCTCCCTCCGGGATACGGCGGCCACGACGACGAGGTCGCCCACCAGCCGGGTTACGGCGGGGCGCTCGTGCGGGCCACCGAGGCCATGCGCACCCGGCAGTTCTGGTTCCTGTGGGTCGTGCTGTTCTGCAACGTGACGGCCGGCATCGGCATCCTCGAGCAGGCCGCGCCGATGATCCAGGACTTCTTCCGCGAGAACGGCGCGTCGACCGTATCCGCAGCAGTGGCAGCCGGATTCGTCGGAATGCTCAGCGTGGCGAACATGCTCGGCCGGTTCGCGTGGTCGACGACGTCGGACATCATCGGCCGGCGACGGACGTACATGATGTATCTGGGCGTCGGGGCCGTGATGTACGCCCTGCTCGCGACCGTCGGCAACTCCGCCACCGGCATCTTCGTGGTGCTGGCGCTGGTGATCATCTCGTTCTACGGCGGCGGGTTCGCCACCGTGCCGGCCTACCTGAAGGACCTGTTCGGCACGCTCGAGGTCGGGGCGATCCACGGCCGGCTGCTCACCGCGTGGTCCGCGGCCGGTGTTGTCGGCCCGCTGATCGTCAACGGGTTCCTCGACGCCGCAGGGCATCCCGGCAACCTGGTGGCGTCGGACTACCGCCCGGCGCTGCTCACGATGGTGGCGATCCTGGTGGTCGGCTTCGTCGCGAACCTGCTGATCCGGCCGGTCGACGAGAAGCACTTCGACCCGCTGGCGCACGCTGCGCGTGACGCCGAGCCCGTGACCGATGGAGGTGTGCGATGAACGACCGCGGAAACGACGAGCTCGAGGTCCCGGGCGGGTCCGACAGCAGCATGGCCCTGGTGGTGGCCGCGTGGGTGGTCGTCGCCATCCCGCTCCTGTACGGCGTGTGGCAGGCGATCCTGAAGGCGCTGCAGCTGTTCGGTGGCTGAGCGCTGAGCGCTGAGCGGTCGGGCCGACAGGTCGGGGCCTGGCCCTAGGCTCGGCCGGGTGACCGCTCCCGCACCGGTGACCGTCCGACCGCGCCGCGACGACGACCTGCCTCGGCTGGTCGAGGTCCTCGCCGCGCAGCAGCCGACGTCGCGCTACCCGCTGCGCTGGCCGCTCCCGTTCCCGCCGGAGCACTTCGTGCGGCGCGCGACCGAGCGCTCCACGTGGGTGGCCGAGGTCGACGGCACCGTGGTGGGTCACGTGTCGTTGACACAGGTCCTTCCCGACGACCCGTTC
The DNA here is from genome assembly GCF_006716095.1 of Barrientosiimonas humi. NCBI lineage: Bacteria > Bacillati > Actinomycetota > Actinomycetes > Micrococcales > Dermacoccaceae > Barrientosiimonas > Barrientosiimonas humi. The sequence goes on from NZ_VFOK01000001.1 coordinate 1,396,600, forward strand.
GCCGAGCAGTGGTCCCGCGGCGCGGACCGGCCGGTCGCCGAGCTGCTTTGCGTGTCAGTGCTTTTCGTGGCTCACGACGTCGTCGGGAGCGGTGTCGGCGGGCGGTTGCTGGACGTGGCGGTGAGCGCCGCGCGAGGCGAGGGCGCCGCGCCGGTCCTCAATGTCGTACAGCGGCACTCGCGGGCGGCCGCCGTCTATCGGCACCGCGGCTGGGTCGAGGTCGGCACCGGCCGGCCGGACTGGCTGGGCAACGAAGAGCCCGACGTGCTGCTGATGGTGCTTCCGGACGGCGTGGCCGGCGACGACGCGCCGGCGAACGATCGATCCGCCTGGCTGACCACCACGCACCGCTGGAGCAACGACGTCGACGGCGAGCATCTGGCGCAGGTGCGCGAGCGGCTGAGCCGCCCTGGGGTCGCCGGCGGGCGACGCCACCTGATCCTCGAGGTGCTCGCGTACGCCGACGACGAGGCTGCCCGGCTGGGGCGCGTCGGGACGGCCGTGGTGACGACCCATCCCGACGGGACGGTCACGATCAGCGACGACGGCCGGGGCACCGACACCCGCCGTGACGGGCAGGGCCGCGTCGTGCGCAAACCGGTGATGGCGACGCCGGACGTCCGTTTCCAGGACGAGGCCGCCGCTCCCCTGCTCCCCGACGGGCTCCCGCGGCGCGGCATGTCGAGCGTTGCTGCGCTCAGCAGCGTGCTCGTGCACGAGAACCGTCGCGCGGACGGGTCGTGGTCACAGACCTATCGGCACGGCCTCCCCGACCGCGAGCTCGCCCCGGTCGCGGGTGGCGGGCGGCCCGGGACGAGCGTGTCGTTCCGGGCCGACCTGGACGGACCGGTCGACCTGACCCCGGAGGACCTGCACGCCTTCCGCTGGCTGCGGGTCGAGCTGGGCACCTGACACGACGCACAGTGCTCAGCGATCGGCGGCGTTGATTCGGTGGTTCGTGATGCAGAAGCCGTCACGCAGCATCTTGTACGCGCTCTGGACCTGCTCCCCTTCCAGCAACCATGGGCCGTACTCGGCCGCCGCCTGCTGCTGGTCGATCTGCTGCATGTTTCCTGCGAGCCCGTGAAGAATCCCCATGCGCAGATCCTGCCTGCGCATGGGGATTCCAGGGGCCGTTTCGTCGAACCGGCCAGCCGGCTGACTACTTCGAGGTAAACGTCACGTCTGCGCGCTCGAAGTTGTCGTTGTTGAGCACGGTCACACCGAACATCACATGCTTGACGTCCTCGGTTATCGCTCGGCTGGTCACAGTCGCACCAGCACCTTCAGGCTGCGCCGCTCGTCCATGTCCCGGTAGCCACCGGGCACTCCGGCGAGGTCGGTCTCGACGTCGAACACCTTCCCGGGCTCGATCGTCCCGTCGAGGATGTCGGGCAGCAGCTCCTCGATGTACGCCCGCACCGGCGCAGGCCCGCCGGCCAGCCGGACGTTGTGCCGGAACAGGCTGCCGAACCCGATCGGCGCCTCCTCGTACTGCGGGACTCCGACCCGGCTGATCACCCCGCCCGGGCGGACGACGCCGAAGGCCTGCTCGTAGGCCGGCAGGTGCCCGACCGCCTCGAGCACCGCGTGCGTCCCCTGGCCGCCGGTCAGCTCGCGCACCCGGGCGACGCCCTCCTCGCCGCGCTCGGCGACGACGTCGGTCGCGCCGAGCTCGCGCCCGAGGTCGGTGCGCGCCGGGTGCCGCCCCATCAGGATGATCTGCTCGGCGCCGAGCCGCTTCGCCGACAGGACCGCGAGCAGTCCCACCGCGCCGTCGCCGATCACGGTCACCCGGTGGCCGGGTCGGACGCCAGCCATCTTCGCGGCGTGGTAGCCCGTCCCGAGCACGTCGGCCAGCGTCAGCAGCGACGGGACCAGCGCCGAGTCGGCGGCCACCGGCAGCTTCACGAGCGTGCCGTCGGCGAGCGGCACGCGCACGGCCTCGGCCTGCCCGCCCTCGTCGTCGATGCCGTCCCAGAAGCTCGCCTCGTGGTGGGCGCAGGAGGTGTGCAGCCCCTCGCGGCAGAACGCGCAGGTGCTGTCCGAGATCGCGAACGGCGCGACGACCAGGTCGCCCGGTCGCAGCGTCACCACCTCGGGGCCGACGTCCTCGACGACGCCGATGAGCTCGTGCCCCATCCGCGCCGGGCCGCTCCCGGGCGCCATCGAGCGATAGGGGTGCAGGTCGGACCCGCAGACGCAGGACGCGGTGATCCGCACCAGAGCATCCGTGGGGTTCTTGATCCGCGAGTCGGGGACGTCCTCGATCCGGACGTCGCCGGCGGAGTGCATGAGGGTTGCGCGCATCGTTGAATCTCTTTCTGTGACAGCGTGATTGGTGTACGTATGGCGCAGGTCAGCGCGACCCGGCCGGGGAGCCCGCGGCCCGGCCCGATCGGCGAGCCAGGAGAGCGAGCACGCCGACCGGGATCAGCGTGAGCGCGACGAATGCGGCGCCGACCAGGGTGGGTCCGGTCAGCCCGAGCGGGGTCGCGATGACCGCCCCGGCAACCGCGGTGCCGATCGCGGTCCCGACGTTGAAGGCCGCGACGCTGAGCGCCGAACCGAGGGTCGCCGCGCGTCCCGCGAACCCGACGGCGAGGTGGATGAGCACGCTGTTGGCGCTGAGCCCGAACAGACCGAGCACCACCAGCAGGGCGACCGTGGCTCCGGTCGAGCCGGTGAGCAGCGCCATCGCGAGCAGGACGAGCGTGGTCACCGCGGGCGTCACGACCGTCACCAGGTGCGGGTGCGCGTCGCCGAGACGGCCGCCGACGATCGTGCCGACGAACGACCCGACGCCGAACCCGGTGAGGACGAGCGGCACGAGCGACGCGGACAGGCCCGCCCGCTCGACGAGCACCGGAGCGACGAAGGAGTAGGCCGCCAGCACCCCGCCCGTGGTCGTCACGCACGCGGCGAGCACGAGCCACAGCCGCCCGGAGCGCAGGTCGACGAGCTCGGACAGCATCGTCGCCGACGGCGCGTGCGGCTCGTCGCGTGGGACGAGCCGCTCGACGAGGACCACGGCCAGCGCGGCCGCAGCCGCCAGCGCCCAGAAGGTGCCTCGCCATCCGACCTGCTGAGCGACGTACGCCCCCAGGGGCACTCCGAGGACGGTCGCCAGCGAACCGCCCGCAGCGACGATCCCCACGGCGCGCGAGCCGAGCGCGGGTCCGGCGGCGCGGGAGGCCACGACGGCCGCGACCGCCCAGAAGGCGCCGGTGGCGAGGGCGGTGACGAACCGCGCCACGAGCAGGGCGGAGAGGCTCGAGCCCAGCGCGACGAAGACGTGCCCTGCGACGAAGACCACCAGCGCCAGGAGCAGCGTGAGCTTCTGCGAGATGCGCATCGTGGCCAGGGTCATCACCGGAGCCCCGATGATCATGCCGACCGCGAAGACGGTGATGAGCGAGCCGGCCTGGCCCCACGAGATGCCGAGGTCGCCGGCGATCTCGGGGAGGATCCCCGCGACGACGAACTCGGTGGTGAGCATGAGGAACGTGCCGAGCGCGAGCACGTGCACGACGAGCGGGAGGCGCCGGTCGGGCGTGGCCGCGTCGGGGGTGCGCGGGCCGCCGGCCGGGGCCAGGGTGGATGTGTCTGACATGGAAGAACTACCTCAGCGGGTGCGGACGTGGATCGGTCGTGATCCATCGGACCGCCGTTCCCGCGGGTGGGGAAGGTCGGAGTTATGGGGGCAGAATCTCGACCCCTCTCCGGGCGGCGGGTGCGCGTAGCGTCGTCGGTCATGGACAACCGCGCCGACATCCGCGACTTCCTCGCCACCAGGCGGGCGAGGCTCACCCCCGACCAGGTCGGCCTGCCCACGAGCGCCCGGCGCAGGGTGCCCGGGCTGCGCCGCGAGGAGGTCGCCGTGCTCGCCGGCGTGAGCACCGAGTGGTACACCCGGCTGGAGAAGGGGCACATCGCCGAGGTGTCGGCCGAGGTGCTCGACGCGGTGGCGGCGGCGCTACGCCTCGACGACGACGAGCGCACCTACCTGCACGACATGGCCCGCGCCGCCAAGCCCGCGCACCGCCGGGCGGACCGCCGGCGCCGCGACGCCACGGTCGCCCCGCAGGTGCAGTGGATGCTCGACTCGGTGACGATGTCGGCCGCGTTCGTGCGCAACGGCCACCTCGACGTCCTCGGGTCGAACGCGCTGGGGCGGGCCCTGCACGCGCCGATGTTCGCCAGCCCGACGACGACGGCGGCGGGCGTCCCGAACTTCGCGAGATACCACTTCCTCGACGAGTCCTCGAAGGACTTCTTCGTCGAATGGGCCGACGGCGCGGCCGCCACCGTGGCGCTGCTGCGCGCCGAGGCCGGCCGCGAGCCGTACGACAAGGCGCTGCGTGAGCTGATCGGCGAGCTGTCCACGGCCAGCGAGGAGTTCGCCTCCTTCTGGGCCGCGCACGACATCCGGATCCGGCACGAGGGGATCAAGCGGTTGCGGCACCCGGCCGTCGGCGAGATCGAGCTCACCTATCAGTCCGTGACGCTTCCCACCGGGCAGCGCGCCTGGCACGACCTGTCGTTCTACACCGCCGAGCCGGGGTCGGCGCACGAGCAGCAGCTGCAGCTCCTGGCGAGCTGGGCGGCGCCGGCCGGTCCGGAGACGAGCCCGCGCACCGTGGGCTGACGTCCGGTCGGCAGCTCAGGCTGCGGCCGGGGTCACAAGCCGCGGTCGGCCAGCCGGGTGAACTCCGTGGCGTGCTCGGTGCCGCCCGACTTCGACCACGGGACGTTGATGCCGACCATCGCGTCGCCGAGGCCGCGCGACACCTTGGCGATCACGTCGGGGTCGTCGAAGAAGGTGGTCGCCTTGACGATCGCCGCGGCGCGCTCGGCGGGGTTGCCGGACTTGAAGATGCCCGAGCCCACGAACACGCCCTCGGCGCCGAGCTGCATCATCATCGCGGCGTCGGCGGGGGTCGCGATGCCGCCGGCGGTGAACAGCACGACCGGCAGCTTGCCCTGCTCGGCCACCTCGCGGACGAGGTCGTGCGGCGCCTGGAGCTCCTTCGCGGCGACGTACAGCTCGTCGGGGGCCATGCTGCGCAGCCGGTTGATCTCGGCCCGGAGCGTGCGCATGTGCGTGGTCGCGTTGGACACGTCACCGGTGCCGGCCTCCCCCTTGGACCGGATCATCGCCGCGCCCTCGGTGATGCGGCGCAGCGCCTCGCCCAGGTTGGTCGCGCCGCACACGAACGGCACGGTGAACTCCCACTTGTCGATGTGGTGGGCGTAGTCGGCGGGGGTCAGCACCTCGGACTCGTCGATGTAGTCCACGCCCAGGCTCTGCAGCACCTGCGCCTCGACGAAGTGGCCGATGCGCGCCTTGGCCATCACCGGGATCGAGACCGCCTCGACGATGCCCTCGATCATGTCGGGATCGCTCATCCGCGAGACGCCGCCCTCGGCGCGGATGTCGGCCGGCACCCGCTCGAGCGCCATGACCGCGACGGCGCCGGAGTCCTCGGCGATCTTGGCCTGCTCGGCGGTGACGACGTCCATGATCACGCCGCCCTTGAGCATCTCGGCCATGCCGCGCTTGACCCGGGCGGTGCCGGTCTCGCGGGTGGTGTCGGGCGCGGTGGTGCTGGGGAGCGTGGCAGTCATGCGGCCAGCGTACGACCACGCGGAGGCAGCAAACGGCCATCGCGGCTCTCGTGGCACCTAGAGGCCACGGCCGGTTGGGGCAGTGACTACAGCGTCGCCGGCAGCGAGTCGTCGAAGTCGATCGACTGCGGCAGGGCCGTGCGGCCGGCGAGCCGGAACCAGCGCACCAGTCGCTTGGCCCGCACCCGGCGTACGTCCCGCACGGCGTCGTTGTAGAACCGCCGCGACAGCTGCACCCGCTTGCCCGCGCTCGCGATGAGCGCGACCCCCTCGGCGCCCGCTCCCCCGCGCTCGCGCAGGTCGGCGACCACCTCCGGCGTGAGCACCTCCGCCAGCGCCTCGGTGAGCGCGTTCTCGGCGGCCTCCCGGTCGGGGCGGATGCCCTGCTCGCGCACCTCGCTGGTGACCTCTTCGTGGTCGGCCATCTCCAGCGAGGCCGTCGCGGCCGCGCCCAGGAACAGGGACGACACCTGGTCCAGCCCACCGGACCGGGCCAGCTCCAGGCTCGCCTCGGCGCGCCGCACCAGCTGGGCGTCCAGCGCCGACACGGTGCCCTCGACACGCCCGTGCAGCCGGTCGAGCCGGGCCGCCGTGTAGGTCAGCCGCCACGCGATCAACGACACCAGGGTCACGACCAGCGCGACCCACGCGACGATCTCCATCAGCCGCTCCCCCAGCGCCGCAGGGTCCGGCCCGAGGCCGGCGGGGCGTAGCCGGCGATGGCCGTCTCGTAGACCGCGAGGATCTCGTGCGTCACGACCGACCAGTCGAACTGCCGCGCCCGCGCGAGCCCGTCGGCGCGCAGCCGTGCGCGCCGGGTCTCGTCGCGCAGGAGCGAGATCGCTTCTGCCGCAAGGCTTTCGGGGTCCTCGTTGCGGAAGTGCGCACCGACGCGGCCGTCGTCGAGCACCCGCCGGAAGGCTCCCAGGTCGCTCGCCAGCACCGGCGCGCCGGCGCTCATCGCCTCGATGAGGATGATCCCGAAGCTCTCGCCGCCGGTGTTGGGCGCGCAGTAGACGTCGGCCGACGCGAGCAGGCGTGGCTTGTCGGCGTCGCTCACCGCGCCGAGCATCTCGCAGGCCGCCACGACCTCGCGCGGCTGGCCCGCCAGCGCCTCCTTGGCGTCGCCGGGACCGGCGACCAGCAGGCGCAGCCCGGGGATCTCGCGCAGCATGCGGGGCATCGCCCGCAGCAGCACCGGCAGCCCCTTGCGCGGCTCGTTGATGCGACCGAGGAAGGCGATCGTCGGCCGCTCGGGCGTCCCCTGCCACTCCGGACGGGGCGTCGCTCCGGCGAACCGGTCGACGAACACGCCGTTGGGGATGATCACGGCGTCGCCGCCCAGGTGCGTGGTCACGGTGCGGCGGGCGTCCTCGGAGACGGCGATGCGCGCGCTGAGCTTCTCCAGGCTCGGCTGCAGGAAGCCGCCGAGGGTGACCAGCAGGCGCGATCGCAGCTGGGAGGTGTGGAACGTGGCGACCACCGGACCCTCGACGGCGAACATCGCGAGCATGGACACGCTGGTGGTGATGGGCTCGTGCACGTGGATGACGTCGAATCCGCCGCGCTCGATCCAGCGGCTGACCCGGGCGGCGGTGACCGGCCCGAACGTCAGGCGGGAGACCGACCCGTTGTACGGCACGGGCACCGCCTTGCCCGCCGACGTCACGAAGTCCGGCACGGGGGTGCCGTCGTCGGCCGGCGCGAGCACGCTCACCTCGTGCCCGAGGCCGATCAGGCTCTCGGCGAGGTCCTGCACGTGCAGGTTGACCCCGCCCGGCACGTCGAAGGAGTACGGGCTGACGATCCCGATCCTCATCCGGGCCTCCGCCGCGGGAGGTCGTCGGTGAAGACCCGCTGCATCACGTGCCAGTCCTCGGTGTGCTCGCGGATGATCACCGACAGGTCGTCGACGCACCGCTGGGTCAGCGCCGCGATCTGGGCGTCCCGGGCGAGCCCCTCGGGCGGGTCGTACGGCCCGCCGAACGTGCCGACGACGTCGTACCTGCCGTCCGGGCGTCGTTCGTAGTGCACCCCGAGGCTGAACAGCGGCGCCCCGGAGGCCACGGCCAGCGCGGCGGGCCCGGCGGCGGCACTGGCGGCGTGGCCGCAGAGGGTGACCGGGATCCCGCTGGTCGTGAGGTCGCGGTCGGCGAGCAGCGGGATGAGGGCGCCGTCGCGGGCGGCGCGCAGCAGCTGGCCGAACGCGCTCTGCCCACCGGTGAGCGGCAGGATCGTCATGCCGAGCGCCTCGCGGAAGGACAGGAACTCCTCGAACAGCTCCTCGGGCTCGAGCCGCTCGGCGACGGTCGTCACGGGGGCCAGCTGGGTGGTGGCCCAGGCTCCGAGCATGTCCCAGTTGCCGAGGTGCCCGAGGAACAGCACCCCCGGGCCGCCGGAGTCGAGCTGGGCCCGCAGCGCCTCGATGCCGGGCAGGCGCACCCGGTCGACGAGCTCGTCGATCGTCATGTCGGGCAACCGGAAGGCCTCGCACCAGTACCTCATGTACGACCGCAGCCCGGCGAGCACCAGCGCGTCCAGCTCCGCGGGCCCCAGCTCGGGGCGGACCCGTGCGTAGTTGGCCCGCAACCGGTCCACGCCCTTGCCGCCGCGCCGGTGCATGACGCGGGCGATCCCGTCGAAGGCGGCGTACGCAGCCCGCTCGGGCATCCGGCGTACGGCCGCCCAGCCCAGGCGATAGGCAGCCAGCGTCGCCCGGTCGGCGAAGCGGCTCATGACTCCGGGGTGGCGGCCGGGCCGAGCGCCTGCCGGCGGACGGTCAGGATGCGCTGCAGCACGGTGACGAGGCTGGCGACGGCGAGCAGCGCGAGCACGACGGTCAGCACGACCTCGGGCAGCCCCAGGCCCACCAGCCCGGTGGTGACGAGCACGGCGACCAGCCGGTCGGCGCGCTCGGCGATGCCGACGTTGGCGGTCATGCCGAGGCCCTCGGCGCGCGCCTTGGCGTAGCTCACGACGCTGCCGAGGATGAGGCAGGCCAGGGCCAGGGCGGCCATCAGCGTGTTGGCGCCGTCGCCGGCGTAGTACATGACCAGCGCGCCGAAGATCGCGGCGTCGCCGACCCGGTCGAGGGTGGAGTCGAGATAGGCACCCCACTTGCTGGAGCGCCCCGACATGCGCGCCATGACCCCGTCGATCGTGTCGGAGAAGACGAAGAGCGTGATGATCAGCGTCCCGAGGAAGAACTCGCCGCGGGGGTAGAAGGCCAGCGCCCCGAGGCTCACGCCGAGGGTGCCGACCAGGGTGACGACGTCCGGACTGATGCCGAGACGCAGGAAGAGCCGGGCCAGCGGGGTGAACAGCTTGGTGAACAGCGCCCGCGCGAATCGGTTCAGCATGGTGCGCTCAGCGTACTGACCGCGCAGCTCAGGACGGCCACGCCTCGACCAGGGCCTGTCGCGTGTCTTCCAGCAGCACTGGCAGGGCCTTGGTCTGGCCGACGATCGGGAGGAAGTTGGAGTCGCCTCCCCAGCGCGGCACGACGTGCTGGTGCAGGTGCGCGGCCACCCCGGCTCCGGCGATCTCGCCCTGGTTCATCCCGAGGTTGAACCCCATCGGCGCCGACGCGCGCTGCAGCGCGCGCACGGTCGCCTTGGTGAGCGCGGTGAACTCCAGCGTCTCCTCGTCGGTGAGCCCGACGTACGCCGGTTCGTGGCGGTAGGGACAGATCAGCGCGTGCCCGGGGTTGTAGGGGAACAGGTTGAGCACGACGTAGCAGGTCTCGCCGCGGTGGACGATGAGTCCGTCGGCGTCGGACTTGTGCGGCGCGGCGCAGAACGGGCAGCCTTCCCCCGGCTCGTCGGCCGGCTTCTCCCCCTGGATGTACGCCATCCGGTGCGGGGTCCACAGCCGCTGGAAGCCGTCCGGCACCCGCGCGAAGTCGGTCTCGGGCTCGGTGGCGTCGGTCACGGGCACGATCCTAGGCGGAGCCGGAATCGAGTCCGGACCCGCGATGTTGTCGCGATGGACGCCTGTCCCCAGACGAGAGGAACACCGATGCCCCTTCACGGAGAGCTCGCCGAGGAGAAGACCCCCTGGGTCGCCGAGCAGCTGGCCGCCATCGACGCCGCCGGGACCACCGAGGTCGCCGACGTGCAGGGCATGAGCGTGGCCGTGTTCACGATCCGCGGCCGCAAGTCGGGCAAGCTGCGCCGCGTGCCGCTGATGCGGGTCGAGCACGACGGGGCGTACGCCCTCGTCGCCTCCAAGGGCGGCGCGCCCGAGCACCCGACCTGGTACCTCAACGTGACGGCTCACCCTGAGGTCGAGGTGCAGGACGGCACGCAGCGGTTCGACGGGGTCGTGCGTGAGCTCAGCGGCGACGAGCGCGAGCAGTGGTGGGAGCGCGCGGTCGCGGCCTACCCGCCCTACGCGGAGTACCAGACGAAGACCGACCGGCAGATCCCCGTGCTGGTGGTGGAGCGCACCGCCTGAGCGGGGCGACGCCGCCGGTCACTCCGGCCGCGGTCATCCGTGAGGGCGGCGAGCTGGTCGAGAACGACGGCGAGCGGCTGCCCGTGATGTGGCGGGATCTCCGGCGCGACGCCGGGGATCGCGACGCCGGGGATCCCGCCGAGCGGGGCGCTGGCGACGGTGGCGAGGCCGGCGGACTCCCTGGTGCTGTGCGAACCGTGCTTGCGCTCTATCCGGAAGCCGTCCTGCCGCTGCTGCGCGGCGCCGCCCGGGCGCACGGTCAGAAGGGTGGCGGGTCGTGGTCGGGGTAGGTGATGAGGGTGTGGCCGGCGAGGTTGGTCCAGGTCATGACGCCGTCGGGGCTGATGGTCACGGTCCAGGCGCCGGAGTGCTTGGCGAGGTGGTGGCTGCGGCACAGGCGCGCGAGGTTGGTCGGGGTGGTCTTGCCGTGGCGCGGCCGGCCGTAGGGGTCGACGTGGTCGTTGTCGGCGTACTCGGCCGGGCGGGTGCAGCCGGGGAAGCGGCAGGTTCGGTCGCGGAGGCCGACGAAGGCGGCGATGCCTGCGGTGGGCCGGTAGGCGTGGGTGGTGTGCTCGCGCAGGGTGCCGGTGGTCTCGGACAGCAGGGCCCGGCCGGCGGTGTGGCCGACGGCGTCGAGCAGGCCGGGGACCAGGTCGGCCGGGATGACGCCGACGCCGTCGACGGTGATGTCTCCGGGGTGGCCGGGTGCCCAGGGGTGTCCCGGCCCGCCGCGAGGGTTGCCGGCGGTGTCACCACTGCTGTCGTCCGCGGCGCCGTCCAGGGCGGGGCGGCCGGGGCGTAGCAGGTGGTTGAGCAGGCTCAGGTTGTCGATGGTGCCGGTGACGGCTTCGAGCCAGGGGTCGGGCCGCACCCGCCGCCCGGGCGGCACCCACGGCGGCAGGGCGTCGCTGCTGTCCAGCGCGCCGGACCCGTCGGCCTCGCTCGACCCGTTGCCTACGTGGGCTGCACCGGTCGCGACCGTGGCAGCCTGGGCATCGCGGGCAGCCTGGAGCAGGGGTCCGAGGTCGGCGGGTGTGCCGTCGGGCCCCGCGGGCCAGTCCGGCGGGATCTCGATCACGAGGGGTTCGTCCTCGGGCGCCACGATGTCGTCCTCGTGCGGCGCCTCGAGGTCGTGATCGGGCGGCCGAGTCTCGAGGTCGCAACAAGTCGGCCGAGCCTCGAAGGGTTCGAGGTGCCCCGCCCTGTCCTCGTCCTGATCGCGACGTTCGGGGTCAGGGTGGTCCGGGGGCGGAGGGTGGTGCTCGAGCCAGGTGGTGAAGCTGTCGGGGTCGATGATGACTTCTTGCGTGGGTCGCAGCGCCAGGCTCATGCCGGTGGCTTGCATGGCCGGGCCGAGGTCTTCCCAGGCGCGTAGCGCGGCGTGGTCCTCAGGGGCGCGGACCGGGATCAGGAAGGTGCAGTCGGCCTGCACCTGGGCGTTGGCCAGCAGCAGGTCGCTCAGGGCCTGGGTGCGGCACTGCGCCAGGCTCGGCGCCTGCCGCTGCGCCCCCTCACGGGCCTGATGGGCGGCCTGGTCGACCACCCCGACCGGCTGCTCCTCACCCGGCTGCTCCTCGCGGGGCTGCTCCTCACCCGGCCGCTCTTCGCGGGGCTGCGCCTGGCCCAGCTGCTCCTGGTCGAGGCGTTCCGTGCCGGCCTGGTCCGGCACGGCCCGGGCGAGCTGGCGCTCTTCCTCGGGGGTGCCGTCGGCGGGCTGCTGCTGGTGTTGGGTGCGGTAGGCCCAGGCGAGCTTTTCGATCGCGGTCTTGATCTGCGCGGCTTGTTCGGTGCGCAGGGTGGCTTTGAGGTCGGTGGTGCCACGGACCTTGCCGGGGGCGAACCAGACGCCTTCGGCCTGCCGGATCCGCCGTTCCCGGGACCGGGCGGTGACACCGGCGTCGATCTCGGCGACCGCAGCGGCGGCGCGTTTGCGGGTGGTGGTCGCGGTCCAGGACCCGATCCCACCGCGGGCACCGGTCAGCATCGCGTGCTCCAGCTGGGCCCCGGCCCAGGCCTGGTCGGGCTCGGCCACATCGATCAGCGCATCGGTGACCGCGGCCACGCGGGCCCGGTCGATGGTGCCGTCGGCGAGCTCGTCGACCAGGACCGGTGTCAGGCACACCGCATCCACGGCCTCGCGCATCCGTCGTGCCGCGGTGCGCGGCCCCCACTGCAGCAGCGCAGCGACGTCGCTGACCGCGCGGTCTGTCAGGTCACCCAGCCGCCCCCGAGCGGCCCGGTGCCCCGCCGCGGGGCGCCCGTCGCCCAGCGGCAGCATCGCGCCCAGCCGGCCCTGCTCTTGGAGCGCCTCGACATCCGCGCCCGCCGCGACGTCACCGCCGGGGTCCGTGCTGCCGGTGGTGACGCCACCGTCGGTGTGCGGGTCGTAGTGGGTGATGGTGCCGGCGTGCTGGGCCAGGCGGTGGGTCTGGATCGCTTCGGTCAGGTCGATCAGCGTCTGGGTGTCGCGGATCTGGGCCAGGACCTCCCCCGGCCCGGGGGCGGGTTCGGTGCTGTTGCGGATCTGGGCGTAGGCCGCTTCCAGGGCGTCGCGTGCGGTGGCCAGGTGGGCAGCGACCGGCCCGTTGCCGGGGTGCCCGGCGTGGGTGGCGGGGTGTGCGCTGCTCATGCCCCTATCGTACACGTGTTCGAACAGTGTGCAAGCGGTTCGAACGGATGAATTTTGCTGCGGGACAAGGCTTTTCGCTGCTCAGGGTCGTTCTGTGGGGCAGGTGCAATCGCGGCCGGGCGACCAGGCCGTGGCGTCGGTGTGTCGACGTGGCCCAGGTCTAGCAGCAGGCACCGACAACGACCTGTCGGCAGCGTCGAGAGGGTCTCGATACGCGCTCCTTCGTCGCGCTACTCGACCAGCGTGGACGTGCCACTCGACCAGCGTGGGTGCTACTCGACCAGCATGGACGTGCTACTCGACCAGCGTGGGAGCGCTACGGACGTGGCGGGACGCGCAGCTCCATCAGCCGCTCACCGGGCGCGGTGAAGCCGACCCGCTCGTACAGCGTCCGAGCCTTCGGCTCCGCGTTGAGCTGGAAGCGCTCGACGCCCTGCGCCACTCCCCACTCGACCGCGTCGCGCAGCATCCGCTCGGCGATACCTCTCCCCCGGTGCGTCGGGCGCACGAACACCAGCGCCACGTGCATCCAGGCCGTCGTGGGGCGCCGCAGCGACGGCAGCTTGCGCACCATCGCGGTCTGCACCAGGCCGACCGGGTTGCCGTCGGACTCCTCGGCCAGCCACGTCGGCCGGCGGTCGACGTCGAGGAGCCAGGCGTCGGCGTACTCGGTGAGGAAGCCGGGCCGGGCGTCGGCGCCGTCCTCGCGGTCCATGGCCAGGACGAGGGCTGCGACGCCCAGCGCGTCGTCTCGCTCGGCCTGCCGCACCTGAATCGGGTCCACGGCGGCAGTGAAGCACAGCCGCCGTGGACCCATCGATGGTCAGTCGTACGAGATCAGGCGGCGGCCGTTGCCGGCTGGCTCACCCGGGAGCGCCCGAGGACGACCTGGTCGACGCTGAAGCGCCCCGCCCCGGTCGCAGCGAGCAGGAGGCCCAGCGCGCCGATGACGGCGACGAGCTCCCAGCCGCCGTCGGTCACGAACACGCCGGCCTCGCGGTGGGCGAACCAGAAGGCGCCGAACATGTTGATCGCCACGAGCACCCCGACCAGCGGCATCAGGGCGCCGACGATCAGCAGGATGCCCCCGCCGAACTCGACCAGCGCGGCGAACCACGCGGCCGCCTGGGGCACCGGGATGCCCATCTGGCCGAATCCGTCTGCGGTTGCGGCGATTCCGTTGTCGAACAGTTTCTGCGCCCCGTGGGCCACGAGCACTACTCCCAGGATGACCCGGGCGATCAGCAGGGCGGTATCGGTGAGAACGGGCGGCTGCGACAGTCGCTTCATGCGGCCAGAGCGTAAGCGAATCGACGCTTATCAAACACCTTCAGCCTGTGTATGAAAGTTCACGCGCGACAAGGGAACTCGCGCCCTGACAGCGAGTCTCTCGACAGGCTGTGACGCACCTGTGACTTCACGCGGACCGCCACGAACGAGCCGGTCACTCCGGCGAGGTCGTCACCTGCTCCTTGCCCTCGACCGCGGCCAGGATCTCCTCGATCGCCTGGTCGACAGGCACCCCGTTGCGCTGCGACCCGTCGCGGTAGCGGAACGACACCGCACCGGCGTCGCGGTCCTCACCGCCGGCGATGAGGACGTACGGCACCTTCGCCTTGCTCGCGTTGCGGATCTTCTTGGGGAAGCGGTCGTCGCTGTCGTCGAGCTCGACGCGAATCCCCTTGGCGCGCATGCGATCCAGCACCTCGCTCAGGTACGGGGCGAACTCCTCGGCCACCGGCACCCCGAGCACCTGGACCGGCGAGAGCCAGACCGGGAACGCTCCGGCGTAGTGCTCGACCAGCACGCCCAGGAAGCGCTCGATCGAGCCGAACTTCGCCGAGTGGATCATCACCGGACGCTGGCGGCTGCCGTCGGACGCGGTGTAGGTGAGGTCGAACCGCTCGGGCTGGTTGAAGTCGTACTGGATCGTCGACATCTGCCAGGTGCGGCCGATGGCGTCGCGCGCCTGCACCGAGATCTTCGGGCCGTAGTACGCGGCGCCGCCCGGGTCGGGCACCAGCTCCAGGCCGGAGCGCGTCGCGACGTCCTCGAGAACCCTTGTGGCTTCTTCCCATTCGGCGTCAGAGCCGATGAACTTGTCCTTCTTGTCGCCCTCGGTCTCGCGGGTCGACAGCTCGAGGTAGAAGTCGTCGAGGCCGAAGTCGCGCAGCAGCGACAGCACGAAGTCCAGCAGGTGCTGGATCTCCTCGGCCGCCTGCTCGCGCGTGACGTAGGAGTGGCTGTCGTCCTGGGCGAAGCCGCGCACCCGGGTGAGCCCGTGCACGACGCCGGACTTCTCGGCGCGGTAGACGTGCCCGAACTCGAAGAGCCGCAGGGGCAGCTCGCGGTAGGACCGGCCGCGCGAGCGGAAGATCAGGTTGTGCATCGGGCAGTTCATCGCCTTGAGCCGGTAGTCGGTCTCGTCGACCTTGAACGGCGCGAACATGCTCTCGGCGTAGTACGGCAGGTGGCCGGAGGTGTGGAAGAGCGCTTCCTTGGAGATGTGCGGGGTTCCGACGTACTCGAAGCCCTCGTCGATGTGCCGCTGGCGGACGTAGTCCTCCATCTGCCGCTTGATGACGCCGCCGCGGGGGTGGAAGACCGGCAGGCCGGAGCCGAGCTCCTCGGGGAAGGAGAACAGGTCCAGCTCCGCGCCGAGCTTGCGGTGGTCGCGCTTCTCGGCCTCGGCGAGCCGGTCGAGATAGGTCTTCAGCTCCTCCTTGGTCGGCCAGGCGGTGCCGTAGATCCGCTGCAGCTGCGGGTTCTTCTCCGACCCGCGCCAGTAGGCACCGCCCGAGCGCAGCAGCTTGAACGCGTTGCCGAGCACCTTGGTCGTCGGCACGTGCGGCCCGCGGCACAGGTCGCCCCACGCGCGCGAGCCGTCGCGCCGCAGGTTGTCGTAGATCGTCAGCTCGCCGGCGCCGACCTCGGCGTCGGCCCCCTCTGCCGCGTCGGCGGCGCCGCCCTTGAGGCCGATCAGCTCGATCTTGTACGGCTCGCCGGCCAGCTCGGTGCGCGCCTCGTCGTCGCCGACGACGCGCCGGGCGAAGGTCTGCCCCTCGTTGACGATCTTCTGCATCGCCTTCTCGAGAGCCTTGAGGTCCTCGGGCTGGAAGGGCTCGGCGACGTCGAAGTCGTAGTAGAAGCCGTCCGTGACGGGCGGGCCGATGCCGAGCTTCGCGTCGGGGTTGACCTGCTGCACGGCCTGGGCGAGCACGTGCGCGGCGGAGTGCCGCATGATCGCAAGACCCGCCTCGGAGTCGACGGTGATCGGCTCGACCGCCGCGCCGTCGGCCAGCTCGCGGAACAGGTCCTGCTGCTCACCGTCGACGAGCATCGCGACGACCGCGCGGTCGTCGCCGAACAGGTCGGTGCCCGTCGTGCCCTGCTCGACCGATCGCTCGTCTCCGGAGACGGTCAGGGTGAGCTGCGCGGGCATGGGTACTCCTGGCTGATCGAGGTGATCGGTGTGGGGCGTACGGCCGGTCAGGCGGGCGTACGTCGGTCCAGGCTAGCGATCCGCGCCGGCCGGCGGCGCACCGACCGTGGGACCGGTCAGGCCTCCACCTCGAGCTGGTCGGCCATCCGACGCGCCACCCGCTCCCACCGGTCCAGGGCGGGGACGTGCTCGGGAAGGGCTGCCGGGCGCACGGCACGGCAGATGCTCAGGACCCGACGCGGGATCTGTGGCGACTCCTCGCCGTAGTGCAGCACCTCTTCCAGCGCGAGGTCGACGAGCTCGGCGACCCGCTGCGGCCGGTGGACCAGGCGGACCGTGCCGTCGCGCTCGACGACGTCGGGCAGGTCGCGGCGGGCGACCAGGGCGCGCAGGATGCGGTGCAGCTCGTCGAGCACCTCGCTGGCCGTCGTCGGGTCGTTGATCCCGGGGCTGAGGGCCCGCTCGGCGATGTCGACCAGCTTGCGCACGCCGAAGCCGGGGTCCTGGTGCATGACCCGGTCCTGCTCGACCACCACCGTCCGGCGCAGCTCGTCGGCCTCGTCCTCCGGGGGCGCCGGCCAGATGCGCAGCGCGGGCGAGCCCTCGGTGACGAAGCGGCCGACGGGCAGCAGCACCTGCACGACGGCGTCGTGCTCGACGGCCCAGTCGAGCAGCCGGCGCAGCGCGATCTCGGCGATGTAGCCGTGCTCGACCGCGTCGATCTGGTGCGGGGCGGACGTCGGCGGCTCCCACTCCGGCTGCTGCGGTGCGCCGCGGTCGCCCGGCGGGAAGTAGCGCCCGATGACGTCCATCGTGTCCTCGCCCAGGTGCGACACGATCGAGGAGACCTTGATGGCGGTGGTGATGTGGTGGATGAAGGCGAGGAACATCACGACGCTGCCGAGCACGAGCAGGAACGCCAGGGTGATCGACAGCTGGGGCACGAACGACTCGGTGTCGGACGTCCCCTCGACCGAGCGCAGCACGGTCAGCGCGTAGACGAACGTCGCGGTGAAGACGCCGAGGGTGGCCTGCGTGACCCGGCTGGAGAGGAAGTCGCCCAGCACGCGCGGACTGAACTGGCTGCTGGCGAGCTGCACCACGACCATCGTGATGGAGAAGACCAGGCCGGTGACCGAGATCATCGCCCCCGCGATGGTGCCGAGCACGCTGCGCGCCCCGTCGGCCCCGCCCTGGAAGACGAACGGGAGGTCGTCGACGGCACCGCGCTCCCACTCCGGCAGCAGCACCCCGACGACGAGGGCGACGGCCACGACCGCGAGCGGCAGCGCCCAGAAGGGGCGCCACATCCGCCCCCACGTCGTGCTGCTGCGCACGGCGGGCAGGCCGCTGTCGCTCTCGCTGCCGGACGGTCGGTGCCGGTCGTCCTGTACGTCGTCCACGCCTGGTGATGCTAGGGCGTGGGTTCAGCCGGTCCGGCCGGCGGGCGGCATGACAACGGGCCGCGGAGTCTGCGCTCCGCGGCCCGTTCGTGGTGGACGTGAAGGGACTCGAACCCCTGACCTCTCGCGTGTGAAGCGAACGCTCTAACCAACTGAGCTACACGTCCTGGTGCGTCGGGAAGGATAGCCCGTCCCGGCGCCACAACCGAAATCGGGGCTACGCGCCGCCCAGCCCCGGCACCTGGCGCAGCCAGGTCTCCACCGCGTCGGGGAAGAACCCCGGGATCCCGCTGAACCGGAACAGCGCCCAGAAGATCGCGAGCACCAGGGCGAAGGTCAGCAACCCGAAGATGGCCTGCACCACGATCGACTGCCGCCGCAGCCAGCGCTCCCAGGCGCGCACCTTGCCGCGCACCCACTCCAGCACCTTCTGCGCCCACTCGAACTCCGAGGCCCAGATGCCGAGGCCGAGGAAGACGATGAGCCAGCCCGGTCCGGGGAACGGGATCGCCACGAGACCGCCGAGGACGACGATCGTGCCGATGACGGCGACCGCGATGCGATAGATCCGGCGCGACCGGGGGTTGGCGCGGATGCGCGCCCGCCAGGCCCAGTCGTCCTCGTCGGCGTCGAGCGTGCGGTTGCGGTCGACGTACTTCGCGCTGGGGTCGACGGGGCGGGACTCGTCGAACTTCGAGTCGGTCATCAGGCGGGGTCCTTCTCCTTCGCGGCGGCCGCCGCGAACGCGCGGGCCATGGCCTCGGTGAGAGGACGATCGGCGGGCAGCGAACGTTCCCCGATGGCGCTGACGCCCTGGATGTCGCGGGTCGAGGAGGTGATGAACGCCTCGTCGCAGGTGTCGAGCACCGACATGGGCAGCGTGCGCTCGCGCACCGGCAGCCCTGCGTCCTGGCCCCACTCGAGGGCGAGCGCGCGGGTGATCCCGGCCAGCGCGCCGGACTCCAGCGGCGGCGTCAGGACCTCGCCGTCGACGACGACGAAGATGTTGGACCCGGTGCCCTCGCACAGCTCGCCGCGCGTGTTGGGCAGGATCGCCTCGGTGGCGCCGGCCTCGCGGGCGGCTCGCAGCGCGACGACGTTCTCGGCGTACGACGTCGTCTTCAGCCCCGCGACCGCGCTGCGCTCGTTGCGCGTCCAGTCGACCGGGAGCACGGTCGTGGTCGCCGGAGGTGCGTCGATGGGAGAGGCCATCACGACGTACGTCATGGGCTCGCCGATGCGCTCGGAACCGAGCGGGCCCAGGCCGCCGGTGACCGTGTAGCGCAGCCGCACGAGGCCGCTCAGTCCGTCGAGCACGGCGGCGATGCCCTCGTCGAGGTAACCGCGGTCGGCGGCGGGCAGGCCGAGCCCCGCGAGCGAGCGGTCGAGCCGGTCGTGGTGCCTCGTGCGAGCGAACACCTCGCCGTCGACGACCTTGCACGTCTCGAAGACGCCGTCGCCGACCGTGAGCCCGTGATCGGTCGCGACGATCGACGGCTTGTCGTCGACCAGCTCTCCGTTGACCCACACCGTGATGGTCACGCGTGTCACCCCGTTAGTCGTTCTCCGTGACGGTGCGCGCCAGCCCCACGAGGCGACGCGCCTTCAGGGCAGTCTCCCACCACTCGCCCTCCGGGTCCGAGCCCCACGTGATGCCCGCGCCGGTGCCGAACCGCAGCCACCGCCGTCCCGCCCGGTCGTGCTCGGCCCAGAACGTGCGGATCCCTACGGCGAGTCGCGCCTCCCCCGCGTCGGCGTCGACCCAGCCGACGGCCCCGCAGTAGGGACCGCGCGGCACCGTCTCGAGGTCCCGGATCGCTGTGAGCGCAGTCGATTTCGGCGCGCCGGAGACCGAGCCGGGCGGGAAGGTGGCGGCGAGGATATCCGTCCAGGCGACGTCCGGGCGCAGCCTGCTGGTGACGGTCGAGACGAGGTGCACGAGGCCCGGGTGGTGCTCCAGCGCGCAGAGCCCGTCGACGGCCACCGTGCCCGGCTGCGCGACGTGTGACAGGTCGTTGCGCACCAGGTCGGTGATCATGACGTTCTCGGTGCGGTCCTTCGGCAGCAGCTCGTCGGCCGTCGGCGCGGTGCCCTTGATCGGCGCCGAGGTGAGCGTGTCGCCGACGCGCTCCAGGAAGAGCTCCGGCGAGGCGCACACCAGGTCGAGGCCGGCCTCGGGGATGTCGATGCGTGCGGCGTAGGGAGCCGGATTCCCTTGCCGCACAACCTGATCCAGCAGGTCCAGATCGGTCTCGGGAGCGATCTGCGTCGACAGCACCCGGCAGAGGTTGACCTGATAGACCTCGCCGGTCGAGATCCGGCGGCGGATCTCCTCCACGCCCGCGCGGTAGTCCGCCTCCGTCAGCGAGGACGTCCACGCCGCGGCCGGGTCGGCACCGTCCGGCCCGGACAGGTGGGGTTCGGGCAGGTGAGGCCCGGACAGGTGCGGGGCGGGGGTCACCTGCTCCCGACGTACGTCATCCATCCGGACGGCGGTCAGCTCGCCCTCGAAGGTGGCCACGACGACCCAGAACCCGCCGGCGTCGAGGCGCGCCGGGTCATGGGTGATCTCCGCGACGCCGCGGGCGCTGCGGTCCCCGAAGACCGCCCGCGCCCGACTCATGGCGCACAGGGTGGCACGGCCGGTCGCGGCGCGAGGCGCGGGTCAGCTCGGGCCCGGGAGGGGGCCGTCTCAGATCGTGCGAGGACGTACGAAATGCAGAAGGGTCTCCGCGGAATCCCGGGAGGGGGCCGTCTCAGATCGTGCGAGAACGTACGAAATGTGGCGCCGCTCAACGCAAACGGCCCCTGATCCGCGTTTCCGCAGGTCAGGGGCCGTTCCGTGCTGGTGGGCGATACTGGGTTTGAACCAGTGAACACGGCGTGTCGCACCCCGACCTCTGACCTGCACCAACAGGCGTCTGACCTGCTGATACGTGGCACAGTATCGCGGAACCGTGCGGAACGCAACGGAACGGAATACCATTCAGTTCTGGCACGGATCTGGCACGGGAAGGGACACTGTGAAGCACACTGGGGGCGGCAACAGCCGCGGTCGACGAGCGACCTTCGGCAGCGTCCGCAAGCTGCCCTCGGGCCGCTGGCAGGCTCGCTACACCGGCCCCGACGGCCGAGAGCACCGCGCGGAGCACACCTTCACCACCAAGACCGACGCGAACGCCTGGCTGGGCACCCGGTACGCCGACATCACTCGCGATGACTGGAAGGCCGAACGACCGCGCCGCGAAGGCATCACGTTCGCCGAGTTCGTGAAGCCGTGGGTGGAGAATCGGCGGACCAAGGACGGAGAGCCGCTCAAGCCTCGCACCCGCGACCACTACAACCGCCTGCTCGAGCGGGTACTGCTTCCGGCGTTCGGCGACCTGCGCGTCACCGACATCACGGTCGAGCACGTCGAGCAGTGGCGCACCGACATGGGGGTCAAGACGCCCACTCTGCGAGCACACTCCTACAGCCTGCTGCAGACGATCCTGGCCGACGCCGTGCAGGCGCAACACCTGAAAGCCAACCCCTGTGTGATCCAAGGAGCAGGCACCTCCCGCCGGCGCAAGAAGATCAAGCCGGCCACGCTCAGCGAGCTGGCAGCGATCGTTGAGCACATGCCCGAGCGGCTACGCGCACTGGTCCTGGTCTGCGCCTGGTGCGCCCTTCGCTTCGGCGAGGCGACCGAGCTGCGCCGCGCAGACCTTGACCTCGACACCGAGCGCAGACGCGGACTGATCCACGTCGAGCGCGGCGTGACCCGTGTCAGCGGCGAGTTCGTTGTCGGCGACCCGAAGAGTGACGCCGGCAAGCGCACCGTGGCGGTGCCCCCACACCTCGTACCGCTGCTGCAGGACCACCTCGACCGACACGTGGGCCGCGGCAAGAACGCACTGCTGTTCCCCGCAGCCGACGGCAGGACGCACCTGCAGCCGAGCAGCCTCTACCGGTCCTACTACCCCGCCCGAGAGGCTGCCGGTCGGCCAGACCTGCGCTGGCACGACCTGCGGCATACCGGGGCGGTCTTCGCAGCACAGACCGGGGCGACTCTGGCCGAGCTGATGGAGCGGCTGGGGCACGCCACCCCAGCGGCGGCGCTGCGCTACCAGCACAGCGCCGAGGGCCGAGACGCAAAGATTGCGGCCGCACTGTCGAAGATCGCGGAGGGCGAGAAGTGAGCGACTACCCAGATCGGTGGCGCGACACCCCGCCACCGAGCGGCCACTCAACAGCCCGGAACCTGGACGGGTCGCGGCCCAGGATTCGAAACTCCTTCCACGCCAGCAAGTGGTCGCGCAAGACGCGGAGCCTCGAACTGCTGTGCCACCGCCCTGGCCACCAGCGACCATCCCTCGTTGCCCTCGTCGTGGCACCCCAGGAACGACCTTCGCGCCGCTGGGTATCCGTGAACTCTGTCAGCGGCACGGTCTGGGCGTCTGACGACTTCATCGCGAGCTGCCGCTGCGGCTTCGACTATTCGGTCTCTGGGGCGCTCTTGGTGGAGGCACTGCGCAATCGGCCGGAGACGGGACGCCAGAGCGGCAAGGTGCCCAGCATGGACATCGCCCGCGTGTCTGTTCCGGAAGCGTCGGCCAAGGGGTAGTACGCTGCGTGCACCAAGTTGATAGTCACTTGTCCTGTCGCGTGAGAGCGAGCCCGACGCGGGGTTAAGCGTCAAAGCCTGAGGACTGGCTGAGACCCGAGAAGGGGATCGCTGGTCATGCCTCAATCGATTTCTCGTCGTTGGCTCACCCAGGCTGAGGCTGCTGAGCAGCTGGGGGTCACCGACCGTACGATCCGCAAGTTCATCGCGACCGGTCGACTCACCGGTTACAGGCTCGGCGCGAGAGCGGTTCGCGTCGACGCTGGCGAGCTCGAGACCCTGCTCTCCCCCATTCCCACCGGCGGTTCATCACCGCCGCCAGGGCGGTCACCCGCAGCTGGTGGCAAGAGCACCAGCCGGCGCCGACCGAATCGAACCGAGCCGCCCGAGAGGGCACCGCGTAGCGGCGGAGCTGTCGGCGGTGACGCGGCGTGAGGGCAAACGAGCGCCGCCCCGGCGTGGGAACCGAGGCGGCAGAGCACGTTTCAGCAGGCGACTTCAACGGCGCTTCAACTATCCCACAGACCACCGACAACAGGGCTGAGCGCCGCGCGGGGCTGATCGAACTCTCTCGACGTCGAGACTTCGCCGTGCGGTGCTGGACCGAGCGCGCCGACGGTGCGCTGGTCGAGCAACTGTTCGTGAACCTCGACTCTGCCGCCAAGAAGGCGGACCGCGCGCGGGCTCGAGGCCTGGCGGCCCGGCTCGAGCTGGTGCGCGTCGTACCCGTACAGCCGCTTGACGGCGGTGATCTGCGATGAGCGCAAACACCGAGTCCGTCGTGGGCTGGAGGTTCGATCTCATCACGGGCGCGGGTTGGGTAACGAACCCCACCACCGACGACCCCAGGCCGGAGATGAACATTCACGAGGTTGCCTGGTACTACCGGGCACGGGCGATCTGCCCCCGGAGTGATCACCGCCCTCCGCACCCTGGGTGCTACTGCGGATACCACGCCGTGACCGACCTCGCTGCGCTGGGCGGGTGGGACTTCCTCGCGGATGCGGAGCGTCACATCCGGACGCGACGGCGCTGGGATGTCGCGCTGGCCGTGACGCGAGTCCGGCTGGTTGGAGACATTCTTCCCGGCGCCGACCCGCGCGACCCGGAGACTACGGTGCGAGGTCACCGTCTGCAGGTGCTGGGCCCCGTGCTGACTCACGGCTCGGCGAACCTGGTGCGCCTGTGGCACTGCAACCTGGGCCTCGAGGTCCGCCAGGTCCGCAACGTCGTGGAGACATGCCGCCGGCGGGCTGGCGAGCCGGATGGCTGGTGGCGCGACTACGACACGTGGGACCACGTGCGGAGCTGCTCGCGCCCGGAGCACGTCTTCCATCACGAGGTCGTGCCGGGCTGGAACGTTCTCCTGTGTCCGGAGTGCAACGGTCAGCTCGTCGAGAATGAGGAGTACCGTCGGCGGCTGCTGGGTGACGACCGATGAGCGCACCCCTGATTACCCATCTGGGTAGTGACGCCCCGGTCGACCTCGCGGCTCTGTCCGAGGACGCCTGGCGGCTCTGGCTCGACGGGCACGCCTGCGGCTACGCGGCCGGCCTCGAGCGGGGCCGCCAGCTACAGGACGCCGAGCTCGGTGCGCTGCAGCGTGCTGCGGCCGCGGTCGTGCACGCGGCCGCGCAGCTGCCGGACCGCGGCCACGAGCTGAGCGTCGAGGCGGCTGCCCGTCGCGAGGCCGCGGGCGTCGCAGCGTTCCGGGCCGACCATGCTCGTCGGCGCGGGCAGGCGGGTGGTGCCCATGCTTGAGCACTACGACGGCCCGGTGCCGCCGCCGGACGCGCCGGCCAACCTGGCCGAGGTGCACGAGGTGTTCCGCAAGTGGCTGGGCCAGGACTACGACACCGACGCGCTCGACGCGGTGCTCGCGGTCTGCGCGGTCGAGCGGATGAGCGGCGACCCGTTGTGGCTGCTCCTGGTCAGCGGCTCCGGCAACGCGAAAACCGAGACGGTGCAGGCGCTCTCGGGCGCCGGCGCGCTACCGATCAGCACCATCAGCGGTGAGGCCGGGCTGCTGTCCGCGACCCCGAAGAAGGACCGCACCGAGGGCGCGACCGGAGGGCTGTTGCGCGAGATCGGCTCCTCCGGCGTGCTCGTCGTCAAGGACATGACCTCGATCCTGAGCATGAACCGGGACCGCCGGGACGAGGTGCTCGGTGCCCTGCGCGAGGTCTACGACGGCGCGTGGTCCCGCCCGGTCGGAGCCGACGGTGGGCGGCGGCTCACCTGGTCCGGGCGAATCGGCCTGGCCGGCGCGGTCACGACCGCCTGGGACAGTGCGCACGCCGTCATCGCCCGGTGCGGTGACCGGTTCGTGCTGGTCCGGGTCGACAGTCACCAGGGACGGCAGGCCGCTGGGCGACAGGCGATCCGCAACACCGGCAGCGAGGAGCAGATGCGCGGCGAGCTGGCTGAGGCGGTGACCGCGGTGATCACCCAGCTCGACCCGGACGTGCCACCAGCGACCGAGGCCGAGATCGAGGTGCTGCTCGCCGCCGCGGACCTGGTGACGCTGGCCCGGACCGCGGTCGAGTACGACTACCGCGGTGACGTGGTGAACGCGCACGCCCCGGAGGCACCGACCCGGTTCGCCAAGCAGCTCGGGCAGGTGATGCGCGGCGCTGCCGCGCTGGGCCTGGACCGGGCGGCCGCGCTCGCGCTGGCGATCCGTTGCGCCCGGGACTCGATGCCGCCGCTGCGGCTCGCGATCGTCGACGACCTCGCCGAGCACCCCGACTCCACCACGGCCGAGGTGCGCAAGCGGCTGGCCAAGCCGCGCGCGACCGTCGACCGGCAGCTGCAGGCGTTGCACATGCTCGGCGTGCTCGCCTGCGACGAGGAGGAGATCGAGTGGGCCGGGAAGCCGGCGACGAGGTGGCACTACCGGCTCGCCGAAGGCATCGACCCGTCGGCCCTACAGATCAGTGCCAGAAATGACCAACCAAGCACACGTGCACACCAAGAAGAGGAGAGGGAGACCCCTCGCCCAGGTTTGGACGTTCTTGGCACTGATTCGACCGGCACGTGCGGTCTCTGCTCCCGCCCCATCACCGGCCCCAAGGCCGCCCCGTTCGAACCGGCCTGCCTCGGATGCGGCCGGCCAGCCAGCGCCGACCGAGAGGAAGCAACCCCATGACCGACGACACCAAGCACTGCCCCCGCTGCGGCGGGGAATGGCTGTGGTCCTTCACGTTCCAGCACCGGCTGAGCTGCCCGCTGCTGGCCGAGGAGGACGTCACGAAGGTGGCCGACTCGACCAAGCTGCGCGCACGCTCCGGGTTCGCCCGGCACGCCACAGCGGCCGAGCTCGAGCTCGCAGCCGTCTGGGAGCCGGCCGCGGCCCTGGCGCTCGACGGGTCGACTCAGACCAGCGCCGAGACCACGGTGCGCGGCACCCCTGCGGTGGTGTTCCGCGTCGTGGTGTTCGAGGCGACGGGCATCACCTACACCGTCGACCCGCGCCGTGACCCACCGGTCACGACCGGCGACGCACCCGAACCGTTCGGCCCACCTCGACACACCGACTGGAACGACCAGTACGGGTTCTGAAGGAGATTCACCATGACCGACAGCACGAGCACCACTACCGAAACTCCAGAGGTCGACCTGGAACCCCGCGCCGACCTCATTGGGCAATCGCCCAATGAGACGCCCGAGACCAACGACGGGAACGACCTGGCCGAAGCATCGGGCACGCCCGTGCTCGACGACCCGCAGACCGCCGAGGAGGCCCTGACCGACACGCGCCTCGCGAAGGTCCGCAACGAGGCCAAGGGTCTGCGGGAACGGCTGCGCGCCACCGAGACCGAGGCGCAGGCACTGCGCGAGCAGATCGGGGCGATGCGCCAGGCCGAGGTCGTGCGCGCCGCGACCGAGCACGGCATGGCCGACGGCCTCGACCTGTTCCGCACCGACGGCGACCCGCTCGACCTCGACAGCCTGTACGGCGACGACGGTGCGCTTGACCGCGAACGGTTGCTCAAGACGGTCAACGCGACGCTGGAGAAGCACCCCCACTGGCAGCGGCAGCAGGCAAGACCCGGACGCAAGCAGCCGCTCACCAACCTGCGCTCTGGCGCGTCGGATACCGATATCGGTCAGGGGCCCCGCCCGATGACGTGGCAAGACGCGCTGCAGGGCCGGCGAAGCTGACACCCCGAGGGGGTATCCTCACTGGTGAGAGCGGCCCCGGCCCGGAGCCACCCGCTCTCACCAGTGAGGCCCGGGAGGCCGACACCGCGGACGACGTGCCAGGAGCCGTGCTCCGCACCCACCAGATTCCGCCTGCCTCCCGAAGGAGCCCAGCATCATGCTGACCACCAGCAACGCCAACGCGATCGTCCCCGACACCCGGGGCCAGCTACTCATCCAGTCCGTCGCCGAGAAGTCCATCGCGGCCCAGGTCGCCACCGTCGTCAACATCGCCACCCACGACTTCCGCCTCCCCCGGGTCACCAAGGACCCCACCGCCGCATGGACGGCCGAGGGCGAGGAGATCGTGCCCAGCGACATGACCATCGACGAGGTGGCCTCCACCCCGAGCAAGGTCGCCGGCCTGTCCATCATCACCCGGGAGCTGGCCAACGACTCCAGCCCCGCCGCCACCGAGGCGATCGGCCAGGGCCTCGCCCGCGAGATCGCCCGCCAGGTCGACCGGGCCTTCTTCGGAGATCTGCCCGCG
The DNA here is from genome assembly GCF_006716095.1 of Barrientosiimonas humi. Classification (NCBI taxonomy): domain Bacteria; kingdom Bacillati; phylum Actinomycetota; class Actinomycetes; order Micrococcales; family Dermacoccaceae; genus Barrientosiimonas; species Barrientosiimonas humi. Next base: position 1,423,456 of record NZ_VFOK01000001.1, read on the forward strand.
CCGGCACCCAAGGGCCTGTACTCCGTGGCAGGGAAGTCCACCGTCGCGACCAGCAGCGGCTACACCAACATCGACCCGTTCATCGAGGCGCTGACCATGGCCGAGGTCGTCGGCGCGAAGCTCACAGCGTTCGTCACCAGCCCGCTGACCGCTCTCGCGCTGGCCAAGCTGAAGAAGGGCACCAGCTCCAACGAGCCGCTGCTCGCAGCCGACCCGTCAGTTCCGACCGGGCGCGTGATCCAGGGTGTCCCGCTGTTCGTGACCCCGTTCATCGAGGACGGTTCCGTTTGGGGTATCCCGAAGGACCACGCGTTCCTGCTGATCCGCGAGAACGCCAAGATCGAGACCGACGGCAGCGTCTTCTTCACCAGCGATCGCGTCGCGGTCAAGGGCACCATGCGCGTCGGCACCCTGTTCCCGCACGAGGCGGCCATCGTGCACGTCCCGGCCGCGCAGCCCGCGGGCTGACCCACGAACAGCCTGCAGGCTGACGACCTGCAGGTGCGCTGAGCATCGGCGTTTGACCTTTCCGCCGGACCCAGCGCCGAGCGGCCCTTCCCCCGGATGAGTCTCCCTGGGGGGAGGGCCCAGCTCGACCCGGCCCAACCACCTCCGGCACAGGGCCGCTTGCACACACAGAGCTTCTGAGAGCCGACGTCCGCCGGGGTCGCGCCAGGGCGAAAAAACTCTCAGGGATAGAGCCGGCCCTATGCCGGAGGTTGCCGGCCGTCCAGGTCCGGGGTCACCCCCCAGGGGTTCCGTTGCGCTTCGCGATCTTCGTGTACTCCGAGGCTGAGACGCGGGCGACCTCAATCCTGGACCAGTCGCCGCCGCTGGTGAGGTCGTACTGGATGACGACGATCTCATCACCGTCATGCTCGACGTCGAAGCGCCGGTACTCATCGGCCGCCTCGAACCGCAGGTCTTCGCCGCCGGGGACAGCGATGAGCACGACCTGACTCGATCCGGTTCTCATGGTCGCCCAGCCTCGCATAGCCTGCGGCATGAGCGACGCACAGAGACACAGAAATGCACTGCACCGCGCGGTGGCGCTAACGACGAGCTACCTGCGTGAGGAGGGCGCGGAACAGGGGCCCCTCGAGACGATCAGGCTGGCAAATGAGGAGACGGTCGACAGCGCCGCTGACACGCTGACCGCACAGGCACATCTCATGTCCCGACTGTTGAAGCACATCGTGAATCTCGATCGAGTCATGCGAGACGAGGGCATCGAGGTCGACCACGGCTTCGATGGGCCAGTGACGTCGCAGGCGATGCTGCAGGAAATCGCGCGGCAGATCATCCAGAGCGAGGCCGAAGACGGCTGAGCCCGCGCCAGCCAGCACGCGAGCCTGGCGCTAGCCGCCGCCTTGCTTGCGTCGGTGCTCGGCGATGTGGCCACGGACCAGCCACCAGACGCCGCCGGCCAGGGCGACAGCCGTGCCGACGTAGAACAGGGCCTGTCCCTGGGTGTCCCGGCCGAGCAGGAGCGCGATCACCATCACCGCGGCCCCGAGCAGCATCATCTCGACCGGGGAGCCGAGTCGCTTCATGGCGGCACGCTACGCGCTCGCCGTCACTCAATGGCGGAATCCGGCATTCAGCCCTTCCCCGTCGAGCAAGGTGAGCAAAGTTGCTCTCCTGCAGGTGAGTCATATGACTCACCACCTCTCCCTGCGCGCGGGGTCCTCACTTCCCAAGATCATTGGAATCGATCGATCCGTACCACCTCTCCCTGCGCGCGGGGTCCTCACGATCTGAGGACCCTTCGGCAGGCGGGTCTCAGCATTCCTGAGACCGCTTGGAATGTCGGGCAGCCCGGCCACCGTGGTGGTGACCGGGCGGTAGTGGAGGGTCCTCCACTACCGCCCGGTATTCAGGGATCCCGTAATACCGGATCTGGTAGTTCAGGATCGCGGACTACCCCTGTGACTCGAGCTCGCGCCTGGGGTACCAACCGAAGGCGCTCTCGACGACCCACGCGGCCTTGGTCAGGCAGTGCGCGAGCTGTCGGGCCTCGTCAGGCTGCAGCGTGACGTCGGCCCGGGTGTCGTGCATCGCCTCGTTCTCGAGGTCGAGCACGACGACGGTGCGGCCGTGGTCCAGGCCGCAGCTGACGTGCTCGTCGTGGCGCACCGTGACCTCGGCCCGCACGTCGTCCAGGTCGGGGCGCAGCACGAAGTCGGAGCCGCGGTGCTCGATGTAGCGACGATCAGCCTCCGGGGCGCACTCCGGGCCGAGGCGGCACCACGTGGGGTGGTGGTCGGCCTGGTGGACGTGCGGGCCACGGTCACGGCCCGCCGGCACCACCGGATACTCGACCGGCCGGTGCGGCAACAGGTCGCTGGGGATGCCGAACAGGTTCCCGTCGACCATCGTCAGGTCGCAGACGGCTCGCCACACCTTGGCGTCGTGGTCCAGCACCTCTATGCGGCCCTCGTGGGTGATCCGGTAGGTGTGCCCGTCCTTGGAGCACCATGACCTGGGGTTGCTCATCGGGCCACCTCCGGCTGCTGACCGCTCTCCAACGACTCGGCGGCCCGCAGCAGCGCCCCGGCGAGCGTCCGCGCCTCCGCGGCCGTCAGCTCCTGTACGTCGCCGCCGACCACAGTCAGGGTCGGGGCGACGCCGGTGGTCTCACCGGCGGGCCAGGTCGCCTCGCAGAGCCAGATCTCGGTCTCCTGGTCCTTGTCGAGCACGCCGTGGTGCACGACCTGCCCCTCCATGTCGCGCAGGTCCGCGACGTGCTGCTCGTGCGGCGTCGTGCACCAGCCGGGGCAGACGAACCTCGGCGGGTACGCCCGCACGCGGCCGTCGTGCGAATCCAACAGATCCGACGGATCTGTTGGATTCATCGGCCAGACCTCGGTACTGGCCTCCGGGCAGATATCCGAGTGCTGCTCGGTCAGGTCGCCGGCCTCGACGTAGCGCGCTGGTTCGGTCTTCCAGCCGCACGTCGCGCAGCTGCCGACGTACAGGGTCGGGGGGTGGGTGGTGGTCATGGCGTGCCTTTCGGAATCCGATCTGGCACGGATCTGGCACAGCAAACGGCCCCTGATCCGCGTTTCCGCAGGTCAGGGGCCGTTCCGTGCTGGTGGGCGATACTGGGTTTGAACCAGTGACCTCTTCCGTGTCAAGGAAGCGCGCTACCACTGCGCCAATCGCCCTGGCGGTCTCCCCGAGGGGCGACCGGAGCGGACAACCGGGCTCGAACCGGCGACCTCAACCTTGGCAAGGTTGCGCTCTACCAACTGAGCTATGTCCGCCTGCTGCGTGGCCCCTGGGGGCCGGTGCAACGAGAGTGAACTGTAGCCGAACGACCCGGCCACTCCAAAACCGGCCCGGCGCGCGCCGCTCCCCCGCCTGCCCTACCGGGTCGACCCGCCGGCCGGAGCGGCTCCCGTCCGCCCGGAACGCGTCGAGGCCCGGACCGATCCGGTCCGGGCCTCGCTCGACGTACGTCGTCGTCACCTGGAGGTGGAGACGGGATTTGAACCCGTGTAGACGGCTTTGCAGGCCGTTGCCTCGCCTCTCGGCCACTCCACCAGGCGCCCGGCGGACCGGGCGGTCCCCTGCGGGACTCAGAGCGGACAACCGGGCTCGAACCGGCGACCTCAACCTTGGCAAGGTTGCGCTCTACCAACTGAGCTATGTCCGCGCGTGCGCACGCCCCGAACCTGCGGGGCTGCTGTGCCTCACGAGGCTAACGGATCGCCCGAGACTCGTCCAAGCCGACCTCGCCGCCGCGCGCGTCGGGGCCCGCGTCGTCGGCGGCGTCGCGCCGGGCCACCCCGTTCGCAGAACCGTTCGCGGAGCCGTTCACCGGGTCGGCCGTCGCGCTCCTGCCCCCGAGCGGCATCACCCGCACGATCCCGTCGCCGATCTTCTCGATCGCGCGGGCCGCGGCCGGCACCTGCTCGACCGGCGGCCACAGGCGGTGCGAGGCGGCGTTCAGCGCAGCGCCGATGAGCACGCCGATGCCGAGGAAGTACAGCCAGATCAGCACCACGATCGTCGCCGCCAGCGGTCCGTAGATGCTCGTGCCGCCGATGGAGTTGCCGAGGAACCAGCGCAGGACGTACGACGCCCCCACCCAGATCACGAGCGTCAGCGCAGCGCCGGGCAGGTCGCGCACCCAGCTGACCCGTTGCGGCACGGCGACGTAGAACAGCGTCGCGAACCCCAGCACGGTGAGGCCGCCGACCAGCGGCCAGTACAGCAGCATCAGGAACTGCAGCCGCCCGGGCACGATGCGCGAGAGCAGGTCGGGGCCGACCACGATCAGCGGGAACAGCACCGCGCCGAACAGCATCGAGACGAAGTAGATCGACAGGCTCATCACGCGCGTCTTGACGATCCCGCGCACCCCGCCCTGGCCGTACATGATCGAGATGGTGTCGAGCAGCACGTTCAGGCAGCGCGACCCGGACCACAGGCTCAGCAGGAAACCGATGGAGATCACGTCGGGGCGACCGCTGGAGAGCGCGTCGTCGAGTGTGGGCATGATCACCTGGTTGAGGCTCTCGGCGGTGAGGAACTGCTCGGCGTAGCGGTGCACGTTGATCGTCACCTGCTCGACCACGTCGGAGCCGAGCCAGCTGCCGAGATAACCCACCGCACCGAGCAGCCCGAAGATGAGCGGCGGCAGCGACAGGAGCGCGAAAAAGCCTGCCTCTGCTGCAAGTCCGGTGACGCGCCACCGCATGCAGATGCGCACCGTCTCGAGCGTCAGGCGAGCCAGGCCGAGGAGCCCGGGGATCTGCGCCAGCAGGTCCTTGATGCGGGCCTTCCAGTCGCTCACGGGTGCTCGGCCCACGATGCGTTCCTGGTCACGCGCACCACGGTAGCCGCGTTGTGCGCTGCGGCCGTGCACCACAATGGGGGCCGTGTCGGCGTGCCCCGGCACACCCCTCACCGAGCGGGCCGCGGCCCGCTGCCCGACGCGACAAGGAGCGGCCCGTGGAGATCTGGCCCGGACGGCCGTACCCCCTCGGCGCGACGTACGACGGAGCCGGCGTGAACTTCGCGCTCTTCTCCGGGATCGCGACCGCGGTGGACCTGTGCCTCATCGACGACGACGGCGCCGAGACCCGGCTGCCGCTCACCGAGGTCGACGGGCACGTCTGGCACGCCTATCTCCCCGGCCTGCAGCCGGGCCAGCGCTACGGCTACCGGGTCGACGGTCCGTACGTCCCCGCCGAAGGCCACCGCTGCGACCCCAACAAGCTGCTGCTCGACCCCTACGCCAAGGCCATCGACGGCCAGATCGACGGCGACCCCTCGCTGTTCGCCTACCGGTTCGACAACCGCGCCAAGCGCAACCGCGCCGACTCCCTCGGCCACACGATGCTGTCGGTCGTCATCAACCCGTTCTTCGACTGGGGCCACGACCGGCCGCCGCGGCACGAGTACCACGACAGCGTGATCTACGAGGCGCACGTCAAGGGCCTCACGATGACCCACCCGGACGTGCCCGACGAGATCCGCGGGACGTATGCCGGGATCGCGCACCCGTCGATCATCAAGCACCTCTCCGACCTCGGCGTGACCGCGATCGAGCTGCTGCCGGTGCACCAGTTCGTGCAGGACACCACGCTGGTCGACAAGGGCCTGTCGAACTACTGGGGCTACAACACGATCGGCTTCATGGCCCCGCACAACGCCTACTCCGCCTCGGGCAGCCGCGGCCAGCAGGTGGCGGAGTTCAAGGCGATGGTGAAGGCGCTGCACGCCGCCGACATCGAGGTCATCCTCGACGTGGTCTACAACCACACCGCCGAGGGCAACGACCTCGGCCCGACGATCTGCTTCCGCGGCATCGACAACGCGGCGTACTACCGCCTCGTCGACGACGACCTCGCGCACTACTACGACACGACCGGCACCGGGAACAGCCTGCTGATGCGCAGCCCGCACGTGCTGCAGCTGATCATGGACTCGCTGCGCTACTGGGTGCTCGAGATGCACGTCGACGGCTTCCGCTTCGACCTCGCCGCGACGCTCGCCCGGCAGTTCCACGAGGTCGACCGGCTCTCGGCGTTCTTCGACATCATCCAGCAGGACCCGGTGGTCTCCCAGGCCAAGCTCATCGCCGAGCCGTGGGACCTCGGCGACGGCGGCTACCAGGTCGGCAACTTCCCGCCGCTGTGGACCGAGTGGAACGGCAGGTACCGCGACACGGTCCGCGACTACTGGCGCGGCGAGGCGGCCGCCCTCGGCGAGTTCGCTTCTCGCATCACGGGATCCAGCGACTTGTACGAGCACAGCGGCCGGCGTCCGATCGCGTCGATCAACTTCGTGGTCGCCCACGACGGGTTCACGCTGCGCGACCTCGTGTCCTACAACGAGAAGCACAACGCGGCCAACGGCGAGGGCAACCGCGACGGCGAGAGCCACAACCGCTCGTGGAACTGCGGGGTCGAGGGGCCGACCGACGACCCGGCCGTCAACGCGCTGCGCGCCCGCCAGCAGCGCAACGTCATCGCCACCCTGCTGCTGAGCCAGGGGGTGCCGATGCTCGCGCACGGCGACGAGCTCGGCCGCACCCAGCTCGGCAACAACAACGGCTACTGCCAGGACAACGAGATCACCTGGGTCGACTGGGATCTCGACGACGAGCAGGAAGACCTGCTCGACTTCACCAGCCGCGCGATCGAGCTGCGCCGCACCCACCCGACCTTCCGCCGCCGGCGTTTCTTCGCCGGGGCGGCAGACCACGGCGGCGACAGCGGCCGCGGCGACATCGAGTGGTACGCCCACGGCGGCGAGCCCATGACCGAGCTCGACTGGCGCAACGGTTACGCGCGCACGCTCATGGTCTTCCTCAACGGGCAGGCCATCGCGACGCCCGACGAGAAGGGTCAGCGGGTCGTCGACGACGACTTCCTGCTGCTGTTCAACGCCGACGGCAACGACAGCGAGTTCACCCTGCCCACAGACCATCCCGGCCGCTGGACCGTCGCACTGTCGACCGCCGGCGACCACACCGAGAGCGACGAGCGCATCCTGTCCGAGGGCGACCGGACGACGCTGCCCGGCCGCTCGCTGCTGGTGCTGCGCGCGGCCGGGCAGGAGTAGCCGGTCGGGTCGGTGACGCCGCGGCGTCAGGTCGCCGCGAGGCGCTCCTTCTCGACGTCGACGTCGTAGGTCGCCGACGGCCACTGCGGGTCCAGGTCGCGCAGCGTCTCCAGCAGCAGCTGCTGCACGGCGAGCCGGGCGTACCACTTGCGGTCGGCGGGGACGACGTACCACGGGGCGTCGTCGGTCGACGTCTTGTCGACGACGGCCTGGTATGCCTCCTCGTACGCCGGCCACAGCTCCCGCTCGTCGACGTCACCGGGGTTGTACTTCCAGTGCTTGTCGGGGCGGTCGAGGCGCTCCTGCAGGCGCGCCTTCTGCTCCTCCGAGGAGATGCGCAGCATCACCTTGATCAGCGTCGTGCCCTTGCTCTGCACGCTCTTCTCGAAGGTGTTGATCTGGCCGTAGCGGCGCGACCAGGTCGACGGCGGCACGAGGTTGTGCACCCGCACGATCAGCACGTCTTCGTACTGAGAGCGGTCGAACACCCCGATGTAGCCCGGCTTCGGCAGCGCCTGCCGGATGCGCCACAGGAACGGCTTGCGCTTCTCCGCCGCGGTCGGTGCCTTGAACGCGGTGAGCTCGACGCCCTGCGGGTCGACCGCGCCGATCACGTGGCGGATGATGCCGCCCTTGCCCGAGGTGTCCATGCCCTGGATCACCAGCAGCACCGAGCGCCCGTCGCCGTCGCGACCGTCGGCGTAGAGGCGCTCCTGCAGGTCGGCCAGCTCCTCGTCGACGCCGGCCATGATCTCGGCGGCGAGCTCCTTGTCGCCGTCGAACGCGGGCGTCGAGCGTGGGTCGATGTCGGCGAGCAGCGTGCCGGGCTCGACGCGCAGCGCCTCGCGCATCGACCCGGTGAGCCCCCCGGCCTCCGTGACCTTCTTCGCGGCCTTCTTGGCCTCGGCCTTCGCCTCGGCGAGCTTGGCCTCTGCCTTCTTGCGGTCCTTCTTGGAGGACTTCTTGTCGTTCTTCTTCTTGCCCATGGTGCATCCTCTCACGCCACCCGGTTTGATGGCCCTATGCGCGAGTTGTACCCAGGCACAACGCAGTCCGACGACAACACCGAATCCGAGCGTGAGCTGCTGCTGCGTCTGTACGACGCACCCGGCCCGCTCCTGCGGCTGAACTTCGTCAGCACGCTCGACGGAGCAGCCACCGGTGAGGACAACCGCTCCGGCACGATCAACACCGAGGCCGACACCCGGGTGTTCGCGCTGCTGCGCGCCTGGGCCGACGCCATCGTCGTGGGTGCGGGCACCGCACGCGCCGAGCGCTACGAGGTGCCCGACATCGACGAGGAGTGGCAACCGCTGCGCACCGGGCGCCCGGCCCGTCCGCTGCTGGTGGTCGTCTCCGCCCAGGACCAGCTGCCCCCGCTCCTCGCCGACGCCGCCGAGGACGAGGTGCTGCTCATCAGCGGCGATCCGGTCGCCCCCCGAGACGCGGTGCGCACCCTGCGCGATCTCGGGCACGAGCGGATCCTCGTCGAGGGCGGGCCGCACCTCGCCCACGACTTCGTCGCCGCCGGCGCGGTCGACGAGCTGTGCCTCACCTGGTCACCGCGCATTATCGGCGGCGAGCACCCGCGCATCTTCGTCGGCGACCCGCTGCAGGCGCAGGGCCGGCTGCTCTCGCTGCTCGAGGCAGACGACGCCCTGATCTCCCGCTGGGGGCTCTAGCTCAGACCCGCAGCGCCCACATCGCCACGGCCGCCGCGGCCGCGACGTTGAGGGAGTCGACCCCGCCGCCCATCGGGATGCGCACGGCCAGGTCGGCCGCCGCGACCGTACGCCGTCCCAGCCCGTCGCCCTCGGCGCCCAGCACGACCGCGAGCCGCTCCGGCGGGTCGGCGACGAGGTCGTCGAGCGTGACACCGTCGGGGTCCAGCGCCAGCGCGGCCACCCGCCAGCCGAGCTCCTGCAGCTCGCCGATGCCCTGCGGCCACGGCTCGATGCGCGTCCACGGCACCTGGAAGACCGTGCCCATCGACACGCGCACGCTGCGGCGGTAGAGCGGGTCGGCGCAGCGCGGCGTCACCAGCACCGCGTCCACCCCCAGCGCGGCGGCCGAGCGGAAGACGGCGCCGACGTTGGTGTGGTCGACGATGTCCTCCAGCACGACGACGCGGCTCGCGTCGGCGAGCAGGTCACGCACCGCCGGGAGCTGCGGCCGCTGCATCGAGGCCAGCGCCCCGCGGTGCAGGTGGAAGCCGGTCATCGTCTCGATCACCGGGGCGTCGGCGACGAAGACCGGCACCCCGTCGGCCTCGGCCTGCGCCACCAGGTCGGCCAGGTCGGTGAGCCAGCGCTCCCCCATCAGGAACGACCGGGGCCGGTGCCCAGCCGCCAGCGCGCGACGGATCACCTTCTCGCTCTCAGCGAGGTAGAGCCCGCGCTCGGGCTCGAGACGGCGTCGCAGGGCGACGTCGGTCAGCGAGAAGTAGTCGGCCACCCGCTCGTCGGCCGGGTCGGTGATGCGTTCGGGCACGTCGAGCAGGGTAGGTGAGCGCGGCGCAGATCCTTGCGAGCACGGCGTTCTCGGTGGCGAACACACATCGTGCGTTCTTATCGAACTGCGACGTTCCTGTGACCGCGGCGACACCTGTGACCGGCGTCACCGGCCATACCTTGCGAACTCTCTCGACATCTCCCCCGAGGATGGCCATGCGCCGCACGCTGCCGCTCCTGTCGATCCTGCTCACCGCACTCACTAGTCTCGCGCTGGTGCTCACCGGCCCGACCCCGTCCGCGGCCGCCGCGACGACTCGTGAGGTCGGGCTGAACCTCGACATCGCCCGCCGTTACTGGTCGCCCGAGGCGATCAAGACGATGATCGGTCGCCACGCGGCCGCCGGCGGGACCTATCTGCACCTGCACGCCTCCGACGACGAGGCGTACGGCATCGAGTCGCCCCTGCTCGGACAGACCGCCGGCACGGCCCGGGTCAGCGGGTCGCGCTACGTCAACCCCCGCACCGGCAAGCCGTTCCTGACCACCGCCCAGCTGCGCGACCTGCGCAGCTACGCGGCGAGCTTCGGCGTCGAGGTCTTCCTCGAGGTCGACACCCCCGGTCACATGCGCTCCGTGCGCGAGCTGATGCAGCTGTCGCCCTCGAGCACCTACCCGGTCTCGCAGGTGTTCTCCTCCTACGCGCCGTACGAGCTCGACGTGCACTCCCCCACCGCGCTCGCCTTCGCGAAGCGCCTCTACACCGAGGTCAGCGGCGTGCTGCCCGGCGCGCGGATGCACATCGGCGGTGACGAGTTCGCCGGGGGCAAGGCCGAGCAGAAGGCCTGGACGGCGTACGCCAACTCCATCGCCTCGATGCTCTACGGGCGCGGCGTGCCCGACGTGCTGGTCTGGAACGACTCGCTGACCAAGACCACCCTCGGCCAGCTGAACACCCGCATCACCGTGACCTACTGGAACTACGACGTGTGGGGCAAGCCGAACGGCAAGTCGACCATGCCGCAGGTCATGGACGCCGGCCACAAGGTCATCAACTACAACGGCTACTACCAGTACTGGGTGCCGAGCCTGGACGAGCCGCAGTCCGACCGCGACTACACGATCAACGACCTGCGCACGAAGTGGAACCGCGGCACGTGGACGCAGACGCGCGCGATCGACCCGAACGACCCGCGGCTGCTCGGCGCGACGTTCTCGATCTGGGGCGAGCACTCGGCCGGCATGACCGACCAGATGCTCATCGACCGCGGCACGCCGATCCTCACCGCCCTCGCCCAGCGCGCCCGCGGCTGAGAACCTCCCACCGGGGCGGGGCCGCCGTCAGCGCAGCAGGAAACGCGCCACCTGCGCGTTCACGGACGGGTGCCGGTTCCCGACCTGGACGGAGTGCCCGGCGCCGGGCACGACGATCAGCCGGCTGCCGGGGATGCGCTGCTGCGCCCCCCGCGCCCAGACGAGCGGCGTGCCCAGGTCGAGCTCGCCGGCCAGGATCAGGGTGGGGACGCGCACCTGCTGCGCGGACGCCGGCACGGTCTTGTCCGTGACGCGCGGCCAGTACTCGCACAGCAGCATCTCGCCGTTGGACCGCGCGGTCTCCCGGTTGAAGGGGAACAGGCTCGCCGGCGCCAACCCCTGGACGGCGTGGTCGGCACGTCGGTCGCGCACCTGCTCGGGCGACTGGGCGCCGCCCCACGGGAAGACGGAGTCGGCGCACAGCGTCGCGGCCTGGACGCCCTGGCTGTACTGCGTCGCCGGCGCCGCCAGCGCGCCGCGGCTGAGCCGGATCGCCTCGTCGAGCGGACCGAGATCGCCCTCCGCGGCCGAGCGAAGCCGCTCGGGCAGGTCCAGCAGCCGGGTGGGGTCGGCGTACGACATCGCGGTCACCACGTTCAGCAGCTGCGGGCCGTAGGACGGCCGGCGCGCAAGGACCGTCGCCAGGTCGGCCGGCGGGTCGCCGGCGCAACGACGCCCCGGGGAGGCGCACACCGCGCGCATGACCCGGGTGAACTCGGGGTAGATGTCGGCGAGCGTCGCGCTCACGCCCTCGACGGGCACCACCGAGTCGAGCACCAACGCGCTCACCCGGTCGGGGTGCGCGGCGGCGTAACGCTGACCGACGTACGTCCCGTAGGACACCCCGTTGACCGCCCAGCGGTCCACCCCCAGCGCCCGGCGCAGGGACTCCAGGTCGGCCACCGTGTCGGTCGTGGCGTAGTGCTCCCGGTCCGGTCCGATCAGCCGCGCGCACTCGCGCACGGCGGCGCGGCTCGGGATGCCCAGGTCGGCGCCCCCGCGCTCGTCCTGCAGCTGCGGGCAGCTCAGCGCCCGCGCACCCGTGCCCCGCTGGTCGAGCATCACGACCCGGTAGTCCCCGCCGAGCCCGGCGAACGCGGGCAGGACCCGAGGCGCGAAGACGGGGCCGGGCTGGCCGGGACCGCCGGTCAGCATCAGCATGGTGCGCGAGGCGTCCGCACGACCCGCGACCAGGACGTCCAGCTCCAGCGAGGGTCCGCGCGGCCGCGACCGGTCCACCGGCACCCGGAGCACGCCGCAGCGGTACGCGCGCAGCGCCGGGTCGACGCAGCCCGCCAGGCCCGACCACGTCCCCGGCTGCGGTGCGCCCGGCCTCGCGGCGTCCGCCGATGCGGCCGCGGCGGTCGACGACGACAGGGACGTGGTGGGCGAAGCCGTGCCGGGCGGGGCGGACCCGCTGCAGCCGAGGAGCGCGAGCAGCCCGACGACGACTGCGGCGAGGCGGGAACGGGTGGCCATGGTGGCCTCCTGAGGCTCGGTGGGTGCCCCCCATCCCACGGCCCCGTCGGCGCGGGAGCCAACGATTCGACAAACCTCGAACGGTCGGGTCGCCACCACCGCGCGCATCACCCACGATGGAATGACCCGGACGAGCTGGCCCGGGCGTCGGTCAGGAGGAGCGCGTGATCCGCATCAGCCTCACCACCGCCCAGCTGGCGACGGCGAGGTTCAGCGTCTCGCCCCTGCTGCACCTGGTGACCGGGCTCGTCCTGGTCCGCTCCGGCCGACCCACCCCGGCCTGGCTGCGTCAGGGCTGGTGCGCGCTGCCGCCCGGCACCCGCGCCGTGCTCGAGCACCTCATCGACCCGTCGGTGCACTACGTCCCCGACTTCGTCACGCCCGTCCCGCCCGGACCGAGGCCGAGCATCGAGAGCGAGCTGCAGGCCGTGCGCGACGTGCCTGCAGACCGGCTCCGCATGCAGCTGTCGTGCTACCTGCGCCTGGGGAAGGTCCCGCGCGGCTACACCGCTGCCCGGGGATACACCCACGCCGAGGGAGAGGGGTTCCGGAGCGACCCGACGGCAGCAGACCGACGAGCGTGGGAGGGCGACCCCACCGCCGTGAGCGGCCCGGCCGCCGACGCGCTGGCGCAGGCGTGGTCGGCGATCCTGGCCCCGCGCTGGCCGCGGCTGCGCGCGGTGCTCGAGACCGACGTCCTGCACTGCACGACCCGCGCGGCGGCCGTCGGCGTGACCCGGGCGGTGCTCGACGTCATCGAGGCGGTCGACTGGGACGGGGCCTCGGCCGAGCTCGCCAGCCCGGTGCGGGCCGACATCGGGGAGCACGACGGGGCGCTGGTGCTGGCCCCGCTGGCCCTGCCCGTCGCCCCCCGCGACTTCACCGTGGTGATGGGGGCGGGGTTCGGCGAGGTCATGGTCGTCTACCCCGCCCGCGGACGCGGCGTGCTGCGCTCGCAGTCCACGCACCCGCGGGCGGTCGCGGCGCCCGATCGTGCCGGCGGCACCCTGGCCACCCTGCTGCCAGGCACCCGTGGCGACGTCCTGCGCGCCGTGGCCACGCCGACCGCCGGGCACGTGGTGGCGACCACGTTGGCGGTCTCGGCCGCGACGGTGTCCTACCACCTCGAGCGCCTACGTCGCGCCGGCCTGGTCCAGGCGCACCGGCGCGGCAAGGAGGTTCTCTACGTGCAGACCGACACCGCGCGTCGGCTGACCGCACCTGACCTGACCTGACCTGACCTGACCTGACCGAGCAGGCAGCACGCAGCACGACCTACGCTGGCCCTGCAGCCACCGCCCGGGAAGGAGCCCGCCCGATGGAGCCGTCGGCGCCGTCCACCCCGGACGCGGTCGTGATCGGGGCCGGACCCAACGGGCTGGTCGCGGCCAACCTGCTCGCCGACGCCGGCTGGTCGGTGCTCCTGCTCGAGGCGCAGCCCGACATCGGGGGCGCGGTGCGCAGCACGCGCGAGGTGCACCCGGCGTACGTCCACGACACGTTCAGCTCCTTCTACCCCCTGGGCGCCGCGTCCCCGATCATCCGCGGCCTCGGGCTCGAGGACCACGGGCTGGTCTGGGAGCAGGCGCCGGCACCCTTCGGCACGCCGTACGTCGGTGGCGGCTGGGCGTTGGTCCACCGCGATCGCGAGGCGACCGCGGAGGCGCTGGAGCGCCAGCACCCCGGTGACGGTCGCGCGTGGTTGCGGCTGTGCCGGCAGTGGGACCGCGTCGGCCCCTCGCTGGTCGGGGCGCTGCTCAGCCCGTTCCCGCCCGTGCGGCACGGGATCGGCATGCTCGCCCGGCTGCCGGGCGCCGGCGGGCTGGGCCTCGTGCGCGAGCTGCTGTCACCGGTGCGCACCGTGCTCGACTCGGAGCTGCGCGGCACCGCGCCGCGGCTGCTGCTGGCCGGCAACGCGCTGCACGCCGACATCCCGCTGGACTCCCCCGGCTCGGGGCTGATGGGGCTGCTGCTGACCATGCTGGCGCAGGACGTCGGCTTCCCCGTGCCGCGCGGCGGGGCGGGGCAGCTCACCGGCGCCATGGGCCGCCGGCTGGAGCAGCGCGGCGGGCAGCTGCGCACGGACGCCCGGGTCGAGCAGGTGCTCGTCGAGCGCGGCCGGGCCGTCGGGGTGCGGCTGGCCGGCGGTGAGGTGGTGCGGGCGGGGCGCGCCGTGCTGGCCGACGTCAGCGCGCCGGCGCTCTACGGCGACCTGGTCGCGCCCGACCAGCTGCCGGACCGGGTGCTGCGGGCGATGCGCCGCTTCGAGTGGGACCCCGCCACCGTCAAGGTCGACTGGGCGCTCGACGGGCCGATCCCGTGGGCGAGCGCTCCCGAGGCCGCCCCCGGGACGGTGCACGTGCTCGACTCGATCGACGACCTGCACCGCTTCGAGACCGAGCTGCGCGCCGGGCACGTGTCCGACCGGCCCTACCTCGTGATGGGGCAGATGGCCACTGCCGACCCCACCCGGGCCCCGGCGGGCGGGGAGTCGGTGTGGGCGTACACCCACGTGCCGCAGGACGCCCGCAGCGGCCCGCCCGGGTTCACCGGACGCTGGGACGAGGCCGACAAGGACCTCGTCGCCGGCCTGTTCGAGCGCCGGATCGCCGAGCTGGCACCGGGATTCGCCGACCGGGTCGTCGCGCGCCGGGTGCTCGGGCCGCCCGACCTGCAGGCTCGCGACGCGAACCTCGTCGGGGGTGCGCTGGGCGGCGGCACCGCGGCGCTGCAGCAGCAGCTGATCTTCCGTCCGGTGCCGGGGTGGGGCCGGGCGGAGACGCCGGTGGGGCGGCTGTTCCTGGCGTCCGCGTCGGCGCACCCGGGCGGCGGGGTGCACGGGGCGCCGGGGGCCAACGCGGCCCGCGCGGCGCTGCTGCATGCACGGCTACCGGGCTAGCGACGCAGCGCGCCCCGATCGCACAGGCCGATGTGCCGGCGCGCCGACGTCGACCTGGCCGGGCAGGCGCGTCAGTCCGTCTCGCGGCCCTCGGCCAGCAGCGCCAGGCGGCGCAGCGACTCCCGGTTGCGCAGTGACAGGGCGACCGTGCGCAGCGGCTTGGGGACCAGGCGCTGCGGGCCGGCGACGGCGTCCTCCCAGATGGTGACGTCGGTCCCTCCCGAGACCGGTTCGCAGCGCACGACCACCCGGGCCGCGCCGGTCGGCCAGGCCCGCGCCGTGAGCACGGCCTGGCGCGGCGGGTCCCACGACTCCACCGCGGTGGTGTCGCTGAGCAGCAGCGGCCAGACGCCGATGGAGTGGTGCACGTGCGTGCCCGGCTGCGGGAAGCCGTCGTCGACGGCACGGATGCGTGCGGCGCCGACCACCCACTGGGCATAGGCCCAGCCGTCGGCGAGCACGGCGAAGACGGCGTCCGGCGACGCCTGGACGCGGCGGCGGTTCGTGGCCATGCCCACGTTCTACGCCGCCGCCGTACGCCCTCGGCACCTCCGCACGGGCGGTCGCCCCGAGCGGTCGCCCGAGCGGTCGCCAACCGGCGGTCGCCGCGCGGAGTCTGCACAGGCGTACGCGACACCGGACCCCCGCGCGGCAGCGATCTCGGCAGGCGCCGGTTAGATTGCCAGGGTGGTGGGGGCACAGGGGGACGTCATCGACGGACGCTTCGAGCTGGTCGGCCGGCTCGGGAGCGGAGGCATGGGCACGGTCTGGCGTGCCCGCGACCTGGCGCTGCAGCGCGAGGTCGCGCTCAAGGAGGTGCGCACGCCCGACGGCGACGTCGAGGACACCAGACTCACCCGCGGCCGGGTGACCCGCGAGGCGCAGGCCCTCGCGCGGCTGAGCCACCCCAACGTCGTCAGCATCCACCACCTCGTCGAGGACGACCCGCACCCGTGGCTCGTCATGGAGCTGGTGCCCGGGGAGAGCCTGCACGAGCGGCTGGTGCGCGACGGCGCGCTGCCCCCCGACGAGGTCGCGCGCATCGGGCTCGACGTGTGCCGCGCGCTGCAGGCGGCGCACGACGCCGGCGTGCACCACCGCGACGTCAAGCCCGGCAACGTGCTGCTGCGGCCCGACGGCGCCGCGGTGCTCACCGACTTCGGCATCGCCGCGCTCATCGACGAGACCCGGCTGACGGGCACGGGTCAGGTCGTGGGGTCGCCGGAGTTCATGGCGCCCGAGCGGCTGCGCGGCGAGCCCGACGACCCGGCGTCCGACCTCTACTCGCTCGGCATGCTGATGTTCGTCGCCGTCGACGGGCACAGCCCGCTGCGCCGGTCCTCCCCTGTCTCGACGCTGTCGGCGGTCCTGCACGAGCCGCCGCCGGTGCCGACCAACGCCGGGCCGCTCGAACCGCTGATCTCCGCTCTGCTGCAACGGGATCCGGCGTCGCGACCGACCGCGGCGCAGGTCACCGAGACGCTGCGCGGCCTGCTCAGCGGCGGTGTCGCGACGCAGCCGCGCACGACCGTGCAGCACCGCCTCCCGGCCACCGCGTTGGCGCCGCAGCCGCCGGTCGCGGACCGACCCGACCCCGCGGCGTACGCCGCCCCCGTGTCGTACGCCGCCCCCGGGCAAGTGCCGCAGCGCCCGGTCGCCGAGCAGCGGGTCACCGAACAACCCGTCGACCAGCGCGCGACCGAGCCGCGCCCACAGGCGCCGGCGTCGTACGAGGAGTCGCCGACCGGGTCGGCCGAGCCGGTCGCGCCGGTCGCGCCCGGCCGGCCCCAGGCGTACGCGCCGCGGGAGGACGACCGGAGCTTCCGCGACCCGGCGGGTCCACCGCCCGAGCCCCCGACCTACGACTCCGGCGAGGGCCGCTCGCCCCGCACCCGGGGCGTGCTGGCGGCGCTGCTCGGGCTGGTCCTGGTGGTCGCGGGTGCCTTCGCGGGGTGGCGGATCCTGGACCGCCCGGACCGGGACCCGGCCACCGCAGCCGCCACCGGCACCCGGTCGCCCTCGCCCGGCGCCACACCGACCACCCAGGCGCCGCCGACGCCCGGGGCGAGCTTCTCGACGCTTCCCGAGCCCACGAGTCCGCCGACCAGCGGTCTGCTGCCACCCGCCCCGACGCCGAGCCCGAGCGAGCCGGCGCCGGAGCCCACCCCGGAGCCGGAGACCCCGTCGGAGCCGACCGAGCCACAGACCAGCGACCCCGAGCCGTCCCCCTCGCCCGAGACCCAGCCGGAGCCCGAGCCGACACCGAGCCCCACGTCCTCGGAGCCGGCCGAACCGCCGGTGAGCAACGCCGTGCGCAACCCGCCGTCGGGCAGCTGGATCGCCCAGCTCGCGTCGGTGCCGATCTCCTCGGGCACCGAGGCCCGCGACCGGCGGCTGCGCCAGATCCGCCAGTCGTTCCCGAGCGCGGGGGTGTTCAGCTCCAGCAGCTACGCCTCGCTCCGGGCGGGCTACTGGGTGGTCTGGGTCGGGCCGTACGCCGACGGCAACGCCGCGCTGGGCGCGTGCCAGTCCGCGGGCGTGTCGGGCGGCAGCAACTGCCTGGGCCGGCTGGTGAGCAACGACGGCTCGGACCGGCAGTACGTCTGCTCCAGCAGCGGCTCCTCGGGCTGCACCAAGGAGTGACCCGGCTCAGCCGAGCAGCAGCGCCCGCACGATCACGCCGACGCCGGCGACGGTCGCGAGGACGAGCACGAGCTGGCGCAACCGGTCGATCGAGACGAGCCGGCGCACCGGCATCGCCAGCGCCAGCCCGAGCACGGTGAACGGCGCCCAGACGAGCCCGGCGGTCAGCTGCTGCCGGGTCAGCTCCCCGGCCACCGCGAGCCCGATCAGCGAGGTGGTCGCGCCGACGGCGAAGAACACCGCGAGGGTCGAGCGGATCCGGTCGGGTCGCTCGCGCTGCATCACCAGGCCGAGGAACGGCCCGCCGATGGAGGCCGCGGTGCCGCTGACCCCGGTGAGCAGACCGGCGACGAACGCCGGGCCCCGGCTCGGGCGCACCTCGACCGCCCAGACCGACGCCGCGACGGCGACCAGCACCATCACGCCGACCACGACGGCGATCGCGGTCGCCGGCAACCAGGCGACGATCGCAACACCCAACGGCATCAACAGGATTCGGCCCGCGAGGGCCCAGGTGAGCACCGGTCGGTCGATGTCGACGTTCTCGCGTGCGAGCTGCACGAGCGGCAGCGTCAGGCTCGTCAGCAGCAGCGCGCCGGGCATCAGGTCGGGGGCGAGCACCACCACGAACGGCGCGCTGACCACGGCGATCCCGAAACCCACGACGGCCTGCACGAGCGAGCCGATCACGACGATCACGCCCAGCAGCAGCACGATCCCCCAGTCGAGACCCATCAGCCGCGCAGCAGGTTGACGATCGCGACGAGCCCGATCACCACGATGAAGGCGCGCAGGCCCCATGCCGGGAGCCGGCGGCCGACCCGGGCGCCGATCACCCCGCCCGCCAGCGCGCCGAGGGCGATGAGGCCGGCGACGGCCCAGTCGATGTCACCCCAGGCGACGATCATGAAGGTGATGGCGGCGACGCCGTTGACGATGGTGCCGAGCACGTTCTTGATGCCGTTGACCTGCTGCAGCGGGTTGGGCAGCAGCACGCTCATCAGGCCCATCAGCAGCACACCCTGCGCCGCCCCGAAGTAGCCGCCGTAGACCCCTGCCAGGTAGATCCCGACGAGCAGCACCGCCCGGCGCACCGGGGAGTCGTGGTCGGTGTGCGCGGCGGCCGCGCGGCGCTGCAGCGACGGGCCGACGATCACCAGGAGCACCCCGACGCCGATCAGCGCCGGCACGATCGCGTCGAACGCCTCGGGCGGCAGCCACAGCAGCAGCAGCGCACCGGTGACGGCGCCGAGCAGGCTCATCGGGGCGAGCCGGCGCAGCAGGTCACCCGACCCCTTGAGCTCCTTGCGATAGCCCCACGTGCCGGTCACCCCGCCCGCGACCAGGCCGACCGTGTTGGACATGTTCGCCACGACCGGCGGATAACCGAACGCCAGCAGCGTGGGGAAGGTGACCAGGGTGCCGGAGCCGACGATGGTGTTGATGGTGCCGGCGGCCATGCCTGCCAGCAGGATCAGCACGGCTTCGAGCAGAGACACCACGGCAGACTATCCACCGGCGCGGCAGGTGCCGCGCCAGGTCTCAGGCGGTGGCGCTCAGGCCGTCGGCCGCTCGGCCCGGGCGCTCCAGCGGTCGCCGTGCCGGTCCAGCACGAGCGGCATCCCGAAGGTCTCCGAGAGGTTCTCGGCCGTCAGCGTCGGCTCCAGCGGGCCGGCAGCCACGACCCGCCCCTCGCGCAGCATCAGCACGTCGGTGAACCCGGGCGGGATCTCCTCGACGTGGTGGGTGACCAGCACCAGCGCGGGCGCGGCGACGTCGAGCGCGAGAGTCCCGAGACGGCGTACGAGATCTTCGCGGCCGCCCAGGTCGAGACCGGCAGCCGGCTCGTCGAGCAGCATCAGCTCGGGGTCGGTCATCAGGGCCCGGGCGATCTGCACCCGCTTGCGCTCACCCTCGCTGAGCGTGCCGAACGTGCGGTCGACCAGGTGCGCGGCGCCGAGCGCCTCGAGCAGCTCGCCCGCGCGCTCGTGGTCGAGCTCGTCGTAGGACTCCCGCCAGCGTCCGACCACGCCGTAGGACGCGGTGACCACGACGTCGCCCACGCGCTCGCCGCCCGGGATCCGGTCGGCGATCAGCGCCGAGGCCAGACCGATGCGCGGTCGCAGCTCGAAGACGTCGACCGCACCCAGCACCTCGCCGAGCACGCCCGCGACGCCGCTGGTCGGGTGCAAGCGACCCGCCGCGACCTGCAGCAGGGTGGTCTTGCCGGCGCCGTTGGGGCCCAGCACGACCCAGCGCTCGCCCTCCTCGACCTCCCAGGAGACCTCGTCGAGCAGGCGGCGCCCGCCGCGCACCACGCTCACCCCTGCCAGGGCCAGGACGTCACTCATGGCCTCGACCCTAGGGCACCTACGATGACGTCGATGCCCAGCCTGCCCGCCTCCGTCCGGCTGTCGCTGTGGACCACCGCAGCCTTCGCCGGACACCTCGATCTCGACGACGCCGTGCGCCGCGCGCTGCCCGACCTCGACGCCGTCGACGGGCTGCTCGAACCGCTGCGGCTGTGGGGCGACCTCGGCGAGCAGGTGCTGTGCGTCGCGCTCCCCCGCCCGGGCCAGATCGCCACGATGCCGCGCTCCAGCGCCGAGCTCGTGGCCGCCGCCACCGAGGCCGGCGAGTGCGTGTTCGTGCCCGCGCTCGGCGGGGCGCTGGTGCCGACGTTCGAGCAGTTCGGGCCGGCCGGCGACACCGGCTGGCGCGTCGACTGGACGACGTACGACACCGAGCCGGTCCCCGTGCACCAGCTCGCCGCGCTGGACGAGCGGGAGATCGAGCGCGGCCTGCGCGAGCAGCTGATCGACGTCGCCGGCGAGCTCGACGCGCTGGACGCGCCCCCGTGGGCCGGCTCCGGCCTGCGCGGCGAGGCCGACGAGCGCACCGCGCTGCGCCTGTGGGGTCTGCCGCCGGGGGTGCCGCCGCGCGCGCTGCGGGTGATCCAGCTGGCCGGCACGGTCGCCGCCGCCTGCGAGCTCGGGCTGGAGCAGGCCCCCACCCTCGACGGCACCACGCACGCCCGCCGCGAACGGCTGCTGCGCGACCTGCTGGTCAACGCCGAGACCGCCCTGGCCGGCGCCACCACCGCCGGCGCGCAGACCCTCGCGGGCCTCAGACATACGCGTTCCTGATTCGTCCGCGCCCAGACCCCTCCGTCGAAGCGGGACCTCCGGACCTCAGGTGCCTTCCGTGAGCACCTCGCGGTAGACCTTCTCGGTGCGGGCGCCGATGGTGTCCCAGCCGAACTGCTCCACGGCACGGCGCCGGCCGGCCTCGCCGCGCCGGCGCGCCTCGGCGGTGTCGGACACCGCGGCCGACAGGGTGCGGCCCAGGTCGTCGACGAACCGGTCGGGGTCGACCGGGGTGCCCGTGCCGTCGTCGACCTGCTCGATCGGCACCAGCCAGCCGGTGGCCGGGCCGGTGGACGCCGGGGCGTCGACGCCGCCGCCCCAGTCCGGGTCGACGACCACCTCGGGGATGCCGCCGGTCGCCGTCGCGACGACCGCCGCCTCGCAGGCCATCGCCTCGAGGTTGACGATGCCGAGCGGCTCGTAGATCGAGGGGCACACGAACACCGTCGCGAACGACAGCAGCGCCACCACCTCGGCGCGCGGCAGCATGTCCGCGATCCACACCACCCCGTCGCGGGTCTGCCGCAGCTCGGCGACCAGCTGCTCGACCTCGGCGGCGATCTCGGGGGTGTCCGGCGCGCCCGCGCACAGCACGAGCTGCGCCTCGGGCGGCAGCTGCGCGGCGGCGCGCAGCAGGTAGGGCAGGCCCTTCTGCCGCGTGATCCGCCCGACGAACACCACGCTCGGCCGGTCCGGGTCGACCCCGTGCCGACGCAGGACCTCCTCGGCCTGCGCGGACCGGTCGCGCTGCCACAGCTGAGCGTCGATTCCGTTGTGCACCACGTGAACTCGCGCCGGGTCGAGCGCCGGATAGCTGCGCAGCACGTCGCGGCGCATGCCCTCGGAGACGGCGATCACGGCCGCCGCGGACTCGTAGGCGGAGCGCTCGACGAACGAGGAGACCCGATAGCCGCCGCCCAGCTGCTCGGCCTTCCACGGCCGCAGCGGCTCGAGGCTGTGCGCGGTGATGACGTGCGGCACCCCGTGCAGCAGGCTGGCGAGGTGCCCGGCGAAGTTGGCGTACCAGGTGTGGGAGTGCACCAGGTCGGCGCCGGCGCAGTCCTGCGCGATCGCGAGGTCGACCCCCATCGTGCGCAGCGCCGCGTTGGCGTCGGCCAGCTCGGGCAGGTCGGGGTAGCCGTAGGTCCCCGGCTCGTCGACCGGCTCCCCGAACGCACGCACTCGCACGTCGGTCCCCTCGGCCCGCAACGCCTTCACCAGCTCGCTCACGTGGACGCCGGCGCCGCCGTAGATGTTGGGCGGGTACTCCTTCGTCAGCAGGTCGACTCTCACCCCCCGAACGCTAGCCCCGAGGAGGCTGCCGCGACAGGGCAGTCCGGCCTAGGGTGCAGCTATGGCTGCGCGCGGAGGTCCCAAGGTTCTGGCGGTCGTGCTGGCGGGCGGCGAGGGCAAGCGCCTGATGCCGCTCACCACCGACCGCGCCAAGCCGGCCGTCCCGTTCGGTGGCATCTACCGCCTCATCGACTTCGCGCTGTCCAACCTCGCCAACAGCGGCTACCTGCAGATGGTCGTGCTCACGCAGTACAAGTCGCACAGCCTCGACCGGCACGTCACCAAGACCTGGCGGATGTCGACGATGCTCGGCAACTACGTCGCGCCGGTGCCGGCCCAGCAGCGCGTGGGCAAGCACTGGTTCGCCGGCTCGGCCGACGCGATCTTCCAGAGCCTCAACCTCATCCACGACGAGAAGCCCGACTACGTCGTGGTCGTCGGCGCCGACCACGTCTACCGGATGGACTTCAGCGACATGGTCGCCCAGCACGTCGAGAGCGGTGCGAGCGTGACGGTGGCGGCCATCCGGCAGCCCATCGGCCTCGCCGACCAGTTCGGCGTCATCGAGGTCTCCGGCGACGACCCGTCGCGCATCGCGCAGTTCCGCGAGAAGCCGAGCGACCCCCAGCCGCTGCCCGACAGCCCCGGCGAGGTGCTCGCCTCGATGGGCAACTACGTCTTCACCGCCGCCGACCTGGTCGACGCCGTCACTCGCGACGCCGACGACGAGGAGTCCAAGCACGACATGGGCGGCGACATCGTGCCGTGGTTCGTCGAGCAGGGCCGGGCCGCGGTCTTCGACTTCAGCACCAGCACGATCCCGGGCGCGACCGACCGCGACCGCGGCTACTGGCGCGACGTCGGGACGCTCGACTCCTACTACGACGCGCACATGGACCTGGTGTCGATCCACCCGGTCTTCAACCTCTACAACTACGCCTGGCCGATCATGACCGAGGCCGGCCACTTCCCGCCGGCCAAGTTCGTCGTCGGCGCCAGCCAGCGCGACGGCGTCGCGGTCAACTCCATCGTCTCCCCCGGGTGCATCGTCTCCGGCTCGACCGTGAGCGACTCGGTGCTGTCGCCCAACGTGCGCACGCACAGCTTCTCGGCGGTCACCGGGTCGGTGCTGCTCGACAACGTCGAGGTCGGTCGCAGCGCGCAGGTCAACCGGGCCATCGTCGACAAGGACGTGGTGATCCCCGAGGGCGTGTCGATCGGGGTCGACCCCGAGCTGGACCGCCGTCGCGGTTTCACCGTGACCGAGTCGGGCATCACCGTCATCGGCAAGGGCACGGTCATCGAGCGGTGAGCACGCCCGCACCCGCTCCCCAGACCCTTCTCGTCACCCTCTCCGGCCCCGACCGCCCCGGCGTCACCAGCGAGATCTTCGCGACGGTCGAGCAGTGCGGCGGTGCCAGCGTGCTCGACGTCGAGCAGGTCGTCGTGCGCGGGCAGCTCACCATCGCGGTGCTGCTGACCTCGCCCGACGGCTGCACCGACCTGCGCGACCGGGTCGTGGCCACCGGCGCCCGGCTCGGCCTCTCGGCCACGGCCGTGCTCGGGCAGGGCGACAACGCCGAGCGTCGCGGCGGGCGCGCCTCGGTCGTGGTCATCGGTTCGCCGCTGACCTCCTCGGCCGTGCTCGCGATCTCCTCGACGCTCGCCGACGAGGGCGCCAACATCGACCGCATCCGGCGGCTCGCCCGCGACCCGGTCACCACCCTGGAGCTCGACGTGTCCGGGGCAGCGCTGGAACGGCTGCGGCCGGCGCTCGCGCTCGTGGCCGCGCGCGAACGCGTCGACGTCGCGGTCTCCCCCGGCGGCCTGGCCCGGCGCGGGCGGCGCCTCGTCGTCATGGACGTCGACAGCACCCTGATCCAGGACGAGGTCATCGAGCTGCTGGCCCGGCGCGCCGGCCGCGAGGCGGAGGTCGCGGCCGTCACCGAGGCGGCCATGCGCGGCGAGATCGACTTCGCCGAGAGCCTGCACCGCCGGGTCGAGGCGCTCGCCGGGCTGCCGGCGAGCGTGTTCGCGCAGGTGCGCGAGGACGTACGCCTGACGCCGGGTGCCGAGACACTGGTGCGCACCCTCAAGCGGCTCGGGTTCACCGTCGCCGTCGTGTCCGGCGGGTTCATCGAGATCGTCCAGCCGCTGGCCGAGCACCTCGGCATCGACCACGCGCACGCCAACCGGCTCGAGGTCGTCGACGGCCGGCTCACCGGTCGCGTCGACGGGCCCGTGGTCGACCGGGCCGAGAAGGCCGCGGCGCTGCAGCGGTTCGCCGCGCAGGAGCGGCTGCCGCTGAGCCGCACCGTCGCCGTCGGAGACGGCGCCAACGACCTCGACATGCTGTCGGTCGCCGGGCTCGGGGTGGCGTTCAACGCCAAACCCGTCGTGCAGCAGCAGGCCGACACCACCGTCAACGTGCCCTACCTCGACACCGTGCTCTACATGCTGGGCCTGTCCCGCGACGACATCGACGAGGCCGAGGCCGCCGAGCAGGAGCAGCGCCTCGCGGTCGCCGACCGACCCCGCACCTAGACTCCCCCCATGCCCGAATCGCCACGACGCAGCCTGCTGATCATCGGTGGGGCGGAGGACAAGGTCGGCCGGGTCACCGTCCTGCGGCGCTTCGTCCGGCTCGCCGGGGGCCGCAGCTCCCGCCTGGTGGTGATCCCCACCGCCTCCT
This sequence comes from Barrientosiimonas humi, assembly GCF_006716095.1. NCBI lineage: Bacteria > Bacillati > Actinomycetota > Actinomycetes > Micrococcales > Dermacoccaceae > Barrientosiimonas > Barrientosiimonas humi. The sequence goes on from NZ_VFOK01000001.1 coordinate 1,448,449, forward strand.
CGGTGCCCGACGAGGTCGTCGACGTCTACAGCACGATCTTCACGCGGCTGGGCGCGCCCGAGGTCACCGCGGTCGACCCGCCGACCCGGCAGGCCAGCTCCGACCCGCAGATCGCCGAGCAGGTCGATGGCGCCACCGGCATCTTCATCTCCGGCGGCAACCAGCTGAAGCTGTCCCAGCTCATCGTCGGCACCCCGCTCGGCGCCGCGCTGCTGCGGGCCTACCAACGGGGCGCGGTCATCGCCGGCACCTCGGCCGGCGCCTCGATCATGAGCCAGTTCATGATCTCGATGGGCGACGAGGGCGTCACCCCGCGGCAGCGCTCCAGCCAGCTCACCGCCGGTCTCGGGCTGCTGCCCGGTGTCATCGTCGACCAGCACTTCGACCAGCGCGCCCGCTACGGCCGGTTGCTGTCGCTGGTCGCCGGCTCGCCCAACCTGCTCGGCATGGGCATCGACGAGGACACCGCCGCCGAGATCCACGACGAGCGCACGATGACCGTCGTCGGCTCCGGCGCGGTGTTCGTCGTCGACGCCCGCACGGCCACCACCGACGCCCACCTCGCGCGCCGCGACGCGCCGCTGCTGGTGAGCGGGGCGGTCGTGCACACGCTGCCCTACGGCGCGACGTTCGACCTGGAGAGCGCGACGCTGGTCGACTTCGTCGAGAAGTACGCCGACACCGCCGTCACCTCCTCGCGCGACCGGCACGACACCGCCACCGCGGCCGCCGCGCTGCACCACTGACCACCCACGCCCGACCACCCACGTCACGAAGGGAGTGCCCGTGACCTCCGACCGGCCGACCCCCACCGGCCCGGCGGCTCCCGAGCTGCGCATCGTCGAGCAGCGGGTCTACCGCGGCCCCAACGTCTGGTCCTACGAGCCGGCCGTGCACCTGGTCGTCGACCTCGGCGTGCTCGAGGGATACCCCACCGACGCGCTGCCCGGCTTCACCGAGCGGCTGCTGCAGATCCTCCCCGGGCTCGAGGGGCACACCTGCTCGCGCGGCCACCGTGGCGGGTTCGTCGAGCGGCTCGTCGAGGGCACCTGGCTCGGCCACGTCGCCGAGCACGTCGCGCTGCAGCTGCAGCAGGAGGTCGGCCACGACCTGCGCCGGGGCAAGACGCGCGGCGTGCGCGGCCGGCCCGGCGTCTACAACGTCATCTACGCCTACACCGACGAGCGGGTCGCGCTCGCCGCCGGCGAGCTGGCCGTACGCCTGGTGAACCACCTCGTCCAGCCCGAGGAGGGCTTCGACGTCGACGCCGCGCTCGAGGAGTTCCAGCTGCGCGCGCAGCGCAGCTCCTTCGGCCCCTCGACCGCCGCGATCATCGAGGAGGCGGTGAGCCGCGACATCCCGTTCACCCGGCTCAACGAGCACTCGCTGGTGCAGCTCGGTCAGGGCGTGCACGCCCAGCGCATCCGCGCCACGATGACCTCGCGCACCTCGGCGCTGGCCGTCGACATCGCCGGCGACAAGAACCTCACGGCCCGGATCCTGGGGTCGGCCGGGCTCCCGGTGCCGAAGGCCGAGACCGTGCGGTCGGCCGACGGTGCGGTCTCCGCCGCGCGCCGGGTCGGCTTCCCCGTCGTGCTCAAGCCGCTCGACGGCAACCACGGTCGCGGCGTCTGCCTCGACCTGCGCTCCGACGAGCAGGTGCGCGAGGCGTTCGGCATCGCCGAGGCGCAGTCGCGGCGCGGCATCGTGCAGGTCGAGAGCTTCATCACCGGCAAGGACTACCGCTGCCTGATCATCGGCGGCCGGATGGCGGCCATCGCCGAGCGCGTGCCCGCCCACGTCATCGGCGACGGCGAGCACAGCGTGCGCGAGCTGGTCGACCTCACCAACGCCGACCCGCGGCGCGGCGTCGGCCACGAGAAGGTGCTCACCCGGATCACCGTCGACGACGCGGCGATCGAGCTGGTGCGCGAGCAGGGCTTCGAGCTCGACGACGTCCCCTCGCGCGACACCATGGTCAAGCTCGTGATGACCGGCAACATGTCGACCGGCGGCATCAGCGTCGACCGCACCTTCGACGCCCACCCCGACAACGTCGAGATCGCCGAGGAGGCCGCCCAGCTCATCGGCCTCGACGTCGCCGGCATCGACTTCATCTGCCCCGACATCACCGTGCCGGTGCGCGAGACCGGCGGGGCGATCTGCGAGGTCAACGCCGCCCCGGGGTTCCGGATGCACACCCACCCGACGGTCGGCGAGCCGCAGTTCATCGCCAAGCCGGTCGTCGACCTGCTCTTCCCGCCCGGCTCGCCCTCGCGGGTGCCGATCGTCGCGGTGACCGGCACCAACGGCAAGACCACGACGTCGCGCATGCTGGCGCACATCATGAAGGGCCTCGGCCGCAAGGTCGGGATGACCTCGACCGACGGCATCGTCATCGACGAGCGGCTGGTCATCAAGGCCGACGCCTCCGGGCCGCGCTCGGCCAAGATGGTGCTGCAGAACCCGCGGGTCGACCTCGCGGTCATGGAGGTCGCTCGCGGCGGCATCCTGCGCGAGGGCCTCGGCTACGACCGCAACGACGTCGCCGTCGTCACCAACGTGCAGCCCGACCACCTCGGCATGCGCGGCATCGACACCGTCGAACAGCTGGCTCGCGTGAAATCCGTTGTCGTCGAAGCGGTTCCGCGTGACGGCTATGCCGTGCTCAACGCCGACGACCCGCTCGTACGCGAGATGCGGCGACGCTGCAGCGGCACCGTCGTGTGGTTCAGCCTCGAGCCGCCGGGCAGCGAGACGCGGGAGTTCATCGAGGAGCGGCTGCGCCGCGGCGCCCGGGCGGTCGTGCTCGACCCGACAGACCGCGGCGAGATGATCGTGCTGCGCCAGGGGCGTCGGGCCATGCCGCTGGCGTGGACCCACCTGCTGCCCTCGACGTTCGGCGGCGCAGCCCGGATGAACGTCGCCAACGCCCTGGCCGCCGCGGGCGCGGCGTTCGCGCTCGACGCCCCGCTGCACGACATCCGCCAGGGGCTGCGCACGTTCAACACCAGCTACTACCAGTCCCCCGGACGGCTCAACCGCCTCGACGTCAACAACATCGAGGTGTTCGTCGACTACTGCCACAACCCGCCCGGCATGGAGCGGCTCGGCGAGTTCGTCGAGGGCTACGTCAAGCACAAGCAGGGCTCGACCACGCACCGCATCTCGCGCATCGGCATGGTCGGCGCTGCCGGCGACCGGCGCGACGAGGACATCCGCGAGCTCGGCTACGTCGCCGCGAAGTTCTTCGACGTGCTCGTGCTGCGCGAGGACGACAACCTGCGTCGCCGCCCGCCCGGCGAGGCCGCCGGCCTCCTCGACGAGGGGGCGCAGAAGGCGATGGCCGAGGGCGCCCGCTGCCGCACGACCGAGATCGTGCTCGACGAGCCGACGGCCACCCGGCACGCCATCGTGCGGGCCAACGCCGGCGACCTGGTGGTGCTGTGCGTCGACAAGCACGCACGGGTGCTCTCCCAGCTGGAGGGCTACACCCACCAGGCCGCCGCCGGCAGCCGCGCCGACGAGGAGCAGGCCGGCGACCCCGACCTGGACGCGAGCGACCTGGTGCTGCACGACGTGCAGGCGACGTCGATGGACGACCCCGAGGTGCGGGCCGCCGTCGAGCCGCGCGACGGGTGAGCCTCAGCCGAGGTCGCTGACGTCGCGCAGCTCCACCCGCTCGCCGACGTGGGCCATCTCGAGCACCACCACCTCGTTGGCGCCGGCCCGCCAGAGCGGAGCGGGGGCGTACAGCGTGCGCTGCGGCCCGGCCTCGTCGTAGCGGCCGAGCAGGAACCCGCCGAGCCACACGAAGCCGCGCCCCCAACCGGGCAGGGCGAGGAAGCCGTCGGCCGGGGCGTCGACGTGCACCGTCACCCCGGCGTACGTCGGCGCGGGCTCTCCCGCCGGCTCGCCACCGAACGCGACGGCATCGGTGAACCCGTCGGCGTCCAGCTCGATGGGCACGGTCTGCCACCCGTGGACGAACCGGTTGCCGAGCCGAACGGCGCCGACGCCCTTGCGGTCGCGGCCGAGACCCGGTCCGAAGTTGACCCGGCCCCGGTTCTCCACCAGCAGCTCGAGCCGGGTCGGTGCGCCGTCGGGGCGCGGTGCGAGCTCGATGCCCGCCGCAGCCTCCGCGGGGTCCACCACCCCGACGAGCCGGTCGTCGGCGAAGACGTGGGCGCGGTCGGCCAGGTCCTCCAGCACCAGCCGGCCACCGTCCGGCGGGACCAGCACGCTGCCGCGGTAGAGCACGAGACCCCGGCCGCTGCCGACCTCCTCCATCCAGCGCGGCGCCGGTCCGTGCACGGCGTCGCCCCATGCCGCCGAGGCGGCGCCGAAGGGCGCCCAGCGCTCGACCGGCAGCGTCTGCGGAGCCAGCCGAGGAGGCAGGGCGGGCGGCTCGCGCTCGGGGAGGTGGGCGTACCGGCCGATGACGGTGCGGAAGGCGTGGAACTTCTCGGTGATCTCACCGGCCTCGCCGACCGGCGCGTCGTAGTCGTAGCTCGTCACGGTCGGCTGGTGCCCGGCCTCCAGGTTGGCGCCGCTCCACAGCCCGAAACTCGTGCCGCCGTGGGCCATGTAGAGGTTCACCGAGCCGCCCGCGGCGAGGATCTCCTCCAGCACCGCGGCCGCCTCGCCGGGGTCACGGGTGTGGTGCTGCTCGCCCCAGTGGTCGAACCAGCCGTGCCACAGCTCCATGCACATCTTCGGCTCACCGGGCCGGAACCGCTCCAGCTCACCGAACGCCTCCGCGACCCGGGAGCCGAAGTTCACCGTCGCGAGCGTGCCGGGCAGCGTCCCGGAGGCGAGGTGGTCCGGGCCGGGGCCGTCGGACGTGAACAGCGGGACGTCGATGCCGCGGCCGACGAGGCCGTCGCGCACGTGCCGCAGGTAGTCCGCGTCGTCGCCGAAGGAGCCGTACTCGTTCTCCACCTGCACCGCCACGACCGGCCCGCCGCGGGTCGCCTGCAGCGGCACCACCAGGGGCAGCAACCGGTCGAGGTAGTCGTCGACCGCGGCGAGGAAGGCCGGGTCGCAGCAGCGCAGCCGCAGGCCGGGGTCGCGCAGCAGCCACGCGGGGAGGCCGCCGAGGTCCCACTCGGCGCAGACGTACGGGCCCGGGCGCAGCAGCACCTGCAGCCCCTGCTCCCCCGCCAGCTCCACGAAGCGCGGGAGGTCGCGCCAGCCGGTGAAGTCGTACGTCCCCGGGGCCGGCGAGTGGAAGTTCCAGGCGACGTAGGTCTCGACGGTGTTCAGCCCCATCGCCGCCACGCGCGCCAGCCGGTCGGCCCACAGGTCGGGGTGCACGCGGAAGTAGTGCACGGCGCCGCTGATCACTCGGTCCGGGAACGTCATCGGTCGCCCACCCTCGCTAGCTCAGTCGATCTCGTCGCCGAATCTCACCAGCGCAGAACGGTATTCGTCCATGTCGGCATCCTTCGAGCGCTGCACCAGCAGCCGCAGGACGTCGCCGAGCGCAGCGCCGTCGTCACCCAGGTCGTGCAGCGTCAGCGCCCGGAACGCCGCCACCGCCTCGCTGTCGGGCCGGTCCGCGCGCAGCGCGTCGAGGATCGCCAGCGACTCCTCCAGCCGCCCCAGGTGACGCAGCGTCGACGCCTTCTGGATGAGCGCGCGGTGGTAGTACGGCTCGCGCAGCCCGAGCCGCAGGGCGTCGTCGTACGCCGCCAGCGCCTCGTCCTCGCGGTCTGCGCTGTCGTACGTCCCCGCCAGCTCGTAGAGCACGCGCGCGTCGTCGGGGAACGCCTCGCGCAGCTCCTGCGCCTGCACGATCCGCTCGTCGGCGTCGTCGATCGCCCAGAGCGCGGCGATGCGCTCCTCGGCCTCGTGCTCGCCTCGCGCGCGAATCACCTTGCGGCGCACCGTTGCTGGGTCGTCCTCGTGCGAACCTTGCGCGAGCAGCCAGTCGTGCAGCTGGGCCCGGTGGGAGTGGGTCATCATCGCCAGCACGTCGCCGTCGCGCGCGTCGGCGAGCAGCGCCTCGAGGCCCTCGAGCTCCGTGGGCGAGCTCGACACCGGCGTCACGCCGACCTGACCCAGGCCCTCGACGAGCAGCGCCTCGAGCTCGTCCATCGTGCGGTCGCGCAGGTACTTCTCCTTGTGCTGGACGTGCACCCGGTCGGCCTCGAGCCCGGCCATGACGCCGAGCGTGCGCAGGATCTCGTCGGTGCGGTCGCCGCCGGTGCCGAGGCCGAGGAGCAGCTGCGACCCCGGTTCGACCAGCCCTCGCCCGACGCGCAGCAGCGCCTCGAGCCCGCCCTCGTTGTGCGCCATGTCGAGGATGACGGTGACCTCCCCGCCGCCGGCGAGCGGCGTGGAGTAGATGTTCATCCGGCCGGCGTTGTGCTGCGAGTCGGGGGCGAAGGTCGCGAGCCCCTCGGCGACCGCGTCGGGCGAGAGGCCGGCGCCGAGGCCGGCCGCGGCGCCCGCGAGGGCGTTGGCGAGGTTGTGCGCCGACAGCCCGCCGAGGGTCATCGGGACGTCGAGCACCGAGACGAGCCGCTCCGGCGGGTGGCCGGGCGAGAGCACGACGAGGTCGCCGTCGAGCACGGTGATGCCGCGGCCGCCCGACTGCAGCGCCTCGCGCAGCGACGGTGAGTCGGGGTCGAGCGAGAAGCACCAGATGCGACCGCTCGCCCCGGTGCGCATCGCCCACACGCGCGGGTCGTCGCCGTTGAGCACGACCCAGCCCTGGGGCTTGGTGACCCGGGTGATGATCGCCTTGACCTCGGCCAGCTGGTCGATGGTGTCGATGCCCTGCATGCCGAGGTGGTCGGCGCTGACGTTGGTCACCACGCTGACGTCGTTGACCGGCACCCCGAGCCCCTTGAAGAGCATCCCGCCACGAGCGGTCTCGAGCACCGCCAGCTGCACCCCGGGCGCCGACAGCACGGCCTGGGCGCCGGCCGGCCCGGAGTAGTCGCCCTTCTCGACGAGCTCCCCCTGCACGAGCACGCCGTCCGTCGAGCTCCAGCCGGTGCGCAGCCCGGCGATCATGCCCAGGTGGGCCACGAGCCGGGTCGTCGTGGTCTTGCCGTTGGTCCCGGTGATGGCCACCACGGGGACCTTGGGCGCGGTCGTGCGCGGCCGCGGACCCTCCGGCACGGCCCGGATGCCGGCGGCGGCCTCCTCGACGGCCGTCGCCACGGCCTGCTCCCCGGCGGGATCCCCCGCCGTCGTCTCCAGGACGCGCTGCAGCAGCGGCGCGATCGCCTCGCCCATCGCCTGCCCGCGCTCGCGGGAGCGCCAGGGCAGGGCGACGACGATCTCGTCGGCGGCGCCGCCGGGCCGCACACGCACGCCCAGGCGCACGGTGCCCGCCGCAGCCGCGAGCCGGCGTACGACCCGCTCGACGAGGCGCACGACGAACCGCTGGCGGCTGGCGGTGCCGGCCGGCCCGGGCGCCGAGCGCGGCAGCCGCAGCTCGCCGGCCAGCGCCTGCATCGCCGGTTCGTCGGCCGCCAGGTAGCCCGGCAGCCGCAGGCTGACCTTGATCGCCGGGCGCGTGAAGTACAGGTTCGGCCCCTCCAGGACCCGGACCTCGGTCGCCACGACGGGCACAGGGATGCTGGGGTCGTCAACCATCACGGACGAGCGTAGCCAGGAGCATCAGCGGCCCTGCCGGGTGGAGCAGGACTGGTCCGGCGACGTCGCGTTCACCCATCGCCCCGGTTCGGCGACGATGCCGGGAGGCCCGCCAACCCGCAGCGGGACACGCACCCTCACCCATCGCACCGGTTCGGCGACGATGCCGGGAGGCCCGCAGCGCAGCAAGGGCCTCCCGGAGGAGGAGCCGGACCAAAGAACTACTGCCCCATCGCGTGCACGCCGCCGTCGACGTGCACGATCTCGCCGGTCGTGGCCGGGAACCAGTCGCTGAGCAGCGCCACGCACGCCTTGGCGGCGGGCTCGGGGTCCTTGACGTCCCAGCCGAGCGGGGCGCGGTTGTCCCAGACCCGCTCGAACTCCTCGAACCCGGGGATCGACTTGGCGGCGGTGGTGCGGATCGGGCCGGCCGAGACCAGGTTGCAGCGCACGCCCTGCGGGCCGAGGTCGCGGGCGAGGTAGCGGTTGGTCGACTCGAACGCGGCCTTCGCGACGCCCATCCAGTCGTACAGCGGCCAGGCGAACTTCGCGTCGAAGGTGAGCCCGACGAGCGAGGACCGGTCGGTCATCAGCGGCAGCGCCGCGGTCGCGAGGGCCTTGAGCGAGTAGGCCGAGGCCTGCATCGCCGTCGCGACGTCGTCCCAGTCGGCCTCGAGGAAGTTGAAGGCGCCCGGCGGCGCGAAGCCGATCGAGTGCAGCACGCCGTCCAGCTGCGGCGAGATCTCGCGCACCCGGTCGGCGAGGGAGTCCAGGTGCTCCTGCTCGGTGACGTCGAGCTCGAGCACCTCGGGGGTGGTCGGCAGCCGCTTGGCGATGGTCGAGGTGATCTTCATCGTGCGCCCGAAGGAGGTGAGCACCACCGTGGCGCCCTCCTCCTGCGCGAGCCGGGCGACGTGGAAGGCGATGGAGGAGTCCATCAGCACGCCGGTCACGAGGATCGTCTTGTTCTCCAACAGACCCATCGGTCGTCCTTCCCTGGTCAGTGGCCCATGCCGAGGCCGCCGTCGACGGGCAGCACGGCTCCGGAGATGTACGCCGCGTCGGGCCCGGCGAGGAAGCGCACCGCGGCCGCGACCTCGCTCGCCTCGGCGAGGCGCCCGGCGGGGATCTGCTTGACGTACGCCGCCCGCTGGTCCTCGCTGAGCGCCTGGGTCATCTCGGTGTCGATGAAGCCGGGGGCGACGACGTTGGCGGTGATGTTGCGACCGCCCAGCTCGCGGGTGATCGAGCGGGCCATGCCGACCAGCCCGGCCTTGCTCGCGGCGTAGTTGACCTGCCCGGCCGAGCCGAGCAGGCCGACCACGCTGGAGATGAAGATCATCCGGCCGCGCTTGAGCCGGATCATCCCCTTGCTGGCGCGGCGGGCGCAGCGGAAGGCGCCGGTGAGGTTGGTGTCGAGCACGGTGGCGAAGTCCTCGTCGGACATCCGCAGCAGCAGGGTGTCGGAGGTGATGCCGGCGTTCGCGACGAGCACCTCGATCGGGCCGCCGACCAGCTGCTCGGCGGCGGTGAACGCGGCGTCGACCGAGGCGGTGTCGGAGACGTCGCACTGCACCGCCTCGAGTCCGTCGGGCGCCTCGCCGGAGCGGCTCGCGACCACCACGCGGTCACCCCCCTCAGCGAGGGCGCGGGCGACCGCGAGGCCGATGCCGCGGTTGCCGCCGGTGACCAGGACGGGACGTGGGCTGTCGCTCAACGAAGAGGCTCCTGACGCTTGCTCGGGGGCTGCGCTGGCGACGCTATCCGACTACCCCGCGGTAGTCGTACCTCGTGCCACCAGGCGTACCGTTGAGGGATGAGCAGGCGCACTCGCCACGACCAGACCAGCTCGGTGCCGTCGGCCACCAGCTTGCCTGCCAACCCCCGCGACGACCACGACAACCGGGTCCGCAACTACCTGATCTCCATGGGGATCCGCACGGCGTGCTTCGTCGGGGCGTTCGTCTTCACCGGCGTGCTGCGCTGGGTGTGCGTGGCCCTCGCGGTCGTGCTGCCCTACGTCGCCGTCATCTTCGCCAACGCGGCGCAGCAGCGACGCATCGACGTGCTGGGGTCGGTGCGTCCCGACCGGCGCCAGAAGCGCATCGACGGCCCGGCCGCGCACGGCAGCTCCCGCACCTCGTGAGCGGCGACGACCTGGTCTGCAGCGCCAAGGGCTGCCGGGCCGAGGCGGTGTGGGCGGTGCGCTGGAACAACCCGACCCTGCACACACCCGAGCGCCGCAAGGTCTGGCTCGCCTGCGACCCCCACCGCGAGACGCTGTGGGAGTTCCTGTCGCTGCGCGGGTTCGCGCGCGACGTCGTGCCGGTCGACCGGCTCGAGCCCACCGACGGCTGAGCACCACGCCCACGCTGATCGAACACGCCGGCACCCCCACGCTGATCGAGTAGGCCGGAGCGCTAGCGGTGGCCGTATCGAGATCCCCCCTCAGCCGCCGATCGCCGACATCGGCCGGTCGGGCTGCACGAACGACTCGTCGTCGATGCCGTGGCCGGCGCGCTTGCGCGCCATCTCGCCGGTGATCGCCGCGGCGATCGTCTCGTCGTCGGCCCCGCCGCGCAGCAGCGCGCGCAGGTCGCCCTCGCCGCGGGCGAACAGGCAGTTGCGCACCTGCCCGTCGGCGGTCAGCCGGACGCGGTCGCACGCGCCGCAGAACGGCCGCGTCACGCTGGCAATGATCCCGACCGTCGCGGGCCCGCCGTCGACGAGGAACCGCTCGGCCGGCGCGCTCCCGCGGGAGGCGTCGGGCAGCGGAGTGAGGGTGAACCGCTCCGCGAGCCGCTCGTGCAGCTCGTCGACGGTGATCATCTCGTCGCGGGTCCACGCGTGCTGCGCGTCGAGCGGCATCTGCTCGATGAACCGCAGCTCGTAGCCGCGGTCGAGGCACCACTGCAGCAGCTCGGCGACCCGGTGCTCGTTGACGCCGCGCATCGCGACGGAGTTGACCTTGACCGGCGTGAGGCCGGCGTCGGCCGCGGCCTTCAGACCTGCCTCGACGTCGGCGAGGCGGTCGCGCAGGGTCAGCTGCTTGAACGTGTCGCGGTCGACGGTGTCGAGCGAGACGTTGACCCGGTCCAGCCCCGCCTCGGCGAGGGGCGCGGCCAGCCGGTCCAGGCCGATGCCGTTGCTGGTGAGCGCCATCTGGGGGCGCGGCTCGAGCGCCGCCACCCGGCGTACGACATCGGTCAGCGACCGGCGCAGCAGCGGCTCACCGCCGGTGAAGCGCACCTGGCGCACGCCGAGGTCGACGAAGATGCCGATGAGGCGCACCAGCTCGTCGTCGGTGAGCATCTCGGGCTTGGCCAGCCAGGGCAGACCCTCGGCGGGCATGCAGTACGTGCAGCGCAGGTTGCAGCGGTCGGTCACCGAGACGCGCAGGTCACGGCCGACGCGCCCGTAGCGGTCGACCAGGCGCGCATCGGCACGCGGGCGCGGCATCGGGAGGCTGGTCCGGCTCATTCCCCCAATCTACGTCGAGGTACCGTCACGGGGTGCTCCGAGTGCTCGCCACCCGCCGCTGGATCGCGTGGTTGCTGGTCGCGCTCGTCGCCGCGGTGGCCTGTCTGTTCCTCGGACGGTGGCAGTGGAGCCGCTGGGAGTCGCGCAACCTGACGCAGACCACCATCAAGAACAACTACGACGCCACCCCCGTCCCGCTCGGCGAGGTCCTGCCGACCCCGACCAGCGAGCTCGCGCCGCAGGACCAGTGGCGGCAGGTGCGCCTGGTCGGCAGCTACGACACCGGCGCGCAGACCCTCGTGCGCAACCGGCCGCTGTCGGGCACGTACGGCTACGAGGTGGTGCTGCCGTTCCGCGCCGACGACGGCCGCACCGTGCTGGTCGACCGCGGCTGGGTGCCCAACGGCCCCACCGCCGAGACCCCGCCGGAGGTGCCGCCCGCGCCGTCCGGCCAGGTGACCGTCGTGGGGTGGATGCGGCCCGCCGAGCCGGACCTCAAGCGCGACGCCGTGCCGGGTCAGGTGTCCTCGATCAACCCGCCGCTCGTGGAGCAGCAGACCGGCGTCGCGATGGACCGGAGCGCGTACGTCCGGATGGGCTCCGAGCAGCCGTCGCCGGCCGAGCGGCCGGCCCAGCTCGGCCGGCCCGACCTGGGGTCCGCTGCGGGCATCAACCTCAGCTACGCCCTGCAGTGGTGGCTCGCGATGATCGCGTTCCCGGTGCTGGTGCTGCTGGCGGCCCGCCGGGAGCTGCCGGGGCGCGCCGAGCGGGCACCGAGGCCGAAGAAGCAGCGCATCTGGGACGAAGAGGACGCCTGAGGCAGGCGCCGCACCGTCAGGCGCTGGCCTGCTCGCGGAACTGGGTGCGGTAGAGGTCGGCGTAGAGCCCGCCGCGGGCCAGCAGGCTGCGGTGGTCGCCGCGCTCGACGATCCGGCCGCCGTCGACGACCAGGATCTGGTCGGCGTCACGGACGGTGGACAGCCGGTGGGCGATGACCAGCGACGTGCGCCCCTCCAGCGCGGTGTCCAGCGCCCGCTGCACGGCGGCCTCGGACTCGCTGTCGAGGTGGGCCGTGGCCTCGTCGAGAACGACGACGGAGGGGCCCTTGAGCAGCAGCCGCGCGATGGCCAGCCGCTGCTTCTCGCCGCCGGACAGCCGGTGGCCGCGGTCCCCCACGACCGTGTCGAGGCCGTTCGGCAGCGACTCCACGAGGTGCCAGACCTGGGCGTCGCGCAGGGCGCGCTCCAGCTCGGTTTCGGTCGCGTCCGGGCGGGCGTACAGCAGGTTCGCGCGGATCGTGTCGTGGAAGAGGTGGGCCTCCTGCGAGACCACCCCGAGGCGGCTGCGCAGGTCCTCGCCCGCCACCTCGCGCAGGTCGACGTCGCCGACGGTCACCGCGCCCGAGGTGGGGTCGTACAGCCGCGCGACGAGGCTGGTCAGGGTGCTCTTGCCGGCGCCGCTCGGGCCGACGAGCGCGACCATCTCGCCGGGGCGCACCCGCAGGTCGATGTCGTGCAGCACGAGCGCCCCCGCGTCGCGGTCGCCCGCGCCGACGGTCTCCAGCGACGGCAGCGACACCTGGTCGGCGCCGGGGTAGGCGAAGTCGACGTGCCGCAGCCGCACCTCGAGCGGCCCGTCGGGCAGGCGGGTCGGGCGCTCGGGCTCGGCCACCAGCGGCCGCAGGTCGAGGATCTCGAAGACCCGCTCGAACGACACCAGCGCCGTCATCACGTCGATGCGCACGTTGGACAGGGTGGTGAGCGGGGCGTACATCCGGCCGAGGAGGGCAGCCATGGCCAGCAGGGTGCCGATCGTGAGGCTGCCCTGGACGGCCAGCACTCCCCCGGCGCCGTAGACGATCGCCGTCGCGAGAGCGGCCATGAGCAGCAGCGCGTTCATGAAGATGCCGCGGTTGACCGCGATGGCGACGCCCGCGTCGCGCACCTGGGCGGCGCTGGCGGCGTACTCCCGGTCCTCCTGCTCGGGGCGGCCGTAGAGCTTGACGAGCATCGCTCCGGCCACGTTGAACCGCTCCGACGTGCGCGCGCCGAGGTCGCCGTTGTGCTGCATCTGGGTGCGGCTGAGGCCGGCGAGCCGGCGGCCCATCCGCCGGGTCGGGATCAGCACGAGCGGCACGAGCAGGAGCGCCATGAGCGTCAGCTGCCACGACAGCAGGAGCATCGTCACGAGCACGATGGCCAGCCCGAGCACGTTGCTCACGACGTTGGACAGCACCGAGGTGAACGCCTGCTGCGCGCCGACCACGTCGGAGTTGAGCCGGGTCACGAGCGAGCCGGTCTGGGTGCGGGTGAAGAACGCGACGGGCTGGCGCAGCACGTGCGCGAACACCTGCCGGCGCAGGTCGAAGATCAGCCCCTCGCCGATGCGGGCGGACATCCAGCGCAGCAGGATCGACAGGCCGGCGTCGAAGACCGCGATGAGTGCCACGAGCAGCGACAGTCGGATGACCAGGCCCGAGTCCTGTTGTGTCACACCGCGATCCACGATCTCCTTGAGCAGGAGCGGCGTGGCGACGATGAGCAGTGCGTCGAGCACCGTCAGCACCAGGAACACGACGATCTGCTGGCGGTACGGCCCGGCGTAGGTCAGCACGCGCCGCCCGGTGCCCGGGCGCAGGCGCACGTCGCCCACGTCGTCACGCGACATCGAGTGCAGCGCCGACCACGCCGTGCCACCCATGCTCATGCGGTCATCCTCTTCCTCATGCGTTCACCCTGAAGGTTCAAGCGCACGTGAGGTCAAGTCATTCCGGGTCGCGATCTCGCGGGCGGGTGCGCCGGGGGCTCACCGGCGGTCCGCCATCGCGGCGAGCAACCGGGCCTGCGTCGTGCGCTCGGCGTACTGCTGCTGCTCGGGCGTGGAGCTCTCGGCCGCCCGCAGCAGCCGCTTCAGCTCCAGGACCGCCGCGGGCGGGTTGGCCAGCACGGCGTCGGCGAGGTCGCGGGTGGCCTCGTCCAGCTCGGCGAGCGGGACGCTCAGCGAGGCGAGCCCGCAGTCGACGGCCTCCCGGGCGCCGACGGCCCGCCCGGTCAGGCAGATCTCCAGCGCGCGGGAGTAGCCCACCAGCCGCACCAGCGGGTGCGTGCCGGCGAGGTCGGGCACCAGACCGAGCGACGTCTCGCGCATCGCGAGCTGCACGTCGTCGGCCACGATGCGCAGGTCGCAGGCCAGCGCGAGCTGGAACCCGGCGCCGATCGCGTGTCCGTGCACGGCCGCGACGGTGATCGCCGGACACTCCCGCCAGACGCTGAATCCCTTCTGGTACGAACCGATCTCGTCGACAAGCTGCTGCTCGCCTCCGCTGGCCTGCAGGTGCAGGTCGCGCTCCCCCGGAACCCCGCCGGGGGTCAGCAGGGCGCGGTCCAGACCCGACGAGAAGCTGGCGCCGGACCCGCGAAGCACCACCACGCGTACGTCGGTGGGCAGGTCGGCTCCGAGCCGCGCCAGCGCGGTCCACATGCTCGGCACCATCGCGTTGTGCCGCTCGGGACGGTCGAGCGTGACGGTCAGCAACGGGCCGTCGCGGTCGACGACGATCCGCTCGTGCACCCGGGTCGTAGAGCTCACCCGGCCAGGCTAGTGCGCCGCGGGCAGGGCTCAGGCCAGCTCGACGAGCTCGGAGTAGTCGGGTCCCCACAGGTCCTCGACCCCGTCGGGCAGCAGCAGCACCCGCTCCGGCTCGAGGGCGGCCACCGCGCCCTCGTCGTGCGTGACGAGCACGACCGCGCCCTCGTACGTCCGCAGCGCACCGAGGATCTCCTCGCGCGAGGCGGGGTCGAGGTTGTTGGTGGGCTCGTCCAGCAGCAGCACGTTGGCCGACGACACCACGAGCAGCGCCAGCGACAGCCGGGTCTTCTCGCCACCGGACAGCACCCCGGCGGGCTTGTCGACGTCGTCGCCGGTGAACAGGAACGAGCCGAGCACCTTGCGCACCTCGGTCTCGCCCAGGTCGGGTGCGGCGCTCTTCATGTT
Source organism: Barrientosiimonas humi (assembly GCF_006716095.1). Taxonomy (NCBI): domain Bacteria; kingdom Bacillati; phylum Actinomycetota; class Actinomycetes; order Micrococcales; family Dermacoccaceae; genus Barrientosiimonas; species Barrientosiimonas humi. Next base: position 1,463,533 of record NZ_VFOK01000001.1, read on the forward strand.
CTGCAGCACCGACCGGGAGGTGTCGAGGTTCTCGTGCTCCTGGGCGTAGTAGCCGAGCTTGAGCCCGTGCCCCTCCTGCACCGCCCCGGTGTCCGGCTCGTCGACGCCGGAGAGGATGCGCAGCAGCGTGGTCTTGCCCGCGCCGTTGAGGCCGAGCACGACGACGCGCGAACCCCGGTCGATCGCCAGGTCGACGTCGGTGAACACCTCCTGCGAGCCGTACGACCGCGACAGCCCCTCGGCGGTGAGCGGCGTGCGCCCGCACGGCGCCGGCTGCGGGAAGCGCAGCCGCGCGACCCGGTCCTGCTGCCGACCGCCCTCGGCGCCGGCGAGGAGCCGCTCGGCCCGCCGGGCCATGTTCTGCGCGGCGGTCGCCTTGGTGGCCTTGGCTCGCATCTTGTCGGCCTGGGCCAGCAGCGCACCGGCCTTCTTCTCGGCGTTGGCGCGCTCGCGCTTGCGGCGGCGCTCGTCGGTCTCGCGCTGCTGCAGGTATGCCTTCCAGCCGACGTTGTACAGGTCCAGCTCGCCGCGGTTGGCGTCGAGGTGGAACACCCGGGTCACGACGGTCTCGAGCAGCTCGACGTCGTGGCTGATGATGATGAGCCCGCCCTGGTAGGCCTTGAGGTAGTCGCGCAGCCAGACGATCGAGTCGGCGTCGAGGTGGTTGGTCGGCTCGTCCAGCAGCAGCGTCTCGGCCCCGGAGAACAGGATCCGGGTGAGCTCCACGCGGCGGCGCTGACCGCCCGACAGGGTGCGCAGCGGCTGGCCGAGCACCCGCTCGGGCAGGCCCAGGCTGGAGGCGATGGAGGCCGCCTCGGACTCGGCCGCATAGCCCCCGCGCGAGGTGAACTCGGCGTCGAGGCGGGCGTACTTCTTCATGGCGCGCTCGCGCCGCTCGTCGTCCTCGTCGGCCATCGCGGTCTCGGCGGCGCGCAGCTGCTCGGTGACGACGTCCAGGCCGCGTGCGGACAGGATGCGCGCCTGCGCGGTGACCTCGAGGTCGCCGGTGCGCGGGTCCTGCGGCAGGTAGCCGACCTCGCCCGAGCTGGTCACCGTGCCGGCGCTGGGCTGGCCCTCGCCCGCGAGCACCTTGGTCAGGGTGGTCTTGCCGGCGCCGTTGCGCCCGACCAGCCCGACCCGGTCCCCCGCAGCCACCCGGAAGGAGGCTCCGGACAGCAGGAGACGCGCGCCCACACGCAGCTCGACGTCGGTCGCGGTGATCACGGCGGGGTCTCCTCCAGGGTCCGGGCAGCAACAAGGACGCCGGTCCGCGTTCGCGGTCCAGGCGTCCTGGCCTTTCACCGGTAGTGTACGGCCGAGTACCAGGCGCGCCCGAACGAGTTTCGGGCGCCGGTCCACGAAAGGCCCATCGTGACGTTCAACGACAACGCACAGCTGGACACCTCACAGGTCGAGTCCGGCGGCAGCGGCGGCGGAGGCTTCGGCGGCGGAGGCGGCGGCGCCCTGCCCGGCGGGGTCGGCGTCGGCGGCATCGGCGGGCTGATCCTGCTGCTGATCATGATGTTCTTCGGCGGCAACCTGACCGGTGACCCCTCCACCCCGAGCGGCCAGCCCGGCGGGATGAGCATGAGCTCCAACGAGGTGTCGGCGGCCGGGGCGGGCGGCGACACGGTGAGCCAGCGGATCTCCCAGTGCAAGACCGGCGCCGACGCCAACCGTGACGACACCTGCCGGGTGATCGGCACCGTCAACAGCGTGCAGAACTTCTGGTCGCAGGCGCTGCCGCAGTACGGCCAGGAGTACACCCCGGCCAAGACCGTGCTCTACTCCGGCGCCACGCAGACCGCGTGCGGCACCGGCTCCTCGGCGATGGGCCCGTTCTACTGCCCGCTGGACCAGAAGATCTACATCGACGTGTCGTTCTTCAACGAGCTGAGCACCAAGTACGGCTCGGACGGCGGCAACCTCGCCCAGATGTACGTCGTCGCGCACGAGTACGGCCACCACGTCCAGAACATCTTCGGGGTGCTCGGTCGCGCCCAGCAGGACCCGCAGGGCCCCACCTCGGCCGCGGTGCGCACCGAGCTGCAGGCCGACTGCTACGCCGGCATCTGGACCCGCAACGCCTCGACCACCACCGACCAGGGCGGCGAGCAGCTGATCGAACCGGTGACGCAGCAGGACATCCAGTCGGCGCTCTCGGCGGCCTCCGCCGTGGGTGACGACCGCATCCAGGAGAAGGCGCAGGGCCGGGTGACGCCGGAGAACTGGACGCACGGCTCGGCGGTGCAGCGTCAGAAGTGGTTCGTCCAGGGCTACAACACCGGCGACGTCAACGCCTGCGACACCTTCCGCGCGCAGGACCTCGGCTGACGTGCCGCCCGCCCACGGCGCGCAGGTGCTCTCGCGCATGCGCAAGTGGGACGGCACCCAGCACTGGACGGCCGAGCTGCGCTACCTCGGCGCCGACGCGTTCGGCCACTGGCTCGGCGCGGGTCCGGGCGGTCGCGTGCGCCGACCGGGCTTCGAGTTCGAGACCCGCAACTTCCATGTGCGGTGGGTACCGGTCGACGCCTGGTTCGTCGCCGGCTTCAACGGGAAGCCGGCGCTGCGGCTCTACCTGGACCTGACGACGCCGGCCGAGCTGGTCGAGACCGGCACCGGCTGGGAGCTGCGCGCGGTCGACCTCGACCTGGACATCGTCGTCGGCCGGGACGACCCGTGGTCGGCCGCGCAGCTGGTGGACGAGGACGAGTTCGCCGAGCACCAGGTGCTCTACGCCTACCCCGCCGACGTCGTACGCGCCGTCGAGCAGACCGCCCAGGACCTGCTCGCGCGCATCCGGTGCAGCGAGGAGCCCTACCTCAGCGTCGCGGGCACCTGGCACGCCCGCCTGCACGAGCTGCTCGCCGCCGACCCCACCCCGCGCTGACCCCACGCCCCTGCCTCATATCGTTCACCGGTGCACGAAATGAGGGAGGCAACCCCGGGAATCCCGCGGGTTGCCTCCCCCAGATCGTTCACTGGCGCACGAAATGCAGCCGCCGGGCGACGGAACCTGGTCAGGCCCGGACGCCGCCGATTCGGCGACGATGCCGAGGAGACCGGAGCCTGCGACGGGCTCTCGGCGGAGGAGCCGAATCCAAAGGAACTAGATATTGAAACCCAAGGCGCGCAGCTGCTCGCGGCCGTCGTCGGTGATCTTGTCCGGGCCCCACGGCGGCATCCACACCCAGTTGATCCGGGAGGAGGACACCAGCCCGTCGAGCGCGGCGGTGGTCTGGTCCTCGATGACGTCGGTGAGCGGACAAGCCGCCGAGGTCAGGGTCATGTCGAGCACGGCATGGCCCTCGGGGTCGACGGTGATGCCGTAGACGAGTCCGAGGTCGACGACGTTGATGCCGAGCTCGGGGTCGACCACGTCGCGCATGGCCTCCTCGACGTCGGCGACGTTGGCCGGGGTCTGGGTGTCGCTCATGCGGTCCTCCCGCTGGTCGGTTCGGGGCTGATGTCTGCGCCGGTGCGTGCGAGTGCGTCGGTGAGCGCTGCCCAGGGCAGCAGGGCGCACTTCACGCGGGCGGGGTACTTGGCGACGCCGGCGAGGGCGACGCCGTCGCCGATGGTCTCCTCGTCGCCGGGGTCGGCTCCCTTGCTGGTGAGCATGCCGCGCATCGCGGCATAGGTCTCGCGGACCTCCTCGAGGCTGTGCCCGATGCTCTCCTCGGCCAGGATCGAGGCCGAGGCGACGGAGATGGAGCAGCCGAGCGCGTCGTACGACACGTCCACCACGGTGTCGCCGTCGCGGTGCACGCGCAAGGTCACCTCGTCGCCGCAGGTGGTGTTGACGTGGTAGGCCTCGCCCTCGAACGGCTCACGCAGCCCGGCGTGCTGCGGCCGCTTGGAGTGCTCGAGGATGAGCTCCTGATAGAGGTCCATCAGGCGCTCTCCCCCAGCTTGAAGACCTCCGGGACGCGGTCGAGCGCGGTGAGGAACGCGTCGAGGTCGTCGGTGGTGGTGTACGGCCCGAAGCTGGCGCGCGTGCTGGCGTTGACGCCGAGCCGGCGGTGCAGCGGCCAGGCGCAGTGGTGCCCGGTGCGCACGGCCACGCCGGCGTCGTCGAGCACCTGCCCGACGTCGTGCGGGTGCACGCCGTCGACCTCGAAAGCGACTGCGCCGGCACGGGACTCGGCGTCGGCCGGCCCGAGCACGCGCACCCACGGGCGCTGCGCGAGCCCGTCGAGCAGGTACGCCATCAGCACCTGGTCGTGCGCGGCCACCCGGTCCATGCCGAGCTCGGAGAGGTAGTCGCAGGCGGCGGCGAGCCCGACCGCCTGGGCGACGACGGGGGTGCCGGCCTCGAAGCGCTGCGGGGGCGCGTCGTAGGTCGTGCCCTCCATCCGCACCGTGCGGATCATCGACCCGCCGGTGATGAACGGCGGCATCGCGGCGAGCAGCTCGGGGCGGCCCCACAGCACGCCGATGCCGAGCGGGCCCAGCATCTTGTGCCCGCTGAACGCGGCGAAGTCGACGCCCAGCTCGGTCACGTCGACCGGCAGGTGCGGCACCGACTGGCAGGCGTCGAGCACCACCAGCGCGCCGACCTCACGGGCCCGCGCGACGAGCGGCTCGACCGGGTTGACCGTGGCCACGACGTTGGAGACGTGGCTGAAGGCCAGCACCTTGGTGCGCTCGGTCACGACCTCCTCGAGGTCGCTCAGGTCGAGCCGGCCGTCGTCGGTCACACCGATCCACCGGAAGGTCGCGCCGGTGCGCCGCGCCAGCTCCTGCCACGGCACCAGGTTGGCGTGGTGCTCCATCTCGGTGACCACGATCTCGTCACCCGGGCCGAGCGAGAACCGTTGCGCCACAGCAGGATCCACGCCGTCCATGGCGCCGGGAGCCGCCGCGTTGCTGAAGGCGTAGGCGACCAGGTTGAGCGCCTCGGTGGCGTTCTTGGTGAACACGATCTCGCCCGGCTGCGCCCCGACGAACCGGGCGATGCGCTCACGCGCCTGCTCGAAGGCGTCGGTGGCCTCCTCGGCGAGCTGGTGCGCGCCGCGGTGGACCGCCGAGTTGTGCTGCTCGTAGAACTCCCGCTCCGCGTCGAGCACCGGCGTCGGCTTGAGCGACGTGGCGCCGGAGTCGAGATAGACCAGGGGTCGCCCGTCGCGGACCGTGCGGGCCAGCGTGGGGACGTCGGCCCGCACGGCCTCGACCTCGGCGGGGGCCAGCCCCGTCGAGGCCGTGTCGTGCCGCTCGGTCATCGGGATCAGGCCTTCACCTTCAGGAAGCGGTCGTAGCCCTCGGCCTCGAGACGGTCGGCCAGCTCGGGGCCGCCCTCCTCGGCGATCTTGCCGTCGACGAAGACGTGCACGAAGTCGGGCTTGATGTAGTTGAGGATGCGCGTGTAGTGCGTGATGAGCAGGACGCCCATGTCGCTGGCCTCGCGCACCCGGTTGACGCCCTCGGAGACGACGCGCAGGGCGTCGACGTCGAGGCCGGAGTCGGTCTCGTCGAGCACGGCGATCTTCGGCTTGAGCAGCTCCATCTGGAGGATCTCGTGGCGCTTCTTCTCACCGCCGGAGAAGCCCTCGTTGACGTTGCGCTCGGCGAACGCCGGGTCCATGCGCAGGTTCTCCATGGAGGTCTTGACGTCCTTGACCCAGGTGCGCAGCTTCGGCGACTCGCCGTCGATCGCGGTCTTGGCGGTGCGCAGGAAGTTGCTCACCGTGACGCCCGGCACCTCGACGGGGTACTGCATCGCGAGGAACAGGCCGGCGCGGGCGCGCTCGTCGATGTCCATCTCGAGCACGTCCTCGCCGTCGAGCGTGACGCTGCCGGAGGTGACGACGTACTTCGGGTGCCCGGCGATGGAGTACGCCAGCGTGGACTTGCCCGAGCCGTTCGGCCCCATGATCGCGTGGGTCTCGCCCGAGCGGACCGTCAGGTCGACGCCCTTGAGGATCTCCTTGGCGCCCTGCTCGGTCTCGACCGAGACGTGCAGGTCGCGAATCTCCAACGTGGTCATCTGTGTTCTCGTCCTTTGTCAGCTGATGGGGTTCTGGGGCGTCAGGGAGACGAAGACCTCGTCGTCCTCGACGCGCACGGGATAGACGGCGATGGGCTGGGTGGCCGGGAGACCGGTGGGCTCACCGGTGCGCAGGTCGAAGCGCGAGCCGTGCAGCCAGCACTCGATGGTGCAGCCGTCGACCTCGCCCTCCGCGAGCGAGACGTTCTGGTGGCTGCAGGTGTCGTCGACCGCGTGCACGACGCCGTCGTCGGTGCGCACGATCGCGACCCGGTGGCCGTCGATCTCGGCGACCGCCGCCTCGTCGTCGGGCAGCTCGTCGACCCGGCACACCCGGACGAACTGGTCGGTGGTGGGGTCGCTCATCACTCCCCCGCCTGGGCCAGCTCGTGCTCGATGGCCTCCATCAGGGTCTCGACGACCTCGGGCACGCCGATCTTGCCGATGATGTCGGCGAAGAAGCCGCGCACGACCAGGCGGCGCGCCTCCTGCTCGGGGATGCCGCGGGCCATCAGGTAGAACAGCTGCTCGTCGTCGAAACGGCCGGTCGAGGAGGCGTGCCCCGCCCCGGCGATCTCGCCGGTCTCGATCTCCAGGTTGGGGACCGAGTCGGCGCGCGCCCCGTCGGTGAGCAGCAGGTTGCGGTTGAGCTCGTAGGTCTCGATGCCCTCGGCCTCGGCGCGGATCAGCACGTCGCCGACCCACACCGTGTGCGCCGTGTCGCCCTGCAGCGCGCCCTTGTAGGTGACCAGCGAGGTCCCGCGCGGGGCGTTGTGGTCGACGAACGAGCGGTGCTCCAGGTGCTGGCCCGCGTCGGCGAAGTAGACGCCGAGCAGGGTCGCGTCGCCGCCGGCACCGGCGTAGCGGACGTTGCTGTTCAGCCGCACGATCCCGCCGCCGAGGCTCACCGCGATGTGCTTATACGTCGCGTCGCGCCCGACCAGCGCGTCGTGCTGGCCGAGGTGGTTGGCGTCGTCCTCCCAGCGCTGCAGCGACACCACGGTCAGCTGGGCGCCGTCACCGGTGACGACCTCGAGGTTGCCCGTGAGGTCGGCGCTGCCGGTGTGGTCGATGATCACCAGCGCCTGGCTGTTGACGCCCGCCTCGAGCACGACGTGGGAGTTGCTGCGCCGGCCGACGCCGTTGCCGTGCACGTTGATGCGCAGCGGCTCCGCGGCGACGTGGTTGGCCGGGATCTGCACGTGCAGCGCCTCCGGCGTGTTGGCCGAGGCCACCACGGCCGCCCGGTCGGCCGGGGTCAGCACGGTGCCGCGCGGCGCCTGCCCGGGAGCCAGCGGCGTCTGCACCAGCTGCTCGATCGCCGACACGTCGACCGACACCGCCGGGTCGCCCTCGCGGTCGTCGGCGGGCTCGTCGGCGAACAGCCCGCCGAGCCGGTCGACGGGGGTGAAGCGCCACTCCTCCTCGCGCCCGTTGGGCACGGGGAAGTCGGCGACCTCGAAGGAGGTCGCGCGCTCGGCGCGGGACTGTTCGGGCACCGAGCCGGACGCGAGGGCGGCCGGGTCGACGTGGGACTTGCTCTCCGGGGTGAGCAGGGACATCTACAGGTTTTCCTTCCGGGCAGTGGTGGGGACGCGGGGCGGCACGGGAATCAGCCGACCGCGCCCTCCATCTGCAGCTCGATGAGCCGGTTGAGCTCCAGGGCGTACTCCATCGGCAGCTCGCGCGCGATCGGCTCGACGAAGCCGCGCACGATCATCGCCATGGCCTCCTCCTCGGAGAGCCCGCGGCTGCGCAGGTAGAACAGCTGGTCCTCACTCACCTTGGAGACGGTCGCCTCGTGCCCCATCTGCACGTCGTCCTCGCGGACGTCGACGTAGGGGTAGGTGTCGGACCGGCTGATCTGGTCGACCAGCAGCGCGTCGCAGACCACGGACGACTTGCTGTGCTCGGCGCCCTCCAGCACCTGCACGAGCCCGCGGTAGGACGCGCGGCCGCCGCCGCGCGCGACCGACTTCGACACGATCGTCGAGGAGGTGTGGGGGGCGGCGTGCACCATCTTGGCGCCGGCGTCCTGGTGCTGGCCCTCGCCCGCGAACGCGACCGACAGGGTCTCGCCCTTGGCGTGCTCGCCGAGCAGGAAGACGGCGGGGTACTTCATCGTCACCTTGGAGCCGATGTTGCCGTCGATCCACTCCATCGTCGCGCCCTCCTCGCAGGTGGCGCGCTTGGTGACGAGGTTGTAGACGTTGTTCGACCAGTTCTGGATGGTCGTGTAACGCACCCGGGCGTTCTTCTTCACGACGATCTCGACGACCGCCGAGTGCAGCGAGTCGCTCTGGTAGATCGGCGCCGTGCAGCCCTCGACGTAGTGCACGTACGAGCCCTCGTCGGCGATGATCAGCGTCCGCTCGAACTGGCCCATGTTCTCGGTGTTGATGCGGAAGTACGCCTGCAGCGGGATGTCCACGTGCACGCCCTTGGGGACGTAGATGAACGACCCGCCCGACCACACGGCCGTGTTGAGCGCGGCGAACTTGTTGTCACCGCTCGGGATGACCGAGCCGAAGTACTCCTTGAAGAGCTCCTCGTGCTCGCGCAGGCCGGTGTCGGTGTCGACGAAGACGACGCCCTTCTCCTCCAGGTCCTCGCGGATCTGGTGGTAGACGACCTCCGACTCGTACTGCGCCGCGACGCCGGCGATCAGCCGCTGCTTCTCGGCCTCGGGGATGCCGAGCTTGTCGTAGGTGTTCTTGATGTCCTCGGGCAGCTCGTCCCAGGTGGTCGCCTGCTTCTCGGTGGAGCGGACGAAGTACTTGATGTTGTCGAAGTCGATGCCGGACAGGTCGCTGCCCCACGTGGGCATCGGCTTCTTGTCGAACAGGCGCAGCGCCTTGAGCCGGTTCTTCAGCATCCACTCCGGCTCGTTCTTCAGCCGGGAGATGTCGGCGGCGACCTCGTCGGAGAGACCGCGGCGGGCGGAGGCTCCGGCGACGTCGGTGTCGGCCCAGCCGTACTCGTAACGGCCGAGGTCCTTCAGACCGGGGTTGAGCTCTTCGATGGTGCTCATCTGGCGTCCCTTTCTGTCGCGGGGGAGTTCGCTCGAACGGCGCGGTCAGTGGGTGCGTCGTCGCGGGCTTGGGGGGTCAGCGGAACGAAGGTGGTGCAGACGTGGTCGCCCTGCGCCTGCGTGGCAAGTCTCTGCACGTGAACGCCGAGCAGCGCGGAGAACATTTCCGCCTCGGCGTCACAGATCTGGGGGAACTCGGCGGCGACGTCGCGCACCGGGCAGTGTCCCTGGCACAGCTGCACGCCGGCGAGCGGGGTGTCGTCGCCGACGGGGCGGGCCGAGGCGGCGTAGCCCTCGCGGCGCAGCCCGGCGGCCAGCGCCTCGGTGCGCTCGGCGAGCGGGCGGTCGTGGTCCTGCACGTGGCGACCGAGCCGGGTCGCGAGATCGGCCGCGCGGCGCTGCGCGAACGCGGCGACGGCAGCCTCTCCCCCCTGCTCGGCGAGGAAGTGCAGCACCTCGGCGGCGAGGTCGCGGTAGTCGCCGCGCAGGTCGGCGTGCCCGGCCTCGGACAGGACGTACGACCGTGCGGGCCGGCCCCGGCGGCGCACCTGGGCGCCGGCCTTCTCGTGCTCCTCGACCAGCCCCGCCTCAGCCAGGCTCTCCAGGTGGCGGCGCACCGCGGCGGGCGTGAGCCCCAGGCGCTGCGCGAGCTCGCCGGCGGTGACCGGGCCGTGCTCGGAGATGGTCTGCTTCACTCGCTCGCGGGTGCTGTCGGGCGCCGCGGCCAGGTCCTCGCGCGAGCCAGCACGCCCGCCCGGCACCGGCGGTGCCGAGGGCGCGGTGGCGTCCAGCGCAAAAATCACAACATCAGTGTGACCTAATTGTCCGGGGCTCGCATAGTCAGGTGATCCTTACCCGCGAGCGTGCCGCAGCCGCGAGCGAGGTCGTGCCGGTGCCCGCCGCCCCGAGCCCGAGACCCGAGACCCGAGACCGCGGCCGGAGGCCACCCGCTGGGAAGGTCGCGGCGCGGCCTAGAATCCTCGGTCGTGACCGAGACCGTCGTCGTGGCAGGCCTGCGCCATCGCTACGGCGACGTCGTCGCGCTGGACGACATGTCCTGGACGGCCGAGGCCGGCCGCATCACTGCGGTCCTCGGCCCCAACGGCGCCGGCAAGACCACGATGATCGAGATGGCCGAGGGGCTGCGCTGCCCCGACGCCGGCTCCGTGCGGGTGCTCGGCCGCGACCCGTGGCGCGCCGACGCCGAGCACCGCGCCCGCGTCGGCGTGATGCTGCAGGACGGCGGCCTGCCCGGCGGTACCAAGCCGCGCCGGCTGCTCACCCACCTGGCCGCCATGCACCGCCGGCCCGCCGACGTCGACGACCTCGTCGCCCGGCTGGGCATCGACGCCTTCGCCGGCACGGCCGTACGCCGGTTGTCCGGTGGTCAGCGCCAGCGGGTCGCCCTCGCGGCAGCCCTCGTCGGGCGCCCGGAGGTCGTCTTCCTCGACGAGCCCACCGCCGGGCTCGACCCGCACGCCCGGCGCGACGTGTGGCGGCTGCTGGACGAGGTGCGCGACCTCGGCGCCACGCTCGTGGTCTCCACCCACTCCTTCGGCGAGGCCGAGCGGCTGGCCGACAAGGTCGTCGTCGTGGCCCGCGGCCGGGTGGTCGCCGAGGGCACCGTCGACGAGGTGGGCGGGTCCGCCGGGCTGGAGCAGACGTACTTCACCCTCACCGAGGACGTGCGATGAGCCACGTCGCGGCCGCCCCTGCGGCACCGCTGCAGCGCATCCGCGCCCAGGCGGTGTTCGAGACCCGCACGCTGCTGTCCAACGGCGAGCAGCTGCTCGTGTCGCTGGTGCTGCCGGCGCTGGCGCTGGTCGGGCTGGTGCGCGCCTCCTTCCCCGACCTCGGGCCCGAGCCGCGCGTCGACGTGGCGACCCCCGGCGTGCTCGCGCTGGCGGTCGTCTCGACCGCGTTCACCGGGCAGGCCATCGCCACCGCGTTCGACCGGCGCTACGGCCTGCTCCGCCTGCTCGGCGTCACCCCGCTGGGGCCGCGCGGGCTGCTCGCCGGCAAGGCGGCCGCGGTCGGCGCCGTGCTGCTCGTGCAGCTGGCGGTGCTCGGCGCCCTCGGCCTCGCGCTCGGCTGGCGCCCGGCCTGGTCCGGGCTGCCCGGCGCGCTGCTGCTGGTCGCGCTCGGGGCGTACGCCTTCGTCTGCCTCGCGCTGACCCTCGCCGGCGCGGTGCGCGCCGAGGGGGTGCTCGCGCTCGCGAACCTGGTGTGGGTGCTGCTGCTCGTCGGCGGCGGCCTGCTGCTGCCGAGCCGGCTGCTGCCCGCCCCGCTGGAGCAGGTCACCCCGTGGCTGCCCTCCGGCGCGCTCGGCGACGGACTCCGCTCGGCCCTGATGCACGGCGGCCTGCCGGTCGCGGCCACCCTGGTGCTCGCGGCCTGGAGCGTCCTCGGCACGGCGCTCGTGGCGCGGCTGTTCCGCTGGAGCGACTGACCCGGCCGCTGCGCGAACGACCGACCCGGTCGCCGGGTCGCCCGAGGTCGCGACCTACCCTCGTCGGGTGCCCGACTCCCCCGCCAACCCGTGGCTGCGCCGACTGCTGATCGTCAACCTCGTCGCCGAGGTCGGCATCGTGGTCACCGGCGGCCTGGTGCGCCTCACCGGCTCGGGCCTGGGCTGCCCGACCTGGCCGCGCTGCACCGCGGACTCCTTCGTCCCGGTGGCCGGGCAGGAGGAGGGCTTCCGCAAGTTCATCGAGTTCGGCAACCGCACCCTCACCGGCGTCGTGTCGATCGCGGCGCTGCTGGTGATCGTCGCGATCTGGAAGCTGGCGCCCGAGCGAGCAGCGTTGAAGCGCTTGGCCTTCCTGCCGCTGATCGGGGTGGGGCTGCAGGCCGTCGTCGGCGGCATCACCGTGCTCACCGGGCTCAGCCCGACCACCGTCGCGCTGCACTTCCTGGCCTCGATGGTGCTGATCTGGTTGTCGACCTACCTGCTCTACCGGGTGACGCAGGAGGGTGACGAGCCGCCGACCAGCGACGTGCACCCCGCGATCCGCTCCGTCGCCTACGCCGTGAGCGCGGTGCTGGCGGTCGTGCTCGCGCTCGGCACGGTGGTCACCGGCAGCGGCCCGCACTCCGGCGACGCCGACACCCCACGCTTCGGGTTCGACCCGCGCAGCGTGTCCTGGCTGCACGCCGACGCGGTGATGCTGTTCGTCGGCCTGGTCGTCGCGGTGCTCGTGGCGACGCATGCCACCGGGGCCAGCGAGCGAGTACGCCGGGCCTGGCTGGTGGTCCTCGGCCTCACCCTGTTCCAGGGCGGGCTCGGCTACCTGCAGTACTTCACCGGCATCCCGTGGCTGCTCGTGCTGGTGCACATGCTCGCCGCGTCGCTGCTGGTCGTCGCGGTCACCTGGGCGGTCCTCACGCTGCGCAGCCGGGACCTCGTCACGGCCTGACCCGGCCGGCCCCGCACCCGGGCGGCGCTCGCCGCAGATCGTGCGTTGACGTACGGGATGCCGAGCCCGCCCGCGGAATCCTGGGCCTCGCCCGCTCAGATCGTGCGTTGACGCACGAAATGCCGAGCCCGCCCGCGGAATCCCGGGCCTCCCCCGCTCAGATCGTGCGTTGACGTACGAAGTGTGGCCGTGAGTTTGGACCGTGCCGGAGCCGCGCGGGGCTGGGTCAGCCGAGCGGCAGGTGCCACAGCGGGTCGATCGCGACCCCGAGGAAGACCAGCGTCAGGTAGCTGATCGAGAAGTGGAACAGGCGCATGGGGCGCATGCCCGCGCCCTCGGGGTGCCCGGCGGCGCGCTGCAGCCGGTGCGACTCGAGCAGGAAGACGCCGCCGCTCACGACCGCGACGACGGTGTAGACCCAGCCCATCCCGCCGACCGGGATCAGGGCGAGCGAGGTGAGCACGGTGGCCCAGGCGTACAGCACGACCTGGCGGGCGACCTGCTGCCGCTCGGCGACGACGGGCAGCATCGGGACGCCGGCGGCGGCGTAGTCGTCGCGGAAGCGCATCGACAGCGGCCAGTAGTGCGGCGGGGTCCAGAAGAAGACCACGAGGAACAGCACGACCGCCGCCCAGCTGAGCGAGTTCGTGACCGCGGACCAGCCGATCAGCACCGGCATGCAGCCGGCGACCCCGCCCCAGACGATGTTCTGGGACGTGCGGCGCTTGAGCAGCATCGTGTAGAAGCCGACGTACAGCGCGATGGCACCGAGCGAGAGCATCGCCGAGAGCCAGTTGACCAGCAGCCCGAGCCACAGCACCGACGCGACGCCGAGCACCAGCCCGAAGGTCAGCGCGGCCCGGGGGGTGATCGCGCCGGTGACCAGCGGTCGCCCCTCGGTGCGGTGCATGAGCCGGTCGATGTCGCGGTCGAGGTAGCAGTTGAGCGTGTTGGCCGACCCGGCCGACAGGCTGCCGCCGATGAGCGTGGCGAGGATCAGCCACAGGCTCGGCACCCCGCGCTCGGCGAGGAACATCACCGGGAAGGTGGTGACGAGCAGCAGCTCGATGATGCGGGGCTTGGTGAGCGAGACGTAGTCGGCAACCACCTGGCGCGCACTGCGCTGCGGGGCTCCCGGCGACGCGTGCGACGTCCCCGCGGCAGGGATCGGGCGCGGCTCGGTGGCGGTCACGGCATCCTTCGTCACGGCTCGTGTGTGGTGGGACACCCCCGGGAACACCGTCCGGTGGTCGGGTGGTTGTCCCAGTCTAGCCGGGGGCGAACGCCATTCAGCCGCCCCCGGTCCCGGGCCTCGTGCGGCGTGGACCCACGCGACTAGGCTCGGGACCGAATCAATGGCCGACCCTTGAAGGAGCCAGCACTCGTGACCAACGACCAGTCTTCCGCCGGCCGCCGCGACAGCAGCCTCGCCGACCCCATCGTGTCTCGCACCGGTTGGACCGACCTGGACGTCCGCGCGGTCGACACCGTCCGCGTCCTCGCCGCCGACGCCGTGCAGAAGGCCGGCAACGGCCACCCGGGCACCGCGATGAGCCTGGCGCCGTTGGCGTACCTGCTCTACCACAACGTGATGGAGTACGACCCGAACGACCTGGAGTGGTTCGGTCGCGACCGGTTCGTGCTCTCGGCGGGGCACAGCAGCCTGACGCAGTACATCCAGCTCTACCTGTCCGGCATGGACATGGAGCTGTCCGACCTGCAGGCGCTGCGCACGTTCAAGTCCAAGACACCGGGTCACCCCGAGGTCCACCACACCGCGGGCATCGACATCACCACCGGGCCGCTCGGCTCGGGCCTGGCCTCCGCGGTCGGCATGGCCATGGCGCAGCGTCGCCAGCGCGGCATGCTCGACCCCGACGCCGCGCCCGGCGAGAGCCCGTTCGACCACCACGTCTACGTCATCGCCTCCGACGGCGACATCATGGAGGGCGTCTCCTCCGAGGCCAGCTCGCTCGCCGGCCACCAGGAGCTCGGCAACCTCACGCTGATCTACGACGAGAACTACATCTCGATCGAGGACGACACCGACGTGTCGTTCAGCGAGGACGTCGCCAAGCGGTACGAGGCCTACGGCTGGGACGTGCGGATCGTCGACTGGCGCGCCTCCGCCGACGAGAACGGCGGCGGCTACGTCGAGGACGTCGACGCGCTGCTGCAGGCGATCGAGGAGGGCAACAAGGTCCTCGACAAGCCGAGCCTGATCGTGCTGCGCACGATCATCGCCTGGCCCGCCCCCAACAAGATGGACACCGGGAAGGCGCACGGCTCGGCCCTCGGCGACGAGGAGGTCGCCGCGACCAAGAAGATCCTCGGTTTCGACACCGACAAGACCTTCGAGGTAAGCCAGGAGGTCATCGACCACACCCGCTCCACCCGCGGCGAGCGCGGCAAGAAGGTGCACGCCGAGTGGCAGCGCAAGTACGACGCGTGGCGCCAGGCCAACCCCGAGGGCGCCAAGCTGCTCGACCGGCTGCTCGCCCGCGAGCTGCCCGAGGGCTTCGCCGAGGCCTTCCCGACCTTCCCGGCCGACGAGAAGGGCATCGCCACCCGCGCGGCGTCCGGCAAGGTGCTCACCGCCCTCGCCCCGGTCATGCCCGAGCTGTGGGGCGGCTCCGCGGACCTCGCCGAGTCGAACAACACCACCATGGAGGGCGAGCCCAGCTTCGTCCCCAAGGACAAGCAGACCGACATGTGGCAGGGCGGGCCGTACGGCCGCACGCTGCACTTCGGCATCCGCGAGAACGCCATGGGCATGGCGATGAACGGCATCGCGCTGGAGGGCCTCACCAAGGTCTACGGCGGCACCTTCCTGGTGTTCTCCGACTACATGCGCCCGGCCGTGCGCCTCGCCGCGCTGCAGGAGCTGCCGGTCACCTACGTCTGGACCCACGACTCGATCGGCCTGGGCGAGGACGGCCCCACCCACCAGCCGATCGAGCACCTGGCCGCGCTGCGCGCGATCCCGGGCCTGGACGTCGTACGTCCGGCCGACGCCAACGAGACGGCGGTCGCCTGGAAGACGATCCTGCAGTCGGTCGACCACCCGGCGGCGCTCGCGCTGACCCGCCAGGCGGTGCCGACGCTGGACCGCGACGAGTACGCCTCGGCCGACGGCGTCGCGAAGGGCGCCTACGTCCTCGCCGACGCCGAGGGCGAGACCCCCGACGTGATCCTGGTCGCCACCGGGTCCGAGGTGCAGCTCGCCGTCGAGGCGCGGAAGTTGTTGAAGGCCAAGGGCGTTGACGCTCGTGTGGTGTCCATGCCGTGCCGTGAGTGGTTCGTCATGCAGCCCGACGACTACCAGGAGTCCGTGCTGCCGAAGGCCGTGCGCGCTCGGGTCAGCGTCGAGGCGGCGACCGACTTCGGCTGGAGCGACATCATCGGTGACGCCGGCCGCAGCGTCGCGATCGACCACTTCGGCGCCAGCGCCGATGCGGCCACCCTGTTCCAGGAGTTCGGCTTCACCCCCGAGGCGGTCGTGTCGGCCGCCGAGGAGTCCATCGCAGCAGCAGGAGGGAACTGAACATGGCCACGACCAACCCCCGCATCAAGGCGCTCTCCGACGTCGGGGTCTCCATCTGGCTCGACGACCTGAACCGGCCGATGATCACCAGCGGTGACCTGCAGCGGCTCATCGACGAGCAGGACGTCGTCGGCGTGACGACCAACCCGACGATCTTCGCCACCGCGCTGTCCGACGGGACGGCCTACAACGAGCAGGTCGCCGACCTGGCCGCGAACGGCGCCGATGTCGAGCTGGCCGTCTTCGAGCTCACCACCGACGACGTGCGCAACGCGTGCGACGTCATGCGTCCGGTCTACGACGCGACCGACGGCCAGGACGGCCGGGTGTCGATCGAGGTCGACCCGCGGATGGCCAAGGACACCGACGGCACGATCGAGATGGCCCGCCGCCTGTGGCAGCAGGTCGACCGGCCGAACGTGATGATCAAGATCCCCGCGACCGAGGAGGGGCTGCCCGCCATCACCGCGGCGCTGTCCGAGGGCATCAGCGTCAACGTCACGCTGATCTTCAGCCTCGACCGCTACCGCGGCGTGATGAACGCCTTCCTCACCGGTCTGGAGCAGGCCCGCGAGAAGGGCATCGACCTGTCGACCATCCGGTCGGTGGCGTCGTTCTTCGTCTCCCGCGTCGACACCGAGATCGACAAGCGGCTAGACGAGATCGGCACCGACGAGGCCAAGGCCCTCAAGGGCAAGGCCGGCGTGGCGAACGCGCGCCTGGCGTACCAGGCCTTCCAGGAGGTCTTCGCGACCTCGCGCTGGCAGACGCTCGCCGACGACGGCGCTGCTGTGCAGCGTCCGCTGTGGGCCTCGACCGGGGTCAAGAACCCGGACTACTCCGACACGATGTACGTCGTCGACCTGGCCGTCGACGACACGGTCAACACCATGCCGCCGAAGACGCTGCAGGCGCTGGCCGACCACGGCGAGGTCAAGGGCGACCAGGTCACCGACCACTACGACGAGGCCCGCGAGGTGCTCAACGAGCTGGAGCGGGTCGGCGTCAGCTACCGCGACGTGGTCGACCTGCTCGAGGTCGAGGGGCTGCAGAAGTTCGAGGACTCCTGGGGCGAGCTGCTCGGCTCCGTCGAGAGCGAGCTGACCAAGGCCGGCGGTGCGCCGGAGAAGCAGGAGGCGGCGCGGTGACCGAGCCCGACACGATCGGCATCACGGTCACCGCCTCGGGGGCGGCCGCGGACGCGATCGACCGGCACCTGCCCGGCCTGGTCGAGGCCGGCTTCGCCGGCAAGCTGTTCGACCAGGACCCGACGCTGTGGGGCGAGGCCGCCCAGGAGGAGGCCGCCAAGCGGCTGTCCTGGGTGGGCCTGGCCCGCTCGTCGCGCCCGCTGGTCGGTGAGATCTCGGCGCTGCGCGAGGACCTGCGCGGCAAGGGCGTCGACCACGTGGTGCTGTGCGGCATGGGCGGTTCGTCGCTCGCGCCCGAGGTCATCTGCGCGACCGCCGGGGTGCCGCTCACCGTGCTCGACTCCTCCCAGCCCGACATGGTGCGCGCGGCGCTGCGCGACCGGCTCGACTCGACCGTGGTGGTCGTCTCGTCCAAGTCGGGCTCGACGGTCGAGACCGACAGCCAGCGACGGGCGTACGAGCAGGCCTTCCGCGACGCCGGGATCGACCCGGCCGAGCGGATCGTCGTCGTCACCGACCCTGGCAGCCCGCTCGACGGCGAGGCGCGCGAGGCGGGGTACCGGGTGATCAACGCCGACCCCGACGTGGGCGGGCGCTACTCCGCGCTCACCGCGTTCGGTCTGGTCCCGAGCGGGCTCGCGGGCGCCGACATCGAGCGGCTGCTCGACGAGGCCGAGGCGATCACCGACCTGCTCGCCGACGACGACACCAGCAACCCCGGGCTCCGGCTCGGGGCGGCGCTGGGCGGCACCGAGCCGCTGCGCGACAAGATCGTGCTGATCGACGCCGGCACCCAGATCACCGGCTTCGGCGACTGGGCCGAGCAGCTCATCGCCGAGAGCACCGGCAAGGACGGCACGGGTCTGCTGCCCGTCGTCGTGGGTTCGGCGGCCGACGGCCCGCAGACCGACGACGAGACCTGGGTGCTGCTGATGCCCTCGGACGACGACGAGTCCGAAGACAACGCCACGTCCGCCTCGAGCGACGGCACCGGCGGCGAGTCGACCGTCGGGGTCTCCGGCGCGCTCGGCGCCCAGCTGCTGCTGTGGGAGGTCGCGACCGCGGTCGCCGGCCGCCTGCTCGGCATCAACCCGTTCGACCAGCCCGACGTCGAGAGCGCCAAGCAGGCCGCTCGCGACCTGCTGGGCGGCGGGTCCGGCGCGGCCGACGAGCCGGCGTTCGTCGACGGCGACATCCAGGTGCGCGCCGCGGGCGGCGACTGGCTGGGCGACGCGAGCACGGTGTCCGACGCGCTGCGCCGGCTCATCGACCAGCTCGGCCCGACCGGTTACCTCGCGGTCATGGCCTACCTGGACCGGATCGCCGACAGCGCCCTCGCCGACACCCGGGTGCCGCTGGCCACGTCGCTCGGCCGCCCGGTGACGTTCGGCTGGGGACCGCGCTTCCTGCACTCCACCGGGCAGTACCACAAGGGTGGCCGCCCGGAGGGGGTCTACCTGCAGATCACCACCGAGCCACGGGAGGACCTTGCGGTGCCAGGCCGCGACTTCACCTTCGGCGAGTTCGTCTCCGCCCAGGCGGGCGGCGACGCCAAGGTGCTCGCCGACCACGGTCGCCCGGTGCTGCGCCTCCACCTCACCGCGCACGACGCCGGGCTCGCGCAGCTGACCCGCGCGATCTCCGAGGTCAGCGGGAACGGCGCGGGGGCGCGGTGAGCCCGGCACGCGTCGCCAAGGGGATCAACCCGCTCCGGGACGTCGAGGACAAGCGCCTCCCCCGCATCGCGGGGCCGTGCGCCATGGTGCTCTTCGGGGTCACCGGTGACCTGGCGAAGAAGAAGCTCATGCCGGCGATCTACGACCTGTCCAACCGCGGGCTGCTGCCGCCGGGCTTCTCGCTCGTCGGCTTCGCCCGCCGCGACTGGGCCGACCAGGACTTCGGCAAGATCGTCTACGAGGCCGTGCGCGAGCACGCCCGCACGCCGTTCCGCGAGGACGTGTGGCGCAACCTGGCCGAAGGCTTCCGGTTCGTGCCCGGCACGTTCGACGACCCGGCCGCGTTCGACCTGCTCGCCGAGACCGTCAACGAGCTCGGCGAGACGCGCGGCACCGGCGGCAACATCGCGTTCTACCTGTCGATCCCGCCCGGGTTCTTCTCGGTCGTGAGCGAGCAGCTGGAGCGCAGCGGGCTGTCGACGCCCTCGCGCGGCAGCTGGCGGCGGGTGGTCATCGAGAAGCCGTTCGGGCACGACCTGAAGAGCGCCCGCGAGCTGAACGCCATCGTCGAGAAGGTCTTCCCGGCCGACTCGGTGTTCCGGATCGACCACTACCTCGGCAAGGAGACGGTCCAGAACATCCTGGCGCTGCGCTTCGCCAACCAGATGTTCGAGCCGGTGTGGAACTCCCACTACGTCGACCACGTGCAGATCACGATGGCCGAGGACATCGGCATCGCGGGGCGCGCCGGCTACTACGACGGCATCGGCGCCGCGCGTGACGTGATCCAGAACCACCTGCTGCAGCTGCTCGCGCTCACCGCCATGGAGCAGCCCAACTCCTTCGACGCCACCGACCTGCGGATGGAGAAGGAGAAGGTGCTCGCGGCCGTGCGCACGCCCCGCGACTTCGGCAAGGCCACCGCCCGCGGGCAGTACGCCGCCGGCTGGCAGGGCAGCGAACCGGTCATCGGCTACCTGCAGGAGGAGGGCATCAGCCCCACCTCGCGCACCGAGACCTACGCCGCGCTGAAGCTCGAGGTGGCGACGCGTCGCTGGGCGGGGGTGCCGTTCTACCTGCGCACCGGCAAGCGGCTCGGCAAGCGGGTCACCGAGATCGCGGTGATCTTCAAGCGGGCGCCGCAGATGCCGTTCACCGACACCGCCACCGAGGAGCTCGGCCAGAACGCCATCGTCATCCGGGTGCAGCCCGACGAGGGCATCACCATGCGCTTCGGCTCGAAGGTGCCCGGCGCGGGCGCCATGGAGGTGCGCGACGTCACGATGGACTTCGGCTACGGCTCCTCCTTCACCGAGACCAGCCCGGAGGCGTACGAGCGGCTCATCCTCGACGTGCTGCTCGGCGACCCGCCGCTGTTCCCGCGGCACGAGGAGGTCGAGCTGTCCTGGAAGATCCTCGACCCGGTCGAGCGGTTCTGGGCGCGCACCGGGCGGCCGCAGGCCTATCCCGCGGGCACCTGGGGTCCGAAGAGTGCTGACGAGATGATGCGCCGCGACGGCCGCGTCTGGAGGATGCCGTGATCGTCGACCTGCCCAACACCAGCACGCGCGAGGTCGCCAAGCGGCTCGTCACGCTGCGCCACGACATGGGGGCCGTGGCCCTCGGTCGGGTGATGACCCTGGTCGTCGACGTCGAGGAGACCGGGGCCGACGAGGCCATCGAGGCCGCGACCGAGTCGACGCGCCAGTCGCCCAGCCGGATCATCGTGCTGGTGCACGGCACCCGGCGCGGGGTGAACCGGCTCGACGCGCAGATCCGGCTCGGCGGCGACGCGGGGGCGAGCGAGATCGTCGTGCTGCGCATGCACGGCAAGCTCACCGACCACGGCCGGGCCGTGGTCACCCCGCTGGTGCTCGCCGACTCCCCCATCGTCGTGTGGTGGCCCGGTGCGGCCCCCAAGGACGTCGGCGAGTCGCCGCTCGGCGAGCTGTCGCAGCGCCGGATCACCGACGTCCAGACCGCTCGCAACCCGCGCGCGGCCCTGACCCGGATGGCCAAGGCGTACGTCCCCGGTGACACCGACCTGTCGTGGGCGCGGATCACCCGGTGGCGGGCCCTGCTCGCGGCGGCGCTCGACCAGGCGCCGTACGAGTCGGTCACCGACGTCACGGTCAGCGGCGCCAGCGACTCGGTGAGCAGCGACCTGCTCGCCGGCTGGCTCGCAGTGCGGCTGCGCTGCCCGGTGAAGCGGGCCCGCACGGCGGCCGGCTCCGACATCGTGAGCGTGCGGATGGAGCGGGAGTCGGGCCCGATCGACGTGGTGCGCACCTCCCCCACGCTGGCGACGATGAGCCAGCCCGGGCAGCCGGTGCGCCGGGTCAGCCTGCTGCAGCCGACCACGTCGCAGGCGATGGCCGAGGAGCTGCGCCGGCTCGACCGCGACGACTCCTACGAGGAGGCGCTGATCAAGGGCCTGAAGCTGGTGTCGACCACCACGCTGAGCGGCTCCGACGCGGTGCGCACCGACGAGGCGCCCGACGTCGAGGAGGCGCGGCGCGCGGGCGAGAGCGCCCGCCGGGCCGGGGCCCAGCTCACCGGCAGCGCGATGGTCGAGGCCAAGCCCGACGACGCCGCCTCCGAGGAGCAGGTCAAGGAGGCCGCCGCCCGCAAGCTCGACGCCAAGAAGGCCGAGCGCAGCGAGGACCGGCTGCGTGCCCCGCGCACGACGGCCAAGAAGTCCGGTGCCAAGGCGGCCGCGAAGCAGTCGACCGGCAAGAAGGCCGCGGCGAAGCGATCGGCGGCCAAGAAGTCGGCCAGCAAGCGGTCGACGGCGAAGAAGTCGGCCACGCAGAAGACCGCGAAGAAGGCCTCGTCGTGAGCGCCGAGCCGCAGGTGCGCCGCCACCCCGACAAGCAGGCCGCGGCCGGGGCGGCTGCGGCGGCCCTGGTCGAGGCGCTGGCCGCCGCCCAGGCCGAGGGCCGCGAGCCGCAGGTCGCCCTGACCGGTGGCTCGATGGGCTCGGCGATCGTCCAGGCGGTGCTCGACGGGCCGCACGACCAGGTCGACTGGTCGACGGTCACGGTGTGGTGGGGCGACGAGCGCTACCTGCCGGCCGGCGACCCCGACCGCAACGACGTGCAGAACGACGAGGCCGGACTCGACCGCCTCGGGCTCCGGCCCGAGCGGGTGCACCGGGTCGCGGGGCCCGATGCGTCGGCGTCGCTCGAGGAGTCCGCGACGGCGTACGGCCACGAGATGCGGGCCGACGGGTCGGGCGAGTTCGACGTCGTGCTGCTCGGCGTCGGGCCGGACGGGCACGTCGCGTCGCTGTTCCCGCAGCACCCGGCGCAGCGCGTCGGCGACGCGGTCGCGATCCCGGTCACCGACTCCCCCAAGCCGCCGCCCGAGCGGGTGTCGCTGACGTTCGAGGCGCTGAACCGCGCGCGTCAGGTGTGGTTCCTGGTGGCCGGCGACGACAAGGCCGAGGCGGTCGCCGCCGCGCTGCGGCCGGGCGCCGATCGGTGGGACGTGCCCGCCGCGGGCGTGCGCGGCCGGCTCGCCACGACCTGGTGGCTCGACGAGCCTGCGGCGTCCGGCCTCCCGCAGGACTGACCGGCGCACGAGAACGCCCCGGGCACGAAGCCGCAGAACGCGGTTCGTGCCCGGGGCGTGCTCGATCTGCGTCGAGCGGCTGTGCTCGAGGCGCGGGCTACTTGATCAGGCCGCGCTCGCGCAGGGAGGAGAGCGCCTCGTCGAGGATGACGGCGCCCTCCTCGTCGCTGCGCCGCTCCTTCACGTAGGCCAGGTGGGTCTTGTAGGGCTCGACGCGCGGCGGCGCCGGCGGGTTCTCCTTGTCCTGGCCCGCGGGGAAGCCGCAGCGCGGGCAGTCCCACTGCTCCGGCAGGGCCAGACCCGGCTCCTCGGCGAAGCTGGGGCGGGTCTCGTGCCCGTTGGAGCACCAGTACGACACGACGACTCGGGGTGCGGCCTCGCCGCGCTCCGCCTCGCCCATCGGCCCGGCGCCGACACGGCTACCTCGGATGGCGTTCCCTCCGGCCATGCTGGGTTTCGCTCCTTCGATCAGTCACGGTGCCGGACGTGCGGGTCCGGCGTGCGGGCTCAGGACAGGGCCAGTCGGTCCAGCAGACCGAGCCCCACGATCGTCGCGGCCCACAGCAGGCCGACGACGACGGTGATGCGGTTGAGGTTGCGCTCGGCCATCGACGAGCCGCCCAGGTTGCTGGACACCCCGCCGCCGAACATGTCGGACAGGCCCCCGCCCTTGCCCTTGTGCATGAGGATGAGCAGGACCAGGAACAGGCCGCTGATGACCAACAGGGTCTGCAGGGCGATACGAACTGCGTCCACGGGGGGCGCCACCTCACGAGTGCTGAACGGACAGGTTCCGGGGTCACCACCCTTCCGGACGGCAACCGCTACAGGCTACACGCCACGGGCCCCGATCCCGTGGCCGCCGCGCTCAGGCGTCGGCGCCGTGGTGACTGCGGTAGCGGCAGATCGACGCGAACTCGTTCGGGTCGATCGAGGCGCCGCCGACGAGCGCGCCGTCGACGTCGGTCTGGGCCATGATCGCGGCGACGTTCGCGGCCTTGACGCTGCCGCCGTACAGCACGCGCACGCCGTCGGCCAGCTGCTGGTCGTAGCGCTCCGCGAGCCGCGCCCGGATCGCCGCGCAGACCTCCTGCGCGTCCTCGGGCGTCGCGACCTCGCCGGTGCCGATCGCCCAGACCGGCTCGTAGGCGATGACGATCGACCCGGCCTGCTCGGGGGTCAGCCCCTCGATCGCGGCGTCGAGCTGGCCGAGCACGTGCGGCACCTGCTCGCCACTCTGCCGGACCTCCAGCGGCTCCCCCACGCACAGGATCGGCGTCAGGTCGTGCCGGTAGGCCGCCTGCACCTTGTCGCGCACGACCTCGTCGGTCTCGCCGTAGAGCTCACGCCGCTCGCTGTGGCCGACGACGACGTACGTGCAGC
This sequence comes from Barrientosiimonas humi, assembly GCF_006716095.1. Lineage (NCBI taxonomy): Bacteria > Bacillati > Actinomycetota > Actinomycetes > Micrococcales > Dermacoccaceae > Barrientosiimonas > Barrientosiimonas humi. Next base: position 1,487,293 of record NZ_VFOK01000001.1, read on the forward strand.
CCAGGCGGGCCAGGAACCCGCCGGAGATCTCCCCGGTGTAGGCGCCGGAGTCGTGCTGCGACAGGTCCTGGGCGCCCAGCTTCAGCTGCAGCTTGTCGCCGTCGATCAGCGTCTGCACGGTGCGCAGGTCGGTGAACGGCGGGAGCACGGCCACCTCGACGGCCGAGAAGTCGTGGCGTCCGTCGCGCAGCGTCCAGTCCAGCTTCTGCACCAGGTGCGCGGCCTGGAGGTGGTCCAGGTTCATCTTCCAGTTGCCCGCCATGAGCGGGGTGCGCCCGGAGGTCTTGCTCGCGCTGTCGGCCATCGTCACTTCTCCAGGACGGCAAGACCCGGCAGCGTCTTGCCCTCGAGGTACTCCAGGCTTGCGCCGCCGCCGGTGGAGATGTGGGTGAAGTCGTCCTCGGCGAAGCCGAGCTCGCGCACGGCCGCGGCGGAGTCGCCGCCACCGACCACCGTTGTGGCGCCGGCCTCGGTCGCCGCGACGAGCGCCTCGGCGACCGCCTTGGTGCCGGCGGCGTAGGGAGCCATCTCGAAGGCGCCCATCGGCCCGTTCCAGAAGACCGTCCGGGCGTCCTCGATCTTGCTCGCGAACAGCGCGGCCGACTCGGGGCCGATGTCCAGACCCATCCGGTCGGCCGGGATCTGGTCGGCCGGGACGACCTCGTGGTCGGCGTCGGCGCTGAACGCCGTGGCCGCGACGATGTCGACCGGGAGCACGATCTCGACGCCGCGCTGCTCGGCCTCCTCGAGGTAGCCGCGCACGGTGTCGACCTGGTCCTCCTCCAGCAGGCTGGAGCCGACCTCGTGGCCCTGGGCCTTGAGGAAGGTGAAGACCATGCCGCCGCCGATGAGCAGCCGGTCGGCCGTCGTCAGCAGGTTGGCGATCACGCCGAGCTTGTCGCTCACCTTGGCGCCGCCGAGGGCGACGACGTACGGCCGCTGCGGGTCGGTCAGCCGCTGCAGCACCTCGACCTCGGTGACCACGAGACCACCCGCGGCGTGCGGCAGTCGCTCGGCGACGTCGTACACGCTGGCCTGCTCGCGGTGCACCACGCCGAAGCCGTCGCTGACGAACACGTCGGCGAGGCCGGCGAGCCGGTCGGCGAAGTCGGCGCGCTCCTGCGGGGTCTTGCCGGTCTCGCCGGGCTCGAAGCGCAGGTTCTCCAGCACCGCGACCTGACCGTCCTGCAGGCTGGAGACCACGCTGCGGGCCGACTCGCCGACGGTGTCCTGGGCGACGGTGACCGGGGCCCCGAGCAGCTCGCCCAGGCGCTCGGCCACCGGGCGCAGCGAGAACTGCGGGTCCGGCTTGCCCTTCGGCCGCCCGAGGTGGGCGACCACGACCACGCGCGCCCCGCGCTCGGTCAGCACCTGGATGGTCGGCACCGACGCGCGGATGCGCCCGTCGTCGGTGATCCGGCCGCCGTCCATCGGCACGTTGAGGTCGCTGCGCAGCAGCACGGTCTTGCCGCGCAGGTCCCCCAGGTCGTCGATCGTGCGCAGGGTCACTGCTTCGACCCGACGAAGGCGACGAGGTCGACCAGGCGGTTGGAGTAGCCCCACTCGTTGTCGTACCAGCCGACGACCTTGACCTGGTTGCCGATGACGCGGGTCAGGCCCGCGTCGAAGATGCACGAGTGCGGGTCGGTGACGATGTCGGAGGAGACGATCTCGTCCTCGGTGTACTTCAGGATGCCCTTGAGCGGGCCCTCCGCCGCCTTCTTCATCGCGGCGTTGACCTCCTCGACGGTGGTGTCGCGGGGGGCCTCGAAGGTGAGGTCGGTGGCCGAGCCGGTCGGGACCGGGACGCGCAGCGCGAAGCCGTCGAGCTTGCCCTTCAGCTCGGGCAGCACCAGGCCGATGGCCTTCGCGGCGCCGGTGGAGGTCGGCACGATGTTGATCGCGGCGGCGCGGGCGCGGCGCAGGTCCTTGTGCGGGCCGTCCTGCAGGTTCTGGTCCTGGGTGTAGGCGTGCACCGTGGTCATCAGACCGCGCTCGATGCCCAGCTCGTCGTTGAGCACCTTGGCCATCGGGCCGAGGCAGTTGGTGGTGCAGGAGGCGTTGCTGATGATGGTGTCGGTCGCCGGGTCGAACGCGTCCTCGTTGACGCCCATGACGATGGTGACGTCCTCGTTCTTCGCGGGCGCGGAGATGATGACCCGCTTGGCGCCGCCGTCGATGTGCGCCTTGGCCTTCTCGGCGTCGGTGAACAGACCGGTGGACTCGATCACGATGTCGACGTCGAGCTCGCCCCACGGGAGCTTGCTCGGGTCCTTCTCGGCGAAGCTCTTGATGACCTTGTCGCCGACCTTGATGCCGCCCTCGACGACCTCGACCGGCTCGTCGAGACGACCCAGGATCGTGTCGTACTTCAGCAGGTGGGCCTGCGTCTCGTCGTCGCCGAGGTCGTTGAACGCCACGACCTCGATGTCGGCGTCGGAGGCGAGCACCGCCCGGAAGAAGTTGCGGCCGATGCGGCCGAAGCCGTTGATGCCAACGCGGACAGTCACGATTCAGGGTCCTTCCGAAAGTGGGAGGCCACGCGATCGGGCGCGGCCGGAGCCGTTCCCGAGCCTAGTAGAGCCCCGGCACCGCCCGGCATCCGGCTCAACAGCCGGTAAGCGAGCGTTCACCCCCGCCCCAGCGCGCATGAAACCCGGTTACGTGGCTTTGACCTCAATGCATCGGGGTCAAAGCCACGTAACCCGGTTTCATGCGTTCGGACCCGACAGGCCGGAGCACGGCTCGGCGACGATGCCGGCAGGCCGGAGCGTGCGACGGGCGGCCGGAGCGTGCGACGGGCGGCCGGAGGAGGAGCCGAGGCAGAAAGGAATCAGTCCAGCATCTCGGGGGTGAGGTTGGCGTTGGTGCCGGGGACGCCCTGCTCCTCGGCGCGCTTGTCGGCCATGGCGAGGAGGCGGCGGATGCGTCCGGCGACGGCGTCCTTGGTCATCGGCGGGTCGGCGAGCTGGCCGAGCTCTTCGAGGCTGGCCTGCTTGTGCTCGGTGCGCAGCCGCCCGGCCTCGGCGAGGTGGTCGGGGACCTCGTCGCCGAGGATCTCCAGCGCGCGCTCGACCCGGGAGCCGGCGGCGACGGCGGCGCGGGCGGAGCGGCGCAGGTTGGCGTCGTCGAAGTTCGCGAGCCGGTTGGCGGTGGCGCGCACCTCGCGGCGCATGCGGCGCTCCTCCCACTCCAGCACGGCCTCGTGCGAACCGAGCCGGGTGAGGATCGCACTGATGGCGTCGCCGTCGCGGATCACGACGCGGTCGACCCCGCGCACCTCGCGGGCCTTGGCCTGCACGCCGAGCCGGCGCGCCGCGCCGACGAGGGCGAGGGCGACCTCGGGTCCGGGGCTGGTGACCTCGAGCGAGCTGGACCGGCCCGGCTCGGTGAGCGAACCGTGCGCCAGGAACGCGCCGCGCCAGGCGGCCTCGGCGTCGCAGGCCGCGCCCCGCACGACCTTGGCAGGGAGGCCGCGCACCGGACGTCCGCTGCCGTCGACGAGACCGGTCTGCCGGGCGAGGGTCTCACCCTCGCCGGCGACGCGGACGACGTAGCGGGTGCTCTTGCGGATGCCCGCGCCGGACAGCACCATCAGCTCGCTCTCGTGGCCGTAGACCTCGGCGATGTGGTGACGCAGCCGACGCGCGGCGCTCGCGGTGTCGAGCTCGGCCTCGACGACGATGCGCCCGCCGACGATGTGCAGGCCCCCGGCGAACCGGAGCATGGCGGCGATCTCGGCTTTGCGGCAGCAGGTCTTGGTGATCGGGAACCTGCTCAGCTCGTCCTTGACCTTCGCCGTCATGGCCATGCGGCTCATCCTCTCACTGCGGTGTGGTGGAAGTGCGTCGGCCGGACGACGCGACGAGGCAGCGTAACGCCGTCTCCTGGAAGGTCATTCCATGATGTCGCGGTAGGCCGCGGCGAGCCGGAGGGTGTCGTGCGTGCCGGGGTGGTCGGGGTCGGCGACGGCCGAGAGCGAGACCTCCGCGCCCATCTCCTGGGCCCGGGCGCGCAAACCGTCGAGACCGTCGCCGACGGCGCTCGGGTCGGCGAGGACGACGTCCAGGTGCAGGTCGGCGGCGTGCTCGGTGAGCACCTGCAGGTGGTCGGCGGGCGTGAAGCCTCGGCTCTCGCCGCTGTCGAGCACCATGTTGAGGGTGAGCAGCCGGCGGGCGCGGGTGTGCACGAGCGCCTCGCGCAGCTCGGGCACCAGCAGGTGCGGCATGACCGAGGTGAACCAGGAGCCCGGTCCGAGGATGACCCAGTCGGCGTCGTAGATCGCCTGCACGGCCTCGGCGCACGCGGCCGGCGGGTCGGGGTCGAGGTGGACGCCCAGCACCTGCCCGGGGCTGGTCGCGAGCCGCACCTGGCCGACCACCTGCTCGACCTCGTCGGGGCGCTCGGGGTCGTCGCCGCGCACGGTGCCGCCGATGCGCACCGGCTCGATGGCCATGGGCAGCACCCGGCCCCGCGCCCCCAGCAGCCGCCCGACCAGGTCGAGCCCGGCCACGGGGTCGCCGAGCAGGTCCCACAGCGAGGCGATGATCAGGTTGCCCAGCGCGTGACCGCCGAGCGGCCCGTCGCCCGGGAAGCGGTGCTGCAGGGCGTCGCGCCACTGCAGCCCCCAGTCGGTCGTGCTGCACAGCGCGGCCAGCGCCATGCGCAGGTCGCCCGGCGGGAGGATGTCGAACTCCTCGCGCAGCCGGCCGCTGGAGCCGCCGTCGTCGGCGACGGTCACGACCGCGGTGATGCCGTCGGTGACGTGCTGGAGCGCCTGGAGAGAGGCGTACAGACCGTGGCCGCCGCCGAGCGCGGCCACCTGGAGCCGGCGGGTCATTCGCGCCCCAGATCGCGGTGGACGACCACCGTGCCGATGTCGGGACTCTGGATGCGCCGGCCGAGCTCCTCGGCCATCGCCACCGAGCGGTGCTTGCCGCCGGTGCAGCCGACGGCGAGCGTGACGTAGCTGCGGCCCTCGCGCAGGTAGCCGGCGGTGACCGGCTCGAGCAGGTCCAGGACCCGGTCGACGAACTCCTGGGCGCCCGGCTGCGCGAGCACGAAGTCGGCGACCACGGCGTCCTTGCCGGTGAACGGGCGCAGCGCGGGGTCCCAGTACGGGTTGGGCAGGAACCGCATGTCGAAGACCATGTCGGCGTCGAGGGGCAGGCCGTACTTGAAGCCGAACGACATCACGGCGATGCGCAGCGGCACCCGGTCGTCGCCGCCGACCAGCTGCTGGATCTTGGCGGTGAGCTGGTGCACGTTGAGACCGCTGGTGTCGATCAGCAGGTCGGCGTTGGCGCGCAGGTCGCGCAGCATCTCGCGCTCGCGGATGATGCCGTCGAGCATCCGGCCGTCGTCCTGCAGCGGGTGCGGCCGGCGCACCGACTCGAAGCGGCGCACGAGCGACTCGTCGGTGGCGTCGACGAAGACCAGGGTCGGCAGGTAGCCGTGGTCGCGCAGCCGGTCGAGGCCGTCGCGGAAGTCGGTGAAGAACGCGCGGCTGCGCACGTCGACCACCGCGGCCAGCCGCAGGCCGTCCTCGCCGACGTCGTCGCGCTCGAGCAGCTCGGCCATGGGCACGAGCATCTGCGGGGGGAGGTTGTCGATGACGTACCAGCCGCTGTCCTCGAGCACGTTGGCCACGGTCGAGCGGCCGGCACCGCTCATCCCGGTGACGATGAGCAGCTCGCGGGTGCGCGCCTCGGGCGGCTCGGTCTCGTCCATGTGCGGTGCTCTCCCGGCTGGTTCAGTCGACGATCTCGCCGGTGGTCAGGTTGACCGCCGGGGTGGACTCGGCGTCGCCGTCGTGCAGTGCGGCGTGGATGCTCGCGGCCAGCGTAGGGCCCACGCCGCGCACCTGCGTGATGTCCTCGACGCTCGCGGCCCGCAGCTTCTTGACCGAGCCGAAGTGCTTGAGCAGCGCGGCCTGGCGCGCCTCCCCCAACCCCGGTATGCCGTCGAGGGCCGAGCGGGTCATCGCGCTGGAGCGACGCTGCCGGTGGAAGGTGATCGCGAACCGGTGCGCCTCGTCGCGCACCCGCTGCAGCAGGTAGAGGCCCTCGCTGGTGCGCGGCAGCAGCACCGGGAACTCGTCGTCGGGCAGCCAGACCTCCTCGAGGCGCTTCGCCAGGCCGACCACGGCGACGTCGTCGATGCCGACGGAGTCCAGCACCCGCCGGGCCGCCTGGACCTGGGGGCGACCGCCGTCGACGACGACCAGCTGCGGTGGGTAGGCGAAGCGCCGGGGCCGCCCGGTCGTCTCGTCGATGGGTCCGCTGCGGGTGACCTCGTCGTCGCCCTCGGCGCCGACACCCTCGACGTCGCCCGCCTGGTCGCGGTCGTCGAGGTAGCGACGGAAGCGGCGGCCGAGCACCTCGGCCATCGCCGCGGTGTCGTCGCGCCGGACCGAGCCGTCGGCCTGCACCTCGCCCTGCACGATGAACCGGCGGTACTCCCCCTTGCGGGGCAGGCCGTCCTCGAAGACCACCATCGAGGCCACCACGTTGGTGCCCTGCACGTGGCTGACGTCGAAGCACTCGATGCGCAGCGGCGCCTGGTCCAGGTCGAGGGCCTGCTGCAGCTCCTCGAGCGCCTGGCTGCGCGCGGTGAGGTCGCCCGCCCGCGCCACCTTGTGCCGGGCCAGTGCCTGCTGCGCGTTGCGCTCGACGGTGGCCATCAGGGTGCGCTTGTCGCCGCGCTGCGGCACCCGCAGGTCGACCCGCGCGCCGCGCAGCGCGCCGAGCCAGGCGGCGACGGACTCGGAGTCGGGCGGCAGCACCGGCACGAGCACCTCGCGCGGCACGCCCTCGGGCGACTCGCCGCCGTAGACCTGCTGCAGCAGGTGCTCGATGACCTCGGGCTGCCCGACGTCGCCCTCGGACTGGGTCTCGGCCACCCAGCCGCGCTGGCCGCGCACGCGTCCCCCGCGGACGTGGAACACCTGCACGGCGGCCTCGAGCTCGTCGGAGCTGACGCCGAACACGTCGGCGTCGGTCGCGTCGCCGAGCACCACCGCCGAGCGCTCGAGCGCCTTGTCGAGCGCCTGCAGGTCGTCGCGGCGCCGGGCCGCGGTCTCGAAGTCGAGGTCGGCGCTGGCGGCGCGCATCTGCCGCTCCAGCCGCTTGACGAACTTGGCGGTGGAACCGGCCATGAAGTCGCAGAAGTCCTCGGCGATCTCGCGATGCTCCTGCGGCGTCACCCGCCCGACGCAGGGCGCGGAGCACTTGTCGATGTAGCCGAGCAGGCACGGGCGGCCGACCTGCTCGGCCCGCTTGAACACACCGTTGCTGCAGGTGCGCACCGGGAAGACGCGCAGCAGCTGGTCGAGCGTCTCGCGGATGGCCCAGGCGTGGGCGTACGGCCCGAAGTAGCGGGTGCCCTTGCGCTTGCGACCGCGCATGACCTGGGCCCGCGGGAACTCCTCGCCCATCGTGACGGCGAGGTAGGGATAGGACTTGTCGTCGCGGTACTTGACGTTGAACCGCGGGTCGAACTCCTTGATCCAGGAGTACTCCAGCTGCAGGGCCTCGACCTCGTTGCGCACCACGGTCCACTCGACGCTCGCGCCGGTGAGCACCATCGTGCGGGTGCGCGGGTGCAGGGCCGCCAGGTCCTGGAAGTACGACGACAGCCGGCTGCGCAGGGACTTCGCCTTGCCGACGTAGATGACCCGGCCGTCCTTGTCGCGGAACCGGTAGACGCCGGGATCGACCGGGATCTCCCCCGGCTTCGGGCGGTATGTCGACGGGTCGGCCACGCCCCCACCCTACGAACCGGGTGCGACAGCCGCGCGGCCGCCGGGGATCAGCCGATGCGCAGCGTGGACCCCTCGACGGTCACCTGCTTGGCCGCGAGCGGAGCCTCGGCCGGCCCCTTCTCGACCGCACCCGTCTCGGCGTTGAACACGCTTCCGTGACAAGGGCATTCGATCTTTCCGGCCGCGACCTGGTCGACGAGGCACTGCTCGTGGGTGCAGACCGCGGTGAACGCCTTGAACTGTCCCTGCGTGGGCTGGGTGACGACCACCTTGGCACCCTCGTCGACATAGCCGCCGCCGACCGGGACCTGCGAGGTCTGCACGGTCGCACCGCCACCGCCACCGCTGCCCGAGCCGCCGGCCGCGGGAGCGCTGGAGCCCCCGGCCGGCGCGCTGGAGGTCGCGCCGGACCCACCGTCGGAGCCGCCGCAGGCGGCCAGGCCGGTCGCCGCCGCCAGGGTCGCCCCGCCGGTGAGGACGCGCCGGCGGCTGTGCCCGCCCGCCCCCGGCTGCTGCTCGATGCGCTCGTCGCGTGCTGCGGGAGTCGTGGGCTGCTGGTCCATGGTGCGCTCCTCCGCCGGGGTGCGGTCGGGACGTTCCCGACCCGGTTGTTGAACCATCCAGCGTCCGGGCACACCGCAGGAGTTCCGGGAGCGGCCGATCCCGCGACCTCGTCAGGCCGACCGACGCGTCGACCTGCGGGCCGCCGGCTGCTTGCGGCCGCCGCTGGAGGACCTGCCGCCACTCGCCGACTTCTTCGTCGCGGACGCCTTCGCCCCGCTCTTCGCCGCGCCGCCCGAGGACTTTCCGGAGGAGGCGCGCTGCTGGCTGGGACGGACCCCGCCCGCCCCCTTGGCGAGCACCGGGCCGAGGAACCGGCCGGTGTGGCTCTCGGCCACCTGGGCGACCTGCTCGGGCGTGCCCTCGGCCACGACCGTGCCGCCGCCGTTGCCGCCCTCGGGGCCCATGTCGACGATCCAGTCGGCGCTCTTGATCACGTCGAGGTTGTGCTCGATGACGATGACCGTGTTGCCCTTGTCGACCAGCCCCTGCAGCACGCCGAGCAGCTTGCGGATGTCCTCGAAGTGCAGGCCGGTGGTCGGCTCGTCCAGGACATAGACCGTGCGGCCGGTCGACCGCTTCTGCAGCTCGGCCGCGAGCTTGACCCGCTGCGCCTCACCGCCGGACAGCGTGGGCGCCGGCTGCCCCAGCCGGACGTAGCCGAGGCCGACGTCGACCAGCGTCTTCATGTGCCGGCTGATCGCCGGGACCGCCGCGAAGAACTCGGCGGCCTCCTCGATCGGCATGTCGAGCACGTCGGAGATCGTCTTGCCCTTGAAGTGGACCTCGAGCGTCTCGCGGTTGTAGCGGGCGCCGTGGCACACCTCGCACGGGACGTAGACGTCGGGCAGGAAGTTCATCTCGATCTTGATGGTCCCGTCGCCGCTGCACGCCTCGCAGCGACCGCCCTTGACGTTGAAGGAGAACCGGCCCGGCTGGTAGCCGCGCACCTTGGCCTCGGTGGTCTCGGCGAACAGCCGGCGCACGTGGTCGAAGACCCCGGTGTAGGTCGCCGGGTTGCTGCGCGGCGTGCGGCCGATCGGGCTCTGGTCGACGTGCACCACCTTGTCGAGCTCGTCCAGCCCCTCGACGGTGCGGTGCCGGCCCGGCACGTGCCGGGCGCCGTTGAGCTGGTTGGCGAGCACGCGGTAGAGGACGTCGTTGACCAGCGTCGACTTGCCCGAGCCGGAGACCCCGGTGACGGCGACGAAGCTGCCGAGCGGGAAGCGTACGTCGATGTCGCGCAGGTTGTGCTCGCGCGCTCCGCGCACGGTCACCACGCGGCCGTCCTGCGGACGCCGCACGGTCGGGGTCGGGATCTCCTCGCGCCCGGCGAGGTAGGCGCCGGTGAGCGAGTCGGGCTGCTCGAGCAGGCCCGCGACGGGCCCGGAGTGCACCACCCGGCCACCGTGCTCGCCGGCGCCCGGGCCGATGTCGACGACCCAGTCGGCCGTCGCGATGGTGTCTTCGTCGTGCTCGACCACGATCAGCGTGTTGCCGAGGTCGCGCAGCCGGGTCAGGGTCTCGATCAGCCGGTGGTTGTCTCGCTGGTGCAGCCCGATCGACGGCTCGTCGAGGACGTAGAGCACCCCGACGAGGCCGGAGCCGATCTGCGTGGCGAGCCGGATGCGCTGCGCCTCGCCGCCGGACAGGGTGCCGGCGGGGCGGTCGAGCGAGAGGTAGTCGAGGCCGACGTCGAGCAGGAAGCCCAGCCGCGCGTCGATCTCCTTGATCACCCGCTCGGCGATCTGCTGCTCGCGCGCGGTGAAGTCGACGGTGTCGAGGAAGCCGGCCGCCTCGGCGATCGGCAGCGCGCTCACCTCGGCGATCGACTTGCCGCCGACGGTGACGGCGAGCACCTCGGGCTTGAGCCGCGCGCCGTGGCACACCGGGCACGGGACCTCGCGCATGTAGCCCTCGTAGCGCTCGCGGCTCCAGTCGCTCTCGGTCTCCTCGTGCCGGCGCTTGACGAAGGTGATCACGCCCTCGAAGCCCGTGGAGTAGCTGCGCTCGCGGCCGTAGCGGCTGCGGTAGCGGACGTGGACCTTGTGGTTCTTGCCGTGCAGCAACGCCTCGACGGCCCGGTCGGGCAGCGAGGACCAGGGCTGGTCGAGCGAGAACTTCAGGTCCTCGGCGAGCGCGCCGATGACCCGCTCGTAGTAGTCGTTGAGCCCCTGGCCCTGCGCCCACGGCAGGATCGCGCCCTCGCGGATCGACTTGTCCTGGTCGGGCACGACCAGGTCGGGGTCGACCTCGAGCTCGGTGCCGATGCCGGTGCACGCCGGGCAGGCGCCGAACGGACTGTTGAACGAGAACGAGCGCGGCTCGACGTCGTCGAGGGCGAGCGGGTGCCCGTTGGGGCAGGCGAGCTTCTCGGAGAAGCGTCGCTCCTGCGGACGGTCGGGGTCGTCGGCGGCGGCGTCGACGAACTCGATGACCACGACGCCGGAGGCGAGCCCCAGCGCCGTCTCGACCGAGTCGGTGAGCCGCTGCTTGCCGCTGGCGTCGTCGGGCCCGCGCGCGACGAGCCGGTCGACGACCACGTCGATCGAGTGCTTCTTCTGCTTGGCCAGCTTCGGCGGGTCGGTCAGGGTGACGGTCTCGCCGTCGACCCGGGCGCGGGAGTATCCCTTGCTCTGCAGCTCGGCGAACAGGTCGACGAACTCGCCCTTGCGCTCGCGCACCACGGGCGCGAGCACCTGGAAGCGGGTGCGGTCGGGCAGCTCGAGCAGCTGGTCGACGATCTGCTGCGGGGTCTGCCGGGTGACCGGCTGGCCGCACACCGGGCAGTGCGGGCGGCCCGCGCGCGCGAACAGCAGCCGGAGGTAGTCGTAGACCTCCGTGATGGTGCCGACGGTCGAGCGCGGGTTGCGGTTGGTCGACTTCTGGTCGATCGACACCGCCGGCGACAGGCCCTCGATGAAGTCGACGTCGGGCTTGTCCATCTGCCCGAGGAACTGCCGGGCGTACGCCGACAGGGACTCGACATAACGACGCTGGCCCTCGGCGAAGATCGTGTCGAACGCCAGCGAGGACTTGCCCGAGCCGGACAGGCCGGTGAACACCACGAGGCTGTCGCGGGGCAGGTCGACCGAGATGTTCTTGAGGTTGTGCTCGCGGGCGCCGCGGACCCGCAGGTGGTCGCGCGCGGAGGGGGTCGGTGCAGGGGTGGCAGATGGCACGACGACCATGCTAGGTCCGCCCACCGACAGCCCCTGCCGCCGACCGAGCCACCCCCTCCCTGCGGAGGGGATCGCGCGGCGTGCGCGAGGTCACCGGCCGCGCCTGTTACGCACCTGGCCACCGGCGCGCCTACCCTTTCGGGGTGATTGATCAGACCAATCGGACGCCGATCGAGGACTACGCCGTCATCGGCGACACCGAGACCGCAGCCCTGGTGAGCAAGGACGGCTCGCTGGACTGGCTGTGCATCCCCCGGTTCGACTCCCCCGCCTGCTTCTCCGCCCTGCTCGGCACCCCCGAGAACGGCCGCTGGTTCCTCGGCCCCTGCGAGCCCGCCGCCACCACCACCCGCACCTACCGCGGGAACTCCTCGGTGCTGGAGACCACGCACACGACCGACACCGGTGTCGTGAAGGTCACCGACCTGATGCCGCTCGGCGACAACCGCGCCGACATCGTGCGCGTCGTGGAGTGCCTCGAGGGCGAGGTGCGCATGTGCCACGAGTGGGTCGTGCGCTTCGGCTACGGCAAGGTCCGCCCGTGGGTGCAGCACCACCAGGGCCACGAGCGCGACCAGGAGGTCATCGTCGCGATCGCCGGGCCCGACATGCTCCTCTTCCGCGGCACCCGCCTGCCGCACGCCGAGGACGGCCACCACCGCGACGAGTGGACGATCAAGGCCGGGGAGCGCGAGCAGTTCAGCCTCACCTGGTTCGCGTCGTGGAAGCCGATCCCGCCGCCGCTGAACATCCCCGGCCGCATCGAGGACACCGTCAGCCAGTCGGAGGAGTGGGCCTCGCACTGCCACTACCGCGGGCCGTACGAGGCGCAGGTCGTGCGCTCGCTGCTGGTGCTGCGGCTGCTCACCGACACCCGTCGCGGCGGCATCGTCGCCGCCCCCACCACGAGCCTCCCCGAGGACTTCGGCGGCGAGCGCAACTGGGACTACCGCTACTGCTGGCTGCGCGACGCCTCGCTCACGCTGGAGGCGCTGCTGGCCACCGGCTACACCACCGAGACCAAGCTGTGGCGCGACTGGCTGGTGCGCGCGCTCGCCGGCGACCCGCAGGACATGCAGATCATGTACGCCGTCGACGGCGGCCGCGAGCTGCCCGAGCGGGAGCTGGACCACCTGCCGGGCTACGCCGACTCCCGCCCGGTGCGCGTGGGCAACGGCGCGGTCAACCAGAAGCAGACCGACGTGCTCGGCGAGGTGATGATCGCTCTCGAGATGGCCCGGCAGCGCGGCCTGCCCGAGACCGAGCAGTCCTGGGCGGTGCAGCGCGCGCTGGTCGACTCGCTCGTGTCGCACTGGGACCAGCCCGACAACGGCCTGTGGGAGATCCGCGGCCCGCTGCGCCACTTCACCCACTCCCGGGTCATGGTCTGGGCGGCGTTCGACCGGGCGATCAAGGCGGTCGAGGACCACGGCTACGAGGGCGACGTCGACACCTGGCGCGACATGCGCGACAAGGTGCACGCCGAGGTGCTCGACCGCGGCTTCGACCCCGAGCGGGGCAGCTTCCGGCAGCACTACGACACCTCCGAGGTCGACGCCTCGCTGCTCACCATCCCGATCGTGGGCTTCCTGCCCGGCGACGACCCGCGCGTGCTCGGCACCATCGCCGCGATCGAGGAGGACCTGATGCGCGACGGGCTGCTGCTGCGCTACCGCACGCAGACCGGCGTCGACGGCCTCTCCGGCGACGAGCACCCGTTCCTCGCCTGCTCCTTCTGGCTGGTGTCGGCGTACGCCCTCGCCGGCGAGGTCGACAAGGCCACCGCGCTGATGGACCGGCTCATCGGGCTGTGCAACGAGGTGGGCCTGCTGTCGGAGGAGTACGACACCCACCAGGACCGGATGGCCGGCAACTACCCCCAGGCGTTCAGCCACCTCACCCTCGTCACCGCGGCCGTGCACCTCGCCGAGGCCGAGGGCTTCGCGGCCCCCGTGCCGCTGGAAGGAGTCCACCGATGAGCTACGACGGCAAGGTCACCCCGGGCGGTCCAGCCCAGGTGCGCGAGCTGGACGGGCTGACGCTGCGCAAGCTCGCCGTGTCCGACATGAGCAACAACGCCTACCTGCTGACCTGCACCGCCACCGGCGCCCAGCTGCTGGTCGACGCGGCCGACGACGCTGCCCGTCTCGAGCAGCTCGTGGCCGAGGGCAGCGGCCGGCTCGACGCGATCGCGACGACGCACCGGCACTTCGACCACACCCGGGCGCTCGCCGAGCTGGCCGGGTCGACGGGCGCGAGGACGTACGCCGGGCGGGCCGACGCCGACGACCTGCCGCACCCGACCGACCAGCCGCTCGACCACGGCGACCAGATCTCGTTCGGCGACGTCACGCTCGAGGTCGTCGAGCTGCGCGGCCACACGCCCGGCGGCATCGCCCTGGCCTACCGCGAGCCGTCCGGCGCCGTGCACCTGCTCACCGGCGACAGCCTGTTCCCGGGCGGCGTCGGAGCGACGAATCACTATGACTACCAGTCGTTCCCGCAGCTCATCGACGACGTCGAGGAGCGACTGTTCGGGGCGTACGACGACGACACCTGGGTCTATCCCGGCCACGGCGACGACACGACCCTCGGCGCCGAGCGGCCGCAGCTGGGCGAGTGGCGGGAGCGGGGCTGGTGAACGTCGCGCACGTCGGCGTGCCGGTGTCGGTGCTGTGGCGCGGCCCCGACGTGGCCCGCGCCGTCGACGCGCCCGTGCTGCGCGACGAGCCCGACCACGCCGCGTGGCTCGCGGCGATGGACGCCGACGGCGTCGCCGAGGCCGACAGCCGGTTCGGGCTCGACGGCCGCATCGACTCCCAGGTGCTCGCCGACGAGCCGGTCGTGGTGCTCGCGCAGTCCGACGGCTGGTCGCAGGTGATCGCCCCCTGGCAGCCGAGCCGGCACGACCCGCGCGGCTACCCCGGCTTCGTGCGCACCAGCCACCTCGAGCCCGCTGACCCCGGCGCGGGGTTCGAGCGCACCGTCCCGGCCGCCGAGCAGCGCCCCGACCCGCTCGCCTTCGTCGAGGGCGCCCGGGCCTACCTCGGGCTGCCCTACCTGTGGGGCGGGGTCAGCCCCACCGCGCTGGACTGCTCGGGGCTGGTGCACCTGGTCGCGCGCGAGCTCGGGCTCACCGTGCCCCGTGACGCCGACGACCAGCAGGTCGCGTGCGTCCCGGTCGAGCTGGGCGCCGAGCAGCCGGGCGACCTCTACTTCTTCGCCCACCCCGGCAGGACGATCCACCACGTCGGCATCGCCGTCGGTGCCGGGCGCATGCTGCACGCCCCCGGCACCGGCACCCGCGTCGTCGAGGAGGAGATGTCGCAGGACCGCAAGGACACCCTCGTCGGCGCGGGCCGGCTTCCCGGGCTGCACGCCGGCGCATGACCGAGCCCGCGACGGGCGACCAGCGCCGGGCGCTGCTGCTGGTCCTGGTCGCGGTCGGGTCGGTCCAGCTCGGCGGCGCGCTCGCCGCCACCCTCATCCCCGAGGTCGGGGTCGTCGGCTCGGTGGCGCTGCGCATCGCGATCGGCGCGGCGATCCTGCTCGCGTGGGCCCGGCCCCGGCTGCGCGGGCGCAGCCGCTCCGACTGGGTGTCCGTCGCGACGTACGCCGGCGTCCTGACCCTGATGAACCTCACCTTCTACGCCTCGCTCGAGCGGCTGCCCATCGGCGTCGCGGTGACGATCGAGTTCATCGGGCCGCTCACCCTCGCGCTGGTGCTCTCCCGCCGCGCGGCCGACCTGGTCGGGGTGGCCGCGGCCGCGGCCGGCGTGGTGCTCGTGAGCGGCGCGGTCGACACCTCCTGGTCCGAGCTGGACCTGCTCGGCATCGCCCTGGCACTCACCGCCGGCGCCTGCTGGGCCGGCTACATCCTGGCCAGCCGCCGGGTCGGGGTGCGCTTCGAGCAGATCGACGGCCTGGCGCTCGGGCTCGCGCTGTCGACGCTGGTCATGGTCCCGCTGGGCGCGATCACCGCCGGCGGCAGCCTGCTGCAGGGCGACGTGCTGCTCAAGGGGCTCGGCATCGCGATCCTGTCCTCGGCCCTGCCCTACTCCCTGGAGCTGGTGGCGCTGCGCACGCTGCGCCCCAACGTCTTCGGGATCCTGCTCAGCCTCGAGCCGGCCGCGGCCGCGCTCGCCGGCCTCCTCGTGCTCGGCCAGACCCTGTCGGCCGTGCGCATCGCCGGGATGCTGCTGGTCGTGGCGGCCAGCGCGGTGGTGCTGGGCCGGCGCCCGGCCCCGCCCGCCGCCGAGAGCTGACCGGCCGGGGCGAGCCCGGCGTACGGGCTGCTCCTGCCCCGCGAGCCCCGCGCAGCAGCACGGCTCTGCGCAACCCAGCCCGTACGTACGCCGCGGGGCGGGCAGGCTCCTCGCCTGCCCGCCCCGCGGGTGTCACGTCGTGCGCGCCGGGTCAGCCAGCGGCGTTGATCCGCTCGTCGCGCCGCGTCTTGATCAGGCTCGCGACCGCGGTGATGGCCAGGATGCCGATGATGACCGTCAGCGACAGCCAGATCGGGACCTCCGGGACGGGCAGGCCCTCGCCACCGTTGATGAACGGCAGGTTGTTCTCGTGCAGGGCGTGCAGGATCAGCTTCACGCCGATGAAGGCGAGCAGCACCGACAGGCCCAGGCTCAGGTAGACCAGCTTCTTCAGCAGACCGCCGATGAGGAAGTACAGCTGACGCAGACCCATCAGGGCGAAGATGTTGGCCATCAGCACCAGGAACGGGTCCTGGGTCAGACCGAAGATCGCCGGGATCGAGTCGAGCGCGAACAGCAGGTCGGTGGTGCCGAGCGCCAGGATCACCAGGAACATCGGGGTGTAGACCTTGGCGCCCTTGCTGTCGAGGGTGCGGATCTTGGTGCCGGCGTCCCAGCTGTCGGTGAACGGCAGCCGCTTCTTGGCGAACTTGACGACCGCGTTGTCGCCTTCGTCGTGCTCCTCCTCGTGGGCGGCGTACTCCTTGGCGAGCTTGATCGCCGTGTAGATGAGGAACGCGCCGAAGATGTAGAAGATCCACGCGGCGGCGTTGATCGCCTGGGCACCGATGAGGATGAAGATCGCGCGCAGGATCAGCGCGATGACGATGCCGACGAGCAGGGCGTACTGCTGGTACTGCCGCGGCACGTTGAACTTCGCCATGATGATGAGGAAGACGAAGAGGTTGTCGATCGACAACGAGTACTCCGTCAGCCAGCCGGC
This sequence comes from Barrientosiimonas humi, assembly GCF_006716095.1. Taxonomy (NCBI): domain Bacteria; kingdom Bacillati; phylum Actinomycetota; class Actinomycetes; order Micrococcales; family Dermacoccaceae; genus Barrientosiimonas; species Barrientosiimonas humi. The sequence goes on from NZ_VFOK01000001.1 coordinate 1,504,006, forward strand.
GAGGTACTCACCGCCGAGCGTGGCGCCGCCGGCGACCCAGACATAGACACCGAACAGCAGCGCGAGGCTGATGTAGATGCCGAGCGCGAGCCCGGTCTCCCGGTTGCTGGGGACGTGCGGCCGGCGACCCAGCACCACCACGTCGAAGATCAGGATGAGGATCGTCGCCGCGACGACGAGGCCGATGACCCACATCGGCGCGAAGGAATTGGCAAACGCCACGAATGGCACCTTTCGTCTGGAAGGAAGGACACTGCCAGCCGTTCTCGCATCGTACGGCGAGAGCGCGTGCGCATGAGGGAACGGCTGGAGGTCTCTCCCGACCCTTGAGTCACAGGGGTCCGCCCAGCCCGGGCCGAAGCCGTGATGACGAGCTGGGTGCGAGCGGGGATACTCCCCTCCGGCGGCTCAGTCTGCCAGAGAAGCGGGCTCGCGCTGAACTCGGTCCGCGTCGCGAGCCGCGGGGGCGCCGACCAGGCCGCGGCGGTCGGCCCACATCTCGAAGATCGCGGTCGCGAACGGCGGGATCGAGCTGGCCAGGGCCACGAGCAGCACCGTGGCGGACCAGCCGAGGGTGCGGAACACCGCCAGGCAGACCAGGACGTAGGCGACGAAGATCACACCGTGGATCGGGCCGAAGATCTGCACGCCGAGCTCGCCGCTGTCGGTGACGTACTTGAAGAACATGCCGATCAGCAGGCCGAGCCAGCTCAGCGCCTCGGCGAAGGCGACCACGCGGAAGAGGGTCCGGGCACGGGCGGTGGTGAGACTGCTCGGCGACATGCGTCCAGCGTACGACGTCTACGACACAGCGTCGTAGCCGGCCCCACCCGTCGGGCGGGGCGGGGGCCGGCGGCTCAGCGGGTGGCCTCCTCCATCTGGCGCAGCTCCTTCTTGAGGTCGCCGAGCTCGTCGCGCAGTCGCGCGGCCAGCTCGAAGTGCAGGTCGGCCGCGGCCTGGTGCATCTGCTGGGTGAGCTCCTGGATGAGGTTGGCCAGGTCGCTCGCGGGCAGCCCCTCGGTGCGGCCCTGCGCGACGCTGGCGTCGGCCTGCACCAGGCCCGCTCCCCCGCGCCGGCCCTTGCCGCGGGACTGGCTGCGGCCGGAGCCGAGCAGCGAGTCGGTGTCGGCCTCCTCGCGCTGCAGCATGTCGGTGATGTCGGCGATCTTCTTGCGCAGCGGCTGCGGGTCGATGCCGTTGTCGGCGTTGAACTTCAGCTGCTTCTCGCGGCGCCGGTTGGTCTCGTCGATCGCCTCCTGCATCGAGGGGGTGACCGAGTCGGCATACATGTGCACCTGGCCCGACACGTTGCGGGCCGCGCGGCCGATGGTCTGGATGAGCGAGCGCGCCGAGCGCAGGAAGCCCTCCTTGTCGGCGTCGAGGATCGACACCAGCGACACCTCGGGCAGGTCGAGGCCCTCGCGCAGCAGGTTGATGCCGACGAGCACGTCGAACTCGCCCAGCCGCAGCTCGCGCAGCAGCTCCACGCGGCGCAGCGTGTCGACCTCGGAGTGCAGGTAGCGGACGCGGATGTCCTTCTCGAGCAGGTAGTCGGTGAGGTCCTCGGCCATCTTCTTGGTCAGCGTCGTGACCAGCACCCGCTCGTCGCGCTCGGCCCGCTCGCGGATCTCGTGCAGCAGGTCGTCGATCTGCCCCTTGGTGGGCTTCAGCACGACCTCGGGGTCGACCAGGCCGGTGGGGCGGATGACCTGCTCGACGTGGCCGTCGGACTTGGCCAGCTCGTAGTCGCCCGGCGTCGCCGACAGGTAGACGGTCTGGCCGATGCGCTCGAGGAACTCCTCCCACTTCAGCGGCCGGTTGTCCATCGCCGAGGGGAGCCGGAAGCCGTGGTCGACCAGGGTGCGCTTGCGCGACATGTCGCCCTCGTACATCGCGCCGATCTGCGGGACGGTCTGGTGCGACTCGTCGATGACGAGCAGGAAGTCCTCGGGGAAGTAGTCGAGCAGGGTGTTGGGCGCGGTGCCCGGGCCGCGGCCGTCGATGTGGCGGCTGTAGTTCTCGATGCCGGAGCAGGAGCCGATCTGGCGCATCATCTCGATGTCGTAGGTGGTGCGCATCCGCAGCCGCTGGGCCTCGAGCATCTTGCCCTGCTTCTCGAAGGTCGCCAGCTGCTCGTCCAGCTCGCGCTCGATCCCTCCGATGGCCCGCTCCATGCGCTCGGGGCCGGCGACGTAATGGGAGGCGGGGAAGACGTACATCTCCTGCTCCTCGCGCACCACCTCCCCGCTCAGCGGGTGCAGCGTGTAGAGCCGCTCGATCTCGTCGCCGAAGAACTCGATGCGCACCGCGAGCTCCTCGTAGACCGGGATGATCTCGACGGTGTCGCCGCGCACCCGGAACGTCCCGCGGGTGAAGGCCAGGTCGTTGCGGGTGTACTGCATCTGGACGAACCTGCGCAGCAGCTCGTCGCGGTCGATCTGGTCGCCGACGCGCAGCGGGACCATGCGGTCGACGTACTCCTGCGGGGTGCCGAGGCCGTAGATGCACGACACCGACGCGACCACGACGACGTCGCGCCGGGTCAGCAGCGAGTTGGTCGCGCTGTGCCGCAGCCGCTCGACCTCGTCGTTGATCGAGGAGTCCTTCTCGATGTAGGTGTCGGTCTGCGGGACGTAGGCCTCGGGCTGGTAGTAGTCGTAGTAGGAGACGAAGTACTCGACCGCGTTGTTCGGCAGCAGCTCGCGGAACTCGTTGGCCAGCTGCGCCGCCAGGGTCTTGTTGGGCGCCATGACCAGCGTCGGGCGCTGCACCTGCTCGATCAGCCACGCCGTGGTGGCCGACTTGCCGGTGCCGGTGGCGCCGAGCAGCACGACGTCCTGCTCGCCGGCGTTGACCCGGCGGGTCAGCTCGGCGATCGCGGTGGGCTGGTCACCGCTCGGCTCGAACTCGGAGACGACCTCGAACGGCGCGACGCTGCGCTGCAGGTCGGTGGTGGGACGCATGGCTCCACGCTAGACGCAGGCACCGACAACGGTCTCCTCAGCGACAGTCGCCGGGGGGATCACCACTTGGACCAGGGGGCATGCATGCCCGTGCGGTCCTCCGCCTCGGGCGGCCGCGGGGTCGGCTCCGGCCAGATGCGGATCCAGTGCTCCTGGGGCGGGACGCTGTTGTCGTGGGCTTGCTGCTCTCCGCCCTCCCCGCGCACGAGGAGCCGCACCCGAGACCGGCCAGGCCCCTGACCCACCGGGCCGCTCCATCGCTCGTTGATGTCGTCCCGGACAAGGATCGGCCCGGCGAACTCCGCCGAGATCTCCGCCCCGGCGTCCCATCCCGCGTCGAGGTCGCCCGACAGGCGGGTCGCCGGTCGCCTGTCCAGCAGCTGGATGTCGAGATCGACGCGGGCAAACTTCGCGTCCGCCGAGACCGCCACGCCCGTGTCGTCCTCGGTCTGCGCCAACCGTGTCGGTTGCCCGTACGGCTGCCCGCGGTGGGTCAGGTACGTCAGGTCGCCGCCGTCGCCGTGCACGTAGTAGCGAAAGTCGCTGGCCCGCTGGTCCGGTATCCGCATGCCGGCCAAGTTACGTCGCCCGCCACACCCCATCCCGACGTACGGCATCATCGGCCTGGTCGAGAACGGCACGTCCGGGACGGGCAGGAAGGTGGTGCGGGTGGAGGCGACCGAACCGACGACGTCGATCGTCGAGCAGCTGCGCCCGCCCGAGGGGCAGGTCGGCGGGCCGAGCATCGTCACCGAGCTGCGTCGCGCGCTCGTGTCGGGCGCGGTGCGCCCGGGCAGCCCGATCCCGGTCGACGAGGTCGCGAAGGTGTTCGGGGTCAGTCGCATCCCGGTGCGCGAGGCGCTGAAGAACCTTCAGGGAGAAGGGCTTCTGGAGCACCGGCCGCGGATGGGATACACCGTCACCAGCCTCACCAGCGACGAGCTGGCCGAGCTCTACCTCGTGCGCGGGGCGCTGGAGGGTGCGGCGCTGTCGGCGGCCGCGACCCGCGCCACCGAGGCCGACCGCGAGCGGGCCCGGGCCGCGCTGCACGGCCAGGGCTCCGACGCCGACCCGGCCACCGAGACCTTCCAGCGCAGCTCGCGGCACTTCCACGAGGCGCTGCTGGCCCCGTGCCGGATGCCGCGCCTGCTGCACATGGTCGACATCGCCTGGAACCTCACCGAGCCGGTGCAGACCATGATGCGGGTCACCGACGGCGAGCGGGCGGCTCTCGAGCACGACCACGTCGAGCTGCTCGAGGCGTTCCTCGACCGCGACGTCGACCGGTTGCAGCGCCTCGCGACCGAGCACCACCAGCGGCTGACGCAGGCGATCTCGCGCATCCCCATCGACGACCCCGAGTGAGCCCCGGGCGCTGGGCCGGCGCCCGCAGCAGACCCCGTCCTCGCCGTCTCTCGGAGCCCGCCCGCGTATACCCGGATATACCCAGAAATACCTGAGAACACTGGGGATTCGCGCCCCGAGCGGCCCTACCTTTGGGCGATCCGCACCGCGCGGATCGACGCCGCTCTCGCGCAGCGCCGTGGTGGCTAGGAGGAACGAGATGGCCACTGACTCCCCCTTCCGCAGCGACGAGGAGGCGGCCGCGGCCGGCTTCGCGGTGACCCAGGGCGACGGCGGCGCCGGCGCCGGGGTGCTGAAACCGTCGTACGACCCGCGCCTGGCGAACGAGGACCTGGCGCCGCTAGAGAAGCAGGACTGGTCCTGGTACAACATCTTCGCGTTCTGGATGTCCGACGTGCACAGCGTCGGCGGCTACGTCACCGCCGGCTCGCTGTTCGCCCTCGGCCTCACCAGCTGGCAGGTCTTCGTCTGCCTCATCGTCGGTATCACCATCGTGCTGTTCTTCTGCAACCTGGTCGCCAAGCCCAGCCAGCGCACGGGCGTGCCCTACCCCGTCATCTGCCGCACCACCTTCGGCGTGCTCGGCGCCAACATCCCCGCGATCATCCGCGGCCTCATCGCGGTCGCCTGGTACGGCATCCAGACCTACCTCGCGTCGGCCTCCCTGGACATCCTGATCGTGCGCATGTGGCCCGGCCTCGCGCCGTACGCCGACGTCACCCAGCACGGGTTCCTCGGCCTGTCGACGCTCGGCTGGGTCACGTTCGCGCTGCTGTGGGTCGCCCAGGCGTGCGTGTTCTGGACCGGCATGAAGACCATCCGCCGGTTCATCGACTTCGCCGGCCCCGCGGTCTACGTCGTGATGACGGTCCTGTGCGTCTACCTGCTCGCCAAGGCCGACTGGTCGGTGAACCTGTCGCTGTCCGACGCCGAGCTGAGCGGCGGCAAGACCGTGACCACGATGCTGGCCGCGACCGCGCTGGTCGTGAGCTACTTCTCCGGCCCGATGCTCAACTTCGGCGACTTCTCGCGCTACGGCCGCACGTTCGCCGACGTGCGCAAGGGCAACTTCTGGGGTCTGCCGGTGAACTTCCTGTTCTTCTCGCTGCTGACCGTGCTGACCGCCGCCGCGACGCTGCCGGTCTATGGGCGGCTGATCACCGACCCGGTCGAGACCGTCGGCCAGATCGACAACATCTACGCCCTGGTGCTCGCCGCGGTCACCTTCACCACCGCCACGATCGGCATCAACATCGTCGCGAACTTCGTCTCCCCGGCGTTCGACTTCTCCAACGTGGCGCCGCAGAAGATCACCTGGCGGACCGGTGGCATGATCGCCGCCGTGGGCTCGGTGCTGCTGACGCCGTGGAACCTCTACAAGTCGCCGGAGACGATCCACTACACGCTCGACACCCTCGGTGCCTTCATCGGACCGCTGTTCGGCGTGCTCATCGCCCACTACTACGTCGTCCACCAGCAGCAGGTCTGCGTCGACGACCTCTACACGCTCGACGAGCAGGGCGCCTACCACTACAAGCGCGGCTACAACCCGCCGGCGATCTGGGCGACCGGCATCGCGGCCGCGTGCGCGCTGGCGGTGGTCTTCGTGCCCGGCCTGACCCGGTTCGACGACTACAGCTGGTTCGTCGGCTGCGGCATCGGCTTCGTGGCGTACGCCTTCCTCGCCCCGCGCGCCGGCGTGTCCGTCGAGGCGCAGCTCACCGACAAGGAGGTCCGGGTATGAGTCGCAGCGCACCGCGCGTGGTGCTGGTCAACCCCAACACCACCGCTTCCATGACCGAGATCGCGCTGCGGGCCGCGCAGGAGGTGGCCGCTCCCGGCACCGTGCTGGTCGGGCGCACCTCCCCGACCGGACCCGCCTCGATCGAGAGCCACGTCGACGAGTCGCTGTGCGTGCCTGGCCTGCTGCAGGCCGTCGCCGAGGAGACCGACGCCGACGCGTTCGTCGTGGCCTGCTTCGGCGACCCGGGGGTCGAGGCGGTGCGCGAGCTCACCGGGGTGCCGGTCGTCGGCATCGCCGAGGCGGCGATGAAGAGCGCCACCCTGCTCGGTCGCACGTTCAGCGTCGTCACCACCCTGGAGCGCACCATCGGCCGGGCGCGTGACCTGGTGACCCGGCACGGGCTCACCGCCCAGTGCGCCGGGCTGCACGCGTGCGACATCCCGGTGCTGGAGCTGGAGACCGACCCCGACGGCACCTACGACCGGTTGCTCAAGGTGTCGGCGGAGGTGCTGCGGCACGACGACTGCGACGTCCTGGTGCTCGGCTGCGCCGGCATGGCCGACCTGCCCGGGCGGCTGGCCGCCGAGCTCGGCGTGCCCGTGGTCGACGGCGTCGCTGCGGCGACGACGATGGCCGAGGGCCTGGTGCGGCAGGGGTTGGTGCCCCGTCGCGAGGGCGAGCTGGCGCCGCCGGTGCCGAAGGCGTACACCGGGGTGATGGGTCAGGTCGTGCCGGCCGCGGTGCGGCTCAGCACTCCTGGTGACCCTCCCGCCAGTACCCCATGAAGGCCACGGCCGAGCGCGGGACGTCGTAGTCCCCCACCAGGATCCGACGCAGCGTGCGCACCGCTGAGGACTCCCCCGCGATCCACGCGGACAGCGGCGGTACGCCTGCCCCGCGCTCGGTCGTCACCTCCCAGTAGGCGCCCTCGTCGCCGTCGACGAGCACCGTGCTCTCGCCGGCGGTGGTGCCGACGGACGGGTGCCCGTCGAGCCACTCGCGGACCACCTGCTGCTGGGCTGCTCCTCGCTCCCCCTGCCGGACGACCCACTGCACGCGCACGCCGGCGGGGGCCGTGATCTGCTGGATCGACTCGGCGTGCTCGACCTCGAGACACACCAGGCCGCAGGCGTTCTCGGGGAGTCGCTCCACGATCGAGCAGATCGCGGGGGCCGCCGTGTCGTCGCCGACGATGAGCTGGTCGCACTGGTCGGCCAGGTCGTAGCGGAACTCCAGGCCGCCCTCGTTGTCGGGGTGACCGGCGAGCGGGCCGTGGACGAGGATGCGGTCGCCGGGCGTGCCGGAGCGGGCGAACCGCGAGGCCGGCCCGAGGTCGCCGTGGTCGACCAGCTCGACGTCGATCTCGGCCAGCTCGTTGCGGATCGCGCGCACGGTGTACGTCCGGATCGCCGGCCGCGTCTCCTGCGGCATGGCGCGCCAGGCGAGGAACCACTTCTCGCCGCGCGGCATGGTGTCGAGGGTGCCGCCGTCGGTCGGCAGGATCAGCTTGATGCGCTGGTCGTAGCCGTTCGGCGCGAACTCGCGCAGGTCCTCGCCGGTGAAGGTCATCCGCACCAGGTGCGGGGTGACGCGGACCGACTCGGTCACCTCCACGTCGAAGAAGCCGAACGGTCGCTGGGCGGGCTGCGCGGTCATAAGGGAACCCTAACTGAGGCTTACCTTGCCTGCGCAACCCGCTGGGCGTGTCGCGCGCGGCTCAGCGATCGCGGTCGCGCTGTCGGCTCCACTCCAGCGCCTGCGGCAGGTGCTCGGCGAACCACGGCTCCTTGGCCGCGGTGTAGTCGGCGCGAGTGCGCTCGTCGCCGCCCGGGTGGTCCGCGACCGCCTGCTGCTTCAGCGCGGCGTACGCCTCGCGCGCCTGCGGCTCGGCACGCAGCCAGTCGCGGAAGGCGACCGCGACCTCGGCTCCGGGAGAGCCTGCGCGGCGCACGTGCAGGTGCAGGACCCGGCCAGGGTCGGCGTTGCCGTAGAGCACCTTGCGCCACTCGCTCTCGTCGGGAGCCCACGTGTGGACCGTGTCGAGCCGTTCGCGCGGTTGCACGAATCCCGCTGCCAGCACAGCGGACTCGAAGGCGTCCGTCGTCGCGAGGGTCAGGTCGTCGAGCGTCAGCTGCAGGTCGATGACGTCCTTGGCCGCGAGCCCCGGCACCGCGGTGGAGCCGATGTGCTCCAGCCCGTGCACCCGGTCGCGCAGGGACGCGCGCTGCAGCGCCCGGTCGAGGCGGCCGAGCAGGCGTCGCGCGGTGGGCGCCCACCCGGGGTCGGGCTCGGCCAGCGCGGCGGTCGCGGGGCGGCGCACGGCGGTGCGGGTGCGCAGGTTGTGCTCGAACGGCACCAGCCGCTGCGTCCACAACCGCTCGACGTGGTCGGCGAGATCCGCCTGCGTGGAACCGTTCTCGAGCCACACGTCGGCCGCGGCGCGGCGCTGCTCGTCGGTGGCCTGGGCGTCCATCCGGGCCCGGGCGTCGGCCTCGCTCATGCCGCGCGTGCGGACCAGCCGCTCCAGACGTACGTCGGGGTCGGCGGCGACGATCACCGTCAGCTGGTAGTCGACCTCACGGCCGAGCTCGACCAGCAGCGGGATGTCCTGCACGACGATCGCGTCGTCGGGGGCCTCCTGCACCTGCCGGATCGCCTCCTGGGCGACCAGCGGGTGGACGATCGCGTTGAGGTCGGCGCGAGCCGCGTCGTCGCCGAAAACCGTTGCGGCCAGGGCGGGTCGGTCGAGCGCGCCGTCGTCACCGACGACCCCGTCACCGAACCGCTCGCGCACCAGGGCAAGCCCCTGCGTCCCGGGCGCGACCACCTCGCGGGCGATCACGTCGGAGTCGACGAGCACCGCCCCACGCTCGACCAGCAGCTTCGAGACGGTCGACTTGCCCGACCCGATCCCGCCCGACAGACCCACGTGCAGTGCCACACCGCGACCCTAGCCGCGGCAGGAGAGGATGGAGCCATGACTCGACGCATCGTCATCACCGGCGGCGGCACCGGCATCGGCCGGGCCATCGCGACCCGCCTGCTCGCCGAGGAGCCCGAGCTGGTGCTGGTGGGCCGCCGCGAGAGCGTGCTGCAGGAGGCCGCCGACGAGCTGCGCGGCCTCGACGAGACCGCGCAGGTCAGCACGCTCGCGTGCGACCTCGCCGACCCCGACCAGGTGCAGCAGCTCAGCGACACGCTGCACGACGGCCCGCAGATCGACGTGTTCGTGGCCAACGCCGGCGGCAACTACGGCCTCGGCGCCGGCAGCCTGGCGGAGGTGGCCGAGGCGTGGCGGCGCGACTTCGACGGCAACGTGCTGTCGGCGGTGCTGCCCGTGCACGCCCTGCTCGACCACGTCGCCCGCCCCGGCGGCCGGATCGTCGCGATGTCCTCGATCGCCGCGCTGCGCGGCTCGGGCGCGTACGGCGCGGCCAAGGCCGCCGTCAACGCGTGGGTGCTCAGCCTCGCCAGCGAGGTCGCCGCCGACGGGATCACCGTCAACGCGGTCGCCCCCGGCTTCGTGCCCGACACCGACTTCTGGCGGCAGCGCATCGAGGCCGACCCGGGCATCGTCGAGAACCGCACCGCCCCGATCCCGATGGGCCGCCCCGGCACCCCCGACGAGATCGCCGAGGCCGTCGCCTACCTCGCCTCCCCCGACGCCGGCTGGACCACCGGCCAGATCCTGCAGGTCAACGGCGGCACCCTGCTCGGCCGCGGCTGACACGGCACGCGCCGCGCCGACGTCCGGGCGAGCCCTGCAGCTCGTACGACAACGCACGATCTGCGCCGCGCTCCCCCGAGATCCCGGGCCCCCTCCCGCACTTCGTACGACAACGCACGATCTGCGCTGCGCTCGCCCGAGATCCCGGGCCCACCTCCCGCACTTCGTACGACAACGCACGATCTGCGCTGCGCTCGCCCGAGATCCCGGGCCCACCTCCCGCACTTCGTACGACAACGCACGATCTGCGCTGCGCTCGCCCGGTCCTGGGCAGACGAAAGGCCCCGGTCACCTCGCGGTGACCGGGGCCTTCGTGACGCGCCCGTCGCGTCAGTACTCTCGGCTGCCGCTCAGTTGCCCGTGAGCTTCTCGCGCAGCGCCGCCAGCGCCTCGTCGGAGGCCAGGGTGCCCTCCGCGGGAGCCGGGCCGCTGGACGCCGGGGAGGCGTCGGACGAGGAGGAGGACGACGACGAGCGGTCGCCGCCGGAGCTGTAGGACGTCGGGGCGGACGTCTCGCCGGAGGCCGCGGCCTCGGCGTCGTCCTTGCGCGCCTGCTCGATCTGCGCCTGGTGCGCCTCGTAGCGGGCGTGCGCCTCGGCGTACTGCTTCTCCCACTTCTCCCGCTGAGCCTCGTAGCCCTCGAGCCACTCGTTGGTCTCGGGGTCGAAGCCCTCGGGGTACTTGTAGTTGCCCTGCTCGTCGTACTCAGCGGCCATGCCGTAGAGCGTCGGGTCGAACTCGGCAGCACCCGCGGCGTCGTCGTTGGCCTGCTTGAGCGACAGCGAGATGCGGCGACGCTCCAGGTCGATGTCGATGACCTTGACGAACAGCTCACGGCCGACCGTGACGACCTGCTCGGGCAGCTCCACGTGGCGCTCGGCCAGCTCGGAGATGTGCACCAGGCCCTCGATGCCGTCGTCGACGCGCACGAACGCACCGAACGGCACCAGCTTGGTGACCTTGCCCGGCACGACCTGGCCGATGGCGTGGGTGCGGGCGAAGTGCTGCCACGGGTCCTCCTGGGTCGCCTTCAGCGACAGGGAGACACGCTCGCGGTCCATGTCGACGTCGAGCACCTCGACGGTGACCTCCTGGCCCACCTCGACGACCTCGGACGGGTGGTCGATGTGCTTCCAGGACAGCTCGGAGACGTGCACCAGACCGTCGACTCCACCGAGGTCGACGAACGCACCGAAGTTGACGATGCTGCTGACCACACCGGAGCGGACCTGGCCCTTCTGCAGCTCCTTGAGGAAGGTCGTGCGCACCTCGGACTGGGTCTGCTCGAGCCACGCGCGGCGCGAGAGCACCACGTTGTTGCGGTTCTTGTCGAGCTCGATGATCTTGGCCTCGATCTCCTTGCCGACGTACGGCTGGAGGTCGCGGACGCGACGCATCTCGACCAGCGACGCGGGCAGGAAGCCGCGCAGGCCGATGTCGAGGATGAGGCCGCCCTTGACGACCTCGATGACGGTGCCGGTGACGACGCCGTCGTCCTCCTTGATCTGCTCGATGGTGCCCCAGGCGCGCTCGTACTGCGCACGCTTCTTGGACAGGATCAGGCGGCCTTCCTTGTCCTCCTTCTGGAGGACCAGGGCCTCGACGTCGTCGCCGACGGAGACGACCTCGTTGGGGTCGACGTCGTGCTTGATCGACAGCTCGCGCGAGGGGATGACGCCCTCGGTCTTGTAGCCGATGTCGAGCAGGACCTCGTCCCGGTCGACCTTGACGATGACACCCTCGACGATGTCGCCGTCATTGAAGTGCTTGATCGTCGCGTCGATCGCGGCGAGCAGCTCCTCCTCCGAACCGATGTCGTTGACAGCGATCGGGGAAGGGGTGGTGGTGGCAGTCATGTAGTGGATAACTTTCGGTGGACAGTGAGTTGTTCGGACCGAACGCTGAGGTCAGGGCCGTCGCCAGCGGTGACGGCGACCCAGTCAGCACCCGAGGCCGAGGTGGACAGGATGGGACACGCGGCACACGTCCGCGCTCGAACACCCTACCGAGCCGTCCACAGTCCGGTCAAAGCCCGGTCCGGCGGGGCCGGGCGAGCCCGATGAGCGAGGACCCGCAGTGGTACGGCATCGCCCGCCGAGCGGTGGAGCAGCCCGAGTCGATCCTCGCGAACCGCCGGTGGTGGGACGCCGAGGCCTCGGCCTACTACCTCGAACACGGTGACTTCCTCGGGGATTCCGAGCTGGTCTGGGGACCCGAGGGGATCACCGAGCGCGAGCTGCGGCTGCTCGGCGACGTCGCCGGTCGCGACGTGCTGGAGATCGGCGCCGGCGCGGCCCAGGGCAGCCGCTACCTGAGCACGCAGGGCGCGCGCGTCGTCGCCAGCGACCTGTCCGCCGGCATGCTCGGCCAGGCGCGCACCGTCGACCGCGACCGGCGCCTGACCCCGCTCCCCCTCGTGCAGTGCGACGGGGCCGCGCTCCCCTTCGCCGACGCCGCGTTCGACGTCGTCTTCACGGCGTACGGCGTGTTCCCGTTCGTCGCCGACTCGGCGGGTGCGCTGCGCGAGTGCGCGCGGGTGCTGCGCCCGGGCGGGCTGCTGGCGTTCTCGACCACCCACCCGATCCGCTGGGCCTTCCCCGACGACCCCGGCGAGCCGGGACTGCAGGTGCGCTCGTCGTACTTCGACACCCGCCCGTACGTCGAGGAGGACGACGCGGGCCGGGTCACCTACGTCGAGCACCACCGCACGCTGGGCGAGCGGGTGCGCGAGATCGTCGCCGCCGGGCTGCACCTGGTCGACGTCGTGGAGCCGGAGTGGCCCGAGCGCAACGCGGAGGTGTGGGGCGGCTGGAGCCCGACGCGCGGGCGGCTGATCCCGGGCACCGCGATCTTCCTGGCCCGGCGCCCCCGCTGACCCCGCATGAAACCGGGTTACGTGCGTTTGACCCGACTCGATTGGGGTCAAACGCACGTAACCCGGTTTCATGCCCGGAAGGGGGGGCGGGTGGGCCCGGACGTTGCGGGAGCGGGCGGGGGGGTCAGCCGTTGAGGATGCGCTCGGTGGCGGCGGCGCTCAGCGGCGGCGCGCCGTTGGCCTGGTCGCGGAACCAGCCGACGGTCCACTTCAGCGCGTCCTCGATGCCGACCCGCGGGGACCAGCCGAGCACCCGCTGCGCGAGCAGCGTGTCGGGCTGGCGCACCGTCGGGTCGTCGACCGGGCGCTCGATGAAGGTGATCGGCGAGTCGGACTCGGCGATCCGCACGATCCACTCGGCCAGCTCGCGCATCGACAGCTCGTAGGGGTTGCCGATGTTGATCGGGCCGGGGTGGCTGGCGTCGAGCATGCGCAGCACGCCCTCGACCAGGTCGTCGACGTAGCAGATCGAGCGGGTCTGCGACCCGTCGCCGCTCACCGTGACCGGCTCGCCGGCCAGCGCCTGCCGCACGAAGTTGGGGATCGCGCGGCCGTCGTCGGGCCGCATGCGCGGACCGAAGGTGTTGAAGATCCGCACGATGCCGGTGTCGACGCCGTGCGCCTGGCGGTAGGCCAGGGTCAGCGCCTCGGCGTAGCGCTTGGCCTCGTCGTAGACCCCGCGCGGGCCGACCGGGTTGACGTTGCCCCAGTAGGTCTCCGGCTGCGGGTGCACCTCGGGGTCGCCGTAGACCTCGGAGGTCGAGGCGAGCACCAGCCGCGCACCCTTCTCGCGGGCCAGCTCCAGCGCGTGCAGCGTGCCGTGCGAGCCCACGGTGAGGGTCTCGATCGGCATCCGCAGGTAGTCGACGGGCGACGCGGGGCTGGCGAAGTGCAGCACCGCGTCGACCGGCCCGTCGACGGTGAACGGCAGCGAGACGTCGGCCTCGCGCAGCTCGAACGACGGGTCGTGGCGCAGGTGCTCGACGTTGCCCGCCGAACCGGTGCAGAAGTTGTCGAGCGCGACCACCGCGTCACCGCGGCGGAGCAGCTCCTCGCACAGGTGCGAGCCGAGGAAGCCCGCGCCACCCGTGACGACGACCCGGCGGGTCACAGCGCCCCGTCCCCCTGACGACGCTCCACGCGGCCCCCGGCCACCGGCGCGTCCTCGCGGTCGCGGAAGAGTCCGTCGGCCGTGCGGTCCTGGTCGTCGTCGTAGACGGTCGTGTCGTCGTAGTCGTCCTCGTCGTCCCGGCGGTTGCCGCGGGCCTTCAGCGACAGCGCCAGGCCAGCCAGCAGCAGGCCGATGCCGATGATGCCGAGCAGCAGCGGCGCCCAGAAGCGCAGGATCTTCAGCAGCATCGCCTTCGTGGCGTACTCGTCGACGTTGGCCTGCACCGTGTCGTCGGTCATGACCGAGTCGGTGGTGAGCGCGTTGACCGTGCGGGCGCCCGGCTCGTTCCAGCGCAGCTCCTGGCGCTGGTTCTCGACGACCTTGATCATCACGCCGGTCTCGGGCTCGACCCAGATGGTGCGGTCGTTGGCGTAGAGCCGGTCGGCGTCGACGCCGCCGGTGTCCTCGAGGCCGAAGATGCCGCGCGGCACGTCCTGCGTGCGGAACTTGGTCATCGGCACGGTGCCCTGGAACTTGTACGTGTTGAGGCCCTTGACGGTCTCCTCGCCGACGTACTTCATCTGCATCGGCTTGCCGATGGTGCCGTCGTAGTAGTTGTAGGTCTGCTTCTGGGTCTGGAAGGGGAACTTGATCATCAGCCCCTTCTGGAAGTCCTTGGCCTGACCGTTCTGGCTGTTGCCCTCCCACGGGACGGCCTCGCCGGTGGTGCGGTCGATCGCGAACGTCTGGCGGCTGGCGTCCATGGGCGGCGCCTCGCCGTTGTTGTCCGACACCTGACCCTTGCTCATCACCGCGACGTTGCGCCCGGTCTGCTCGGAGGCGCGCTCGCTCTCGTCCGGGTCGCCGATCACCGTGACGGTGGTGGTGAGCTTCCCCGAGCCCGGACGCACGTTGTCGGCGTCGAAGAACGTGGCGCTGTCGTCGACGACGAGCTGGCGGGTGTTCTGGTCGTACGGGACCACGGCCAGCTTGTCGTAGGCGTAGAACTTCAGCAGCAGCGCCATCGTGACGCAGAACGCGCCGATGCCAATGAGAATGGCGGCTTTACGCACGGGAACCTCCAGGGGAAGATCAATACCTACTGGACCGTAGCATCGGTGTGCCGGTTGTGCGCAAGATCACTAGGGCGCGTCTCGAAACGTGTGCATCAGCCCAGCAGCCGAGCCACTGAAGCACTCAACGAGCGGCCCCGGCCCACCCCGACGTAGGGGATCCCGGCGGCGGCTGCGGCCTGCTCGTCGCTCGGCTGGTCGCCGATCATCACGGTGCGCTCGGGGCGCGCCCACGGGGCCGCGCGCAGCGCCGCCAGCAGCAGGCCCGGCTGCGGCTTGCGGCAGTCGCAGGACGCCTCGGCGTGCGGGCAGACGAAGATGCCGTCGAGGTCGCCGCCGGCCCGGCGCAGCCGCCGCAGCAGCGCGCCGTGCACGGCGACCAGCTCCTCGCGGGTGAGCCGGCCCGTGGCCAGGCCGCGCTGGTTGGTCACCAGCACCACGCGTACGCCGGCGGCCCGCAGGTCACGCACGGCGCCGGCCGCGCCGGGCAGCATCCGTAGGTCGGCCGCGCCGGTGACGTAGCGCCCCGGTCGCCGCACGTTGACCGTGCCGTCGCGGTCGAGCAGGACCAGGTCGAGCGGGCGCCCGGCGGGGCCGGGCTCCAGCGGCGGGTGCTCCTCGCCGAGGAGGAACCCGGCGGACGGCTCGCCCGCCCTCACGCGCCGGGCTGGCTGAGGGCGTCGATGCTCTCGCACCAGGCGTGCGCCCACAGCAGGTGGACCTCCTGGATGCGGGCGGTGTGACCGCTCGGGACGACCAGCAGGTGGTCGGTGCGGTCGGCGAGGTCGGCGCCCCGCTCCCCCGTCATCAGCACCGTGGTGATGCCGAGGTCCTTGGCGAGGTCGAGCGCGGCCAGCACGTTGGGGCTGTGCCCGCTGGTGCTCATCGCGAGCAGCACGTCGCCGCGCCGGCCCAGCGCGCCGAGGGCCCGCACGAAGACCTGGTCGAAGCCGTAGTCGTTGCCGACGGCGGTCAGCGAGGAGATCGACTCGGCCAGGGACAGCGCCGGGAGCGGCGGCCGGTCCTGGATGCACTTGCCGACGAACTCGGCGGCGACGTGGCTGGCCATCGCGGCGCTGCCGCCGTTGCCGCACACCAGCAGCGTCGAGCCGCCGGCGAGGGCCTGCACCACGGCGCGGCCCGCCGCCTCGACGTCGGCGGACAGCCCGGGGTCGCTCAGCGCGGCCGCGAGGTCGCGCCAGGCCGCCACCCCGGCGCCCAGGTCGGACCCGACCCGGCTCGTGACCGACTCCTCTCCCGCGTCGGACAACGGGTGCTGCGGGTCTAGCCCCTGGCTCGCCACGTGACGACCCCTTCCTTGCTGAACGTCACTTCCGAGACCGTCAGGCCCAGGTCGATGAGGGTGTTGGCGACCAGGTGCCGCCGCTCGAACTCGCAGATGAAGACCAGGTGCCCGCCGCCGCCGGCGCCGGTCACCTTGCCGCCGAGGGCCCCGGTCGACAGCGCCGCGTCGATCGCGCGGTCGATCTGCGGGGTGGTGATCCGGTCGGACATCTTGCGCTTGTTGGCCCAGGCGTCGCCGAGCAGTCGCCCGAGCGTGTCGACGTCGCCGCGCACCAGCGCCAGCTTCATCTGCTCAGCGAGCTCCTTCTGGGCGCGCAGCCCCGCGAGCGCGTCGGTGTTCCCGGTCTCGTAGTTGCTGACCTGGTCCTCGATGATGTGGTCGCTCACCCGGGTCTGGCCGGTGAAGGCCAGCAGCATGTTGTGCTCCAGCTCGTGCACGGTGCTCGGCCGGATGCGCAGCGGGTTGACCACGACCTGGTCGCCGAGGAACTCGATGAAGTTGAAGCCGCCGAACGCCGCGGCGTACTGGTCCTGGGAGCCGCCGGGGATGCCGAGGTCCTCCCGCTCGAGGCGCAGCGCCAGCTCGGCGATGTCGTACGGCGTGAGGTCGAGCCCGCAGTGCTGGGCGACCAGCCCGATGACCGAGACCATGACCGCGCTGGAGGAGCCCAGGCCCGAGCCGGGCGGGGCGTTGGTGTGGATGAACAGGTCGAAGCCGTCGGAGGGCAGCGCCCCCTCGACCCCGCGCACCCGGTCGATCGCCGCGCGCGGCAGCGCCAGCTGGCCCTCGAGCTCGACCTCGTCGTCGACGTGGAAACCGACGGCCGTGCCGTAGTCGAGCGACTGCACGGTGATCTGGCCGTCGAGGCGGGGCCGCAGGGTGGTGAAGCAGTACTGCGACATCGTGGCCGACAGCACCGCCCCGCCCTCGCGCTGCGGGAACGGCGCCACGTCGGTGCCGCCCCCCGCGAAGCTGATGCGCAGCGGGGCGCGGGCGCGCAGCACGGGCCGGCGCGGGTCCTGCAGCTGCGGCTCGGCAGGGGCCGCTGTCGCCGAGGCGACCGATGATTCGCTCATGCCGCACTAGCCTCCAGGTCGAGAACCGCGACGAAACTTACCCCAGAGTAGTCAAGCCTGGAGCCCATGCCACGGATACGCCAGATCGACCTGCTGCGCTGCGTCGCGGCGGGGCTGGTGCTGCTGTCGCACGTGGGCTTCTGGACCGGCGCCTCGAAGCTGGACACGGTCGGTCCGCTGCTCGCGCGCGGCGACAGCGGTGTCGCCGTCTTCTTCGCGCTGTCGGCCTTCCTGCTGCTGCGCCCGTGGTACGCCGCCCGCATCGACGGCGGGCCGCGCCCCCGGGTGCGGGCGTACGCCGTGCGCCGCGCCGCGCGCATCCTCCCCGCCTACTGGCCCGCGCTGGCCGCGGTGCTGCTGGTCGCGGCCCTCTTCCCCTACGCGACCGGTGGGATCGGCTCGTTCGGCACGGTGCTGTCGCACGTGCTGCTGCTGCAGGGCTACACCGGCGCGGACTACCAGGCGTTCACCCAGTCGTGGAGCCTCACGACCGAGGTGACGTTCTACGCCCTCGTGCCGCTGCTGGGGATCGCGCTGCTCGGACGCTCGCGGGAGGCGGGCGCGTCTCGCCCGCTGGACGTACGCCGGCACCTGGCGCTGCTCGGCGCCGTCGCCGCAGCGGGCGTCGCCCTGCAGGGTGCCGCGGCGGCCTGGTCGGGGCCCGGCGCGCTCACCGTGTCGGTGCTCGGCCACGCCGCCTGGTTCGCGGCCGGCGCGGCCGTGGCGCTGACGGTGACCCTGCGCCGCTCGGGTGCCTGGCCGGCCCCCGCACCCGGCACGGCCGCGACGCTGGTGCTCGCCGCGGGCGTGGTCTACCTGCTCGCCGCCACACCGCTCGCCGGGCCGGTCGGCCTGCAGGCGCCCACCGCGGTCGAGGCCGCCACCAAGGAGGCGCTCTACACCGCGCTCGCGGGGCTGCTGGTGCTGGCCTCGGTGAGCGCGGCCGACTCCGCGTGGTCGCGCTCGGCGGTGGTCGGGTGGCTCGGCGACATCAGCTACGGCGTCTTCCTGTGGCACCTGCTGGCGCTGCAGGTGGTCTACCTGGTGACCGACCGGGAGCTGTTCACCGGGGGTTTCTGGCTGGTGCTCGTGCCGGTGGTCGGGCTCACCGTCGCGGCCGCGTCGCTGTCGGCGCAGCTGCTGGAGCAGCCGATCCTGCGCGCGGCCCACCGCGCCACGCGCTCCAGCCGGCCCAGCCCGTCCAGCCCAGCGCCGCGACCACGAGCGTGAGCGTGCCGAGCAGCTGACCCAGCGCCGCGCCCGCGCTGCGCTCGTCGACCACGCCGAGCGCGGCCAGCGCCAGCCCGGCCAGACCCATGCCGGCGAGCGCGGCGTGCGGACGCCAGCGGCCGGGCACCAGCGTCGCCGCCAGCGCGAGCAGCGCACCGGCCGGGCCGGCCACGAGCCACCCGGCGAGGACGGCCACGACCACCGGGAGCCAACGTCGCGAGGCTCCCTGGAACGGGCGCCGTGCAGAGGCAGCCTGGTCCTCCGCTCCCGTCGCTGCGGTCGCGGCCGTGGCTGCGGTCGCGGCCGTGGCTGCGGTCGCGGCGGGGTCGCGGCGACGGACCGGCCCGCGCGACCGGGTCAGCCAGGCCAGCGCGGCCAGCAGCGCCACCGCCACCGCTCCCCCGGCCAGCCCGACCTGGTGGGAGCGGGTCGGCGCGAACTCGATGCGCACCTGCGTCGCCCCGCCCGCCGGGAGCCGGAAACCCTGCCGCCAGCCGTCGACGGTGACCGGCTCCAGCGTCCGGCCGTCGGCGGTGCTGGCCCGCCACCCGGCATTGGCTCCCTCGGTCAGCGCGAGCACGGTGCTGCCGCCCGCCGCGACCGAGACGGTGCGGGTGCCCGCGCCGCGCTCGGTGACGTCGGTGCCGCGCGGAGCCGGCCCAGGACGTACGTCGGGCGCGGCTGCCGGGGACAGCTCGACCAGGCGCGGCTGCACGAGGTCGCCCGCCGCCGCGGAGATGTCGACGCTCCCCTGCGGGACGTCGGCCGTGCCGCACGCCCGCGCCGTCACCGGGCCACCGGCGCGCAGCTGGTCCGCGGGCGCGTCGAGCGCGAGCGGGACCCGCTGCGTGCCGACCTGCACCGAGCCCGCGGCACCGCACGGCAGCTGCACGCGGCCGCCCGACGGGGTCTGGGCGAGCAGGCGCTGCGCCACCTCGGCGCCCGGGCGCAGGGCGACCTGGACCTGCAGTCGCACCTCGCCGGCCGCCCGGGTCTGGACGCGCCGGGTGCCGGGCTGGTCGGACAGGTCGAGCAGCACCCGGTCGCGCGCCGGGTCGACCGTGCCGGGCAGCCGGATCGCGCCGTCCGCGGTGCGCGTCGGCTGCTGCGCGGGGTCACCGGCCGGAGGCAGGTCGCGGGTGCCCGGCTGCGTGGGCCGCGGGTCCTCCGGCGGCAGCACCGGGCCGTAGGCCTCGGCGACCGTGCGGCCGTTGGAGTAGGCCCGCCAGGGCAGGGAGTCGGTGTGCACCGCCCCGGGCGCGGACGTGCCGGGGCGGACGTCGGCGTACGACCGCGGGTCGAGCAGCCCGGCCGCGAGCAGGTCGGGGATCGCCTCCGGGCCGCCGCTCACGACGCGGGCGGCGCTCGCGTCGTAGGCGGTGACCGGCGGCGTCGGGCCGAGCGTCCAGACGCTGACCGCGCCGTTGACCGGGCCCGGCGTGAAGCCCGGCGACGCGGCGAGGGTGCGACGCACGGCCGCCGCCGAGGGCGCGCCGGTCGAGGTCGCGAGGTCGGCCCGCAGCACCACCCGGGAGATCCCGAGGCGCTGCAGGGTGGGCGCGAGCGTCGGCTGCGGCACCCCGCTCGCGGCCATCGTGTCGACCTCGTCGAGCAGCCGCGTGGCGCCGGGGTGACCGAGCGGCGCCGACGCGCGCAAGACCACCGGCGAGGTCGCGAGCGCCGACAGCGGCTCGTCGGTGGCGCTCCCCCACGTGTAGTGCGCGTTGCGGCTGGCCGGCAGCAGCAGCGTCGCCCCGCCGTCGCGGGCAGCGAGCCGGTCGACGTCGCGCGCGGTCTGCCGCCAGCTGTCCGGGATCTCGGCGTACGCCATCGCGTCCCCGGCGCGCCCGGTCCACAGCGCCATGGGAGACAGCACGACCCCGGCGAGCACGAGAGCGAGCGCGGCTCGCGCGGGGCGGGCCGTCGCCGCGCGTCGCGACGCCGCGGCCGTTCCCGCGCGGGTCAGCAGGTGCCCGACGCCCAGGGCGATCGGGAGCCGCAGCACCGGATCGAGCTTGTGCACGTTGCGCAGCGGCGCGAGGGGCCCGTCGAGCAGCGCCTGCACGCTGCCGGCGACGGGGCCGCCGAACCGGCCCGGGTGCCCGACCGCCATGAGCACGGTGGCGACCACGACGCAGCCGAGCCCCCACCGGGCGGCGCGTCGCACGGCCGCCGGCCGCGCGCGTACGGCCAGGAGGAGACCGGCCACCCCGGCGCCGGCGACGAGGCTGGTCGCGACGATGGCCAGCGGGTCCTGGGCCTGCATCCAGCCGGACTGCCAGACCGGGTGGTCCTCGCGGTCGAGGATGTAGGCGACCCAGTGCGAGGCGCCGCGCAGCGTGTTCGGGGTGCTGGTGACGGCCGTCGTGATCTGCGAGGTCTCGATGAAGTCCAGGAACGGGTAGGAGTAGCGCCCGAGCACCAGCAGCGGCAGCACCCACCAGGCCGACCCGAGCGCCACGCCGCCGGCCCACGGGAGCAGCGCGCGCCGGCCGGCCGCGCCGGAGGCCAGCAGCCAGGCGAGCGGGAGCAGCAGCACCACGGCCGACGCGGTCGCGTTGACGCCGCCGAGGGCGGCGGTCAGCAGCCCGGTCAGCGCGGCGGCGTGCCAGCGCTCCCGCCGCGCGGCGCCTGCGCGGGTCGCCGGGAGCACCGCCAGCACCAGCCACGGCGCGACGGCGAGGGGCCAGGCCTCGGCCGAGATCTCGCTGAGCACGGTCAGCACCCGCGGCGAGAGGGCGTACGCCGTCGCGGCCACGAGCGCGGCGACCGGCCCGGCGAGCCCGAGCCGGCGCACCAGCAGCAGGGCCCCGGCGAACGCGGTGACGACCAGCAGCGACCACCACAGCCGCTGCGCCGCCCAGCCGGGCAGCCCGAGCGACTGGGCGACGCCGAGCACCGGCCCCATCGGGAAGAGGTAGCCGTAGGCCTGGTTCTGCAGCTCGCCGAGGCCGGCGTGGTCGTTCCAGGCGGTGAGCGAGCGGGCGAGGTAGCGCCACGGCGAGACCGTGAGATCGACCTTGGTGTCGGGCTGCACCCGGCCGGGGGCGATCAGCCACGGCACGAGCGCCAGCGCGGCGCCGACCAGGAGGGCTCGGACCCGCTCGACGCGCTCGACGCGCCCGGGCTGCGCGGCGCGCTCGGCCGGGCTCGCCGCTCGGCCAGGGGTGTCGCCGGCGTCGGCCGAGGTCATCGGCGGCGCAGCACGAGCAGCAGGTTCCAGGTCACGACCTCGCGCAGCCCGGGCACCCGCAGCAGGTGCCGGGCGGGGTCGGGCAGGTAGCGCGGCCGGGCCGCGAGGACCTCACCGGCGGTCGTGCCGGCCGCCCAGTCGAGCCCCTGCCGCACGCTCACCCGGAACAGGGTGTGGTCGACGAGGTTCTTCGGCGGGTGGCCCTCCTTGCGCTCGTAGCGGCGCGCCGCGCGCTCTCCGCCGAGCCAGTGCCACGGCGAGGTCTCGTGCCCGCCCCACGGCGAGAGCCAGTTGGTGTAGCTGAGGAACAGCAGCCCGCCCGGCCGCAGCACGCGCAGCATCTCGTCGCCGACGGCCTCGGGGTGCGGCACGTGCTCCCACAGGTTGCTGCTGTGCACCACGTCGACGCTGCCGTCGGCGAACGGCAGCGCCGCTGCCGAGGCGACCACGCCCCGGTCGTGCACCGACGCGACCGACGGGTCGTGGTCGAGCGGGACGTAGCGTGCGCCGGCGGCCCGGAACGCCTGGGCGAACTCGGCGGGCCCGGCGCCCACGTCGAGCACGGTGCGCCGCTCGAGCGCGGTCCACTCCTGCAGCAGCTCGACGGAGTCGCGCGCGAGCGCGCCGTAGAACCTCTCCGGCTCGGTCTGCTCGACGAGGAACTCGCGGAACAGCCGCACCGATCGTCCGATGCCGCGCTGCATGCCCCTCATCCTCGCCGACGCGCGTGCAGCTGCAGCGTCGGGCGTAGGCGTGGCGCGCCGAGCCGCGCCGCCGCGGCCACCGGTGTGGTGGCGAGCGCGGCGGCCAGACCGGGCCGGCTGGACAGCACCCCGCCGGGCCGGGGCCGCCCGCTCAGCCGGCGCACCAGGCTGGCCCCCTCGGTCATCAGGCTGTCCAGGGGCGGGCGCGTGATGCGTACGTCCACCAGGCCGGCCGCCTGCGCCGCGCGGCGCAGGCTCTCGGCCGTGAAGAAGCGCACGTGGGTGGGGTCCTCGAGCATCCACCAGGCGGACCCGAACCAGTCCAGCGGATAGCTGTCGCCGGCCGGGGTGAGGAAGCGCACCGCCCCGCCGGGCGCGGCGAGGTCGCGCGCGACCGCGAGCGTGCGCAGCGGGTCGGTGACGTGCTCCAGCACGTGGATGCCGTAGACGAGGTCGGCCGCGAAGCCGGTGTCGGGCAGCTCCTCGGCGAACCCGGCGTGCAGCTCGCCCCGGTCGCGCACGGCCGGGTCGACGCCGACCTGCAGCTGGTCGGGGTCGACGCCGCCGACCCGGGCGCCGGCGTCGAGGAACCGGCGCAGCAGCTCGCCACGGCCGTACCCGATCTCGAAGACCCGCGTCGGCGCCAGGCCCCGCGTCAGGCTGCGGTAGGTCAGGGTCAGGCGGGCCCGGTCGAGCGTGGCCTCGCCGCCGTAGGCGTGGTCGCGGTGACCGGCGGGGGCCGCGGCCAGGTCGCGGTGCAGGTGGCCGCAGCGGGTGCACCGCAGCAGCGCGCCGCCCCCGCGCAGCGGGCGCGGCTCGAGCGGCCCGCGGCAGACCTCGCAGGCATCGGGTTGGTCCATTGGCTACCTTTCAGTAACAACGGGCGGTAGCGTAGCCGGTGGCCAGGTGACTCAGAGCACACCACGCAAGCACGTCGCGGCTCCCCGGAGGAGGAGCCACGGCGGCCGACCAGAAGGATCAGAGGGAGGGCCCGTGCGCACTGCCGCATCCCGCACGCCGTCCGAGCGCCCGCTGCGGGTGCTCTACCTGTCGTGGCGCGACCGCGACAACCCCGAGGCCGGCGGTGCCGAGACGTTCACCGACCGCACCGGCGAGGTGATGGTCGCCCGCGGCCACCGGGTCACCCTGCTGACCTCCTCCTTCCCGGGCGCCGAGCCCGAGACCGAGCACGGCGGGGTGCGGGTGCTGCGGCGCGGCAACCGGTTCACCTGCTACCTGCACGGGCTGGCCCACGTCGCGCGCCACCGCGACGACTACGACGTGATCGTCGACGTGCAGAACGGCGTGCCGTTCTGGGCGCCGCTCGCGGCCAAGGTCCCCGTGGTCAACGTGGTGCACCACGTGCACCGCGACCAGTGGCGGGTCGTCTTCGGCCGGGTCGGCGGGGCGATCGGCTGGTTCGTCGAGTCGCGGGTCGCGCCGGTCGTCTACCGCCGCTCGCGCTACGTCACGGTCTCCCAGGCCACCCGCTCCGACCTCGCGACGCTGGGCATCCCGCCCGAGCGTGTCGACCTGGTCTACAGCGGCAACGACCACCCGCCGGCCCTGGAGTCCTACGCCCGCGAGCCGCGAAGCGAGCAGCCGAGCATCACCGTGGTCGGGCGCCTGGTGCCGCACAAGCAGGTCGAGATCGCGATCGACGTCGTGGCCGACCTGCAGGAGCAGCAGCCCGAGCTCACCCTCGACGTGGTCGGGGCGGGCTACTGGCTCGAGGAGCTGCAGGCGTACGCCGAGCGCCGGGGGGTCGCGGGCCGGGTGCACTTCCACGGCTTCGTCGACGAGCACACCAAGCACACGCTGCTCGCCCGCTCGTGGGTGCTGCTCATGCCCTCGCACAAGGAGGGCTGGGGGCTGACCATCGTCGAGGCCGGGCTGCACGCCACGCCCGCGATCGCGTTCGCCTACGCCGGCGGCCCCACCGAGTCGATCGTGCACGGGCGCACCGGGCTGCTGTCGCGCGACGCCGACGACATGCGCGAGCAGGTCGCGCGGCTGCTCACCGACCACGAGCTGCGCCACGCCCTCGGCGAGCGGGCCCGCACCCACGCGCGCAGCTTCGACTGGACCACCGCCGGCGAGAAGCTGATCCACACGCTGCGCTCGGTGCTCGGGCAGGTGGAGCGCGCGCCGCAGCCGACGGTGCGGCTGGCCTCGCTCACCCCGATCGACCAGCTCGAGGTGCCCTCGCACGAGGACGAGCCGACCGAGACCGACGGCGACCGCGACGCGCAGGAGCGCTCCGCCTGAGGCGCAGCCGGCGACCGGCACTCGCGCACGGGCACGCGGCACACGACCCACACGGCACGACGAACGGCCCGCCGGTTGGCGGGCCGTTCGGCGTAGCGGTCTGTGGTGCGGGCGGATCAGCCGTCGTAGCTGATGACCTCGCTGTAGTTCTGCGGCTGCTTGATCGAGCTCTGCGACTGCACGAGCCCGAAGATCGCCAGCAGCGCCAGGATGACACCCACCACGGCCCCGCCGATGTTCCACGCGGTCTTGTTACCGGACTCGTTCATGCCTACCTCGCTGGGCTGTGATCTGCGTCGGTCTTTCGCTGACTACGCCACCGTAGCAAAGAGGTACCCCCGAGTAGGAGACAAATCACACCCGAGCCTGCGATCGCGTACGAAATCCATCCCGGAGGGTGGGTCGTGGAGGGCTCGGCGCGGGCCGGGTCGACCGGCCCGAGGTCGTACAGCCGCAGGTCGGGCGTCGAGGCGATCACCCGCGCGTCCGGCAGCCGCGGCACGCCGGGGCCGGGCGGCTGGTCGGCGAGCACCAGGGCGTAGCGGATCCCGTGCTCGCGCAGGACCGGCGCGGTGTCGCCGCCGCGGCGCAGCGCCGCCCCGATGGCGTCGGCGGTGGGGTCCTCGCCGCGCACGACCCGGTCGGACAGCGGCAGGTCGTCGTTGACGACCACCTGGCGAGACAACAGCCGCTGCCACGGGTCGAGCACCACCCGCTGGTCGTTCCAGGCGTAGCGGCGGTAGAGCGTCCAGGGGAAGACCGCGACCGCGCCCGGCGGCGCCTGCTCCAGCTGCGCCGCCACCGCCCGGTGGTCGGCGGGGTAGTCGACCGCCGTCCAGCGCCCGGTCGCGCCCCAGGCCAGGCTCGGCAGGGTCAGCAGCGAGACGACGCCGACCGCGCCGCCGAGGGCCAGCGCCACGGCCCGGCCTCCCCCGCGCGCCAGCACCAGCGCGCGCAGCCGCTCGGCGCTCACCCCGGCGGCCAGGGCGACGAAGACCATCCACAGCGCGACGAACTTCTGCGAGTCGCGCAGCAGGCCCCCGCCGGGCAGGTTCAGCACGATCGACTCCACGAGCGCCCCGCCGCCCACCGCGCTCAGCGCGGCCACGGCGAGCCCGACGGCGCCGGTCACCGCGACCCCGAGCTGGGCGGGCCCGGCGCGCCAGCCGCGGCTCGCGCACCACACCGCCACGCACGCGACGACGAGCACCAGGGCGACCCCGGCGAGCACGGCCGACTGGCGGTCGGGCAGCCAGACCCCCTGGTTCCAGATGCCGCCGCCGGTGAGCAGGCTCCCGACCACGCCGTACGGCGTGTCGGCCCGTGAGCGGAACGCCGCCACACCCCCGGGGTCGGGCTCGAAGCTGCCGGTGATGGTCATGAACGGCAGCCACCAGACGGCGTTGAGCAGCAGCCAGCAGACCCCGGCCCAGGCGGCCACCGGCAGCCGCGCGCGCAGGCTCGCACCCCCGCCGGGCACGGCGAGCACCACGAGGGCCAGCAGCAGCGCGAGCACCGAGCCGGTCGAGCCGGTGAGCGTGGCGAGCAGCAGCACGCCGCCGAGCCGCAGCCGGTCGCGGCCCGTGCCGTCGCGCGCGGCGGCGGCGCTGGTCGCGACCCACGGCAGCACGGCGTAGCCGAGCAGGAAGCCCCAGTGGCCGATGGCCAGGCGCTCGACGAGGTATGGGTTCCAGCAGGCCACCAGGGCCGCGACCGCGGCGGCCAGGCGGGTGCGCACGAGTCCGGCGACGCCGGCGCCGACCCCCACGAGGACGAGGACGAGCAGCAGCTTCTGCACCAGCCACCCCGGCAGCGCGAGCGACAGCAGCGCGACGACCACGTCGTTGGGCACGGCCCGCGGCACCGACCCGTCGGTGCCGAGCGTGCGCTCGCTGAGCGCCAGGTCGGGCACGAAGACCATGTCGTAGAACAGCAGGTAGCCCGGGGCGAGCCCCGGGCCCAGGGCCAGCAGCGCGGCCAGCGCCCCGACCAGGGCACCGACCACCCGGCGGGAGCGCAGCACGGTCAGGCCCGCTCGACGCGGGCGAACGCCTCGCCCATCCGGCGCACCTGGGTGTCCAGGTCGTGCTCGGCCAGCATCCGCTCCCGGTTGAGCGCGCCGACCCGGGCCCGGTCGGCGCGGTCGGTGAGCCAGTGCACGAGCCGGTCGGCGATCGCCTCGGCGTCGTCGTCGAGCAGGTCGTTGGGCGGGGCCGCGACGGCCTCGTCGTTGGTCCCGCACCGCACGGTCACGACCGGCAGCCCGCACGCCTGCGCCTCGAGGTAGGCCAGGCCCAGCTGCTCGGTCCACTTCCAGGTGGGGCGCGGCGCCGTCACGAACACGGCCGAGCCGCGCAGCAGGCCGGCGACGCCGTGGGCGTCGAGCGCGCCCGCGTGCCGGACCCGGCGGGCGGGGTCGGCGGCGGCCTCGTCGACGAGGTGGCGCAGCGGACCCGAGCCGGCGACGACCAGCGACGCCTCGGGCACCGTGCGCTGCACGATGCGCATCGCCTCGAGCACCCGGTCGATGCCCTTGTTGGGCGCCAGCGGAGAGACGAACGCGACCACCGGCTCCTCGCTCGGCCGCGGCGCCGGGTGGAAGATGTCGGTCGGCACGCCGGGCTTGACGACCTGGATGCGGGAGTCGTCGAAACCGTTGGCCAGCAAGTGATCTCGCGCCGCGTCGACCATGCACAGCAGCAGGTCGGCGTCGCGGCAGGAGTTCAGCGCCTGGCGATAGGGCGGCACCTTGTAGAGCGGCTGGTCGGGCAGGTTCTCCCAGGTGATGACCGCCTGCCTGACCCGACCGCCGGACCGGCGGCGGAAGCGCGAGGCCTGCCCGGTCACGAGCGAGCACAGCTCGAGCGAGGCCACCCAGTCGTAGTCACCCGGGTCCTGCTCCCCCAGCCCCCGCACCCAGGCGAAGGCCCCGGCCTCGATGAAGCGCTTGACGGGGCGGACGTACGAGCTCGGCACCCAGGTGAGGTCGCCCACCGGCTCCTGGGCGGCCAGCGCGGTCACCCGGGTGCCCGGCATGCGCGACATCCAGAACAGCTCGCGCCGGGGCCGCTGGTCGGGCAGCGACACCCACAGCATCCGGCGGTCGGTCACGCCGGGCCGCCGCTGCTGGCCGCCTGCCGGCGGTCGCGGGCCCCGCGGCGCGCGCCGACGGCGTAGCCGACCGCCTCGAGGCCGCGCATGAGCACCATGCCGGCGGCGTGGGCGGGGTCGCGGGCCAGGTCGCCGCGGTGGCGCAGGTAGCTGCGCAGCACGGTGCGGCCCTGCGCCCCGACGGCGCCCTCGTGCTGGCTGGCGAAGGCCGGGATGCTGCGGCCGTAGTAGTAGCGCTTGCGCAGCACGTCGGGCAGCGTGAGGCGGCCCTCGTCGTGGTCGACGATGACCGGCGCGAGCGCGATGGTGCGCCCCTCGCGCAGCATCCGCATGCGCAGGTCGGCGTCCTCGGGGCCGGACATCTCCAGGTGGAAGCCGCCGTCGCCGAGCAGGTAGTCGCGCGGCACCAGCCGCGGGTTGTGCAGCCACGGCTCGTCGAGGTAGCACTCCCGCTCCAGCGCCCGGCACGCCGTCCAGAAACCGTCGCCGATGGTGCGCTCGGGCAGCGCGACCCCGGTCGCCCCCTCGCGCTGGGCGGTGCGCATGGCCTCGGCGACGGCGCCGGGCGGCAGCACCATGTCGCTGTCGAGCCACAGGATCCACTCCCCCGCGGCCGCGCGCACCCCGGCGTTGCGCTGGGCGCTGCGCTCGGGGCCCTCCACGAGCACCCGGTCGGCAAGCTGCTCGGCGACCGCGGCCGTGCCGTCGTCGCTGTGGTTGTCGACGACGATCAGCTCGACCGCCGGATAGGTCTGTGCTGCAACGGATCTCAGGCACGCCTCGATCGTGCGCGCGTTGTTGCGCGTGGGCACGACCACGGTCACGAGTGGCGTGGCGTCTGCTGGGTCGGTCACGCGTCGGCGCTCCTGGTCTGGGGGACGTCGGCTGGGTCGGTGTCGGACCGGTCGGGCTGGTCGGTCTGGTCGTGCTGGTCCTGGCGTACGCCGTCGCCGGGCTCGTCGTCGTCCGGCGCCTCGGCGCGGTCGCGCGCGGACGGCTCGCGGTCGAGGCGCAGCGCCCCCACGAGAGCGAGCACCAGGCCGCCACCGGCGAGGTAGTGCGGCCACATCGAGGCCGCCACCGCGTCGGCGCTCACCCGGCCGAGCGCGTCGCCGAGGCCGAGCAGGTAGACGACGATGCTGACCAGGACCAGGCCGGCACCGGCGTACAGCAGGCGGGTGGGTCGCACGGAGCGGCGCAGCAGCAGCACGGCCGCCAGGCCGGCGACGAGACCGGGCACCCCGACGGCGAAGGTCGCGAGCAGCACCAGGAGGACCTCCTTGGCGCCCCGCGGCCAGGCGCGCCAGGCCAGGCGCCCCAAGCGGGAGGCGCCGGGGCCGTCGTCCTCGTCCGCGTCGGCCACGTCCGCATCGGTCTCGCTCGCCCCGGTCGGACCGCCGAGCGCGGAGGCTGCGGTCGCACCCGTCCGCGCGGCGGTGGCGCCCGAGCCGGTGGCGCCCGAGGCGGGGGCGCTGTCGCCCTCCACGCCGTCGTTCACGCCCTTGACGCCGTCGTCGCCACCGCCCGCGGGCGCGGCGGCGCGACGCCGGCGCGGCCAGACCATCAGCGTCAGCAGCGTCGCGAGCGCGACCACCGCACCCGAGACGACCAGCGCGACGGTCGACCAGCGCTGCGGGTCGTAGCGCAGCGTGATGGTGTGCGCGCCGCCGTCGGGCACCAGCCAGCCGGCGGAGAAGCCGTCGACCAGGACCGGCGACCCGAGGTCGGTGCCGTCCTCGAGGGTGGCGCTCCACCGCGGGTCGATGCTGGTGCCGGCGAGGACGTAGTAGGGGCCGTCGCCCTCGGCGACCTCGAGGGTCTTCACCGAGGGACGGTCACGGGTGATGCTCACCTGCGGCGCCTCGACCGGGTCGGTGCCCTCGACCGTGTCGCGC
Source organism: Barrientosiimonas humi (assembly GCF_006716095.1). Classification (NCBI taxonomy): domain Bacteria; kingdom Bacillati; phylum Actinomycetota; class Actinomycetes; order Micrococcales; family Dermacoccaceae; genus Barrientosiimonas; species Barrientosiimonas humi. The sequence goes on from NZ_VFOK01000001.1 coordinate 1,533,647, forward strand.
AGGTCGAGGTTGTCGAGCACGAACCCGTCGACCGGGTCGATGCGGTGGCTGCCGGGGCCGAGGTCGAGCTCGCCGCAGCCGATCCAGGCGGTGCCGGGCTGACCGGTGCCGACCAGCTGGCTGTCCTGCCCCGGACGCATCCGCAGCGGCTTCCCGTCGACCGTGGCCACCGTCTGGCACCGGGTGTCGGCCCGCCGGTCCTCGGCGCTCGCGGCGCGGGTGCGCAGGCCGGTGTCGATCTCGGTGAAGCGGGCGGGCGTGCCGTCCGTCGGCCCGTCGACGCCGAGCACCGTCACCCGCACGGTGCCGCCGCGGGTGCCCTCGGGCAGCTGCACGCTCGAGCGGCCGGGCCGCAGCGTGGCGTCCTGCACCGGGCGCCCGTCGACGCTGATCCGCACCCGCCCGGCGAACTGGGTGTTGTCGTTCGTGCGCTCGGGCAGCGGGATCTGGTTGATCGTCACCCGGTCGATGTCGCGCTGCGGCCCGCTGATCTCCCACCAGCCGCCGCGCAGCGCGTTGCCCGGCACCCAGGCGGTGCCGTTGTCGCCGTCGGCGGCCCGCGAGGCGCGCACGTCGGGGTTGTCGAAGAAGAAGCCGCTCGACTGCACCCGGATCGACGGGTCGAGCCCGGCGACCCGGTCGTACATCGGCTCCAGGGGCCCGTCGACGCGCACGCCGGCGGAGCTGCGGTAGGTGCGCGCGTCGGGCAGCGCGACGACCCGGCGCAGGCCGGCCTCGCTGTCGTCGTTGGGCTGCGGCTCGTTGGCCACGCGGCGCAGCAGGACGTCCAGCGGCGTGCGCCCGAACTGCTGCTTGCCCCGCGCGTCCAGCGTGGCGTAGCGGTCGCTGAACGTCGTGGGGGTGCGGGCGGCCCGGACCGGCTTGGGCCCGGGCAGGCCGAGCTCGGCGATGCCGACGAGGCTGTAGCCCTCGCCGCGCAGCGAGTCGATGCGCAGCGTCACCCGGTCGGCGCGCACGCCGCCCAGGTCGAGCTCGGCGCTCTTGCCGGCCTCGGGGAGACGGGCCGAGGCCGACCGGCCCCCGGCCGTCAGCGTGACCCGGTCGATCGACACCCCGCCGAGGTCGAGCTGGCTCACCGGCACGGTGTCGAGGCGGACCGGCTCGGGGAACTGCACGGTGAGGGTCTGCCCGACCCCGCGCTGGAAGTCGCCGAAGCGCCAGCCGGTGTCGGGGTCGCCGTCGACGGCGAGCTCGGGGATGCCGTACGGCAGGTCGAAGAAGGCCGCGCCGCTGCTGCTCGCCGTCACCGTCGGACCGCTCGTGGCCAGCACCGTCTGGTCGGCCGGGTCGGTGCCGAGCGTCCGGCTCTGGGAGAGCTCCTCGCTCGCCGGCAGCAGCGGGCCCTGGCCGGCGGTGAGCCGGTTGGGGATGGCGTCGCGCCGGGCGTTGGTGTCGGTGATCACCATGCGGCCGGTGGTGGGCAGGCTGCGCGCGAGCTGCTGGGCCGAGACGTCCTGGGCGTAGCGCACCGCCGGGTTCTCGCGCAGCATCCCGGCCGCGGTCATCGACGGGAAGGCGAACCCGTCGCCGGCCACGACCAGCTGGCCGGTCGTAGGGACGACCCGCGCGGCCGTGCGGGCGTCGCGCACGTCGTACAGCTGCACCGGGGGCAGCGCCGTCTCGCCGTAGGACGGACCGCTGCCGTCGGGCGGCATCATGAACTGCCCGAGGCGGCCGAAGTTGCCCGCCCCGAACAGGCCGGGGTCGTCGGCCAGCAGCCGGCTCGTCACGGCCGGGCGGGCGCCGCCGTCGTCCTCCCAGGCGGTGTCGTGGCGCAGCAGCACCTTGTCGGAGCCGAGGTAGCGCGCGAACGTCGATACCGTCGCCGCGGGCGCCTGCCCCGACTGCACGGTCGCGTCGAGCGCCGAGAGGAAGTTGACGCCCGGGGGCGAGGCGTTGGGCGTGGTGTCGGGCAGCACCGCGTCGCGGCGCATCAGCGAGTTGGTGAGGTCGTCGGGCCGCTCCACCGTCCAGCGGTAGTCGGGCCGCACCTGACCCGGCACGAGCAGCGTGGTGCTGCTCGGGTTGCCCCGGTCGGCGGCGCGGGCCGCCTCCTGCCAGTAGGACGGGATGTTCATCGGCGAGATGTAGAGCCGGCCGCCGATCGCCGGGAGCGTCCAGGCCCCGAGCACGACGGCCAGGGCCGCCGCGACCACCGGCGGGGCGCCCGGCTTGCGCCACAGCCAGGGCAGGACGCGCACGACCGCCAGCCCCAGCGCCAGGGCGAAGGCGAGCACCAGCACCGCACCGATCTTGTTGGTCGTGCGGAAGGCCGCGAGCGCCGGCTGCTGCAGCAGCTCGCGCAGCAGCGCCCCGAACGGCGACGCCGGTGAGGACTCGCTCGGGAAGATGCCGACCATGATCACCGCGGCCAGCGCGATGCTGCCGACCAGCGCCACGCGTACGGCTCCCCGGGCCCAGCGCAGCGAGAGCAGCGCGAGCACCGGCCACAGGATGGTGAGCGCGATGATCATCGGGCTCGCGACGTAGACCGCGTGCTGCGGAACCCACGCGGTCTCGTCCCCGCCCTGGCCGTAGAGCGGCCACAGGCCCACGCCGCGCAGCACCTCCGGGTAGGAGGAGACCATCGCGATGCCGGAGAGCGTCTCGGACGCCTCGACGATCTGCGCTCCGGTCGCCCGGGCCGACACCGCGGGCACGAGCCAGTAGAGCGAGACGCCGACGACGAACAGCGCGCAGCGGGAGACCACCCGCAGCGCGTCACGCCAGGCCAGCCCGGCCCGCACGCGGGCGGCGATCACCACGGGCACGATCGCCAGCAGCTGCAGCAGCGGCACGACGGCGACGTTCATGCCGCTCATCAGGAAGAACGTCAGCCCGAACGCCGCCGGCCAGCGCCAGCTGCGCGGCGCCTGCAGGGCGCGCACGAGGCACAGCACCTGCCAGGGCAGCAGCGCCATCGGGAGGGCGATCGCGAGCGTCGCCCCGGCCTGGATGGTGTACGGGTTGGCCAGGTAGAGCACGCCCGCGGCCAGCCCGCCCCAGCGGCCCGCCCGGGGCGCCACGTGGCGCAGCAGCTTGGCGGCACCGACCGCGGCGAGCAGCCACAGGCCGAGGTGGAACACCTTGAACGCCCACTCCGGCGACAGCCCGATGCCGCGCAGCGCCCCGACGACCAGCAGCACCGGCACCAGGCCCACGTTGAAGTTCGGCGAGCCGAGGTACGGCGAGGACTGCCAGGCCGAGACGTAGCGCCCGAGCATGTCACCGGGCGCGATGTAGACCTCGGGCTTGATGTCGGTGTTGAACTCGCCCAGCCCGTTGAGGAACACGATGGCGGCGAGCAGCAGCACGAGTCCGGCGACGGTCGCACGGAACCGGGTGATCCAAGTAGGCAATCCGTCGCATCTCCGCTGCAGAGGGCAAGGGCAACGGCCAATATAACCCGCGAGTAGCCTTGCAGGCCGTGATGCGAGATGCCCAGCTCGGCGCCCGCAGTCGCGGACGTCTGCGCGGCATCGCGCTGGGGCTCGCGATGGGCCTGTCCAACGCGATCAGCTACCTGCTGGTCGCGTTGCTGTCGCGCTCGCTCGGACCGGCCGACTTCGGTGGGTACTCCGCCCTGTCGACCGTGGGCATCCTGCTGGCCATCCCCGCCGGCGCCTTCCAGCTGGCCATCGCGCGCCGGCAGCACTCCCCCGGCGCCCCCAGCGGCCTCGGCGCCTCGCTCGCCGTCGGCAGCGGGCTGACCGCGCTCACCGCGGCGGTCGCCGTGCCGCTCGCCGACGCGCTGGACCTCGACTCCCCCTGGGCGGTCGTCTTCCTCGCGCTGACCCTCGTGCCGATGACCACCAGCGGCGCCCTGCAGGGGGTGCTGCTCGGGCAGGAACGGCTGCGACCGCTCGCGCTGAGCTTCCTGCTGGTCGCGGGCGGACGCCTCGCCGCGGTCGTCGTGGCCGTGACCCTGGACCTGTCCACCAGCGGCGTGTTCGGCGCGCTGCTCGTCGGCAACACCGTCGCCGGCCTCGCGACGTGGCTGCTGGCGCGGCCCGCCCTGCGCCGCGCCGGAGGCGACGGCCGGGTGCTCGGCGACGTCACCCGCGCCTCCGGCGCCCTGCTGGTCTTCATGGCGCTCACCGGCGTCGACGTGCTGCTCGCCCGCAACTACCTGTCACCGGACGACTCCGGCGGCTACGCGCTCACCGCCACGTTTGCCCGCGCGCTGTGCTGGGGCACCCAGTTCGTGGTGCTGCTGGTCATCCCGCGCATGGCGCGCGACGCGCGCGGGCAGGCCAAGCTGCGCGCGGTGGGCGTGGTCCTCGGTCTCGGGCTGCTGGCGCTCGCGGTGGTCCTCCCGGCCCCCGGCACCTGGATCCGGATCGCGGGCGGCGAGGAGTACGCCGGCTACCAGCGGCTGCTGCTCGGCAGCCTGGTCGTCGGCATCCTCTGGGCGATGATCCAGGTGCTGCTGCTCGCCGACGCCGGCGGCACGCCCCGCCTCGCGATCATCACGACCGGGGTGCTCGCCGCGCAGGTGGCCGCGGTCGCGCTGTGGTGGCACCACTCGACCTGGCAGATCCTGTGGACCACCGCGGGCGCCGCCGCCACGGTCCTCGCCGTGGGGCTGCTGTCCCTGCGGTCGGACAGCCCGCGAACGTGATCCCACCCGGCCCGCGGTGAGGCCCCCCTCGCCCACATTTCGTTCACTCGCGCACGAAATGCAGCCGGCACCCCCGGAATCCCGGGCCCCTCGCCCACATTTCGTTCACTCGCGCACGAAATGCAGCGGCCACCCCCGGAATCCCGGGCCGCTCTCCCACATTTCGTTCACTCGCGCACGAAATGCAGGCGGCACCTGTGGGCTAGATCGCCCGCGATCGCGACATCACCAGCTTGGCGGCCCGCTTGGCCACCCCGGGCATCCGCTCGGCCATCCGCCAGGCCGCCGTGTTGAGGTGGCGCTGCGGGCCGGTCTGCCAGCGCCGCAGCGCGGCGGTGGCACGCGACTCGCGGGCGGCCTCGCCCGGCTGACGCCGGAAGACCAGCGCGTGCAGGCCGTTGGCCCAGCGCGGGTCGTCGTTGGTGGCGGCGTCCCAGGTGGCGGCGATCTCCCAGCCCGGGTGGTTCTTCAGGAACAGCCGGTGCGCGCGCTGCACGACCGGCCAGGTGGCGTCGTCGACGAGCACCAGCGCCTCGTCGGCGAGCAGCGGCTCGACGACCGCGAGCGCGAGGTAGTGCGCGAGCAACGTGTGCTCGCCGTCGTAGAAGTAGACGCCGACGGGCCGGTCGATGACCCCCGGCTTCCCCATGAGCGCGAACGCGTCACCCTCGAGCAGGGTCACCCTCGCGCCGTCGGCGTGCCGGTCGAGGTTGTCGAACAGCTCCGCGCGGGCCACCTGCCCGGCCATGCCGAACTCCATGAAGTTCTCGATGGCGTACATCCGCGCGTCGTGGTTGTCAGCGGCGGCGGCCACGATCGAGCGGCCCTTGAACGTGCCGACCTCGAGGTACGCCTCGTCGGCCGGCAGCAGCCGGGCCGCGAGGTTGACCATGGCCAGCTCGTTCGGGGAGGTGAACCCGTCGACCTTCTCGGTGATCTCCACCCAGCGCGGGTCGATCGGGTCGGTGACCTGCGGGTCGCCGGGGAAGATCGAGGGGACCTCGGCGAAGAAGCGCTCCGTCTGCATGGCCGGTGAGCCTACTCCTGCGTAGGTTGCCGCGGGGAGAGATTCACGCGGACGGTCTCATTCCCCGGTTCGGTCGGTCCGGCCGACCAGGGTCGGGGCGAAGCGCTGCCACCACAGCCCGACCGCGTCGGGGGTCAGGTGCACCCCGTCGGTGCGCAGCTGCACGCCGTAGGCGCGATCGACGTACGACCCCTGCGGGCAGAGGAAGCCGCGCATGTCGAGCATGGTCACCCACGGCCGGGTGGCGGCCACCCGCTGCAGGGCGGTGTTGAGCGCCTGCTGGCGCGCGGGGTCGTTCTGCTCGCGGGCCGCGCCCTCGGCCTGCTCCGGCGAGACGCCGGGCATTGCGGCGTCGCCGCTCGCGACCGTGCGGCCGTAGCAGGGGATGTTGACCAGCGACACCGGGTTGGCGCCCCGGCGCCCGGCGATGTCGACCGCGCGCCCGAAGGTGCGCTCCATCAGCGCGGTCCACTCCGGCGTCCCGACCCGCACCAGCCGACCGTCGACCCACCGGTCGAACAGCTCGGCCGACCCGGACAGCACCACGGAACGGTCGGGCGAGACCTGGTCGACCAGGGCGCTCCACCGGCTCTCCCAGCCGTCGCACTGCGGCGACGGCGTGGTGCGGCTGCCGCCGATCTGCAGCTCCTGGGGTGTCGCGATGCCGCACCCGAGCTGGGTCGAGGACCCCACGCTGAGGTCGGGATAGTCCTGCTGCGGGAAGTACTTCCACAGCGTGAAGGCCACCGAGTCGCCGAGCACCAGCACCTTGTCCTGCCCCGGCCGCATCGGCCCGGTCACCGTCGAGATCGACCCGGGCAGTCCGGTGCCGAACACGGGCGGCTGGGCGTTGGCGGTGGAGGTGAGGGTGAGCAGGCAGGCGGTCCCGAAGGCGGTGCCGGTGATCAGCGGAGCCGCACCGGGGCGCAGCCGGCTGAGCGCGCCGCGCCGGATCGGCCGCTCGACGTAGGTGTCGTAGGCGAACGCCAGCGCGAACACCGAGGCCATGCGCAGCACCATGAGCGGCACGCCGCTCAGCCCGGTGCGCTCGGAGTCGAGGATGAGGAACAACGGCCAGTGCCACACGTACAGGCCGTACGTCCGTCGCCCCGTCGCGACGAACGGTCGCCACGACAGCGCCCGGGTCAGCGCGCTGTCCGGCAGCGCGACGACGTGCCACCCCATCGCGAACGCCGCCAGGCTGGCCACGAAGAAGCCGCCGCGGAAGACCCACTGGCTGGTCTCGGTGACCAGCAGCGGCAGGCCGAGGAGGGCCAGGAAGCCCAGCACCCCGAGCACCCAGATGCCGGACCGGGCGGTGAGGTCGACCGGGCCGAGCGCCACGACCCGGCGGGGCCCCTGCTGCTGCTTCGGCCCGCGCTCGGCGGCGCGCACGACGAGCACCCCGAGGGTGCAGCCGATCAGCAGCGCCTGGGCGCGGGCGAAGGAGTTGTAGTAGACCGACGAGGGGTCGCTGAACGGCTCGTAGATCGCAGCCATGTAGACCGCCGAGGCGACCGCCAGCACCATCAGCACGGTGGGCAGCCAGCGGGTGCTGCCCTTGCGCCAGCGCAGCCACAGCAGCAGCAGCACCGGCCAGACGAGGTAGAACTGCTCCTCGATCGACAGCGACCAGGTGTGCAGCAGCGGCGAGACCTGGTCGCCGACGGCGAAGTAGGACTGCTCCTCGGTGGCGAACCTCCAGTTCGACCAGAAGGTGAGGGTCGAGAGCATGTCGATGCGCAGCTTGCGCAGCGTGGTCGGGTCGGCCCAGAGCCAGGCGTACAGCGCGACGAGGGCGACCATGCCGAGCAGCGCCGGCAGCAGCCGCCGCGCGCGGTTGGCCCAGAAGCCGAGCAGGCTGATCGTGCCGTAGCGGCGGTGCTCGGCCAGCAGCACGGCGGTGATCAGGAAGCCGCTGGTCACGAAGAACATGTCGATGTTGAGGAACGCGCCCTGCAGCCAGCTGACGCCGGCGTGGTAGAGCAGCACGACGGTGACGCCGATCCCGCGCACGCCGTCGACGGCGGGGCGGTAGGCGATCTTGCGACGTTCGGGAGGGGCGGCCGGGGTGCTCACGGGCGACGCTCGCTCCCCAGCGGCGCGAGGATCTGCGGCAGCATCCACTTCCAGATCATCGGCGAGGCCGGCACCGAGAAGTGCAACCCGTCCTGGAAGAACTGGATGCCCGCGGCGCTGCTGCGCTGGGTGTCGCCGCACACGGCCTGGCCGAGCTCGAGCACCGGCACGCCGCGGTCCTTGGCCCAGCCGCGCAGGTAGGCGTTGATCTGCACCGGGTTGCGCGCCTCGCGGTAGGCCTCCGGCTCCTTGGTGCGCACGGTGTTGACGAACCCCGGGTCGAGGCCGGACAGGTCGACGCGGCACGGCAGCGTCGCGATCATCAGCCCGGCGACTCCCCCGGCCCGCGACCGGCGCGCCCAGGCGTCGAGGGCCTGGCCGACGGCCCGCTCGAACGCCGGGTCGCCCCAGCGCCGCATCGCGCCGTCGACCTGGTGGGAGAAGGCCAGCAGCGTCGAGGGGAACAGCAGCGAGACGTCGGCGCCCGAGCGCTGCAGGTCGGCGGTGAGCCGCTGCTTCCCGCGCACGCACTCGGGGGTGTTGTTCAGGGTGCCGCCGTTGGGGTTGGCGACCGGCAGGTCGAGGGTGTCGCAGCCGGCGACGGCCAGGTTGGCGACCGAGGTGCCCGGGAAGTTGCGGGCCGGGAAGTTGCGGGCGAGCAGGAACGGCACGGAGTCCCCGACCATGCCGATGCGCACGGGCGGGTCGGGGCGGGTGTACGCCCGCTGCCCGCGCACCAGGTCAGGCACCGAGGGCACGTAGCTGGGCACCCGCTGGTCGAAGGTCGGGTTGCCCTCCTCGCTGCCCTGCTCGACGGGCGTGGCGGCCTGCGCGGGGGCCGGCGGCAGCCCGCTGGAGACCGACACCGCGCCGGCGACCAGCACCGCGAGACCGCCGGCGGTGATCGCCCGCCCGCTGGTGAGCCGCCCGGTCAGCCCGCGCAGGCCGTGCCGCAGCACGGGCTGCTCGACGAGGTCGTAGGACAGCTTGGCGAGCAGGAAGGTCAGCGTCAGCCCGACCACCACGACCTGCCAGGTCGGCGCCTCCGGCATGGCCTGGCCGAGCCAGAGGGCGATCGGCCAGTGCCACAGGTAGAGGCCGTAGGACAGCTTGCCGAGGTAGGCCAGCGGCGGGGCGCCCAGCACCCGCTGCAGCGACGGCGCCCGGTCGTCGGCGGCGACGAGCACCAGGGCCGCGGCCACCGCCGACAGCACCAGCATGCCGCCGTAGTCGTAGACCCACGACGGGAACGGCGCCACGACGACCGTGCCGGCGACCAGCAGCACCAGGGAGACCCAGCCGACGGCGGTGACCACGGCGGGCGAGAGCCCGGCCCAGGACGTACGTCGGGGGGCCTGGTCCTCGCCCGAACCGGCCTCGTCGGCGGGCTCGCCAGTCTTCACCTCAGGTTCAGGGTCAATGTTGTCGGCCTGCGCGGCGCGTTCGTCGCGCTGCGGGTCGCGGTCGCGGGAGACCAGCGCGAACGCGAGAGCCGCACCGACGAGCAGCGCCTGGGCACGGGTGTCGGTGCCGTAGTAGGCGTGCGACTGGGCCGACATGCTCCCGATGCCGACGACCGCCGTCCACACCGCCGACACCGCCGCCAGCGCGAGCAGCACGCCCACCCGCGCGCGCCGCCGGGCGAGCAGCGCGACCAGGCCGAGCACGAGCAGCGGGGCCAGCACGTAGAACTGCTCCTCCACCGCGAGGGTCCACGCGTGCCGCAGGTAGGAGGGGTTGCCGAACTGCTCGAAGTACTGGTCGTCGCGCAGGATCAGCCGCCAGTTCATGACGAAGCCCAGCGTCGCGAGCACGTCGCCGCGCATCGGCCGGCGCGCGTCGTCGGGGGCCAGCAGCATGCCGTACGCCACGATCGCGCCGAGCACGAGGAACAGCGCGGGCAGCAGGCGCCGCGCGCGCCGGCGGTAGAACTCCAGCAGCCGCAGCCGGCCGGACGCCTCCCGCTCGGCCACCAGCAGCCGCACGATCAGGAAGCCGGACAGCACGAAGAAGACGTTGACCGCCACCCATGCGCCCTGGAACGCCGCCACCCCGAGGTGGAACAGCATGAAGATCACCATGAAGACGCCGCGGATGCCGTCGAGCGCGGGGCGGTGCGGGAACCGGGTGGGGCGCCCGGTCAGGTCCTGAGCCGGGGCCGCCTGCGGGGCGGTGGTCACTGCGAGGCCGTGGTGGCGCCGCTCCACCGGTTGATCTGCGGCATCAGCCACTGCCAGAACATCCGGGCCCCGGGCGCGGTGTAGTGGACGCCGTCGTTGCGCACCTGCACGCCGTTCATCCTGTCCTGGTACTTCCCGCTCGGACAGACGAAGGAGTCCAGGTCGGCGATCTTGACCCGCTCGGGGTTCTTGGCGGCGAACCGGCTGAGGATCTGGTTCACCGCGGCCGCGCGCTTCGGGTCGTTGCGGTCGCGGGCCAGGTCCTTGCCGTTGACCACGTAGCTCGGCTGGTTGTAGCAGGGCACGTTGGTGATCACGACCGGCGCGTTGCTCGGCGAGAGCGCCGTGAGCCCCTGCTGCAGGCGGGAGTCGAGGTAGCGGGCGTACTCCGGGCTCCCGACCCGCAGCACCTTCCCGTCGACGACGTGGTCGAAGACCTCCCAGCCGCCGAGGCTCCACACGATGGCGTTGGGCTGGGTCTCCTTCAGCCCCTGGTTCCAGTAGTCGAACGAGCTCTCGCAGTCGTCGCGGTTCTCGGCCGGCTGCGGCTCGCCGTCGATGGCCAGCGCCTGCTCGGCGGTGCCGCACCCGAACTTGACGTTGGCGGTCGCCGACACGTCGGGGAAGGACTCCTTGGGGAAGTTGTAGCCGAGGCTGAAGCCGACCGAGTCACCGACGATGAGCAGCCGGAACGCGCCGCCGGCGTGCTTGACCTGCGCAGCCTCCCCGGCCTGGGCGTTGGGCGCCAGCTGCATGCCGGCGGTCGTCACCAGCAGCACCGCCGCCGTGACCGCGACGCTGGTCGTGGAGACCGCGGCGGAGACCTTGCTGCCTAGCCGCTTGAGCGCGCCCCGGCGGATGGGGTTCTCGATCAGGTAGAACGAGGCGCTGGCGAAGGCGAAGGTGAGCGCGAGACGTACGACCAGCAGCGGGAACGCCGAGAGCCCGGTGCGCTGCTCGTCGAGCATGACGAAGATCGGCCAGTGCCACAGGTAGAGGCCGTAGGACAGCTTCCCGACCCACACCAGCCAGGACAGGCTGAACAGCCGGGCCACCGAGGAGGTGCGGTAGAGCTCGACGCTGAGGATCAGCATCGCGAACATCACGTCGAACAGCAGGAAGCCGCCGGTGAACGCCCAGCCCTCGGCCGGGACGAACAGGAACCAGCCGAGGGTCGCGATCGCGACGACCCAGCCGACGATCGCGAGCGCGCGGCGGTGCTGGGCGATCTCGGCGACCCGTCGGGTGCCGAGCGCGTGCAGCCCCATCGCCAGCAGCGATCCGACGAGGATGTCCTGCATGCGGGTGTCGGTGCCGTAGTAGACGCGCGACGGGTCGGCGCCCGGGGTCGCGAGGCGAGCCATGAGGTACGCCGACAGCAGGGTGAGCGCGCCGATGACCGCGATCGGGATCCACTTACGGCGGCCGGCGAGCTTGAGCAGGCCGATGAACAGCACCGGGAAGATCAGGTAGTACTGCTCCTCGATGCCCAGCGTCCACGCGTGCCGGAACGGCGAGGGGGAGCCGAACTGCTCGAAGTAGGACTGGCCGGTCGCGATCATCCGCCAGTTGGCGACGTAGAACAGCGTGGCGATGCCGTCGCCGGAGAAGGTGCTCGGCGTGCGCTCCTGCATGACCCGCGGCACGACCAGGCCCATCACCAGGAGCATGACCAGCAGCGCGGGAAGCAGGCGGCGAGCCCGGCGTACGTAGAACCCGGCCAGGTCGATCGCGCGCCACTTGTCCCACTCCTTCAGGAGCAGACCGGTGATCAGGTATCCGGAGACGACGAAGAAGACGTTCACCGACCAGTAGCCGCCGAGCACCCACGACACCGGGGCGTGGAACAGCATGATCGTGATGACCGAGATGGCGCGCATCCCGTCCAGCGCCGGGCGGTAGGAGCTGCCGCTGGGGCGAATGGCAGGGCTGGTCATGAGTTGGTGCGTCTCCACGAGGGGCCGGTCGGTCGCCCGCCCACGGCCGTCGGCCGGTGACGAACCGGGCCAGCATAGACACGGATGCGGCCCGGTCGACGTAAAAGTGACGGATGAGTAACTTCCGGGTGCGGATTCGTAGGTTGCTCTCAGGTTCCGGCCGGGTGCACCGCGTCCTGCAGCACGGCCCCGGCCGGCACGACGGCGCCCGGCGCGACCACCGCGCGCTCCAGCCGGGCGCCCTGCTCGACCCGTCCGCCGGGCAGCACCACCGCGGCCTCGAGCACCGCGCCGGCGGCGACCCGGGCCCCCGCGTGCACCGCGCTCCCCCGGGTCAGCACCGCCGCGGGGTCGACCTGCGCCTGCGGGTGCACCCACGCCTCGCCGCCAGTGCCGGCGGGCATCCCGGGCACCCGGCCGAGCACCGCGTCGGCCGACGCGGCGACGAAGCTGGACGGGGTCCCGACGTCGCGGAAGTAGGCGTCCTCGCGGTAGGCGACGACCCGGCCTCGCCGCACCAGGTCGGGCAGCACGTCGCGCTCGAGGGACGTCTCCACGCCGGCAGGGATCGCGTCGAGCACGGCCCGGCGGAGGACGTACGTCCCGGCGTTGACCAAACCCGCACCACCCGCGGCCGGCTTCTCGACGAACGACGCGACCCGCTCGCCGTCGAGCACGACGTGGCCGAACGCGCTCACGTCGGGCACCTCGCGCACGTGCAGCACCGCGTCGGCGTCGGACGCCGCGGCGAGCAGCTCCTCCTGCCGGCGCAGGTCGTGGCCGGACAGCAGGTCACCGTTGGCGACGACGACGGTCCCGACGTGGTCGCCGAGGGAGTCCGCGGCGAGCCGCAGCGCCCCGCCGGTGCCGAGCCGCCGGGGCTCGCGGACGTACGTCAGGTCCAGGCCGAGCGCGCGGCCGTCGCCGAGCGCGGGCGGGAAGCGGTCGGCCTGGTGGGCCACCGCGAGCAGTCCGCGCTGCACGCCGAAGGCGCCGAGCCGGCGCAGCAGGTAGGCCACGAGCGGCTGGGGCCCGAGCGGCAGCAACGGTTTGGGCAGCTCCGAGCCGATCGCGCGCAGCCGGGTGCCGAGCCCGCCGGCGAGCACCACCGCTTCACGCATGCGCCCGCCCGGCGCTCGACCTCGGGGTTACGCTGCAGTAGTTTCCCGGCGCCACCGGGCGCCGCCGCTCCCAGACACTCACCCGAGGGACAGTAACCGCGTGACCACCTCCGCTGCATCGCCGGCCCGCGGGCGCACCCCTGGGCGGCGGCACGGCGGCAGCACGGCCGCGGGGGCGGTCGACGCGGCGCGTGGCCGGGTCACCCGCCTCGCGACGCGGGCGGTGCACCACCCGCTCCTGCCGTACGTCCTGCTCGCCCTGCTCCCGATCCTCGCCGCGGCCGTGCGGGCCTGGGTGAGCGGCTGGGCGCCGGAGGGCGACGACGCGATCATCGGCATGCGGGTGCGCGACACGCTGAGCCCGAACCTGCCGTTGGTCGGGATGCGCTCCACCAGCGGCCTGGAGGACCCCGCCCTCGCCAGCCACCACCCCGGACCGCTGGAGTTCTACCTGCTCGCGCTGCCCGCGGCGCTGCTCGGCTTCTCCGGCGCCGGCCTGGTGCTCGGCGTCGCGCTGCTCAACGCCGCCGCCGTCATCGGCACCCTGGTCATCGGGTGGCAGCTGGGGCGCCACCGCGTGGTCCTGCCGCTGACCGGCGCGGTGCTGGCGCTGGAGTGGAGCCTCGGCGCCGCGCTGCTCGTGCGCCCGCTCAACACGTTCGTCGCCGCGTTCCCGCTGCTGCTCGCCCTGGTCAGCGCCACGGCGCTGCTGCTCGGGCGGCTCGGGCCGATGTGGGTGTTCGCGCTGTCGGCGACGCTCGTGGCCCAGTCCAACGTGGCGTACGCCCCGCTCGTCGCCGCGATCGCGCTGCTGCTGGTCGTGGTCGGGCTGGTGCGCTGGTGGCGGCTGCGGCACGCGGTCTGGCCGCTGCCCGGCTGGCGGCCGCGCACGCAGCAGCACCGGCGCTGGGGGCCGGGCCGCGTCACGTTCGCGGTGCTGGCCCTGGCCTGGATGCCGCCGCTCGTGGAGCTGCTCACCGCGACGCCCAACAACCTCACCCAGCTGCTGGCCTACCGTGCCGACGGGGCCCAGCAGGGCGGCGGCGTGCGCCCCGACCAGCGACTGTCGTTCGCCGTCGGACAGCTGGTGCCGGTGGCGCGGCTCGGCCGCTACGGCGACCACCTGGCGGTGCCGCCCACCCCTGCGGTGGCGGCGCTCGGGATGATCGTGGTGCTGCTGCTCGCGCTCGCCGCCGTGGGCGGGAAGCGCCGGGTCACCACCCGCCGACCGTGGACCGTGGGTCGCTGCGCGTGCGCCCTCGCGGTGTTCTCGCTCGCCGCCGAGGTGTGGGCGCTGTCGTTCCTGCGGGTCAGCATCGCCGCGGCCTACTGGCTGCTGCCGACCATCGTCGTGTCGGTGTTCGCCTGGGCCGCGCTCGGCATCCGGGTGCTGGAGCTGCTTCCCGAGGGGGTCCGCGAGCGGGTCGGTCGGCCGGCGCGTCTGGCGGCGGTGGCGCTGCTGGTCCTCGCGCTGGTGCCGACCCTGACGACCCCGACCGACGGCGCGTGGCGCGGCAGCCGCGACGCCCAGCAGGTCAGCGACCCGGTGGTGACCGCCCTGCGCGAGCGGGTTCGCCCCGGCTCCGACGTGGTGGTCCTGCCCGCGGGACTGTGGCCCTACCTCTCGCTCGCCTCGGCGGTCGGGTTCCAGAGCGAGCGCGCCGGCTTCCGGACGTACGCCGTCTCGGCCTGGCCCTATCCCGAGGACATGGCCCACCGCCAGGTCGATGCGGCACCGCCGGACAGCGTGCGGGTCTTCCTGCAGGAGCGGCAGGCCGACGGGACCTGGCCGCAGCTGCCGCCGGGCACCGAGCGGATCCCGCTGCCGGCCGTCGAGGGGCGCCCCGAGCTGGCGTTCTCGTTGCTCGTGCCGCCCGCCAGCCGCCGCATCGCCGGCAGCTGATCTCGCCGCCGGCCGGACTGCTCGCGCGCACACGTTGCCCGGGCCAACCCGCGCGCGGGACTCGCGTGGTGTCGCGACGCGCCGGATCCTGCGGCCCGAACCCTGGCCGCTGGAGGTGACTGGCCAGTAGCATTCACGCCATGGCCGAACCGACGACTGAGACCCGCACCGTCATCTCGCCGCGTGCGGGCACGAAGATCTGCTGGCTGATCGCGATCCCGCTGCTCGCGGCCGCGGCCTACTTCTTCTGGTCGCCCATCACGTTGCAGAGCCCCGACACCGGCGCGATCTTCAACTGCGGGTCGGCCGCCTCGCCGCCGAGCGAGGGCTTCCAGCGCGGCACCTGCGGCGACCTGAGCACGGTCAACAGCATGCGCGCGATGTTCCTCGGCGGCACCGGGCTGCTGCTCGCGATCCTCGGCACCGCGCTGTTCGGGATGAACCGCCGCCAGGAGACCCGCGAGGTCGCGGCACGCGACGAGGAGCCCAGGCGCTCGGAGTCGGCCGGGTCCACCACGACCGGCGTCGACAAGGACTCCGAGCCGGCCGCCGGCGCCACTCGCGCCGACAAGGACTGACCCGGGCGGTCGTACGCCCTCGCCCGGCTCGGTTTCGTCCGGTCGGTCTCGTCCGGTTGGGCCTGGGGCGCGGCTTCGTCGCTCCCCTGGGCTGCGCTCGGCGCGTCGCCTGTACGCACGGTCGGGAAATGTGCCGGGAGGCGCGGCCGAGTCGCTGGCTGGGCTGAGCCCGGCGCGTCGCTTGTGCGCGTGGCCGGGGCCCTGGCCGCAGATCGTTCACTCGTGCACGAAATGCAGCTGGCATCCCCGGAATCCCGGACCCCCCTCCCACATTTCGTTCACTCGCGCACGAAATGCAGCCGGCGCCCCCGCAATCCCGGGCCCGGCGCCCGCATTTCGTTCACTTGCGCACGAAATGCGTTCCGTGACCCGTGTCCGCACCCGTGCCCACGAGGCCGGGCGGCGGCTCAGTGGGCGGCGGCGTGCCAGGAGCTGCCGAGGCCGACGCTGACGTCGAGAGGTACGTCCATCTCGACGGCCGCGCCCATCTCGCGGCGGACCAGGGTCTCCAGGTCGGAAGCTTCGCCGGGGGCGACCTCGAGCACGAGCTCGTCGTGCACCTGGAGCAGCATGCGCGAGGTCGCGTCGGAGTCGCGCAGCGCGGAGTCGACCCGCAGCATGGCGAGCTTGATGATGTCGGCCGCCGACCCCTGGATGGGGGCGTTGAGCGCCATCCGCTCGGCCATCTGGCGGCGCTGCCGGTTGTCGGAGGTGAGGTCGGGAAGGTAGCGGCGACGACCGAGCATGGTCTCGGTGTAGCCGGTCTTGCGAGCGTCGTCCACGACCTCGCGCAGGTAGTCGCGCACCCCGCCGAAGCGCAGGAAATACTCGTCCATCAGCTCCTGGGCCTCACCGGTGGAGATGCCCAGCTGCTTGGACAGGCCGAACGCGGACAGCCCGTACGCCAGGCCGTAGGACATCGCCTTGACCTTCGACCTCATCTCGAGGGTGACCCCGTCGGGCTCGACACCGAAGACCCGCGCCCCGACGAACCGGTGCAGGTCCTCACCGGTGCGGAACGCCTCGATGAGCCCGGAGTCGCCGGACAGGTGAGCCATGATGCGCATCTCGATCTGG
Organism: Barrientosiimonas humi; assembly: GCF_006716095.1. Classification (NCBI taxonomy): domain Bacteria; kingdom Bacillati; phylum Actinomycetota; class Actinomycetes; order Micrococcales; family Dermacoccaceae; genus Barrientosiimonas; species Barrientosiimonas humi. Next base: position 1,550,191 of record NZ_VFOK01000001.1, read on the forward strand.
CTGTAGTCGGCCGACATCAGCGACTCGAAGCCCGGGCCGACGACGAACACCTCGCGGATGCGCCGGCCGGCCTCGGTGCGAATCGGGATGTTCTGCAGGTTGGGCTCGACCGACGACAGCCGCCCGGTGGCGGCGATCGTCTGCTGGTAGGTCGTGTGGATGCGCCCGTCGTCGGCCACCGACTTCTGCAGCCCCTCGACGGTCACCCGCAGCCGCGAGCTGTCGCGGTGGCGCAGCATCGCCTCGAGGAACGGGTGCTCGGTCTTGGCGTAGAGGTCGGACAGCGCGTCGGCGTCGGTGGTGTATCCGGTCTTGGTCTTGCGCGTCTTGGGCAGCTGCAGGGTGTCGAACAGCACCGTCTGCAGCTGCTTCGGTGAGCCGAGGTTGATCTCCTCGCCACCGATCGCGTCGTAGGCGTCCTGCTGCGCGGCCCGCACGCCGTCGGCGTACTCGCTCTCGAGCCGCTCCATCGCGTCGGTGTCGACCGCCACGCCGCTGCGCTCGAGCCCGGCGAGCACCTCGACGAGCGGGAGCTCCAGGTCGGCGAGCAGGTCGGTGCCGCCGGTGCCGCCGAGCTCCTCGTCGAGCTTGTCGGCGAGCTCGCGCACGGCCTCGGCCCGCTCCATCGCCTGCTGGGCCTCGACCGGGGTGCCGGTGTCGCCCAGGTCGAGCAGCCCCTGGCCGGAGGACTCCGCGGCGGTGCCGAGCTCGCGTCGCAGGTATCGCAGGGCCAGGTCGGTCAGGTCGTAGCTGCGCTGGTCGGGCCGCACGAGGTAGGCCGACAGCGCCGTGTCGTGGGTGACCCCGGCGAGGGCGAACCCGCGCGCCGCGAGCGCGTGCCGCGGCACCTTCGACTCGTGCAGCGCCTTGGGCCGACCCGCGTCGGCGAGCCAGTCGCCCAGCGCCTTCTCGGCCGCCGGGTCGAGACCCTCCAGATCGACGTACGCCGCCGCGGACTCTCCCGCCACTGCCAGCCCACGAGCATCGCCGGCGCCCTTCACCCAGGTGCCGAGCACCTGCACGCCCGTGCGCACGCCCGCCGGGGCGTTGGCCTCGAGCCACGCAGCCACCTCCTCGCCGGCGAGCACGCTGCCCTCGACCTCGATGGCCGACTCGGCCTCGGTGTCGACCGACTCCAGCGTCGAGAACAGCCGGTCCCGCAGCACCCGGAACTCCAGACCGTCGAAGACGGTGTGCACCTGCTCGCGGTCCCACGTCTGGCGCTGCAGGTCGCCGACCCCGACGTCGAGCGACAGGTCGCGCAGCAGCTGGTTCAACCGGCGGTTGCGCAGCACGCCGTCGAGGTGCTCGCGCAGGCTCTCGCCGGCCTTGCCCTTGATCTCGCCGACGTGGTCGACGATGCCGGGCAGGTCGCCGTAGAGCCCGATCCACTTCGCCGCGGTCTTCGGACCGACCCCCGGCACGCCGGGCAGGTTGTCGGAAGACTCCCCCACGAGCGCCGCGAGGTCGCTGTAGCGCTCGGGGGTCACGCCGTACTTCTCCTCGACCGCCGCGGGCGTCATGCGCGCAAGGTCGGACACGCCCTTGCGCGGGTAGAGCACGGTGACCCTGTCGGTGATCAGCTGCAGCGTGTCGCGGTCGCCCGAGCAGATCAGCACCTCGTCGAAGCCGTCGTCGAGCGCCTGGGTGGTGAGCGTCGCGATGACGTCGTCCGCCTCGTAGCCGGGGGCCTCGACATAACGGATCTTCAGCGCGTCGAGCACCTCGTGGACCAGCGACACCTGCCCCTTGAACTCGTCGGGGGTGGTGGCGCGGCCGGCCTTGTACTCGGCGTACTCCTCGGTGCGGAAGGTCTGCCGGCTGACGTCGAACGCGACCCCGACGTGCGTCGGCTCCTCGTCGCGCAGCACGTTGATGAGCATCGAGGTGAAGCCGTAGACGGCGTTGGTCGACTGCCCCGTCGTGGTCGAGAAGTTCTCGACCGGGAGGGCGAAGAACGCCCGATAGGCCAGGGAGTGTCCGTCGAGCAGCAGGAGACGCTTCACGGATGAGAGCCTAGGACCCACCACCGACACCAGGAGGACCCCCGTCATGACCGACCCCAGCGCCACGCTCGGCGACGCGCTCGACCTCGAGACCATGAACTCGTTCAACAAGGGCACGCTCGCCGAGAAGATGGGGATCGAGATCGTCGAGGTCGCCCCCGGCAAGGTCGTCGCCCGGATGCCCGTCGAGGGCAACACCCAGCCCTACGGCCTGCTGCACGGCGGCGCGCACGTGGTGCTCGCCGAGACGGTCGGCTCGATCGCCGCCGCGATCGCCGCCGGCGAGGGCCGCGCGGCCATGGGCCTGGACATCAACTCCACGCACCACCGCGGGGTCCGCTCGGGGTTCGTCACCGCCACGGCGACCGCGCTGTCGGAGGGGCGCTCGGTTGCGGCGTACGAGATCGCGATCGTCGACGACGAGGGTCGCCGGGTCAACACCTCGCGCCTGACCTGCATCCTGCGCGACGCCCCGACCAGGGCCAGCTGAGTCAGGCGCCGGTCTCGGGCTCGATCTCCGGGTGGCGCAGGCCGTGCCGGGCCCGCTCGCGCAGCGAGCGTCGGCGGCGCACGATCTCCTCGGTCGTCGAGGTCTGCTCGTCGTCGCCCAGCCGTCGGTGCAGCGCCCGCGTGGGCGTGGACCGCACGGTCACCTGGGCCGCGAACCCGAGCCGGGCGAAGTAGCGGTTGGTGTGCTTCTCCCCCGCCGGCACGCAGCTGGTGACCTGCCCGACCCCGCGCAGGTCGGCGTACGTCGCGACGGCCGCGAGCAGCTCCTTGGCGACGCCGCGCCGGCGCGAGCCGGGGGTGACGTAGATCTGGTCGATCCAGACCGCGCTCTCCTCACCGAGCCCGCTGAGCGGGCTGGCTGTGACGGCGGCGAAGCCGACGGGCTGGCCGTCGCGCTCGGCGAGGTAGACGCGCACGTCCTCGCGCTCCAGCGCGGACCGGACCCGGCCCTCGCGCACGGCCCGGTCGGCCCAGTCGGCCGACTGCCCCGCGGCGGTGCGGGCGGCGACCCACAACGGCGCCAGACGCTGCTCCTGGTCGACGGTCACCCGCGACACAGAGATGCCACCACGGCCCAACGCTCTGGCTCCGATCCTCGGCCCCGATGTGCGCCGCCTTCGGGCGCGGCGGCAACACTACGCCTCCCTCGCCCACCCGGACAGTTGAACCCCGAATGAAACCGGGTTCCGTCCCTTTGACCTCGATGCATCAGGGTCAGAGGCACGGAACCCGGTTTCATGCGTGGCCGGGCCGGGTCAGCCGCCCAAGCCGCCGGCGCTGGTCGTGCTCGGCGTCGCGGCGGGCGCCGGCGTCGTGCTCGGGGCCGGTGCCGGCGTGCTGCTCGGGCTCGGCGCGGACGAACTGCTGGGTGTCGACGTGCTGCTCGAGGTCGACGAGCTGCCGGTGGTGGACGACGACGCGACCGACGAGGCGGCCGCGTCTGCCGACTCCTTGGCCGTCGGCGTGCAGCCGGGAATGTCGCAGACGGGTGGCGTGCCCGGCACCTTGAACGCGACCGTGATGGGCGGGTGCTGGTTGGGGTCGGTGCCCGGGGCCGGGGTGTGGCCCCACTGGATCTGCATGACCGCGTCGAAGTCCTGGTTCGCCGAGTTCGAGCTGTCGGCACGGAACTCGACGGTCTGGCACTGCCCTGCCGCGAGGCGGTAGGGCAACGGCGGCGACTGGTGGGTCAGCGTCAGGTTGGTCCCGCTCACCGAGTAGCTGATGCTGTACAGCCAGATGTCCTCGCTGCTGTTGTTGCAGACCTCGAACGTGAACTGGTAGCCCTTCGGGAAGGCCTTGCAGCTCTGGCCGGGCGACTTGCAGGCGCCGATGAAGCGGAAGGTCGGCGGGACGGTCGACAGCGCGAACGCCGGCGCCGCCTGCGCCACCACCACTGCCGGGGTCGCCCAGGCGACTCCCTTGACGACCGCCCGTCGGCGTACTCCCGTGCTGTCCGAACCGTGCTCCTGGTGACCGCTCATGGTCCCCTCCCCTGACCGTGGGTCGGCCCGGCGCGTCCGGGCCGACTGCTCGCGTCCCACCCGGACGGGTGCACGACGCGCAGTCAGTGTGCCCGTGCCGTTCACGTCCGAGCACGCTGTTCTCGGCGGTGCGGCCAGAGTGAAAGAAGGGGTGGTTGGGGACTCCCTATCTTTCAGGGAGCCGGGGGTCGTGCAGTAAGTGCGTGCAGCAGGGTCGGGCGTCAGTCCTCGCCGAGGTACGCCTTGCGCACCGCGTCGTTGGTCATCAGCTCTCGCCCGGGCCCGTCGAGCACGATCGAGCCCACCTCGAGGACGTAGCCCCAGTCGGCGAGCTTCAGCGCCGCCTGGGCGTTCTGCTCGACCAGCAGGATCGTGGTGCCGCGCCGCTGCAGGGTGCGCACGGTCTTCATGATCTTCTGCATCATCAGGGGCGACAGACCCATCGAGGGCTCGTCGAGCATCAGCAGCTTGGGGCGGCTCATCATCGCCCGGCCCATCGCCAGCATCTGCTGCTCGCCGCCGGAGAAGGTGCCGGCCGGCTGCTTGCGCCGTTCGCGCAGGATCGGGAAGAGCTCGAACGCCTCCTCCAGGTCCTCGGCGACCGCCTTGTGGTCGTTGCGCGCGAAGGCCCCCAGGTGCAGGTTCTCCTCCACGCTCATCCGCGGGAAGATGCGCCGCCCCTCGGGCGACTGCGCCAGGCCGAGACTCACGATCTCGTGAGCGGGCACGTCGTCGATCCGCTTGCCCTGGAAGGAGATCGAGCCGCTCTCGGGGCGGATCAGCCCCGAGATCGTGCGCAGCGTGGTGGTCTTGCCCGCGCCGTTGGTGCCGATGAGGGTGACGACCTGCCCCTCCTCGACGGCGAACGAGATGCCCTTGACCGCGGCGATCTTGCCGTAGGCGACGGTGAGGTCGGAGACCTCCAGCATCGGGCTCACGGGCGCTGCTCCCTCGGGTCGGTGCCGGTCTCGTCGTCGCGGCGCAGGTCGGCCTCGTCCTCGCGCACGATCTCGTCCATCTCCTCGTCGTCCTCGGTGCCGTCGCCGGTGCCGATGTACGCCTCGATCACCCGCGGGTCGGACTGCACCTGCTCGGGGGTCCCCTCGATCAGCGTCTTGCCCTGCACCAGGCACAGCACCCGGTCGCACAGGTTGAAGATGAACCGCATGTCGTGCTCGATGACGACGACGGCCAGCCCCTGGTCGCGGATCTTGAAGATCAGCTCCATCGCCTGCTGGGTCTCCAGCGGGTTCATGCCCGCGGTCGGCTCGTCCAGCAGCAGCAGCTTGGGGTCGGTCGCGAGCGCGCGGGCGATCTCGAGGCGGCGCTGGTCGCCGTAGGACATGTTGCGCGCCAGGTGCGCCGCCTGCCGGCCGAGGCCGACGAACTCCAGCAGCTGCTGGGCGCGCGCCCGTGTCTCCTCCTCCTCGCGCCGGAACTTCGGCCCGCGCAGGATCGAGGTGAGCGCGCCCGAGGACGTACGGCAGTAGCGGCCGACCATGACGTTCTCCAGCGCCGTCATGTTGCCGAAGAGCCGGATGTTCTGGAACGTGCGGGCCATCCCGGCGCGCACCACCTTGCCGGGCTTGGGCGGCAGCACCTGCCCCTCGAAACGCACCGTTCCCTCGGTGGGCCGGTACATCCCGGTCAGGCAGTTGAAGAACGTCGTCTTCCCGGCGCCGTTGGGCCCGATCAGCCCGACGATCTCGCCCTGGTGCACCTGCAGGTCGACGCCGCCGACGGCCACCAGGCCGCCGAACCGCATGACCACGCCGGACGCGTCGAGGATCAGCTCGCCGCTCGTGCCGTCGCCGGGTGCGCCGTACGTCGGTTCGGTCGTGGCGGTCATGCCTGCGCTCCCTTCGGCCCGCTCGAGCCGCTCGACCCGGGTGGCCCGGTCTGTCCCGGGCCCAGGTCACTGGTCTCCAGCCGGTCCTCGACCTCGTCGGCGAGCGACTCGTCCTCCTCGTGGAACTCCAGCTGTCGCCGCTTGGAGGCGATGAGCCCCTCGGGCCGGAAGCGCATCATCACCACGAGCAGCAGGCCGAAGATCAGCAGGCGGTACTCGTTGAAGAAGCGCAGCTTCTCGGGCAGCAGCTTCAGGATGGTCGCGCCGAGCAGCACGCCGGCGATCGTGCCCATGCCGCCGAGCACGACGGCGGCGAGCAGGAACGCCGACTCCAGGAAGATGTACTGGTCGGGCGAGACCGAGGTGTCCTGGTGGGCCTTGATCGTGCCGGCGATGCCGGCGAGCGCCGCGCCGCCGGCGAAGGCCAGCAGCTTGAGCCCGAACACGTTGACGCCCATGGCGTCGGCGGCCCGCTCGTCCTCGCGGATCGCGACCCAGCCGCGGCCGATGCGGCTGTTGTTCATCCGGGTGAACACCAGGATGATGAAGCCGATCAGCAGCAGGAGCAGGAAGTAGTAGTTGCTCATCCGGCCCAGCGGGATCCCGAAGACCGAGTGCACCTGGCCGAAGTCGAAGCCACCGATCTTCAGGTCGGGGATGGCGCCGATGCCGTTGGGGCCGCGGGTCAGGTTGGGTCCGTTGGTCCCGTCGAGGTTGAACATCGCCAGCCGGAAGATCTCGCCGAACGCCAGGGTCACGATCGCCAGGTAGTCACCCGAGACGCGCAGCGTCGGCGAGCCGATGATCAGGCCCAGGCAGGCGGTGACGACCGCGGCGATCAGGACCACCACGAAGAACGGCGGCTTCCAGTCGATGGTGGCGAACGCCGAGCTCGACAGCATCGCGGCGACGTAGGCGCCCGAGCCGAGGAAGGCGATGTAGCCCAGGTCGAGCAGCCCCGCGAGGCCGACGACGATGTTCAGCCCGACCGCCGTCGCGGCGAAGATCAGCACCTGCGCGGCGATCGACATGTTCGCGTCGGAGCCGTTCTGGGTGAACGGGAACAGGAACGCCACGACGAACGCCGACAGGGTCAGCACCGTGCGGTGCCGCGCGGCCGCCTGGGAGACCCAGGTGAAGATGCCGCCGCGCACGGCCGTCACGAGCAGGCCCGCGACGAACAGACAGGCGGCGACGAAGCTCCACGACTCCTCCAGCCCCAGGGTGACCGCCGCCAGAACCAGGGCCAGCGCCATCACCGCGGTGATCAGCAGGATCTCCACCCACGGCTTCATCCGCGCGGTCTCCAGCGCCTCGAGCGGCTGGGGCTGGGCGAACCGGGAGGCGAGGAACATCAGCAGCGCGCCGGCCAGGCTGATCCAGCCGCCCGGGTTGACGTTGATCAGCCCCGGCGCCTGCACGGTGATCGCCACGATGACGAAGACCAGGTAGATCGTCGCCCAGGTCGCGACCGCCCGGAAGCCCAGGGCCGCGTCCAGCCAGCGGCCGAGCCGGTGCAGCGGACCCTTCATGGCCAGCAGCAGCACCAGGGCGATGACGCCGAGCACGATCGCGAAGATCTGCACCGTGCCCGGGTAGAAGTTGATGGTCAGGTCGCCGAGGAAACCACCGACGTACGACCACGACAGGAACGAGCCGACGATCAGCAGGACGGCGCCGAGCAGGCCCAGCGGCCACGCCTTGGCGGCGTGCCGCTGCACGACGTGCTCGGGCAGGGTCGGGATCTTCCACCAGCTCATGCGCGGTCCACCACCCGTGCTCCGAGCAGACCCTGGGGCCGGAAGACCAGCACCAGGATCAGCAGGACGAACGCCCAGACGTCCTTCCAGGACGTGCCGCCGAACGTGCCGGGGATGAACCCGGTGGCCATCGCCTCGGCGACGCCGAGCACCAGGCCGCCGAGCACGGCGCCCCACACGTTGCCGATGCCGCCGAGCACCGCGGCGGTGAACGCCTTGAGGCCGGCGAGGAAGCCCATCCGGAAGTCGATGTTGTTGTTCTGCAGGCCCTGCGCGACGCCCGCGATGCCGGCGAGCGCGGCGCCCACGGCGAACGCGACGACGATGATCCGGTCGACGTTGATGCCCATCAGCCGCGCGGTGTCGGGGTCCTGCGAGACCGCCTGCATGCCGCGACCGGTGCGGGTGTGGCCGATGAACCACCACAGTCCCGCGGCGCAGACCGCGAGCGCGATCATCGTGAACAGCGCCGAGCGCTGGATCGTCACGCCCCCGAGGCGGATCGCCTGGCCGGTGACCACGTCGATCTGCGGGAAGGGGATCTTGCTCTTGGCGCTCGGGAAGTCGGCGAACGGGATCTTGTCGTAGAACAGCCGCACGAACTCCTGCAGGAACACCGAGATGCCGATGGCGGTGATGAGCGGCGCCAGGCGTGGCGCCCCGCGGAGTGGTCGGTAGGCGACCCGCTCCATCAGCACCGCCGTCAGCACCGAGACGAGCACGGCGCCGATGATCATCAGCGGCAGCAGCACGATGCTGGTGCTGCCCTTGAAGAGCACGAGCTGGACCGAGAGCGCGCCGAACGCGCCGATCATGAACACCTCGCCGTGGGCGAAGTTGATCAGCTGGACGATGCCGTAGACGACGGTGTAGCCGACGGCGATGAGCGCGTACAGCGATCCGAGCGTCAGCCCGTTGACCAGCTGTTGCAGGAACTGCACGGAGGATCTCCCAACAGGGTGCGGGGGCGGGGCAGCCCGTCGTACGTCCGCGCCGGCCGGCGCAGGAACGGCGAGCAGGACCGGTGGTCCCGGGGGCGGGGCGTGGACGGGCGCCCCGGACAGCCGGACAGTGCGACCGCGGGGGCAGCGCTCGCTGCCGCCGCGGTCGCACTGCCCGCGACTATCGGCCTACTTGAACTCTTCGGTGTTGACCGCGGTCCACTTGCCGCCCTTCACCTGGTACACGGTGAGGATGCGGGTGGTGGTGTCGCCGTAGCTGTCGAAGGCGACCTTGCCGGTGACCCCGTCGAAGTTGACCTTGCCGACGGCGCCGGGCATCTGGGTGCGGGCGTTGGCGACGGTGGAGTCGCTCTTCCAGACGCTCTTGAGCCCGTTGATGATCGAGTTCGCGGCGTCGTAGGAGTAGGCGCCGTAGGCCTCGTAGGGCTCGGGGTACTTCTGCGCGTTGTAGTCGCTGACGAACGTCTTGGCGCTGTCCAGGCTCTCGGTCGGGGCCCCCACCGAGGTCGCGAGGTCGCCCTCGCCGGACTTGCCGGCCAGCTTGATGAAGTCGGCCGAGTAGATGCCGTCGCCACCCATCAGCGGGACGTTGAGACCGGCCGCCTTCATCTGCTGGGACAGCGGACCCGCCTGCGGGAACTCGCCGCCGTAGTAGACCGCCGCGGGGTTGGCGCCCTTCACCTTCGACACCGCCGCCTGGTAGTTGGCGTCGTCGGGGTTGATGGTCTCCTGCGCGACGACCTTGCCGCCGAGCTTCTTGAACTCGGTGGCGAACGCCGAGGCCAGGCCCTGGCCGTACGTCTTCTTGTCGTGGATCGTCGCGACGGTCTTCTTGCCGGCCTTGTTGTACAGGTAGCGCGCGGCGAACGGCCCCTGCACGGCGTCGGTGGTCGCGGTGCGGAAGTAGTAGGGGTACATCCGCTTGGGGTTGGCGGGGTCGGCGCCACGGGTCAGCGTCGGGTTGGTGTTGGCCGGGCTGACCATCACGATCTTGGCCGTGTTGAGCACCGGCGAGGCGACCTGGCCGGTGCTGGAGTTGAGGGTGCCGACGACGCCGATGACGTCGGGGTCGGCCGCCAGCTGGGTCGCGGCGTTCTTGGCCGGGTCGGTCTTGCCCTCGTCGTCCTTGGCGACGACCTCGAACTTCACGCCGGGGACGAGGTTGGACTGGTTGGCCTTCTTCACGGCCAGGTCGACCGAGTTCTTGATGCCGAGGCCGAGGGGCGCGAGGTCGCCCGAGAGCGGCGCGATGACGCCGATCTTCACGGTCTTGGTGTTGCCACCCTCACCGCCGCTCGCACCGGCACCCTCGCCGTCGCCTCCGCGCGAGCCGCAGGCCGAGAGCAGCATCGCCGCTGCGACCACCGGGGCGCTGTACTTCACCACTGAACGCACGTGTTCCTCCTGAGCCACACGTCGCTTCGCCGCCGGTCGGCAGCGAGGTTGCGGCGGCACGGGAGGCCGTCGCGCTGGATGGAACCTAGCCCGCGCCCTCGTGACCTGGGAGGCGATTGATGTGATTGAGGTCACCCCGTGACCAAGCCGAGACCTGGCCTGCGGCCATGCGGGCGATGACTCCTTACCGGGCGACGGACGCGGCGCTCAGGACTGCTGCTCGCCCATCCCGTCGATCACCGCGTCGGCGACCTCGCGCATGCCGAGGCGCCGGTCCATCGCGGCCTTCTGGATCCAGCGGAACGCTGCCGGCTCGTCGATGTCGAGCCGCTTCATCAGGATGCCCTTGGCCCGGTCGAGCCGCTTGCGGGTCTCCAGCCGCTCCCCCAGGTCGGCCACCTCGGCGGCCAGCGCCGCCCGCTCGGCCCAGCGGGCTCGCGCCACCGCGATCGCCGGGCGCAGGTCGTCGACCCCGAACGGCTTGACGACGTACGCCATCACCCCGGCCTCGCGCGCCCGCTCGACCAGCTGCTCGTCGCTGAACGCGGTGAGCAGCACGACCGGCGCCAGGTTGGCCTCGGCAATCTGCTCGGCGGCGGTGATGCCGTCCAGGCGCGGCATCTTGATGTCCATGAGCACCAGGTCCGGCTCGGTCTCGCGCGCGGTCGCGACGGCCTGCTCGCCGTCGCCGACCTCGCCGACGACCTCGTGGCCGATCTCGCGCAGCATCTCCGCGATGTCCATGCGGATCAGCGCCTCGTCCTCGGCGACCAGCACGCGCAGCTGGGTCGGCGACGAGCTGGGCGGGGTCTGCTCGGTGCTGCTCACCGGGTCAGCCTAGCCAGGCGTACCGGCGCGTACGACACCCTCGGCCAGCCGCGTCGCGCCACCTTCTCGCCCACCCGGCGCGGCCCCTGGCAGGGCGCCTGACGCCGCTGCGCGCCGGTTGGGTGGCCGCTCGGCGTTCGGCTACCGTGTGCTGCGCTGGCCCCGGTATTCCAACTGGCAGAGAAGGCGGCCTCAAACTCCGCACAGTGTGGGTTCGAATCCCACTCGGGGCACTCGCGATCCGATCACCCGCCGCGACGACGGCGGCACACATACGACGACGGCGGACCACGTCTTACGTGGGCCGCCGTCGTGGTTTCTGTGCCGCCGTCGACGATGCCGGGGCGGGTGGGGCCTACTCCGGGGCGTCGCCGTTCTCGAGCTCGGCGTACGCCGGCGCCACCTTGTTCTTCGCGTCACCCATGACGTGCACGCGCAAGGCGTTGGTGGAGCCGGGGATGCCGGGCGGGGAGCCGGCGACGATGACGACCTGGTCGCCCTCGACGCAGCGGGCGCACGCCAGCAGCGACTCGTCGACCTGCATGGCCATCTGGTCGGTGTGCTTGACCTCGGGCACCAGGAACGTCTCGATGCCCCAGACCAGCGTGAGCTGGCTGCGCACCTCGGCGTTGGGCGTGAACGCGATCATCCGGCGCGGGTTGCGCAGCCGGGCCATCCGCTTGGCGGAGTCGCCGGTGGTGGTGAACACGATGAGCGCCCGCAGGTCGAGCACGTCACCGATGGTGGCGGCGGCCTTGGTGACCGCGCCGCCCTTGGTGCGCGGCGGGTGGTCCAGGCTCGGGATCAGCTCGAGGCCGTGCTCCTCGGTCGACTCGATGATGCTCGCCATGGTGCGCACCGCCTCGATCGGGTACGCCCCGACGCTGCTCTCGCCGGACAGCATGATCGCGTCGGCGCCGTCGAGCACCGCGTTGGCGCAGTCGGAGGCCTCGGCGCGAGTGGGGCGCGGGTTCTCGATCATCGACTCCAGCACCTGGGTCGCGACGATGACCGGCTTGGCGTTGCTGCGGGCCAGGGTGACCGCCTGCTTCTGCACCAGCGGCACCTCCTCGAGCGGCAGCTCGACGCCGAGGTCGCCGCGGGCGACCATGATCGCGTCGAACGCCCGGACGATCTCGGTGAGGTTCTCGACGGCCTGCGGCTTCTCGATCTTGGCGATGACCGGTAGCCGCACCCCCTCCTCGTCCATGATCTCGTGCACCCGCGCGATGTCGTCGGCGCTGCGCACGAAGGACAGCGCGATCATGTCGGCGCGCAGCCCGAGCGCCCAGCGCAGGTCGTCCTCGTCCTTCTCCGACAGCGCCGGCACGCTCACCGCGACGCCGGGCAGGTTGATGCCCTTGTTGTTGGAGACCGTGCCGCCGACCACGACCTCGGCGACGACGTCGGTTCCGGTCACCGCGGTGGCCCGCAGGCACACCTTGCCGTCGTCGATGAGCAGCAGGTCACCGGCCCGGACGTCGCCGGGCAGCCCCTTGTACGTCGTCGACACCCGCTCCTGGTCGCCCTGGACGTCGTCGGTCGTGATGGTGAACGTGTCGCCCGGCGCGAGCCCGATCGGTCCCTCGGCGAACCGGCCGGTGCGGATCTTCGGCCCCTGCAGGTCGACGAGGATCCCGACCGCGTGGCCGGTCTCGTCGCTGGCCCGACGCACGTGCTCGTAGACCTTCTCGTGGTCCTCGTAGGACCCGTGCGACAGGTTCAGCCGAGCGACGTCCATGCCGGCGGTGACCAGCTCCAGGATGCGCTCGTAGGTGCTCGTGGCAGGCCCGAGCGTGGCAACGATCTTGGCGCGACGCATGGTGACCAGCGTAGTGAGGTCGGACCACCCGCCCAGGGGTGTCCGTCGTACGGTCGAGTAGGTTCGGCGCTCCCTCAGACCGCCAGCGGGCGGTCGGTCGGACGCACCGGAGCCGGCAGCGTGGAGTCGCCGGTGAGGTAGGCGTCGATCGCGCGCGCGGCCGAGCGGCCCTCGGCGATCGCCCACACGATCAGCGACTGACCGCGCCCCGCGTCGCCGGCGACGAACACGCCCGGGACGTTGGTGAGGTAGGACCCGTCGCGCGCGATGTTGGTGCGGTCGTCGGTCTCCAGCTCCAGCTGCTCGACGATGCCCTCGCCCTCGGGGCCGAGGAAGCCCATCGCGAGCAGCACCAGCTGCGCGGGGATCTCCCGCTCGGTGCCCTCGATCTCCTCGAAGCCGCCGGCCTCGGTGCGCTCGACCTCGACGAGCCGCAGCGCGCGCACCTTGCCCTGCTCGTCGGCGAGCACCTGCTTGGTGCTGGTGGCGTAGACCCGGTCGCCGCCCTCCTCGTGGGCGCTCGCGACACGGAACAGCATGGGGTACGTCGGCCACGGGTGAGCGGGTGAGCGCTGCTCCCCCGGCTGGGGCATGATCTCCAGCGACGTGATCGACCGGGCACCCTGCCGGATGGCGGTGCCGAGGCAGTCGGCGCCGGTGTCGCCGCCGCCGATGATGACGACGTCCTTGTCGGTCGCGAGGATCTGGTCCTCGACGGTCTCGCCGAGCGCGACCCGGTTGGCGTCGGGCAGGTAGTCCATCGCCTGCACGACCCCGTCGAGGTCGCCGCCCTCGACCGGCAGCCCGCGCGGCACGGTGGCGCCGGTGGCCAGCAGCACCGCGTCGTAGCGCTGGCGCAGCTGCTCGCCGGTGATGTCCTTGCCCACCTCGGTGCCGCAGCGGAAGCGGGTGCCCTCGGCGGTCATCTGCTCCAGCCGCCGGTCCAGCACCGACTTCTCCATCTTGAACTCGGGGATGCCGTACCGCATCAGCCCGCCGGGCTTGTCGGCCCGCTCGTAGACCGCGACGGTGTGCCCGGCGCGGGTCAGCTGCTGGGCGGCCGCGAGCCCGGCCGGGCCGGACCCGATGACGGCGACGGTCTTGCCGGTGAGCCGCTCCGGCACCTCGGGCACGACCGTGCCGGCCTCGAAGGCCTCCTCGATGGTGCGCAGCTCGACCTGCTTGATCGTGACGGGGTCCTGGCTGATGCCGAGCACGCACGCGGACTCGCACGGCGCCGGGCACAGCCGCCCGGTGAACTCCGGGAAGTTGTTGGTGGCGTGCAGCCGCTCGATGCCGTCGTCCCACTCGCCCTTGCGGGCCAGGTCGTTCCACTCGGGGATCAGGTTGCCGAGCGGACAGCCCTGGTGGCAGAACGGGATGCCGCAGTCCATGCAGCGCCCGGCCTGGCGCTGCAGCTCGCCGCGCTCCTGCTCCTCGTAGACCTCGCGCCAGTCCTTGATGCGCACCGGCACGGGCCGGCGCTGCGGCAGCTGCCGCTCGCGAACGGTGAGGAATCCTCGGGGGTCAGCCACGGTGTGCCTCCATGATGCGCTCCCAGACCTGGGCGCCGTCGGGGTCGAGGCCTTCGCCTTCAGCCTCGGTGCGGATGTCGAGCACGCGCTGGTAGTCGCGCGGCAGCACGAGCGAGAACCGCTCGACCGCCGCCGGCCAGTCGGCGAGCAGCTTGGTCGCGACCTGCGACTCGGTCCAGTCGCGGTGCTGCTCCAGCAGCCGCTTGACCGTCGCGATGTCGTCGGGCCGCAGCCCGACCACGTCGACCAGCTCGGGGTTGACGAGGTCCTCGTCCAGGTCGAGGACGTACGCCTGGCCGCCGGACATGCCGGCCGCGAAGTTGCGCCCGGTCGGGCCGAGCACGAGCACGGTGCCGCCGGTCATGTACTCGCAGCCGTGGTCGCCCACGCCCTCGACGACGGCGGTCGCGCCGGAGTTGCGCACGCAGAACCGCTCGCCGACCATCCCGCGCAGGAAGATCTCGCCGCTCGTGGCGCCGTAGCCGATGACGTTGCCGGCGATGGCGTTCTTCTCGGCGACCAGCGACGCCTCGCGCAACGGACGTACGACCACGCGGCCGCCGGAGAGGCCCTTGCCGACGTAGTCGTTGGCCTCGCCGAACAGGCGCAGCGTGACGCCCCGCGGGACGAACGCCCCGAACGACTGCCCCGCGGACCCGTTGAGCGAGACCTCGATGGTGCCGTCGGCGAGGCCCTCCGGGTAGCGCTTGGTGACCTCGTGGCCGAGCATCGTGCCGACCGTGCGGTTGACGTTGGAGATCGGCACCTCGATGCGCACCGGCTCCTGCTGCTGCAGGGCGTCCTGGCTCATCGTGATGAGCTGCTGGTCCAGCGCCTTCTGCAGGCCGTGGTCCTGCTCGGTGGTGTGGTGGCGGGCGCCGCCGAACGGCATCGCCACCTCCTGCAGGATCGGCGCGAGGTCGAGTCCCTCGGCCTTCCAGTGGTCGACCGCGCGGGTGGTGTCGAGCGCGCGCACCTGGCCCACCGCCTCCTCGACCGAGCGGAAGCCCAGCTCGGCGAGGATCTCGCGCACCTCCTCGGCGACGTACTCGAAGAACGTCTCGACGAACTCCGGCTTGCCGGTGAAGCGCTCGCGCAGCTCGGGGTTCTGCGTCGCGATGCCGACCGGGCAGGTGTCGAGGTGGCAGACGCGCATCATGATGCAGCCGCTGACCACGAGCGGGGCGGTCGCGAAGCCGAACTCCTCGGCACCGAGCAGCGCCGCGATGACCACGTCGCGCCCGGTCTTGAGCTGGCCGTCGGTCTGCACGACGATCCGGTCGCGCAGCCCGTTGAGCAGCAGCGTCTGCTGGGTCTCGGCGAGGCCGAGCTCCCACGGGCCGCCCGCGTGCTTGAGCGAGGTGAGCGGCGAGGCGCCGGTGCCGCCGTCGTGACCGCTGATCAGCACGACGTCGGCGTGCGCCTTGCTCACGCCCGCGGCGACCGTGCCGACGCCCGACTCGGCGACCAGCTTCACGTGCACCCGCGCCTGCGGGTTGGCGTTCTTCAGGTCGTGGATGAGCTGGGCCAGGTCCTCGATGGAGTAGATGTCGTGGTGCGGCGGCGGGGAGATGAGCCCCACGCCGGGCGTGGAGTGCCGGGTGCGCGCGACCCACGGGTAGACCTTCGGCCCGGGCAGCTGACCGCCCTCGCCGGGCTTGGCGCCCTGGGCCATCTTGATCTGGATGTCGTCGGACTCGGTGAGGTAGAGCGAGGTCACGCCGAACCGGCCGCTCGCGACCTGCTTGATCGACGAGCGCCGCTCGGGGTCGCGCAGCCGCTCGGGGTCCTCGCCGCCCTCGCCGGTGTTGGAGCGGCCGCCCAGCCGGTTCATCGCGACGGCAAGCGTCTCGTGCGCCTCCTGGCTGATCGAGCCGTAGCTCATCGCGCCGGTCGAGAAGCGCTTGACGATCTCGCTCACCGGCTCGACCTCGTCGATCGAGATGCTCTCCCGGTCGCTCTTGAACCGGAACAGGCCGCGCAGCGTCATCAGGCGCTCGGACTGCTCGTCGACGGTCTTGGTGTACTGCTTGAAGATGTCGTAGCGGCGGCTGCGGGTGGAGTGCTGCAGCCGGAAGACGGTCTCGGGGTCGAACAGGTGCGGCTCGCCCTCGCGCCGCCACTGGTACTCCCCGCCCACCTCGAGCGTGCGGTGCGCGTTGCGCACCCCGCTCGTGGGGTACGCCGTCGCGTGCCGGGCCGCGACCTCGTCGGCGATGACGTCGAGCCCGACGCCGCCCAGCCGCGACACGGTGCCGGTGAAGAACTCGCCGACGAAGTCGTCGGCGAGACCGACGGCCTCGAACACCTGCGCCCCGCGGTAGGACGCGACGGTCGAGATGCCCATCTTGGACATCACCTTCAGCACGCCCTTGCCGAGCGCCTTGATGAGGTTGCGCACGGCCTGCTCGGCGCTGACGTCCTGGACGATGCCCTGGCGCACCAGCTCCTCGACCGACTCCATCGCGAGGTAGGGGTTGACCGCCGCGGCGCCGTAGCCGATGAGCAGCGCGACGTGGTGCACCTCGCGCACGTCGCCCGCCTCGACGATCAGACCGACCTGGGTGCGGGTCTTGGTGCGGATCAGGTGGTGGTGCACCGCCGCGGTGAGCAGCAGCGACGGGATCGGTGCGAAGTCGGCGTTGCTGTCGCGGTCGGACAGCACGACGAACCGGTGCCCGTCCTCGATCGCCTGGTCGACCTCGGCGAAGATCCCCCGCAGCCGGGCGCGCAGCGCCGAGGCGCCGCCGTCGACGCGGTAGGTGCCGCGGATGACGTACGTCGCGTAGCCGGGCAGGTTGCCGTCGCGGTTGATGTGCACGATCTTGGCGAGCTCGTCGTTGTCGAGCACCGGGAAGTCCAGCTCGACCTGGCGCGCGTGCGCCGGGGTGGCCGCCAGTGCGTTGTGCTCTACGCCGATCAGCGTGCCGAGCGAGGTGACCAGCTCCTCGCGGATCGCGTCCAGCGGCGGATTGGTGACCTGCGCGAACAGCTGGGTGAAGTAGTCGAACAGCAGCCGCGGCCGGTCCGACAGCACCGCGATCGGGGTGTCGGTGCCCATCGAGCCCAGCGCCTCGGCCCCCGCCTTGGCCATCGGCGACAGCAGGATGCGCAGCTCCTCGTGGGTGTAGCCGAAGGTCTGCTGGCGACGCACGACCGAGGCCGGCGAGTGCCACACGTGCTCGCGGTCGGGCAGGTCGCTCAGCTTCACGATGCCGGCGTGCAGCCACTCCTCGTAGGGGTGCTCGGCCGCCAGCTGCGCCTTGACCTCGTCGTCGCCGACGACGCGGCCGTGCTCGGTGTCGACCAGGAACATGCGGCCGGGCTGCATGCGGCCCTTGCGCACGACGGTCTCCGGGTCGAGGTCGAGCACGCCGGCCTCGGAGGCCAGCACGACCAGACCGTCGCTGGTGATGGCGTAGCGGCCCGGGCGCAGCCCGTTGCGGTCGAGCACGGCGCCGACCAGCTTGCCGTCGGTGAAGGTGACGCAGGCCGGGCCGTCCCAGGGCTCCATGATCGCCGCGTGGTACTCGTAGAACGCCCGCCGGGCGGGGTCCATCTGCTCGTGGTTCTCCCACGCCTCGGGGATCATCATCAGCACCGCGTGCGGCAGGCTGCGCCCGCCCAGGTGCAGCAGCTCGAGCACCTCGTCGAACGTCGCCGAGTCGGACGCGCCGGGCGTGCAGATCGGGTAGAGCCGGCTCAGGTCGCCCGGGATCACGTCGCTCGCGAGCATCGACTCGCGTGCGTTCATCCAGTTGCGGTTGCCCTTGACGGTGTTGATCTCGCCGTTGTGGGCGATGTAGCGGTAGGGGTGGGCCAGCGGCCACGACGGGAAGGTGTTGGTCGAGAAGCGCGAGTGCACCAGCGCCAGCTCGGTCGCGAATCGCCCGTCGGACAGGTCGGGGAAGAACGGCTCGAGCTGACCGGTGGTGAGCATCCCCTTGTAGACCAGGGTGCGCGAGGACAGCGACGCGAAGTAGACCTTCAGCTCGTGCTCGGCGCGCTTGCGCACGCAGAAGGCGAGCCGGTCCAGCTCCAGGCCCGAGACGCCCTGCTCCTGCGCGGCGAAGAAGACCTGGCGGAAGACGGGCATGGTGCGCCGCGCGGCCTCGCCGACCAGCGAGGGGTCGGTGGGCACGTCGCGCCAGGCGAGCACGCGCAGCCCCTCCTCGGCGGCGAGCCGGTCCATCTGCTCGCCGACGGTCCACTGCTCGTCGGGGTCGGTGGGCAGGAAGACCAGGCCGACGGCGTACTCCCCCGCCGGCGGCAGCTCGACGTCGACGACCTCGCGCAGAAAGGCGTGGGGGACCTGGGTGAGGATGCCCGCGCCGTCACCGACGGCCGGGTCGTGACCGGTGGCGCCGCGGTGCTCGAGGTTGCGCAGCGCGGTCAGCGCGTGGTCGACGATGTCGTGCCCGGCGCTGCCGCGCATCGTGGCGACCATCGCGACGCCGCACGCGTCGTGCTCGGCGGCGGGGTCGTAGAGGCCCTGGGCCGTCGGCGATGCGGAGAAGTGGGCAAGACCCATGCGCGTGTCCTGTCTCTCGGACCTCGGCGCGCGCCCTGCTTGGCCTGCGTGACGGGGCTGGCCGGATGGGGGTCGCGCCGAAGTGATCGGCGGTCCACCAGCAGGACGTCGTTGGCCGGCGTGGTCGGGTCTGCACACTCTACTCGCGCCAGCCGGGGTCTCACAAACTGGTCTGCTATCTCACGATGTGGGACGTTCGGCCGTCGGTGGTACGTCCTCGGCCGGCTCCTCCCCCCCGCGCGGCCGCGGCGGGTTGCGCCGCCACAGCCAGAACAGGGTGACGCCGAGCAGGAAGACGATCATCGACATCCACACGTTGACCCGCAGGCCGAGGATGCGGTTGGCCGGGTCGGTGCGCATCAGCTCGAAGACGATGCGCCCCATCGGGTAGAGCAGGACGTACAGCGCCAGCGACTGGCCGCGCCGCAGCACCCCGCGCCGGTCGAGCAGCAGGATGATCGCGGCCATCACCAGGCACCAGATCGCCTCGTAGAGGAACGTCGGGTGGAAGTAGCCCTCGACGATCGGCTGCCCGGCGGCGTCGCGCAGCGCCTGCCCGTCGGAGCCCATCCGATGGATCTCCAGCGCCCACGGCACCGTGGTGGGCTCGCCGTACAGCTCGTTGTTGAAGTAGTTGCCGACCCGGCCCATCGCCTGGGCGATGGCGACGCCCGGCACGGCGGCGTCGGCGTAGTCGAGGAAGGAGATACCGGCCCGGCGGCACCCGATCCACACCCCGACCGCGCCGAGCGCGACGGCGCCCCAGATGCCGAGGCCGCCCTCCCAGATCTTGACCGCGTCGAGCGGGCGGCCGCCCTCGCCGAAGTAGGGCTGCGGCGTGGTGATGACGTGGTAGATGCGGCCGCCGAGGATGCCGAACGGCACGCCCCAGTAGGCGACGTTGAGCGCCTCGTCGGGGTCGTAACCGCGGTCGGCGAGCCGGCGCCCGCACAGCCAGATGGCGACGGCGATGCCGGCGAGGATGCACAGGGCGTACGCCCGCAGCGGCAGCGGACCGAGCCACAGGATCGAGGACGTCGGGCTCGGGATGCTGGCGGGCAGCGCGGCGGTCATCGTCGGTCCCCGCTCACGACGCGGCCTGCAGGACCGACGGCCAGGTGTTCGGGGTGGTGAGCAGACGCTTCAGGGCGGTCTCCTCCAGCGGCTCGCCGCCGACCAGGACGGTGGGGGTGCCCTCGACCCCGTCGTCGCCGGAGGCCTTCTCGGTGTCGTCGACGTAGTCGTCGTAGGTGCCGCCGGCCATGCAGGAGTCGAACGTCGTGCGCGCGCTGCCGGTGATGCCGGCCGTGGTCGCGGCCTGCTTCAGGGTGGCGTCGGAGTAGCCGTCGCCCTCGCGTTCGGGCTGCGCGGCGAAGACCGCCGCGTGGAACTCGGGGAACCGGCCCGCGTCGGACGCGCAGAAGGCGGCGTTGGCGGCGCGCTTGGAGGAGTCGTTGTCGAGGTTGCCGTCGAGGAAGGACATCAGGTGCACCACCAGCTTGATGTCGCCGGCCTTGGCCATCTCGAAGATCGACCTGCCGTTGCGCTCCTCCAGCTGCCCGCAGACGGGGCACTGGAAGTCCTCGTAGAGGTCGACCGTGGGGACGCCCGGCCTCGCGGCGCCCGGGTAGGCCACGACGCCGGCGCCCGCGGGGTTGCCGCCCTTGGGCGGGGTGGCATCCAGGCTGCCGAACGGGTCGGTGCGCAGCCAGGCGATGCCGCCGACGATGACCAGGGCCACCGCGATCACCGCGGCGATCAGGACCTTGGAGGGCCCCTCCGGTGGCTGGTTGGCCTTGAGCTTGTCGGCTGCATCCGGGCGCGGCACGGATCACTCCTCGCGGAACGTCGGGACGGCACCGCTGCGGCGCCCGCGTCAAGGGTAGGTCGGCCCCCTGCGTGCAGGTGGGGCGACCCACCCGCGACCGGCCGGCGGATCAGGCCGCCGGGTGCGACCTCAGGTGCCCCACAGCCGCCGGTCCAGGCTCGCCGGGGTGCGCGGGCGCACGACCAGCCAGGCGGCCGCGAGCGCCAGCGCCGCGTCGCGCACGATCTCCTGCAGGTAGGCCGTCTGGTCGACGCCGACCTGGCCCCCGCCGCCGAAGCAGCCGCAGTCGATGCTCAGCCCGCGCGCCCAGGCCGAGGCGATGCCGGCGACGAAGGCGATCATGAGCAGCCCGCCGAGCAGCGCGGACCCGCGGGTGAGCAGGCCGAGGACGAGCAGCGCGCCGAGCGTCACCTCGACGAACGGCAGCATGGTCCCGACGAGGTCGGCGACGCCGGTCGGCATCAGCCGGTACGCCCGGGTCGCCGCGCGCGACCCGCTCAGGTCGTCCAGCTTGAGCCAGCCCGCGACGATGAGCACCCCGCCGAGGGCGAGCCGCAGCACGAGGCCGACGGCGTCCTTGACCCGTGGGGTCACCGACCGCCCTCGCGGGCGCCGGCGGCCAGCTCGCGGGCGAGGGCCCGCAGGTCGGCGAGCCCCGTGTCGGGGTCGGGGGCGTCGACCAGGGTGCGCACCAGCGCCGAGCCGACGATCACGCCGTCGGCGAACCCGGCGACCTGGGCGACCTGCTCGCGGGTGGACACGCCGAGCCCGACGCACAGCGGCAGGTCGGTGACGGCGCGGGTGCGCTCGACGAGCGCACCCGCGGCGTCGCCCACGCTGGTGCGCGCACCGGTCACGCCCATGAGCGCCGCGACGTAGACGAAGCCGCGCGCGGCGCCGGTGGTCATCCTGAGCCGCTCGGTGGTCGAGCTGGGCGCGACGAGGAAGATCCGGTCCAGGTCGTGCCGGTCGCTCGCCTCGATCCACTCCTGCGCCTCGTCGGGCACCAGGTCGGGCGTGATCAGCCCGGAGCCGCCGGCCGCCGACAGGTCGGCGGCGAACCGGTCGACGCCGTAGTGCAGGACGGGGTTCCAGTAGGTCATGACGACCGCGGCCGCGCCGGCCTCGTGCACCGCGCGGACGGCCGTGAACACGTCGCGCACGCGCACGCCGCCCTCGAGCGCGCGGGTGGCGGCGGTCTGGATGACCGGGCCGTCCATCAGCGGGTCGGTGTAGGGCAGCCCCACCTCGACGATGTCGACGCCGGACTCGACCAGCGCACGGACGGCCCGGACCGACCCCTCGACGTCGGGGAAGCCGACCGGCAGGTAGCCGACGAGCGCGGCGCGACCCTCGTCCTTGGCGCGGGCGAGGACCTCGGAGACGGCGGTCATCCGCCGCTCCCCGCAGACTCTCCGACGGGTTCCTCGGCCTTCTTCTGCTCGGCCTCGACGATCTCCTCGCCGCTGAGCAGCCCGAACCACCGGGCGGCCGTGTCGACGTCCTTGTCGCCGCGACCCGACAGGCTCACCAGCACCAGACCCTCCGGGCCGAGCTCGCGCCCGACCTTCATCGCGCCGGCGAGCGCGTGGGCCGACTCGATCGCGGGCAGGATCCCCTCGGTGCGGGCCAGCAGCGCGAACGCCTCCATCGCCTCGTCGTCGGTGACCGGGGCGTACTCAGCACGGCCGGAGTCGCGCAGGAACGCGTGCTCGGGCCCCACGCTGGGGTAGTCCAGCCCCGCGGAGACCGAGTGCGACTCGACCGTCTGGCCGTCGTCGTCCTGCAGCACGTAGGTGTAGGCGCCGTGCAGCACCCCGGGCGTGGCCTGGCCGGTGAACCGGGCGGCGTGCCGGCCCGAGTCGACACCCTCGCCGCCCCCCTCGAGCCCGATCAGACGTACGTCGGGGTCGTCGACGAACCGGTGGAAGATGCCCATCGCGTTGGAGCCGCCGCCCACGCACGCACAGACCGCGTCGGGGAGCCGGCCGTACGCGTCGAGCACCTGCTGGCGGGCCTCGACCCCGATGATCCGGTGGAAGTCGCGCACCATCTCGGGGAAGGGGTAGGGACCGGTGACGGTGCCGAGGACGTAGTGCGTGCTGTCGACGTTGGTGACCCAGTCGCGGAACGCCTCGTTGACGGCGTCCTTGAGGGTGCGGCTGCCGTGGTCGACGGGGACGACCTCGGCCCCGAGCAGCCGCATGCGGGCGACGTTGAGCGCCTGCCGCTCGGTGTCGACGCGGCCCATGTAGACGGTGCACTCGAGCCCGAGCAGCGCCGCGCCGGTCGCCGTCGCGACGCCGTGCTGGCCCGCGCCGGTCTCGGCGATGACCCGCGACTTGCCCATCCGCTTGGTGAGCAGCACCTGGCCGAGCACGTTGTTGATCTTGTGCGAGCCGGTGTGGTTGAGGTCCTCGCGCTTGAGCACGACGCGGGCGCCGCCACAGTGCTCGGCGAAGCGCGGCACCTCGGTGATGATGCTCGGCCGCCCGGTGTACGACCGGTGCAGCTCGGCGAGCGCGCCCAGGAACTCCGGGTCGCTCATCGCCTTCTGCCGGTGCTCGTCGAGCTCCTCCAGCGCCGCGACGAGCGCCTCGGGGACGTAGCGCCCGCCGAAGTCGCCGAACCGGCCCAGCCGCTCGGTGGTCGTCTCGCTGATCATCGCCTCGGTGCTCGCGGTGTCGTTGGTCGATTTGTCGTTGGTCGCGTCGTTGCTCGTGCTCTCGTTGTCCGTCGTGTCGCTGCTGGTCGCCTCGCCGCTCATCGGCGCACCCCCAGCGGGACGCGCATCGCCCGCACGTTGCTCGCGACGTCGCCGGCACCGGTGACCAGCGCCTCGCCGACCAGCACGGCGTCGGCACCGGCCGCGGCGTAGTCGGCGGCGTCGGCCGGGCCGCGCACGCCGGACTCGGCGACGGTGACCCGGTCGCCCGGGATGCCCGCGGCCACCTCGGCGAACACGCCGCGGTCGACCTCGAGGGTCTTCAGGTTGCGGGCGTTGACCCCGATCAGCTCGGCGCCGAGGGCGACGGCGCGCTCGGCCTCGCCCGTGTCGTGCACCTCGACCAGGGCGGTCATGCCGAGCTCGGTGACGAGGGCGTACAGCTCGTGCAGCAGGTCGTCCCCGAGCGCGGCCACGATGAGCAGCACCACGTCGGCGCCGTGCGCGCGGGCCTCGACCACCTGGTAGGGCTCGACGACGAAGTCCTTGCGCAGCAGCGGCGTGTCGACCGCGGCCCGCACCGCGTCCAGGTCGGCCAGGCTGCCGCCGAACCGGCGCTGCTCGGTGAGCACCGAGATGACGTCGGCGCCGCCGCGGGCGTACGCCTGGGCCAGCTCGGCCGGGTCGGGGATGTCGGCGAGCGCGCCCTTGCTGGGGCTCTTGCGCTTGACCTCGGCGATGACGCTCAGCGCCGCCGGGTCGCGCAGGGCGTCGATGACAGGACGGGCGGGAGGGGCTGCGTCGGCGAGGTCGCGGACCTGCGCGAGGGGGCGAGCACGCTCCCGGTCGGCGAGGTCGGCACGCACGCCGACGATGATCTCGTCGAGAACGGTGGGCACCCGCCCAAGATTACTCGGCGGAACGCTCGTCCCCGCGGCCGGTCCGGCCCTCGGAAGCCCGCGACTCGGCCAGCGCGTGACGCTTGGCGGCGACCCCGAAACCGGCCTTGGCCAGCACGATCGCACCGATCAGGCCGAGCACCCCGATGACGATCCCGATGATCAGGATCGGGTCGTTGTTGATGTAGATCCCGAGCGCGATGATCGCCGAGCTGATCAGCAGCAGGATGACGCCGACCCATGCGGCAACGCTGCTGCCGTGGTCGTCGGTACTGCCGTGGTGAACGCTGCTGCCGTCGGCCATCCGCCGAGTCTCCTTGTTCGTCGGTCTCGGTCCTCCTCCGCCCGGCCGTCGCACGCTCCGGCCGGTCGGCATCGTCGCCGAGACGAGTTCTTGCCTCGTGTCGCGCGACATTGTGTCAGGTCGGGTCCTCGCCGCGGCTGAGCCGGTCCCAGTCGGACTCCTGCGGTGTCGCGCGGTCGCTCTCGTCGGCGTCGGCGTCGCCGGCGGGGCTGTCGTAGCGCGCGGTCAGCCCGCCCCAGTGCCGGGCGCTGACCAGGGCCGCGAGGCCGCACAGCACGAGCACCGCTCCGGCGACCAGCGCCACGATCACCCACGCGGTCGGCGACCCGGTCGCCTCGATCGAGCCGGTGCGCCCGGTCTGTGCCGCGGCCTGCTCCCCGACCACCCCGGCGGCGTCGGTGAGCACCGGGAGCGACAGAGCCACGACGAGCACCCCTGCCAGCGCCAGCGCCACCGCCCCGATGCGGCGCACGATGCGCCCGCCGGTGAGCGCCGCGAGCATCGCGGCCGCCGCGACCAGTGCTGCGGCGATCACCCCGCCCGCCGCGTCGCGACCGCTCACCCCGACGCTGCTGGTCGCGAGCACGGCGTCGCTCACCTGCCCGTCGACCCAGGTGCGTCCGCCGCTCGCCAGCAGCACGACGACCGTCACGGCGGTGACCGCCACGAGCATCCCCTTGGGGACCCCGCGCGACTCCCGCGACTGCTGCGGCTGCTGCGGCTCCCGCGCGGACTCGTCGTGCTGCACCTGCGGTTCCTCGGTCATACCGGCTCTGCCTCCGACTCGGTCAGCGCGCGCATCCCGGACGCGGTCGAGACCGCGTGGATCGCCGCGGCGGCCTTGGAGATCGTCTCCTGGTACTCCGCCTCGGGGACCGAGTCGGCCACGATGCCCGCGCCCGCCTGCACGTGGGCCACCCCGTCGCGCAGCACCGCCGTGCGGATCGCGATGGCCAGGTCGAGGTCGCCGGCGAAGTCCAGATAGCCGACGACGCCGCCGTAGATCCCGCGCCGGGTGCCCTCAAGCCGCTCGATGATCTGCATCGCGCGCGGCTTGGGCGCCCCCGAGAGAGTGCCGGCCGGGAAGGTCGCGACGAGCACGTCGTACGCACTGCGCCCGGGCGCGAGGCTCCCGACCACGGTCGACTCCAGGTGCATGATGTGGCTGTAGTGGCGCACCTGCATGAACTCCACGGTGTCGACCGTGCCGGCCGAGCAGACCCGCTGCAGGTCGTTGCGCGACAGGTCGACGAGCATCAGGTGCTCGGCGCGCTCCTTGGGGTCGGCCGCGAGCTCGTCGGCCAGTTCCTGGTCCTCCTCGGGCGTCTTGCCGCGCGGGCGGGACCCGGCGATCGGGTGGGTGATGACCCGGTCCCCCGTCACCTTGACCAGCGCCTCGGGGCTGGAGCCGACGACGTCGTACGTCCCGCCGGCCGGGTGCGCCAGGCGCAGGAAGTACATGTACGGGCTCGGGTTGGCCGTGCGCAGCACCCGGTAGACGTCGAGGCCGTCGGCCTCGCACGGCACGCTGAACCGCTGCGACACCACGATCTGGAAGGCCTCGCCGGAGCGGATCTCCTCCTTGCAGGTCTCGACCATGTCGTGGAACTGCTCGCGGGTGTGGGTGCTGGTGGGCTCCAGGCGTACGTCGTGGGGCACCGCCACCGTCGAGTCGGCGGGGCGGGCCAGGTCGGTCGCCATCGCGTCCAGCCGGCGCACGGCGTCGGCGTAGGCCTGCTCGACCCGCTCGTCGGTGTCGTCGTGGTTGACGGCGTTGGCGACCAGCAGCAGCGAGGCGTCGCGGTGGTCGAGCACGGCGAGGTCGGTGGCGAGCATCATCGCGAGCTCGGGCAGCTGCAGCTCGTCGCGGGCGGTGTCGCCGAGCCGCTCCCAGCGGCGCACGGCGTCGTAGCCGATGGTGCCCACGAGGCCGCCGGTCAGCGGCGGCAGGCCCGGGATGGGCGGGGTGGCGAGCGCGGCGACCGTGTCGCGCACCGCGTCGGTGGGCGCGCCGTCGGTCGGGACGCCCACGGGCGGCTCGCCGATCCAGTGCGCCGCGCCGTCGACCTCGGTCAGGGTGGCGCTGCTCGCGACGCCGACGATGGAGTAGCGCGACCACACGCCACCGTGCTCGGCCGACTCCAGGAGGAAGGTGCCGGGGCGGCCGGCGG
This sequence comes from Barrientosiimonas humi, assembly GCF_006716095.1. Taxonomy (NCBI): domain Bacteria; kingdom Bacillati; phylum Actinomycetota; class Actinomycetes; order Micrococcales; family Dermacoccaceae; genus Barrientosiimonas; species Barrientosiimonas humi. The sequence continues at coordinate 1,576,740 of NZ_VFOK01000001.1, forward strand.
CGAGCTTGCGGTAGACGCCCAGGGGCGTCTCGGCGTCGGCCAGCAGCCGGCGTACGACGGGGATGACGCGCCGGTCGCGCGCCAGCTCGGCGAACTGCTGCGCGGTCGGCCAGGTCCGGCCCCACCCCAGGTCGGCGTGCAGGTCGGCTCCGCCGGGCGAGCTCATCCGGCGGTGGCTTCGAGGTCGTGCGCGAAGCAGCTGAGCTCACCGGTGTGGCAGGCCGCGCCGTGCTGGTCGACCTGCACGAGCAGCGCGTCGCCGTCGCAGTCGAGCGACACCGAGCGCACCAGCTGGACGTGGCCGGAGGTGTCGCCCTTGCGCCAGTACTCCTCGCGGCTGCGGGACCAGAAGGTCACCCGCCCCTCGGTGAGGGTGCGGCGCAGCGCCTCGTCGTCCATCCAGCCCAGCATCAGGACCTCACCGGTGTCGTGCTGCTGGATCACGGCAGCGACGAGGCCGTCGGCGTCACGCTTGAGCGCGTCGGCGATGTCGGCCGGCAGGGTCGATACGGCGTTGTCCGTCACAGGTTCATTGTGCAGCGGGCGGCCGACCCACCCTCGCCGTGGGGGTACCCGCGGGCGAGCGAACCTCACTACGGTGGCGGGAATGGGATCGGAGCGGGCATCTCACCTGGTGTCGGCCATCCCCGAGGGACCGAGTCCGAGGAGGACGACGTGGGCAACTCAACGATCTGGTGGATCCTGGGCGTTCTTGTTCTGCTGCTCATCATCCTGATCGCGGTCTGGCTCGCCAAGCGGGCCGCGCGCAAGCGCGAGGAGGTGGAGTGGCAGCTGGACCGCGACCGCAAGACGCGTGAGTCGCGCGAGCGTGTCGACACGGCCCGTACGCCGGAGTCGGGTCCCGCAGCCGCGGCCGGCGCTGCCGGTGCGGCCGGTGCCGGCGCCGCAGGTGCGGCCGGGCTGGGGGCGGCTGCGCGGGCGGACCGGGACGAGCGGGGCGACCGCGACGACCGTGACGACTCGCTGGGGCGTGACGAGCGGCTCGGACGTGACGACTCGCCGGGGCGTGACGAGCAGCTCGGACGTGACGACTCGCTGGGGCGTGACGACGTGACCGCGCGGGGCGACCGCGACAACGTGACCGCGCGGGGCGACCGCGACGACGTGACCGCGCGGGGTGACCGCGACGCTCTGGGCAACGACGGGCTGCGCGGCGACGGGCTCGGCGACGAAGGTCTGGACGGGCGCGCCGACGACGGTGACGCCCGCGACGGCGGACACCTCGGCGGCCGGGGGCTCGAGGGCTCCGCGGGTCGCCCCACCCACGTCGGCGACGCGACCTCGGGCCCCGACACCGGGCGCGACGGTCTGGGCGGCAGCGGTCTCGACGGGCGCGCTGGTGACGGTGACGCCCGCGACGGCGGACACCTTGAGGGACGCGGCCTCGGCGGCGTCGGCTCCGGGACCCGCTCGGGGACCACGGGTGCCGCGGGCGCGGCCGGTGCCGGCGCACTCGGTGCTGGTGCCGCCGCCGGCACGGCCGCGGGTGGCACCGGCCGGGGCTCGACCGGCGCCGACCGGGACGACGTGGCGCTCACCCCCGACCGGGACTCCGACTCCGACCGTGCGTTCTTCGGCGACGACGACGACGTGCGCTCCCCCGACAGCCGGGTGGAGGAGGTCGAGGTCGACGAGACCACCGCCATCACCGACCGGGTGCCGATCCGCGGGTCGTCCGACGAGCGAGGCGGGGACCGCGCGGGTTCCTTCGGTGGCAACGCCGACCGCACCGGCACGTTCGGTGGCAACACCGAGCGGACGGGCACGTTCGGCAGCGAGCGCGACGCTGACCGCACGAGCACGTTCGGCAGCGACCGCGACACCGACCGGACCAGCACCTTCGGCAGCGACCGCGACACCGACCGCACCAGCACGTTCGGCAGCGACCGCGACGCTGACCGCACCAGCACGTTCGGCGGTGACCAGGGCCTCGGCGAGGACCGTGGCCTCGGCGAGGACCGGGGCCTCGGCGACGCGCAGGCTTCGCGCCTGGGCGAGGACTCCCGAGGTGGCTCGACCTTCGGGGCCGGCACCGGTCGTACGGCGGGGTCGGTGGACGACGGGTTCGGCTCGGTCGACCGGGCCGACGACCTGGTCGCGGACCGGGGTACGCCCGACGACCCGGCGCGGCAGCCGGGCCAGATCTCGCCGGCGCCGAGCACGTTCGAGCCGGGCGACGGCAGGAACGCGAACGAGCGCGGCTGGAACCCGCCCGGGACGCGCGACCCGGGTGACGTCTCGGAGACCGTGGTCGTCGAGGAGGAGTCGACGACGTGGGCGAGCGGCCCCGCGACCGGCGACGCGCACCGCACCGGTGACGCGCTCGGCGGCGACACCGAGACCGGGAGCGGCCAGGGCCTGACCCCGGCCACCGGCGGCCGCAGCCTGGGCGATCGTGACGCGGGCAGCCTCGGTGCTACCGGCACGGGACGCACCGACACGGGACGCACCGACACCGGCGCGCCGGGCACGGACGACCGTTCGGGCTGGGGTACCGGCGCGGCCGGTGTGGGCACCCTCGGCGCGGGCGCGGCCGGTGCCGCAGCTGGTGCTGCCGGTGGCCGCCGCGACGGTGGCGCCGACCCCGACCCGCAGCTGCGCGACGAGGGCCGGCACAACCCGGACTGGGCGGGCCCCGCCGACACGACCAGCGACCTCGGTGGCTCCCGCTCCGGCCTGGGCGAGACGGGCATGCCTGCGGCGCAGCAGCCGTACGACGCCCAGCGCCCCGGCGAGCCCGCCGACCGCGGTCTCGGCTCGGACCAGGCCGACCGCGGCTCCCACGACGACCGTGGGGTGGGCGGCTTCGGTGCTGGCTCCGGCGGCGCGGGTGGCACCGGATCTGGCGCCGGCTCGTCCGGCTCGTCCGGCTCGTTCGGTGACGAGCGCGGGACCGGCGGCTTCGCCAGCTCCGGTGCACGGACGACCGATGGCGACGAGCGTGGCACCGGCGGTTTCCGCACCCACTCGCCCGCGGGCGGCGCCGACGAGGACGAGTCGGGCAGCGGCTTCACCAGCCCGAACTCCCCCGACGGCGACAACCGCGGGACGCGCGGGATCGCCACGCCTGGCGCGTCCGGCACCCCCGGCGCCGCGGGTACCGGCCAGAGCGGTACGGGCGGCTTCACCAGCCCGAACTCCCCCGGCGGGGACCTGGCGGGCTCGGGTGGCTACACCGGCCCGGGTACGCCCGGCACCGGCACCACCGGCACCGGCCAGAGCGGTACGGGCGGCTTCACCAGCCCGAACTCCCCCGGCGGGGACCAGGCGGGCTCGGGTGGCTACACCACGACGGGTACGCCCGGCACCGGCCAGACCGGCACCGGCCAGAGCGGCGCGGCTGGTGACACCGGCACGGGCGAGCCGTCGACCGGCCAGCGGCTCAACGAGATCCGCAGCAAGGTGCAGGGTGAGGTGAAGGACCGCTGGACCCGACCGGGTCAGGACGGGCAGTCGCCGAGCGACAAGTTCAGCCACCTGCGCGAGCGGGTGGAGGGCGAGGTGCGCAACCGGATGCAGAACCGCCCCGGCGGTGACACCGGCGGCGGCAACGCCCCCGACGCCGCAGGCACCAGTGGTGCACCTGGCACCCCGGGTACGCCCGGCGCGGCTGGTACGCCCGGCGCGGGGAGCGGTGGTTACGGCACCGGGACCGGCACGGGCACCGGCGCTGGGCACGGCACCGGTCAGGGCACCGGCACCGGCCCCGGCGCAGGTGGCAACCAGGGCAGCGGCAGCGGTCTGCGCGACCGGGTCGAGGGCGAGGTCCGCGACCGGCTGCAGGAGGGCATCCGCCGCTTCCGCAACCGGGGCGGTCAGGGCCCCGGCCAGTAGGCCGCCTGCCCCGCCGACCCCGTCGGTCCGAAGGCCGTCGGTCGAGCCCGCCTCACGGTGGGCCGGCCGGCGGCCTTCGCCGTTCCCCGGGGCGAACGATGGGACTGGCCGCGGTCGCGAGCTCCCAGGGTCAACCCGGGCCTCAGACCGTTCACCAGTGAACGAAATGCGGAGGCGACCTCCCGGGATGCCGGGCACGGACGTACCAGACCGTTCACCAGTGAACGAAATGCGGAGGCGACCTCCCGGGATGCCGGGCACGGACGTACCAGATCGTTCACCAGTGAACGAAATGCGGAGGGAGCGTCAGAGGGCCGCGGCGGGCACCCGGCTCAGCGCTGCTGGCGCGCCCAGGAAGCGTGGAGGCGGGCGTAGACGCTGTCGGGCTGGCGTACCAGCTCGGCGTGCGGGCCGCGCTGCACCACCCGTCCCTGGTCGACGACGATGACCTCGTCGGCGGCCTCGGCGGTGGAGAGCCGGTGGGCGATGGCGATGGAGGTGCGGCCGGCGCTCAGTCCGTCGACCGCGCGCTGGATGCGGACCTCGGTGGCCGGGTCGACCGCCGAGGTGGCCTCGTCGAGCACCAGCAGGTCGGGGTCGGCGAGGTAGGCGCGGGCCAGGGCGACCAGCTGCCGCTCCCCCGCCGACAACGACTCGCCGCGCTGCCCGACCTGGGTGTGGATGCCGTGCGGCAGCCCGATCGACCCAGTCGCGCAGCCCGAGCTCGGTGAGGGTGAGCAGCACCTGGTCGTCGGTGGCGTCGGGCTGGCCGAAGCGCAGGTTCGCGAGCAGCGTGTCGTCGAACAGGAAGCCTTCCTGCGGCACCATCACGACCCGGGCGCGCAGCGAGGAGAAACGCACGTCGCGCAGGTCCACCCCGTCCAGCAGCACGCGGCCGGCGGTGGGGTCCATCAACCGGGTCAGCAGCTTCGCGAGCGTGGTCTTGCCGGAGCCGGTCTCGCCGACGACCGCGATGCGGCTGCTGGGTTCGATGGTCAGGTCGACGTCGTGCAGCACGGTGCCGCCGCCGGGGTAGGCGAACGACACGTCCTCGAAGTCGACGGTGATCGGTCCGCGGGGCAGCACGACCCCGTCGTCGCCGGGGTCGCTGACGTCGGCGGGGGTGTCGAGGATGCCGATGACGCGGCGCCAGCCGGCGACGGCGTTCTGCATCTCGTTGAGGATCTCGGTGGCCGCCTGCACCGGCTGGGTGAACAGGTTGACCAGGAACAGGAACGCCACGAGCTGGCCGAGGGTCAGCTCGCCCCCGGCCGCCAGCCAGGCGCCCACGGCGAGCACGACCGTGGTCGTCAGCCCGGCGACGAGCTGGCCGGTGCTGAACGCGGCGACCGCGCGCAGCTGAGCGCCGATCGCCGAGCGGCGGTGAGCGTCGATGGCCCCGTCGATGCGTTCGCCGGTGCGCTCCTGGACCCCGTAGGCCCGGATCGTCTCGGCGCCGACCACCGACTCCGAGACGGCGGCCAGCATGTCGCCGACCCGCTCGCGCACGCGGGTGTACGCCCGCCCCACGATCACCTGGAAGCGCCGGATCACGAGGAACAGCGGCACGAAGCACAGCCAGACCACCGCTGTCAGTGGCGGGCTGTAGACCAGCATCAGCACGGTCGCGACCAGCACCTGCCCCACCGACAGGATGAGGATGAGCCCGCCGAACTGCACGAACTGGCTGATCGTGTCGACGTCGCTCGTCACCCGCGAGACCAGCGCGCCGCGGCGCTCGCTGCTCTGGGTGAGCACCGACAGGTCGTGCACGTGGCGGAAGGCCTTGGTGCGCAGCGTCGCGAGACCCGACTCCGAGGCGGTCACCAGCCGCACGTTGACGAAGTACGTCGCGACGGCCGTGCCGAGCACCGCCAGCGCGGCGAGCAGCACCAGCCGGGTCACCAGGCCCGTGTCGGGTCCGCCGGGCGCGAGGATCCCGCGGTCGAGGGTCTGCTGCACGGCCAGCGGGATCAGCACCCGCCCGGCGGTCGCCACGAGGGCGAGCGCCAGGGTGAGCACGAGTCCCTGGCGCAGCTGGGGCGACAGCGCGAACCCCCGCTTGAGGGTCTGCACCGTCCCGAGGTCGCGGCCGTGGCCGATCGCGCTGGCGTCGGGCGCCACCTGCTCGGCGCTCACCGCTGCACCTCCTGGCGGTCGGGCGCCACCGGCTCCTCGGTCGCGGCGACGGCGGCGCGCTCGGCCGCCTCCCGGGCGTACGCCGTCACCAGCCGCTGGTAGCCGGCGCACCGGCCCATCAGCTCCTCGTGCGTGCCTCGGTCGAGCACTCGGCCGTGCTCGAGGTAGATCACGTGGTCGGCCATGCCGATCGTCGACATCCGGTAGGCGACGACGAGCACCGTGATGCCTTCGCTGCGCTCGCGCAGGCCGTCGAGGATCGCGGTCTCGACGGCCGGGTCGACTGCCGAGGTGGCGTCGTCGAGCACCAGGAGCGCCGGGTCACGAACGACGGCGCGGGCCAGCGCGATGCGCTGCCGCTGGCCGCCGGAGAGGCTCGCGCCGCGCTCCCCCACGTGGGTCTGCGCGCCGTCGGGCAGCCGGTCGACGAAGCCGCTCGCCTGCGCCACGTCGAGGGCTCTGCGCACCTGCTCGTCAGTGACGTCGCGCCCCAGGGTGACGTTGCCCTCGACGGTGTCGTCGAACAGGAACGGCGTCTGGGCCACGAGCGTGGCCACCTCCGGAATGCCGCCGCGCCGGATCTGCCGCAGGTCGACCCCGTCGAGCACGATCTCACCGGTGTCGGGGTCCATCAGCCGCAGCACGAGTCCGCTCAGCGTGCTCTTGCCGGCGCCGGTCGGGCCGGCCACCGCGGTCGTCGCGCCCGCGGGCAGCGCCAGGTCGACCTCGCGCAGCGCGACGACGCGCTCGAGCGGCGGGGTGGTCGCCGGTGGCGGACCCGCCTGGTCGCTGCTCGCGCCCGTGCGCGTGAGCCGGCGATCGCGTCGCCCTCCCTTGCCGGTGGCTTGGTCATGACCGCCCTTGCCCGTGGGCTGGTGGGCGCCGAGCACGGCTCGGCCGCCGACCTCGTACGCATAGCTCACCCCGGTGACCCGCTCGGCGCCGCGCGCGGGGGTGGCCGGGTCGCGGTCGCCGTACGCCATCTCGCCCTGCTCGTCGAGCACCGAGGAGATCCGGTCCCAGCCGACGACGGTGCGCGGGAGCTCCGACAGCACCCAGCCGAACGCGCGCACGGGGAAGGCCAGCACGGAGAACAGGTAGGCGATCTGCACCACGTCGGCCGCCTCGATCGCCCCGCTGCCGACCCGGCTGGTGCCGACGGCGAGGACGGCGAGCGTGCCGAGCGTCGGGATGGCCTCGATCACCGGGTCGAACGTCCCGCGCGTGCGGCCGACGCGGATCGCCGCGTCGCGCAGCTGGTCGGTGCGCTCGGCGAAGCGCTGGGTCTCCTGGTCCTCGCGGCCCATCGCCTTGACGAGCAGCCCGGCCTCGACGCTCTCGTGCGCCACCTCGCTGACCTCGGCGCGCAGCTGCTGCGCCCGCGTGACGCGCGGCGACATGCGCGACTGGAAAACAAGGTTGGCGACGAAAAGCGCTGGGAACACAAGGAATCCGATGAGCGCGAGCGGGATGTCGACGCGCAGCATCTCGGCTCCGGCGACCACCAGCATCACGAGCACGCCGATGGCCATCGGAAGCGGCTGGAAGACGTTCCAGGTGGCTTCGACGTCGGCGTTGGCGTTGCTCAGCAGCTGCCCCGAGGGGTGCCGGTGGTGCCACGACAGCGGCAGCCGGAGGTACTGCCCCGTCACGCGGCGCCGATAGATCGCCTGCAGGTTGAAGAACGCGAAGCCGGCACCGGCGCGGCGCAGCACCACCCCGACGACGGTGAGCAGCACGACGAGCCCGAGCTGCCACACGATCGTCCAGATCTGCGCGCCGCTGATCTCCCCGGCTCGCACCGCGGGCTCCACGACGTTGCCGGTCAGGCTGCCGATGACCCGGGCGGTGAGCACGGTCATGACGCCATAGATGGCCGACCCGACGACGGCCACGAACAGGGCCTTCGGCTGCTGCCGGAAGCCGCGCCCCACCACCCGCAGACCCCGTCGCAGCGTGCGGTTCGACGCCCTGGGCGAGGGCGTCGAGGCAGAAGTCACGCCGGACACCTTCTCATGCCACGGACGTACGCCTTCCGCGGCATGCCGGTGCCCGGGGCGGCAGGTCATGCGCGCGATCCAGCCCGTGCCACGATGTCGGCATGAGCGATCTCGCCAAGCAGGAGCGCGCCCAGCTGAGCGACGCGTTCGACCGGTTCGGCCCGGACAGCCCGACCCTCAGCGGCGACTGGACCACGCGCGACCTCGCGGCCCACCTGGTGCTGCGCGAGCGCCGCCCCGACGCGGCCGGCGGGATCCTGCTGCCGCTGCTGGCGAGCCGCACCGAGTCGGTGCAGCAGCAGATCGCGGCGCAGCCCTGGCCGCAGCTGGTCGAGCAGTTCCGCTCGGGCCCACCGGCGTGGTCGCCGATGCGTGTCGGCGCGGTCGACGAGGTCGCGAACCTGGCGGAGTTCTACGTCCACCACGAGGACGTGCTGCGCGGCGCCGACGCTTCCGCGCGCCGGGCTCGCAGCGAGCAGCTTGAGAACGCCCTGTGGGGAGTGCTCGGACGCATGGGCCGGTTCCTGCTGCGCAAGAGCCCGGTCGGGGTCGACGTGCGCGCCGAGGGTCACCGGGAGCGTCCGCTGACCAAGGCGGGTCAGGGCGACGGCCGCGTCACGCTCGTCGGAGCCCCCGGCGAGGTCGTGCTGCGGGTGTTCGGTCGGGGCATCGCCGACCCGGCCGTCACCGACGTCGTCATCGAGGGCGACGACGCCGCCGTGGCGAAGTTCGCAGGGTTCAAACCGAGCTTCTAGCACTCGCGGCCCGAGGCAGCGCGACCGCGCGTCATTTGCCCCGATATCGGCCCCAGCGACGCCCGAGCCAGCGCCAACGCACGTCATTTCCCCCGATATCGGCCCCAGCGACCGCGTCGGTGTCGAGGCGGGATGGCTCAGCGCACGGGGTAGCCGGCCTCGGCCAGCCCTGCCTTGACCTGCCCGACCGTCAGCTCCCGGTAGTGGAACACCGACGCCGCGAGGACCGCGTCGGCGCCGGCCTCCACCGCCTCCACGAAGTGCTCGACGGCGCCGGCCCCGCCGCTGGCGATGAGCGGCAACGAGGTCGCGGCCCGCACCGCGCGGATCAGCTCGAGGTCGAAGCCGTCCTTGGTCCCGTCGGCGTCCATCGAGTTGAGCAGGATCTCGCCCGCGCCCAGACGCTCCGCCCGCGCGCACCACTCGATGGCGTCGAGGCCGGCCGAGCGCCGACCACCGTGCGTGGTGACCTCGAAGTGGCCGTCTGCCCGGCGTACGTCCGCGGACAGCACCAGCACCTGCGCACCGAAACGGTCGGCGATCTCGGCCATGACCTCGGGGCGGGCGATGGCGCCGGTATTGATGCCGACCTTGTCGGCGCCCGCGCGCAGCAGCCGGTCGACGTCGTCGACCGAGCGCACCCCGCCACCCACGGTGAGCGGGATGAAGACCTCCTCGGCGGTGCGGCGCACGACGTCGTAGGTCGTCTCGCGGTCGGACGACGACGCCGTCACGTCGAGGAAGGTGAGCTCGTCGGCCCGCTGCCCGTCGTAGACCTCGGCCAGCTCCACCGGGTCGCCCGCGTCGCGCAGCTGCTGGAAGTTCACGCCCTTGACGACCCGGCCGGCGTCGACGTCGAGGCACGGGATCACACGCACGGCCACACTCACGCCAACCAGGGTAGGTGCTGCTCCGCGCCGGTTCCGCACGACGAGACGGCCGGAACGGGCGCGGCGCGCGGCGCGGCGCGTGCGGCGCGGCACGCGGGGCGCGTGGGGCGCCACGGCTACCCCGGCGCGACCTCGTGTCCAGCCAGTACGCCAACGGTCAGGGGCACGCGAGGTCGAGCAGCGCCTCGGGCAGGCCGGGGTCGGTGACGTAGACCCGGCCCGTCGGGCTGGTCCAGGTGCACCGCCCAGCGACGGTCATGGTGACCCGCCACCCACCCTCGTGCTTGGCCCGGTGGTGGTGCCGGCACAGGCACTGCAGGTTGCGCTCCTCGGTCGGGCCGCGCGGCCACGGGTCGACGTGGTCGAGGTCGGTGTAGCGCCCGCGGCGGTCGCACCCCGGGAACCGGCAACGCTGGTCGCGACGGATCACCCGGCGGCGCAGGCGCGCACCCGGCCGGTAGCCGCCGGTTTCCTGATCTGGGCCGGGCTGTTCCGCCGCCTGCGCGACGTGGGCTCGGGTGACTCCACCGGTGGTCGGCGCCGGAGCGGCCCAGGCCATGCTCGCCACGTCGTGCGGCGGGTCGATCGGCAGCTGGACCCACTCCGCCGTGGTCCGGGCGGCGCGGCCGGTGAGCAGCTCGAAGACGTCGGCTGTCGGCACCGGGCCGGCGCGCTCGTGGAGCAGGACCGGCACGTCCGCCAACAGCTGCCGCACCTGCCCCGGTGTCACCAGGGTCCGGCTGCCCGGCGGCTTCGGGGAATCGGTGACCGAGGGCGGCCCCTGCGACGGCGCAGCCTGAGTCGACGGCGACGGCGGCCCCGACGACTCCGGCGGCGGCTCTTGCGACGAGGACGGACCAGGCGGCTCTGGCGACGGGGACGGGGACGGGCCAGGCGGCTCTGGCGACGGGGACGGGGACGGGCCAGGCGGCTGGGCCGACGGGGACGGGCCAGGCGGTTGAGGCGGCTCGGGTGACGGCGGCTGCGGGACGATGAGCTCGAGGTGGGCGGTGAGGTCGACGTTGCCCATGGCGAGGTCGTACAGGGCCTCGGCGCGGTGCTCCCCCAGCAGCATCGCTGCGCGCGCCACGTCCTCGCTCGTCCTGTTGCCGTCGTTGGTCGCGCCGGCCGCGCCGGCCGCGCTCTCCGGCGGCTGCTCGCCGTGCGCGGTTGCGGAGCCGGTGCGGGCGGCCTGCTGCGCCTGGTGGGCGCGCTGGTCGACAGCGTCCATCAACGCCACGGCCTTGCCGGTGGGCATGACCGCGCTGAACGCCGACAGCCCCGGAGTCGTGTGCGAGTCGAGCCAGACCCCGGTCTGCTGAGCCTTGGTGCGCTTCGCCGATCGCCGGGCGGCCTCCGACTCGTGACGGCCGACGAGGGTCCGTGTCGAGCGCTGCGCCTGAGTGCGCTGGCGCTGATGGACCCGGCGCCTCAGCACCGCCTCCTCGACCAGCTCGCAGGTCTCGGGCCGCGCCTCCTGCACCTCGCGGGCGATCGCGGCCGCGGTCTCGATGTTGACCTCGCCGCGGCCGACGGCGGCGAGCACGCCGGGCACCCGCGTGGTCAGCCAGACGGAGTCGTCGACGAGGGAGTCGGCGGCGTAGGGCCCGAGGCGCAGCGCCGGCCCGAGCAGGTCGCCGGCGAACTCGGCACGGTGGCCGGGCTGGTGCTCGACCACGTCGAAGGGTCGAGGCTGCTCGCCCGCCAGACACTCCTGCGCCGAGAAGAACGCGCTGTCGGGGACCCGGTCGAACCTCGCCAGCCCCGCCGTGGCGTGCGCCCGCACCGCCGCCGCCTGGTTCATCGCCGCGTGCGCGAGCACCGCGGTCAGCTCGAACTGCGCCTGCCGCTCGGCGGCACGGTCGGCCTCGCGCCACGCAGCCTCCGACTGCAGCTCGCGCTCGACCTCGCCACGCGCGGCAGGCGACCGTGTCTCGGGGACAGGCAACGGCGTCCGGGGCAGGCCCTCACCACCCGCACCACCCTCACTGCCCGCACCGCCCGCTCCGCTCGGACCGTTCATGCCGCCCGCACCGCCAGACGCCACAGCATCACCGGCACCCACCGACGCCGGCCCGAGATCCGCCGGCACCAGCCACTGCTCCTGCTCGCTCAGCGCGAACGGGTCGGTGCGCTGCATCCGGTCGATCAGGTCGGCGGTCAGCACCTGGATCGCGCCCATCAGCAGGACCACCGGGTCGTGCGTCTGCGGCTCCGCGGCACCGTGCGGACCCGAGCGCGCCACGGGACCGAACGTGCCCTCGACGGCCCCGACGAGGCCGTCCTCGTAGAGCAACGACTCGAACAGCGCACGCGCCGCGGCGACCGGGTCGCCGGGAGTCGGTGCGGTGCTCGGGGTCATATGCGATATCGTACACCTGTTCGAACACGAGCGGAAGGGGTCAGAACCCCTGTGGACACGACGGATCTCGTTGACCTGCCTGTGGATCCAGGCGCAGCAGCCCGGTCAGCCACGCATGCCCCGTGTTGCCTCACCCCGTGCCCCCGCGCGGTATCCCTGCCCCCGCTCCCTAGGGTCGGCCCCATGCCGCAGGAGACCCAGGAGGACCACCACGTCTGGGGCGAGAACCTCGCCGATCCCGCGCACGCCGACCAGGTGGTGGAGCTGGCCCGGCGCGCCCGCGGCGACGCAGCGCCGCCCTCCCCTCGCCCCACGGTCGTCACGTTCGACGGCCCCGCCGGCTCGGGCAAGTCCTCCCTCGCCCGCCTGGTCGCCGACCGGCTCGACGCGCCCGTCGTGCACCTGGACGACCTGCTGCCCGGCTGGGACGGCCTGCCCGCCGCACCGGCTCTGCTCACCACCCAGGTGCTCGTCCCGCTCGCGCGCGGGGAGCAGGCCGCGTTCCGCCGGTTCGACTGGCACGCGGGCGAGTTCGCCGAGCTGGTGCCGGTGCCGACCGCCGACTTCCTGGTCGTCGAGGGTGTCGCGAGCAGCGTGGGAGTGGCCCGGGCGTACGCCGACGTCCGGGTCTGGCTCGAGGCGGCCCACGACGTGCGCATGCAGCGCGGCCTCGCGCGCGACGGCGACGGGTTCGCCGGGCACTGGGAGGCCTGGGCCGCGCAGGAGGCACGGATCTTCGAGGCCGACGGCACCGCCGCGCATGCGCACCTTCGGCTGCAGACCGACGGGCCTGCGCTTCCCTAGGCTGGGCCCATGAGCAGCGAGGTGGCCGGCGAGTGGGGTCGGCGACTCGACCCTCGCCCACGACTCACCAAGCGCTCCTTCGCCCAGCGCGTCGAGCGGCTGCGCGACCGCGCCTTCCTCATCGTGCAGTGCGCGGTCGGCGGCGCGATCGCGTGGAGCCTGGCCCGCTACCTGCTCGGCCACCCGCAGCCGTTCTTCGCCCCGGTGACGGTGCTGGTCGCGCTGGGACTGACGTACGGCCAACGGTTGCGTCGCGTGGTCGAGCTCACCGTCGGCGTGGCGATCGGTGTGCTCGTCGGCGACGTGTTCGTGCACTTCTTCGGCACGGGTCCGGTGCAGCTGGCGGTCGTGGTGCTGTGCGCCATGTCGATCGCGGTGCTCGCGGGCGCCGGCGGGCTGATGATGATCCAGGCCGGCGTGCAGTCGATGATCGTGACGACGCTCGTCGCCGACTCGGAGTACGCCTTCAGCCGCTGGCTCGACGCCGTGGTCGGCGGGTGCGTGGCGCTGCTCGCGGCCACCATCACCCCCACCTCACCCGTGCGCCGTCCCCGCGTGGAGGCCGCGCGGGTGCTGACCGAGCTGGCAGAGGTGCTGCGCGCCACGGCCACCGCCGGTCGCCGCCGTGACCAGCAGCGCGCCGACGACGCCCTCGCCCGGGCGCGCGCCAGCGAGGGCCATCTCGCCGACCTGCGCGAGGCCGTCGACGAGGGCATCGCGGTCACCCGTCAGTCGCCGTTCCGGCGCCGGCACAACGCCTCGGTGGTGGCGATCGCCGACCTGACCGAGCCGCTGGACCGCGCGATCCGCAACATCCGGGTGCTCGTGCGCCGGGTGTCGGTCGCGGTGCTCGAGGGCGAGCCGATCCCGCCCGCCTACCTCACCGCCGTCGACGACCTCGCCCAGGTCATGGACCAGATGGCCGACGAGCTGTCCGAGCGGCGCGTCCCGCAGAACGTGCGCCCCGCGCTGCTGCTGCTCGCCGACGACACGGCGACGCGCAGCATCGCCGGCACCGGGCGTACGTCGTTGTCGGGTGAGGTGATCCGCGCTCAGCTGCGCTCGATCGTGGTCGACCTGCTCATGCTGACCGGGTGGAGCTACGAGAAGGTGCGCGAGGAGGTCCCGACCCGCCACGACGAGCTCGACGAGTAGGGACCGCCGGACCGCTAGATCTCCGCCGCCGGGCCGCGGCGGGTGTGCGCTTCGACCAGCGCGGCCAGCCGCTGGGCCTCGGCCGTGGCGCGCGGGCCGTCGCTGCGCTGGATGCCCATGACGGGCAGCGTGTCGAAGTCGTCGAGCTCGAGCACCGCCCAGGCCTGACCGCCGCCGAACTGCACCTCGACGATCTGCGACCACGCCACCTGACGGGTCACGACGAGGTTGTGCACCTCGATGCCCTCCTGCGTCGGGATCGCGCGCACCTGCGCGAACCGCCACAGCACCAGGGCGAACCCGACGCCGATCATCCAGATGAACGTCTTGTCGCCCACGGAGAACGACGGCTTGCCCTCGCTCGGCAGCGCGATCGCCACCACCGTGAAGATCATGACGCACAGGCCCGCCACGACCAGCGGCACGATGCGGCCGCCGACCGGACGGAACGTCGCGTAGGGATCGTCCTTGGCCATCCTCGCCCCCTAGATGCGGCAGGCCGCGATGTCGGTGACGAGGATCGCGCGGGCGCCGACCTCGTACAGGTCGTCCATCACCTGGTTGGTGCGGCGCCGCGGCACCATCGCGCGCACGGCCACGTAGCCGCGATCGTGCAGCGGCGAGACCGTCGGCGACTCCAGCCCGGGCGTGAGCGCGCACGCCTGCTCGACCAGCTCCACGCGGATGTCGTAGTCCATCATCACGTAGTGGCGAGCGGTGAGGACGCCCTGCAACCGGCGTACGAGCACGTCGACCTGGCCGCTGCTCTCACCCTCGGCGGCCGGCCGGATCAGCACCGCCTCGCTGGTGAGGATCGGGTCGCCGAAGACCTCCAGCCCGGCGTTGCGCAGGGTGGTGCCGGTCTCGACGACGTCGGCGATGACGTCGGCCACGCCCAGCGTGATGGCGGTCTCGACGGCACCGTCGAGCCGGACCACCTCGCCGTCGATGCCGCGCTTGGCGAGGTCGGCGCGCACCAGCCCCGGGAAGCTGGTGGCGACCCGGCGTCCGGCCAGCTCGTCGATGCCTGCGGCGGCGCCCGGTCGCGCGGCGTAGCGGAAGGTGGACTGACCGAAGCCCAGCGGCAGGACCTCGGTGGCGGGGCTGCCGGAGTCCAGCAGCAGGTCGCGCCCGGTGATGCCTGCCTCGAGCGTGCCGGAGCCGACGTAGACGGCGATGTCGCGCGGGCGCAGGAAGTACAGCTCGACCCCGTTGTCGGGGTCGGCCACCACCAGCTCCTTGCTGTCGCGGCGGCCGCGGTATCCGGCCTCGCGCAGCATCTCGGCGGCGGACTCGGCGAGCGCCCCCTTGTTGGGGACGGCGAGCTTGAGCATGAGGGTCCTTTACAGGTTCGTGTAGACGTCTTCGGGCGTGAGGCCGGTCGCGAGCATCAGCACCTGCAGGTGGTAGATCAGCTGGCTGATCTCCTCGGCGGTGCGCTCGCGGCCCTCATGCTCGGCCGCCATCCACACCTCGGCCGCCTCTTCCACGATCTTCTTGCCGATGCTGTGCACGCCGGCGTCGAGCGCCGCGACAGTGCCGGAGCCTGCGGGGCGCTCGCTCGCCTTGACGGACAGCTCTGCCCACAGCTGGTCGAACGTCTTCACGAGGGACCAGGCTAGTCGCGGGTGCCGGACGCCCCGCGCGGGTGTCCGGCCTCGCGCAGCGCGAGGACCGTCGCGAGGGCCGCGGTGGTCGCCTCGTGCCCCTTGTCCTCGGCCGACCCGGGCAGCCCGGCGCGGTCGAGCGCCTGCTCCTCGGTGTCGCAGGTGAGCAGCCCGAACCCGACCGGCGTGCCGGTCGCCACGGCGATGCCCGACAGCGCGTCGGTGGCGGCCGAGCAGACGTAGTCGAAGTGCGGCGTGCCGCCCCGGATCACGACACCGAGGGCCACGACCGCGTCGTACGCCGGCGCCACCCGGGCGCACGCGACGCCCAGCTCGAAGGAGCCCGGGACGCGGATCTCGGTCACCGACTCCGGCCGTACGCCCGCGTCGGCGAGCGCGCGCCGCGCACCGCCGAGCAGCCCCGCCATCACGACCTCGTGCCACGACGCGGCGACGACCGCGACGCGCACGTCGGGCGCGTGCACCTGCAGCGCCGGCGAGCCCGCCCCGCTCACGACGCCGCCCCGGTGATCGTCGCGGGCAGCCGATGGCCCAGCCGGTCTCGCTTGGCCCGCAGGTAGGGCTCGTTGCTGGGGTTGGCCCCCACGCTCAGCGGTTGCACTTCGGTCACCTCCAGGCCGGCCTCGACCAGCGCGTCGATCTTGGCGGGGTTGTTGGTCAGCAGGGTGAGTCGGCGCACGCCGAGGTCGCGCAGGACGGCGGCGGCGCCGGCGAAGTCGCGGGCGTCGACCGGCAGGCCGAGGCGCACCTGCGCGTCGACCGTGTCGTGCCCGGCGTCCTGCAGCTCGTAGGCGCGCAGCTTGTCGAGCAGCCCGACGCCGCGGCCCTCGTGGCCGCGCACGTAGACCACGACGCCGCCCTCGCGCGCCACCAGCTCCAGCGACGCGTCCAGCTGCGGGCCGCAGTCGCAGCGCAGCGACCCCAGCGCGTCACCGGTGAGGCACTCGGAGTGCACCCGCACCAGCGCCGGGTCGGTGACCCCGCGCGGCGAGACCAGCGCGACCAGCTCGGTGCCGGTGCGCCGGTCGCGGTAGCCGTGCACCGCGAACCGGCCGTGCGCGGTCGGCAGCGTCGTCTGCGCGACCGGCTCGACCAGGTCGTGCCGCAGCCGCCAGCGCACCAGCTCGGCGATGGTGATGACCGGCAGGTCGTGCTGCTCGCCCAGCGCCAGCACCGCGTCGGTGCGCATCATCGACCCGTCGTCGTGCACCAGCTCGACGATGCCGGCGGCCTGCGGCAGCCCGGCGAGCCGGCACAGGTCGACCGCCGCCTCGGTGTGGCCGACCCGCTCGAGCACCCCGCCGGGCTTGGCGCGCAGCGGCAGCACGTGCCCGGGGCGGATCAGGTCGGTCTCGGTGCTGCCGGGGTCGGCGAGCACCCGCAGCGTCGTCGCGCGGTCCGCGGCGCTGATGCCGGTCGAGACGCCCTGGGCCGCGTCGACCGTCACGGTGTACGCCGTCCGCAGCGGGTCCTGGTTGGCGCCGACCATCAGGGGCAGGCCGAGCCGGTCGGCCGTGGCGGGGTCGACGGGCGCGCAGACCAGACCCGACCCATGGCGTACGGCGAACCCGAGCCACTGCGGCGTCGCGCTCGCCGCGGCCAGCACCAGGTCACCCTCGTTCTCGCGGTCCTCGTCGTCGAGGACCAGCACCGGGCGCCCCTCGCGCAGCGCGGCGACCGCGTCCTCGACGGTGGACATCCGGGAGGCGGCTCGCTCGTGCGCGGGGTTGTGGGTGCCGGGGTCGGCGGGTCGGGGGTCGATCGGATTCTCGAGACGGGTCATGCCAGCTGCTCCTCGGTGATCGGGTCGGGGCGTTCGGCGCGCGAGGCACGCAGCCACACGACGAAGCCGTAGATGACCAGGAAGGAATAGACGACGTACAGGACGGCGGAGGGGTAGAACTTCGAGTGCAGCAGCAGCGGCACCCCGACGAGGTCGACGCCGATCCAGGCCAGCCAGAAGTCGTTCCAGCCGCGGGCCATCGCGAACGTCGCGACGATCGAGCCCACGAAGATCCAGGCGTCGGCCCAGTAGTACCAGCGCGGCGCGGGCCAGCCGGCGCCGACCGCGGCGAAGACCCACTGGAAGACCAGTACGCCCGCGGCCCACGCGAGCAGGTAGCCCAGGCGCTCGCCCCGGGTCGCCCAGCGCGGGCTGATCGCGGGCGCGTCGGCACCGCGCAGCCGGCGGCTCTGCTGCCAGCGCCACCAGCCGTAGACCGAGGTGATGATGAAGAAGATCTGCCGCGCGGCCTGACCGAACAGCGTCTCCTGCTGCGGGTTGGAGAAGGCGACGCCGAAGAACACCGTGAACAGCAGGGCGTTGCCGACGATGCCGACCGGCCAGGCCCACACCCGGCGACGCAGCCCGCCGACGGCGGAGGCGAACCCGAACAGGTTGCCGATCAGCTCGCGCCACAGGATGTGCTGCCCGAAGACGGTCAGCTGGGCGTCGAACAGGGTCTCGAGCAGGTTCATGCGCTGGCCTCCTGGGCGGCGGGGTGCGCCACGAGGCGCTCGACGTACTTGGCCAGCACGTCGACCTCGACGTTGACCGGGTCACCGACCTGCGCGCGGCCGAGCGTGGTCAGCTCGAGCGTGGTCGGGATGAGCGACACCGCGAACGTGTCGTCGCCGAGGTGGGCGACGGTGAGCGAGACGCCGTCCAGGGTGATCGACCCCTGGGCGACGACGTAGCGCGCCAGGTGCGGCGGCAGCGTGAGCGTCACCACCTCCCAGTGCTCCCCCGGCTCACGGGCGACGACGGTCGCGGTGCCGTCGACGTGCCCCTGCACCACGTGGCCGCCGAACCGGCCGTTCGCCGGCATGGCGCGCTCGAGGTTGACGCGCGCGCCGGGCGCGAGCGTGGCGAGCGAGGTCAGCTCGAGGGTCTGGTTCATCACGTCGACGGTGAACCGGCCCTGCTCGGCCCCGGTCACGGTGAGACAGACGCCGTTGACCGCGATCGAGTCGCCGTGCCGCGCGTCGGTGGTCACGAGCGGGCCCTCCACCGTCAGCACGGCAGAGGTGTCGCGCCGCTCCAGCGCGGTGACGGTGCCGAGCTCCTCGACGATGCCGGTGAACATCAGTCCTCCTCGGGGACGGGGGTGGTGGGGTTCGTGCGGGCGGGCGCCGGACGCAGGGTGAGGCGTACGTCCTCGCCCAGCCGGGCGACGTCGGCCAGCTCGAGCCGCACGGCCTCGGCGATGGTCGCGACGCCGAGGTCGCCGACGAGCGCGGGGCCGGCGCCGAGCAGGGTGGGGGCGACGTAGGCGCGGACCTCGTCGATCGCCCCGGCCTGCAGCCACGCGGCCGCGAGGGTCGGACCACCTTCGAGCAGCACATGCCGAATCTGCTTGTCGTGCAACGGTTTCAGCGTGTCGAACGGATCCGGTGAGTCGACCTGCAGCCAGTGGTCGTCGGCGCGCACAGCCGCCCCGGCCGGCACCTCGCGGCGACCGACGACGACCCGCAGCGGCTGCCGCCCGACCGGTTCCCCGGCCTCGTCGCGCACGGTGAGCGCAGGATCGTCGGCCAGCGCGGTGCCGGTGCCGACGACGATCGCGCCGACCTCGGCGCGCAGCCGGTGCACGTCGCGCCGGGCCTGCGGGCCGGTGATCCAGCGGCTGGTGCCGTCGGCGGCCGCGACGCGCCCGTCGAGGGTCGCCCCGACCTTCCAGGTGACGAACGGCCGGCCGCTCGTCACGGCGGCGGTCCAGCGGCGGTTGAGCTCCTCGGCCGCTGTCAGCGGGTGGTGCTGCACGCGCACGCCGGCCGCGCGGAGCCGCTCGGCGCCGCCTGCGGCCTCGACCGTAGGGTCCGCGCCGGCGTAGACCACCCGGGCGACGCCGGCCGCGAGCAGCGCGTCCGCGCACGGCCCGGTGCGGCCGGTGTGCGCGCAGGGCTCGAGCGAGACGTACGCCGTCGTCCCCTCGGCGCGCCCGCCCGCCTCCCGCAGGGCGACGACCTCGGCGTGCGGGGTGCCGGCCCCGGCGTGGAACCCCTCGCCGACGACGACCCCGCCGGCATCGACCAGCAGCGCGCCGACGCGGGGGTTCGGATCGGCGCCGTCCGGACGGCCCTGCCGCGCGAGGTCGACGGCACGGCGCAGCCACGCCTCGTCGGCCGCGTGGAGGTCAACCGGCCCGCCGGTCATCTGGTCCGCTCCCTCGTGCTCGTCTCTCACGAGCTCCGGGGCGGTGGGTGAGCGAAGAACCGGCGACACGGTCGCCGGCGGTGCGACCGCGAAGGCGGACGTCACCACTCACCGGGTCGCCGACGTACGGCCACCCACGTGCGCCTCCCATCCGGACTTTCACCGTCGGTCCTGGAGTTCCACCAGGTCAACCGACCGCCGAGGCGATCGGGTCGCGGACTGTCACCGCCGGCTCAGAGTTTCACTGACCCCGGAGCACGTTCTTGCCCCAGCAGTATGCACGACGCCGCGGGGCGCGCGACACGGCGGCCCGGCTGCTGGAACGTGGATGCTGCAGCGTTGGTGCTGCAGCGTTGGCGCCTTGGTGCCGGGCGGGGGTACGCCCTACGCGCCAACCATCCGGCCTCGCAAGCTCGGCCTCCCGCCAGACCCATCCACGGCGCTACGGGCGCACCCCCACCCGGCCCGCACAGCCCGGCCACCCGCCAGACCCATCCACGGCGCTACGGGCGTACCCCCACCCGGCTCGCACAGCCCGGCCCCGCCCGGCCCGAACAGATCGGCTCGGGAAGGACCTGCGGCGCGGCCCGCTCAGTGCGCGCAGGCGTCGGCCAGCGCGCGCAGCTCGTCGATGGCCGCGGCGGCGTCGTCGGCGCCGTAGACCGCGGACCCGGCGACGAACACGTCGGCCCCGGCCTCGGCGCACTGCTCGATGGTGCGGGCGGAGACTCCCCCGTCGACCTGCACCCAGACCTCGCCGCCGCTGCGCCGCACGGCCTCGCGCACCTGCTGCACCTTGGGCAGCTGGTCGGCCATGAACGCCTGCCCGCCGAAGCCGGGCTCGACGGTCATCACGAGCACCATGTCCAGCTCGGGCAGCAGCTGCTCGTACGGCGCGAACGGCGTCGCCGGCTTCAGCGCCATCGCGGCGCGGGCGCCGTGGGCGCGCAGCTCGCGGGCCAGGCGCACCGGGTCGCGGGCCGCCTCGATGTGGAACGTCACCGACTGTGCCCCGGCCTCGGCGTAGGCGGGCGCCCAGCGGTCGGGGTCGTCGATCATCAGGTGGCAGTCCAGCGGCACCGGCGACACCCTCAGCAGGCTCTCCACGACCGGCAGCCCGAGCGTGAGGTTGGGCACGAAGTGGGCGTCCATCACGTCCACGTGCGCCCAGTCGGCGTTGCTGATGCGGTCGAGCTCGGCCGCCAGGTCGGCGAAGTCGGCCGACAGGATGCTCGGCGAGATCTGCATCGGGTCAGGAGTCCTCGGAGGTCGGGGCGTCGGGGCCGGTGGGCGGGGTCTTGCGCAGCAGCGCGAGGAACATGCTGTCGGTGCCGTGCAGGTGGGTCCACAGCTGCACGGTGGGTCCGTCGCCGAGGCCGTCGACCTGCCGGCCCTCGGCGTCGCGGAAGTACGTCCGCGCATCCACGAGCTCCACGTCGCCACGGCGCACCGCGTCGTCGACCACGACGCGGGTCTCGGCGGCGTGCGGGCTGCAGGTGGTGTACGCGATCAGCCCGCCCGGCCGCGTCGCGGCCACGGCGGAGGCGAGCAGCTCGCCCTGCAGCCGGGTCAGGTCGGGGACGTCGCCCAGCTGGCGGCGCCAGCGCGCGTCGGGCCGGCGGCGCAGCGCCCCCAGGCCGGTGCACGGCGCGTCGACCAGCACCCGGTCGAAGGCCTGCGGCTCCTCCTCGCCCAGGTCGCGCCCGTCGCCCACGCCCACCATGACCTCGATGCCGGCGTCGGTCGCGGCGCGCAGCGTCTGCTCGATCAGGTCGGCGCGGTGCTCGCTGATCTCGTTGGCGAACACGACCGCCCCCTGCTGGGCGCCGAGCGCGGCCAGCAGCGCGGTCTTGCCGCCGGGCCCGGCGCACAGGTCGAGCCAGCGCTCCTCGGAGCCGTCCGTGTCGAGGTCGCCGCCGGCGGCGCCGACCGCGGGCGAGGCGTCGTCCGCCGGGTCGACCGGCGCGGCGGCCAGCGCCAGGGCGAGCAGCTGCGAGCCCTCGTCCTGCACGGCGGCCCGGGTCTGGCGCACCGCCGGGATCGCGCCCGGGTCGCCGCTCTCCAGCCGCGCCCCCACGGGCGACAGCGCCGACGCCTCGGCGCCCGCCTCGACCAGCTCGGCCACGTCGCTGAGCCCGGGCCGGGCGACCAGCGCGACGGCGGCGGGGTCGTTGTGGGCGGCGAGCAGACGCACGAGATCGCCGTCGACCGACTCCTCGGTGCTCGCTCCGTGCGCGAGCAGGGCGGTGCGCAGCGCCCGGACCTCCCACGCGGGGTGGGAGAACTCCACGGCCAGCGCCTCGTCGCGGTCGCGCCCGGCGGTGACCTCGGCGACCCAGCTCTCGCGCGGGCGCTCGCTCACCCGGCGCAGCACCGCGTTGACGAAGCCCGCCGCGCCCGCGCCGTTGACCGAGCGGGCCAGCGCCACGGTCTCGGACGCGGCGGCGTGCGAGGCCACCCGCATGCCGAGCAGCTGGTGCACCCCGAGCCGCAGCGTGTCGAGCACGGGAGGGTCGATCTCGGTGGCGGGCCGGCCGGCCGCGATCTCGATGATCGGGTCGTAGAGCCCGCGCATGCGCACGGTGCCGTAGGCCAGCTCGGTCGCGAACGCCGCGTCGCGGCCGTGCACGCCCGCGCTGCGCAGGATGCGGGGCAGCTCGAGGTTGGCGTAGGCGCCCCGGTCGACCGCGCGCAGCACGTCGTACGCCGCCCGCCGGGCCGGGTCGGCCGCGCGCCGGCGGTCGGCCGGCCGCAGCGCGGAACGCTGCCGCCTCGGGTCGCGCCGCGACTGCGGACGCTGCCGCCCCTTGTCGTCGCGGTAGGAGTTGTCGCGACGGGAATCGCGCTCGTCAGCCACCCAGCACCTCACCCTCGTCGACGCGCACGCCGCGCGCCCAGTCCGCGGCCGCCATGGCCTTCTTGCCCTGCGGCTGAACCGTGCCCAGGCGCAGGTCGCCCGCGCCAGACCCGACCAGCACCTCACGCTTGCCGGCGCGCAGCCGGCCCGGTCGCAGCTCGCTGGTGCCGGCGACCTCGACCGGCTGCAGCTTCAGCCGCTCGCCGCGGAACGTGGTCCACGCGCCCGGCGCGGGCGTGCACGCACGAACTCGACGGTCGATCGCGAATCCTGGCTGTTTCCAGTCGATCTCGCCGTCCGACGTGACGAGCTTGGGAGCCTCGCTCACCCCGTCGGCCGGCTGCGGCACGGGGATCACGGTGCCGTCGTCGAGGGCATCGAGGGTCGCCACGAGCAGACCTGCGCCCGCCGTCGAGAGCCGCCCGAGCAGGTCGCCGCTGGTGTCGCGCGGGCGCACCTGCTCGGTCATCGTGCCGAGCACCGGGCCGGTGTCGAGGCCCTCCTCCAGCAGGAAGGTGGTGGCCCCGGTGACCTCGTCACCGTGCAGCACCGCGTGCTGCACCGGGGCGGCGCCGCGCCAGGCCGGAAGCAGCGAGAAGTGCAGGTTGACCCAGCCCAGGCGCGGCAGGTCGAGCGCGGCCCGCGGCACCAGCGCGCCGTAGGCCACGACCGGGCACACGTCGGGGGCGATGTGTCCGAGCGCCTCGAGGAACTCCGGCTCGGACGGGCGGCGCGGCGTCAGCACGGGCAGCCCCCGCTCCTCGGCGAGCGCGCGCACCGGCGACACGGACGTACGTCTGCCGCGCCCCGCGCGCGCGTCGGGCCGGGTGACCACGGCCGCGACCTCGTGCCGCGAGGCGAGCAGCGCCTCGAGCGCCGGGACCGCGACCTGGGGCGTGCCGGCGAAGACCAGCCGCAGGCTCACATCGCCCTCCCGTAGGTCGGGTGCGGGCTCTGCCGCACGATCGGACCGGGCTGGCCGGCCCACTCGGCGAACCGGATCTCCTTCAGCGCCAGGCGGCGCTGCTCGGGGTCGAGGCGGTCGATGAACAGGATCCCGTCGAGATGGTCGGTCTCGTGCTGCAGGCAGCGCGCCAGCCGGTCGGTGCCCTCGATGGTGACCGGCTCGCCGTACATGGAAAAGCCGCGCGCGACGGTGCGGAACGGGCGCGGGGTGTCGATGACCACGTCAGGGATCGACAGGCATCCCTCGGGGCCGCAGATCTGCTCGCCGCTGAGCTCCAGCCGCGGGTTGACCAGGTGACCGACGCCGTCGGGGCCGAGATAGGTGAACACCCGCAGCCCCACCCCCAGCTGCGGCGCGGCGAGGCCGACGCCGGGCGCGTCGAGCATGGTGTCCTCGAGGTCGCGCACCAGCTGGCGCAGCTCGCGGTCGAACGTCGTGACCTCCACGGCGGGCGTGCGCAGCACGGGGTCACCGAGGAGGCGGATGGGCTGGATCGGCACGGAGTCCTCACGGTGCTGACGATGCGGTGACCACACCCTAGTGCTGCCCTGTTCGGCCAATCCGGTCACGTCGCGCCCCGCCCCGTCCTACTTTCTTCAAGGGGCTCGGTGAGGGATGCCGGGCTGAGGGAGGATCTATGGCGCCCGCAGCGGGACGGCCGACGCGGATCACGACCGATCGGGGCGGGGTGACAGGCGGTCGGCTCGACCTGCGCGCACGCATGGCGTGGCTGGCCCGCACCGTCCGGTGCGCGTCCGGCGACCCGGGCAACCAGCGGCAGGTCGACTTCGCGCGCCGGCTCACCGAGCGCGGCGTCAACGCCAGCAACTCCCGGATCTCGATGTGGGAGAACGGCCACCAGGCGATGTCGCTGGAGGTCATGGGCGGCTACGAGCGGGTGCTCGACCTGACCCCCGCGCTGCTGCAGGCCACCGCGACCGCCCTGTCCCGGGGCGTACGTCGGCGCGGGCGGCTGCCCATCGCCGAGCCGCGCGGCGAGATCTCCCAGCTCGAGGGGCAGCGCCGCCTCGACGCGGTCTACGACGCGGCGATGCGCGGCACCTGCGTCGGCTCCGACTGGTTCGCGCTGGCGGCCTACTGGAACCGGGTCCCGACCGCGATGACGCCGGTGGCCATCGTGCGCCAGCTGATGCTCGTGCTCGTCGACGAGGTCGCCCGCGCCGTCGGGCCGGCGTACACCACGCGCTACCAGGCGCTCGGCATGGTCATCGACCACCCGGTCTACTCCCCCATCGCCGTCGAGACGATCCACGACTACGCCGTCGAGACCGGTGTCGACTCGGTGATGGACGTGCTCGGCGCGTTGGGCGAGTGCCAACCCAACATCGCCGTCACCCGCGAGCTCATCTCGCTGGCCCGCACCGGGAACGGCCGGGTGCGCGCCGGCGCCGTCTACGCGCTCGAGACGTCGATGCTGCTGCGGGTGCTGCCGCAGGAGGCGCTCCCGCACGTGCAGCGGCTGACCCAGATGCTGCGCGCCGGCTCGGTGCAGGACCTGCGGCTGGCCGAGCGGCTGGTGCGTCAGCTGATCGAGCTGGGCGTGGTCGAGCGGCCCTCGCGGGTGCCACGCCCGGCTCCCGACCGGCGCGCCACCTCGAAGGTCGTGGCGCAGTACGTCACCCGCGCCCGCGAGGCCACCGGACTCCCGCAGGACCCGGTGCTGGTCAACCTGCTGGAGGAGGCGCACGGCCACGACCACCACCAGTACCGCCACCACGTCGCGCTGCTGCTCATGGCCTCGCCCTACCGCCCCGCGCTCGCCGACCACGCCCTCACCGTCGCGCTCTCCGGGCCGACCGGGCACGAGGCCTACTGCGCCGCCTGGCTGCTCACCTACCTCGCGCACCCCGAGCAGGACGCCGCCCTGCTCGCCGCGATCGCGAACGGCCCCGAGTCGCTGCGCTCGACCCTGCTCATGGCACGCACCCACGCGAGCCCCCTCCCGCCCGAGGTCGACCTGGTCGCGCTGCAGCCCGACACCTCCTCGGAGAGCCCGCTGGTCTACGCCGCCGGCATGTCGCAGCACCCGCTGCTCGCCACCTGGGCCGGCCAGAACAAGAACCCCTCGCTGCGCGAGCGCGCCCAGTGGTGGCAACGGCACGGCGGCGCCGTGCGCGAGTGAGCGGCGCACGCGCAGGCGGACCTCCGCGAGAACGTACGAGCGCCGCACCAGCGCACCCACCGCACCCTCCGGCGGACCACCGCCGAACCGTGCGCCCCACCGCACCCTCCGGCGGACCACCGCGACAACGTACGACCGCCGCACCAGCGCACCCACCGCACCCTCAGGCGGACCTCCGCCGAACCGTGCGCCCCACCGCACCCTCCGGCGGACCTCCGCGAGAACGTACGAGCGCCGCACCAGCGCACCTTCCGGCGGACCTCCGCCCCACCGCACCCCTCGGCGGACCACCGCGGGGGCGTGCGCGGCTACTGCGGGAGGTCGAGGCCGCGGGCGCGCAGGTCCTCGCGCAGGTGGCCGGGCCCGGTGAACAGGATGGCGTCCAGGCCGGCCTCCTCGGCGGCCTGCACGTTGGCCGGGGAGTCGTCGACGAAGATCGCGTCGTCGAGGCTGCCGAGGTGGCGCATCCGCTCGCCGAGGATCTGGAAGATCTCGGCGTCGGGCTTGGCTACGCCCTCCTCGCCGGAGACGACGATGTCCTCGAACAGGTCGAGGAAGTCGAAGCGGTCGAGCGCCGCCGGGAACAGCTCGGCCGACCAGTTCGTCAGGGCGACGACCGGTACGCCCGAGGCGTGCACGTCGCGCAGCACCGCCACGGTGTCGTCGATGGCGCTGACCAGGGAGGCGTCGAAGTTGGCGCGGTAGCCCGCGATCTCCTCGGCGAGCTCGGGGTGGCGCTCGATGGCGGCCGCCTCGGCCTCGGCCCAGGGGCGGCCGGCGTCCTGCTCGTGGTTCCACCGGGCGAAGTCGAACTCCGGGTTCGCCAGGAACGCCGCAGCCCGCTCCTCCCCGACAGCCGCGGCGACGGCGGCCATCGGGTCCCAGCGGATCAGCACGTTGCCGAGGTCGAACACCACCGCGTCGACCGCGCTCGGCGCCAGTCGCGGGTCCTGCAGCAGCTCGTCGCCCGTCGGGTCGTTCGAGGTGGGGTTGTACGTCGTCGGCTCGGGCGTCGAGGTGTCGTCCTGCGCAGCGTCGGTGCTCGTGCTGCGCAGGTGGTCGCTGTGCTGGCGGTCAGCGGGCATGGCCCCACCCAATCAGGCGGGTCGACCCCGGCCTGGCTCGCCCCCGTCCCGCGCCCGGCACCCACACGCCCCGTCCCGCTCGTGCCGGACCACCCGTGCCGCGCCACCCCTGCCGCGCCACCCCTGCCGCGCCACCCGTGCCGCGGCGTCCCGTTGTCGCGTCGGGCGCGGCCGCACCTCACAGCCACTTCGGGTCCGGGTCCACCCGGATCTGCAGGCTCCCCGACTCCTTGCGGGCGCTACGGGTCGCGCGCAGCTCGCGCAGCAACCGGGCTGCGGCGGCACCACTCGCCGGATCGGTGCGCAGCAGCGCACGGACGGCCGCACCGCCACCACCGCCACCACCAACACCAGCACCACCACCGGCGCCGACAGCACTGCCAGCAGCACCACCGGCCGCGTCATCGCCCCCGGCCCGCTCGACGTCACCACCAGCGCCACCACCGCTGCCACCGGGTGCACCGCCGCCACCAGCCGCACCGCCGCCACCCGCCGTACCGCCGTCACCCCGCACCCCCGGCAGCTCCAGCGGACCGATCACCTCCAGCTCGATCTCGGCACGCTCGCGCGCCCCCTGCTGCAGCGACTCCAACGCCGCCTGCACGACCCTGCGGGGGCCGGACAGCATGGCCATCCAGACCGCCGGGGGTTGCTGCAGCGCGCGGCGGTCGGCCAGCTCGCGCTCGGCGAGCCACGCCGGGGCGCTGCGCACCAGCGCCTCGACCGCGGGGACCGTCGCGTGCGCGGGGGCGCCGGCCAGCACCACCGCTCCCCCGCGGTCACGGGGGCGGGTCAGCGCGGCGGCCGACGTCCAGCGCCGGAACGCCTCGCTGGAGGCGTCGAGCGCCGGACGGTCCAGCAGCGCCCAGGCGTCGAGCAGCAGCGTCGCGGCATAGCCGGACGCCGCCACCGGCTCGGCGCCCGGGGTGCTGACCACGAGCGCGGGACGTTCGCCGACCTCGGGCGACTCGACGTCGCCTCCGGCCCGCAGCACCGGGACGCCGGGGAAGGCCCGGCCCAGCTCCTCGGCGGTGCGCGCGGACCCGACGACGGTCGAGCGCAGCGCGGTGTCGCCGCAGGTCGGGCACTCGCGCCGGCCGGGGTTGCGACCGCACCAGCGGCAGTGCGGCTGCTCGTCGGTGGCCGACAGCACGAGCGGGCCGCCGCACGTGGGGCAGCGCGCCGGGCGGCGGCAGGTGCGGCAGGCCAGCGCCGGCAGATATCCCCGCCGCGGCACCTGCACCAGCACCGGCCCGTGCTCGAGCGCCCGCTTGGCGGTCTGCCAGGCGGCGGTCGGCAGATGCGCGCGCGCCGCCGGACCGTGCCGCTCGACGTCGAGATCTTCGCCTGCGACCCGCACCGGTGGCCCGAGGCGACTGCCCCGCGGCGGCTCGACGGCCCGCACCGAGCCCGCCTCGAGCCACGCCTGCACCGGCACCGAGCGGCTGTGCCCGCCCAGCACCAGCGCGGCCCCGGACTGCTCGGCCCGCAGCCGCAGCACCTCGCGGGCGTGCGGGTAGGGGGCGCGCGGCTCGTCGAACGCGTCGTCA
This sequence comes from Barrientosiimonas humi, assembly GCF_006716095.1. Classification (NCBI taxonomy): domain Bacteria; kingdom Bacillati; phylum Actinomycetota; class Actinomycetes; order Micrococcales; family Dermacoccaceae; genus Barrientosiimonas; species Barrientosiimonas humi. The sequence continues at coordinate 1,605,086 of NZ_VFOK01000001.1, forward strand.
CCGTCGTCCCAGCAGGCCACCAGCCCCAGGTCGTGCACCGGCGCGAACGCCGCGGCCCGGGTGCCGATCACGCAGCGCACGTGGCCGCGCAGCACCTTGAGCCAGGCGGTGTAGCGCGCCTGGGCGCCCTGGTCGGCGGTGAGCGCGACGTGCTGCCCCGCGCCCAGCTGCGCCCGCAGCGCCGCGTCGAGCCGCGCCACGTCGCGCCCGTCGGGCACCAGCACCAGCACGCCCCGGCCGGCGGCCAGCGCGGCGTGCGCCAGCTCGGCCAGGCAGGCCGGCCAGTCGCGTGGGTCGGCGGGGTCCTCCGGGTCGGGCGCCCCCGGGGCGCAGGTCCAGCTCGCCGCCGGCGCGCCGCCCTCGGCGACCCGCCGCAGCAGCGCCGGACCCGCGGGATAACCGGCCCAGCGCACCGGCTCGGACGGCTCCAGCGCCGGTGGCTCACCCTCCGCAGCGAGCGCCTGCTCGGCGCGCGCGTGCCGCGGCGGCACGGCGAGGCGCAGCACATCCCCCACCGTGCCGGCGTAGCGCTCGGCCACCGCGGTGGCCAGCCGCAGCAGCTGCGGGGTGAGCACCGGCTCGGGGCTGACCACCCGCCGCAGCGGCGCGAGCCGGCCCTCGTGCTCGGCGTCGGACCGCCGCTCCACGACGAAGCCCCCGACGTCCTGCCCGGCGAAGCGGACCTTGACCCGGGCCCCGGGCACGGCGACGTCGCTCAGGTCGGCGAGGACGGCGTACTCGAACGGGCGGTCGAGGTGCGCGAGCCCGGTGTCGACGAGCACGGCGGCCACCGGGTCGACCTCGGCGAGCGTCACGCCGGACGTGGGCCGCGGCGGTCGGCGCGGGGCAGACGCGACCGGCAGGGCCAGCTGCTGCTGACCCTGCCGGTCGTCGTCGTTCGTGCTCACCCGGACGTTCTACCGCCTGCCACCGACAGGGCCCGTCAGGGGTGGTGCCTCGGGGGCGCCGTCGGGCTCGGTCAGCCCTTGACGGCCTTCTGCAGCGCCTCGACCTTGTCGGTGCGCTCCCACGGGAAGGCGCCCTCGACGCCCTCGGCGCTGGTGCGCCCGAAGTGGCCGTACGCCGCCGTCGGCTTGTAGATCGGGCGCAGCAGGTCCAGCTCGTGGATCAGCGCGGCCGGCCGCAGGTCGAACACCGACGTGATGGCCTGCTGGATCTTCTCCAGCGGGGCGGTCTCGGTGCCGAAGCACTCGACGTACAGACCCACCGGCTGCGCCTTGCCGATGGCATAGGCGACCTGCACCTCGCAGCGGCGCGCGAGGCCGGCCGCGACGACGTTCTTGGCGACCCAGCGCATGGTGTACGCCGCGGACCGGTCGACCTTCGAGGGGTCCTTGCCCGAGAACGCACCGCCGCCGTGACGGGCCATGCCGCCGTAGGTGTCGACGATGATCTTGCGGCCGGTGAGGCCGGCGTCGCCCATCGGGCCACCGATCACGAACTTGCCGGTGGGGTTGATGAACTTGTTGTAGTCGCTGGTGTCCAGCTCGACACCGCTGGAGGCGAGCTCCTCCAGCACCGGCGAGAACACGTGCTTCTCGATGTCGGGGGCGAGCATCGAGTCCAGGTTGATGTCCTCGGCGTGCTGGGTCGAGAGCACCACGGCGTCCAGCTTGACCGCCTTGTCACCTTCGTACGCGATCGTCACCTGGGTCTTCCCGTCCGGACGCAGGTAGGGCAGCGTGCCGTCGTTGCGCACCTGGGTGAGCCGCTCGGACAGGCGGTGCGCCAGGTGGATCGGCAGCGGCATCAGCTCGGCGGTGTCGTCGCAGGCGTAGCCGAACATCAGGCCCTGGTCGCCGGCGCCCTGGGCGTCCAGCGGGTCCTCGTTGGACCCGGTGCGGTGCTCGTGGGCGGTGTTCACGCCCTGGGCGATGTCGGGCGACTGCTGCCCGATGGAGATCGACACGCCGCAGGAGTGGCCGTCGTAGCCCTTGGCCGAGGAGTCGTAGCCGATGCCCACGATCGTGTCGCGCACGATCTGCGCGATCGGCACGTAGCCGGTGGTGCTGACCTCGCCGGCCACGTGGGCCAGGCCGGTGGTGACCATGGTCTCCACCGCCACCCGAGCCGTGGGGTCCTGGACGAGCATCGCGTCGAGGATCGAGTCGCTGATCTGGTCGCAGATCTTGTCGGGGTGGCCCTCGGTGACGGACTCGGACGTGAAGAGACGTGCCACGGAAACTCCTGTTCGGTGTGCAGCGGCTGCTGGCTTCAGGGCGTGCCCGGGCGCGGTCGAACCGCCGCCGGGCGCGTTGGCTCGTGAGTCTAGGGCGCGGCGCGCATCGCCACGACGGCGTCCCACACCGCGGCGGCGACGGCCGACTTGTCGGCCGGACCGACGGTGCGTACGTCCTCGCTGCCTCGGCGCAGCAGGTGCACCGTGCTGATGTCCTGGCCGAACGTCACCCCCTCGCCGACCTCGTTGGCGACGAGCAGGTCGCAGCCCTTGCGCTCGAGCTTCTCGCGGGCGTAGCTGAGCAGGTCGCCGTGCTCGTCGCCCGTCTCGGCGGCGAACCCGACGATGACCGGCGCGCTCGCCGGCCCGCGCTGCTGCACCAGCTCGACGAGGATGTCGGGGTTGCGCACCAGCTCGATGGTCGGGGCGGCGTCGGGGTCGGCCGGGTCGTGGGTCTTCTTGATCTTCGACGTCGCGCGCTCCGCCGGCCGGAAGTCGGCCACGGCGGCCGCCATCACGACCGCGTCGGCGCCCGCGGCCCGGGCGAGCATCGCGTCGCGCAGCTCCAGGGCCGACTCGACCGTGACCACCTCGACCCCGGGGGGCGCGGGGCGCTCGGTGGTCGAGACCAGGGTCACCCGGGCGCCGCGCGCGGCGGCGTCGGCGGCGAGGGCGTACCCCTGCTTGCCGCTGGAGCGGTTGCCGAGGTAACGCACCGGATCGAGCGCCTCGCGGGTGCCTCCCGCCGAGATCAGCACGTGGCAGCCGGACAGGTCGCCGGTCGCGCCCGGCCGCGCCTGGTCGCCGACGGCCGCGAGGGCGTACGCCGCGATCTCGTCGGGCTCGGCCAGGCGCCCGGGACCGGAGTCGGCGCCGGTGAGGCGGCCGCTCGCGGGGTCCATCACGTGCACGCCGCGCTCGCGCAGCGTCGCCACGTTGGCCTGGGTGGCCGGGTGCAGCCACATCTCGGTGTGCATCGCCGGGGCGAGCACGACCGGGCAGCGCGCCGTCAGCAGGGTGTTGGTGAGCAGGTCGTCGGCCATGCCGTGCGCGGCCTTGGCGAGGACGTCGGCGGTGGCCGGGGCCACCACGACGAGGTCGGCCGACTGGCCGAGCCGCACGTGCGGCACCTCGTGGACCTGCTCGAACACCTCGTGCTGCGCGGGCCGGCCGGACAGCGCCGCCCAGGTGGCCTCGCCGACGAAGTTCAGCGACGCCGCCGTGGGAACGACGGTGACGTCGTGCCCGGACTCGGTGAACCGGCGCAGCAGCGAGCAGGCCTTGTAGGCAGCGATGCCGCCGCTGACGCCGAGGACGATGCGCATGGGGTGGCAGGCCGAGCCGAGGCTCAGGCTTCCTGGCGCTCCATGGTCAGCAGGCGGTCGTTGATCTCGCGCAGCGCGACCGACAGCGGCTTGTCGTTGACCTGGGAGTCGACCAGCGGGCCGACGTACTCCAGCAGCCCCTCGGACAGCTGGGAGTAGTAGGCGTTGATCTGCCGCGCGCGCTTGGCGGAGTAGATGACCAGGGCGTACTTGCTGTCGGCGACCTCGAGCAGGTCGTCGATCGGCGGGTTGGTGATGCCCTCGGGGGCGGCCTTCGTTCCAGACACAGGCGTGCTCAGCTCTCGTTGATCGCGGGGTTTCGCATCAATGATACGAGTTCTTCGGCTGCGCGCCGAACGTCGTCGTTGACGATGGTGGTGTCGAACTCCGGCTGGGCCGCCAGCTCCTCGCGCGCGGTGCGCAGCCGCACCTCGCGCTCCTCGGCGCTCTCGGTGCCGCGGCCGACGAGCCGGCGCACCAGCTCCTCCCAGCTGGGCGGGGCCAGGAAGACGAGGTACGCCTCGGGCATCCGGGCGCGCACCTGCCGCGCCCCCTGCAGGTCGATCTCCAGCAACGGCAGCCGGCCGGAGGCGATGGCGTCGAGGACGGGCTGGCGCGGCGTGCCGTACGACGCGCGGCCGTGCACGACCGCCGACTCCAGCAGCTGCCCCTCCCGGTCGAGGCGCTCGAACTCGGCGTCGGTGACGAAGTGGTAGTGGACGCCGTCGACCTCACCGGGGCGTGGCCGGCGGGTGGTCAGCGACACCGACAGCCAGACCTCGGGGAAGTTGTCGCGGATGTAGGCGGCGACGGTGCCCTTGCCCACCGCGGTCGGGCCGGCGAGCACGACGAGGGGATGACGCGCGTTCACGGGTCAGTTCTGCTCGAACCGCTCGATGAGCGCCGCGGCCTGGTTGGCGCCGATGCCGCGCACGCGCCGGGACTCCGAGATGCCGATGTCGGCCATGATCTGGCGCGCCCGCACCCGACCCACGCCGGGCATCGACTCCAGCAGCGCCGACACCTTCATCTTGCCGATGACCTCGTCGGTCTTGCCGGCCTCGATGACCTCGCGCAGCGAACCCTGGGCGTACTTCAGCCGGTTCTTGACCGCCGCGCGCTCCCGCCGCACCCGAGCCGCCTTGGCCAGCGCCTCCGCGCGTTGCTCGGGGGTGAGCGGAGGTAGGGCCACGGGATCTCCTCGGTCGGGCACGGCTGCCACCCCGGCAGACGGGTGGGCGGGCGGTTCTGAGTGAACCTAGCGAGTCGCCGGGGCGGTCGGCAACGCGGGGAGCGCACGCTGCGGCGGAGGACCGCGAAGGCGTGGGAGCCCGGCGCCCGCACCCTCCGGCGGACCACCGCCGAACCGTGCGCCCTGGCGCACCATGCAGCGGAGGACCGCGAAGGCGTACGAGCCCCGCGCACGCACCCTCCGGCGGACCACCGCCGAACCGTGCGCCCTGCCGCACCATGCAGCGGAGGACCGCGAGACCGTACGCCTGCCGCACCCCCTTGCGGTCCACCGCCGACCCGTGCGCCCTGGCGCACCCTCTATCGGAGGACCGCGAAGGCGTACGGCCCGTCTCAGCCGGCCCTGGTCGCCCGCCGCTCGAACAGCCAGTACGCCTCGCGCACCTGCGCCATCAGCTCCGCCTCGTGCAGTCGCAGGCCGAGCACCGGCAGCCGCAGCGTCGAGTCACCACCGATGAGCAGGGCGTTCTGCCGCAGTGCGTCGTCGACCGGCCCGAGACCCAGGTGGTGCTGCACCCCGTCGATCTCGACGCCGAGCCCGTTGTCCCAGTGCGCATCCCGCACGGCGCGGCCGCCCGGCAGCTCGCGCACGACCTGCAGGCTCGGTGGCGGGATCCGATAGCGCTCGCACAGCCGCGCGAAGTCCAGCTCCCCCAGGGCCTGCACCCCACGGGCGACGTCTCCCACCACGGTCGCGATGAACGCCCGACGCCAGTGCGGCTTCATCTCGGCCACCAACGCCGGAAGCTCCTCCACCCGAACCAGCCGCTGCTGGGCGGTCATGACGAGCAGCAGTGCAGCCTGCCGGTCCGACGCCGCCCACTCCGCGGCGCGGATCAGCGCGACGTCGGGTCGCACGCGGGGCAACCCCTCGAGCAGCTCCCCGGCGCGCCGCGACGCGATGCCCCGGATGTCGACCTGCGGCACCTCGGGTCGGTGGTAGTGACCGGGCAGCGAAACCGTGGGCCGGCGGCCGGCGTCGAACCCCGTCAGGCCCGCGTGCACCAACGCGGTGACCCCGTCGATCGCCGCGCCGGCGCCGCACTCGAACACCGCGGTCCACCGCTCCCCCAGCGCGCCGATGGCGCCGTTCGTGGTCGCGACGGTGTGCCGCCCTCGGGTGCTCCACCGGCCCGCCGTCACCTGGTTGCGCACCCGCCAACGGTCCGCCCCGAGACTGCGCAGCTGACGCCGGTGCAGCACGTCGCCCTGCTGCGCAGCCAGAGCGGCGATCGCCTCCATGTCCATGCCGGCACGCTGCCCGCGCAGCTCGAACCCGGGAAGCCCAGGCCGCAGCCTGTGGACACCGCAGCTCGTCACGACAGGGTTGTGCACGACCAGCCCGAACCGGCACGTACGTCCGCGCGACCCCGGTCGCTACCGTCGCCGCGTGCAGATGGACGAGTACCAGCAGGCTGCCTTGCGCACCGCCGCGCCGAAGGACAAGAAGAACGAGCTGCTCCACCTCGTACTGGGGCTGGTCGGCGAGAGCGGAGAGATCGCCGAGAAGTTCAAGAAGTGGGTCCGTGACCTCGACAGCGACGAGGCCGCCATCGACCGCGACGACATCAAGCAGGAGCTCGGCGACGTGCTGTGGTACACCGCCGTGCTCGCCGACTACCTCGGCCTGCGCCTCGAGGACGTGGCGCAGGCCAACGTCGACAAGCTCGCCAGTAGGCAGGCGCGCGGGGTGCTCGGCGGCAGCGGGGACCAGCGCTAGGCCGCACCCGGCGCACCCTCCAGCGGAGGACCGCGAAGGCGTACCAGCCCCGCGCCGCACCCTCTGGCGGACCACCGCCGACCCGTGCGCCCTGCCGCACCCTGTAGCGGAGGACCGCGAAGGCGTACGAGCCCCGCGCAGCAGCCCCTCACCCCCTGGCGGACCACCGCCGACCCGTGCGCCCTGCCGCACCCTGTAGCGGAGGACCGCGAGGGCGTACGCCCGCCGCACCCCCTCACCCCCCGGCGGACCACCGCCGACCCGTGCGCCCTGCCGCACCCTGTAGCGGAGGACCGCGAGACCGTACGCCCGCCGCACCCCCGCACCCCCGGCGCCTCAGCCCCCCGCGAGCTCGGCGGCCTGCTGGCGCACCGCCGCGCGCAGGCCCGCGGGTGCCGGGCCGGCGGCGAGGATGCCCCGCGACGACGACGGCAGCACCAGCGGGAGGGCCGGGCCGAAGCCGCGCGCGATGTCGCCCGCGTCAGCGCCCTGCGCGCCCAGCCCCGGAGCCAGCAGCGGCGCTCGCGAGTCGGCCAGCGCCTGGGCGAGCCCCAGGTCGGCGATGTCCTTGCCGACGGTCGCGCCGACGACCATGCCGGTGCTCCCGAACCGGCCGGAGCCGCCGCCCTCGGCGTTGCGCTCGGCCACGGCCGACACGATCTCCTCGGCCACGGTCACGCCGCCCTCCCCTGCGGCATCCGCCGCGACCCGCGCGTGCTGCACCTGCGCGCCCTCGGGGTTCGACGTCATCGCGAGCACGAACACGCCTCGCCCAGTTGCGTCCGCGAGCTCGAAAGCCGGTGCGAGAGAACCGAATCCGAGGAACGGGCTGACGGTGATGGCGTCGGCGGCGAGCGGCGACCCGTCGGACAGGTACGCCTCGGCGTAGGCCGCCATCGTCGACCCCACGTCGCCGCGCTTCACGTCCAGCAGGCTCAGCACCCCGACCTCGCGCAGCATCGCCAGCACGTGCTCGAGCACCGCGACGCCGGCCGAGCCGTGCCGCTCGAAGAACGCCGACTGCGGCTTCGCGATCGCGACCTGCCCGGCCAGCGCCTCGACCACCGTGTCGCCGAACCGCCGCAACCCCTCGACGTCGTCGTCCAGCCCCCACCGGTGCAGCAGCTGCGGGTGCGGGTCGATGCCGACGCACAGCGGACCGTACGCCGTCACGGCCTCCTCGAGTCGGTCGCCGAACGTGGTGCTCATCTCGTGCCTCTCGTCATTCGTCGTGCGTCAAGCGTGCGTCGGTCGACGGTCGTCGCGGGCGGTCACCGGTGCACCAGGCCCACCAGCTGCTGCACGTCGTGCAGCCCCAGCGCCTGCAGGTCGGCGACCAGCTCGTCCCGGAACGTGCGCAGCGCCCCCGGGTCGTGAATCAGCGCCGTCCCGAGCTGCACCGCGCTGGCGCCCGCCGCCATCGCCTGCGCCGCGTCGTGCCCGTTCGAGATCCCGCCGACCGCCACGATCGCCACCGGCGGCAGCCGTCCGTCGCGGATCGCGGCCGCGAGGTCGTGCACCGCGCGCAGCGTGACCGGCAGCAGCGCCGGTCCCGACAGGCCCGCGGAGCGCGCGGGCAGCGACAGGCGTACGCCGGTCATCGACAGCGCCCGCAGCGGGCTCGTGACCACGACGGCCTCGGCGCCGGACTTCACGCAGCCGCGCGCGATCTCGACGACGTCGCTCACGTCGGCGCTGAGCTTGGCCAGCACCGGCACGTTGCGCGGCAGCTCCTCACGCACCCTCGCGATGACCTTCGTCGCGGCAAAGTCGGCGTAGGAGAACGGGATTCCCTTGTTGCCCGCGTCGGGGCAGGCCAGGTTGACCTCGACTCCGCCCACCCCGCGCAGCAGCGTGCGCCGCCGCAGCCCCGCGGCCGCCTGCGCGAACTCACCGCTGGTCGACCCGACGAGCGACGCGACGACCGGTACGCCCTGCTCGCCCTCCCACGGCACCCGCGTCGGCTGCATCGTGTCGGTGCCGATGGTCGGCCAATCCGTCGGCAGCACAAGGGAGCTCGGCGCTTCGGTCAGCCGGACGCGGTGCTGCGTCGGGTGCGACGACGCGCTGATCGACGGCGTCACGAGCGCGCCGAGGTGCTCCAGCACCCCGAGCCTGGCGAGCTCGTGACCGAACCCGCCGCACCCCGCCGCGGCCATCACCGGCGACGTCAGGCGCAGCCCACCGACCGACACCCGCAGGTTCACGCTCACGCGCGCGCCTCCAGCTCACCCGCGAGGCCGGCCAGGTACTGGTCCCACACCACCCGCGCGCCCCGCACGATCGGCCCGTCGCTGCACGCCCGGATGCTGTGCACCCGGTCGTCGCGGCCGCGCACCGGCAGCGTGCACGCCGAGCACAGCCCGGTCCCGCACGGCATGTCCTCGTGGATGGCCACCTGCGTCACCGCGCCCAGCGACTCCGCGAGCGGCGTGACGACGGCCAGCTCCTGGGCCCGGGCCGCGGCGTAGACGATCGCCGCGTCCTGCCGGCGCACGCCCGCGCGCACCGCCGCGCGCAGCGGCTCGTGCAGCCCGGTCTCCCCCGGCGTCACGACCGTCACGTTGCCGATGGTCCGCCGCGCCTCGACGACACCGAACAGGTGCCGGTCGTCCGACCCGGCCACCACCAGCTCGACCGGGCAGCCGCGGTCGCGCAGGGCGCGCGCCTGCCAGGCCAGCGGCGCGGCCGCCGTGTCGACGCCGACGACGAGGCACGGCAGCGGCTCCTGCGGCAGCGGGAACGCCCGCCCCAGCGGAGCGATCAGCGCCACCTCGTCGTGCACCCGACGGTCGGCCAGCCAGCGCATCCCCGGGTCGCGGTCGCCGTCGACGACGATGTCCACCGTCCCGCCGTACGTCCCGCTCGGCGTCACCGCGTGCAGCGGCACCGTGCGTCTCGCCACGAGCGCCGACACCGCGTCGCCCACGGCGACCGACACCAGGTGCCCCGGCCGCGCGATCTCCCCGACACCGGGCGCGACGAACGTCAGGTGCGTGAACGCCCCGACCTTGCGCGTCGCGATCAGCTCCCCGGTGACGGCGACGGTCATGCGCCCTCGCTCGCGCCCGGATCCGGTTGCTGGCCATACAGATCCAGCTCGGCGGCGTGCTCCTGCAACGCCTTGACCCGGGTGATCCCGGTGCGCTGCGCCTCGATGCCCTGCACCGCGGCCGCGAGCTGCTGCACCGTGGTGATGATCGGCTTGTCGACGCTGGTCGTGGCCGCGCGGATGGCGTAGCCGTCGGCCCGCGCGTCACGCCCCGACGGGGTGTTGACGACCATGCCGACCTCGCCGGACAGGATGTGGTCGACGATCGTGCGCGGACCGTCGGCCCGCTGCCCCGCGTGGTGCTTGTGCACGACCTCGGCGTGAATCCCGTTGCGCCGCAGCACATCTGCCGTGCCGGCCGTGGCCAGCAGGCGGAAGCCGAGGTCGGCCAGCCGCTTCACCGGGAAGATCATCGCGCGCTTGTCGCGGTTGGCGACGGACACGAAGACCGTGCCCTCGGCCGGCAGCCCCGAGGTGCTCGCGAGCTGGCTCTTGGCGAACGCCGAGCCGAAGGCGTCGTCGATGCCCATGACCTCGCCGGTGCTGCGCATCTCGGGCCCGAGCAGGCTGTCGACCACCTGGCCCTCGCGGGTGCGGAACCGCTTGAACGGCAGCACCGCCTCCTTGACGTTGACCGGCGCGTGGATCGGCATCATGCCGCCGTCGCCGTGCGGCGGCAGCAGCCCCTCCTCGCGCAGCTCCTCGATCGTCTCGCCGAGCATGATCCGGGCCGCGGCCTTGGCGATCGGCACCCCGGTCGACTTGGCGACGAACGGAACCGTCCGGCTCGCACGGGGATTCGCCTCCAGGACGTAGAGCACGTCCTGCGCCAGCGCGAACTGCACGTTCATCAGCCCACGCACCCCGATGCCCTCCGCGAGGGCCAGGGTCGAGCGGCGTACGCGCTCCATCTCCTCGGGTCCGAGCGTCACCGGCGGCAGCACGCACGCCGAGTCACCGGAGTGGATGCCGGCCTCCTCGATGTGCTCCATGATCCCGCCGAGATACATCTCGCGACCGTCGTAGAGCGCGTCCACGTCGATCTCGATCGCCTCGTCGAGGAAGCGGTCGACCAGCACGGGGTACTCCGGCGACGCGGTGGTCGCGCGGGTGACGTAGGACGCCAGCGTCTCGTCGTCGTACACGATCTCCATGCCCCGGCCGCCGAGGACGTACGACGGGCGCACCAGGACGGGGTAGCCGATCTCGCGCGCGACCTCGATCGCGTCGTCGGTGCTATACGCCGTCCCGTGCCGCGGTGCGGGCAGGTCGGCCTCGGCGAGCACCCGGCCGAACGCCCCACGGTCCTCGGCGAGGTCGATCGCCTCGGGCGACGTGCCGACGATCGGCACACCGGCCTCCTTGAGCGCCTTGGCGAGGCCCAGCGGCGTCTGCCCGCCGAGCTGCACGATCACGCCGGCGAGCGGACCCGCCACCCGTTCGGCGTGCACCACCTCGAGCACGTCCTCCAGCGTCAGCGGCTCGAAGTAGAGCCGGCTGGAGGTGTCGTAGTCGGTGGACACCGTCTCGGGGTTGCAGTTGACCATCACGGTGTCGAAACCCTTGTCGCGCAACGCGAACGACGCGTGCACGCAGGAGTAGTCGAACTCCACGCCCTGCCCGATCCGGTTCGGCCCGGAGCCCAGGATGATGACGGCCGGCCGCTCGCGCGGCAGCACCTCGGTCTCGGAGTCGTAGGAGCTGTAGTAGTACGGCGTGTGCGCCGCGAACTCCGCCGCGCAGGTGTCGACGGTCTTGTAGACCGGCCGCACCCCGAGGGCGTGGCGCACGCCCCGCACGACCGCCTCGGGCGTCTGGGTGATCTGCGCCAGCTGGGCGTCGCTGAAGCCGTGCCGCTTGGCCCGGCGCAGCAGCTCCGGGGTCAGCTGGTCGGCCTGCGCCAGCTCGTCGGCCAGGTCGTTGATGAGCTGCATCTGGTCGAGGAACCACGGGTCGATGCCGGTCTCCTCGTGCACCTCCTCGACGCTGAGACCGCCGCGCAGCGCCTGCTGCACCAGCACGATCCGCCCGTCGGTCGGCGTCTTGGCCTCCTGCAGCAGGGCCCGCGCCATCTCGGTGGTCGGCAGCGACTCGGGGTCCCAGTGGAAGGAGGACCCCTTGCGCTCGGTCGAGCGCAGCGCCTTCTGCAGCGCCTCGGTGAAGTTGCGCCCGATCGCCATGGCCTCGCCCACCGACTTCATCGTCGTGGTGAGCGTCGGGTCGGCCGCGGGGAACTTCTCGAACGCGAAGCGCGGCACCTTCACGACGATGTAGTCGAGCGTCGGCTCGAACGCCGCGGGGTACCACGCGCCGGTGCCGTCGACCGTCGAGGAGGAGGTGATGTCGTTCGGCACCTCGTCGAGGGTGTAGCCGATCGCCATCTTCGCCGCGATCTTGGCGATCGGGAAGCCGGTGGCCTTCGAGGCGAGCGCGCTCGAGCGCGACACCCGCGGGTTCATCTCGATGACGATGATCCGGCCGTCCTGCGGGTTCACCGCGAACTGGATGTTGCAGCCGCCGGTGTCGACGCCGACCTCGCGGATGACCGCGATGCCGATGTCGCGCATCCGCTGGTACTCCCGGTCGGTCAGCGTCAGCGCGGGCGCCACGGTGATCGAGTCGCCGGTGTGCACGCCCATCGGGTCGAGGTTCTCGATCGAGCAGACCACGACGACGTTGTCGGCGCGGTCGCGCATGACCTCGAGCTCGTACTCCTTCCACCCCAGGATCGACTCTTCGAGCAGCACCTCGGTGGTCGGGCTGGCCTGCAGCCCCGCCCCGGCGATGCGTCGCAGGTCGTCCTCGTCGAACGCGAAGCCGGACCCGAGGCCGCCCATCGTGAACGACGGACGCACGACCATCGGGTAGCCGAGCTCCTTTGCGGCAGAAAGACATTCGTCCATCGAGCGCGCGATCAGAGAGCGGGCCGACTCGGCGCCGACCTTCTCGACGACGCCCTTGAACCGCTCGCGGTCCTCGCCCAGCTGGATCGCCTCGACGTTGGCCCCGATCAGCGGGCAGTCGTACTTCTCCAGCACCCCCGCCTCGTGCAGCGAGATCGCCGTGTTGAGCGCGGTCTGCCCGCCGAGCGTCGCGAGCACCGCGTCGGGCCGCTCCTTGGCGATGATCGCCTCGACCACCTCGGGGGTGATCGGCTCGACGTACGTCGCGTCGGCCATCTCCGGGTCGGTCATGATCGTCGCCGGGTTGGAGTTGACCAGGACGACCCGGATCCCCTCCTCACGCAGCACCCGGCAGGCCTGGGTGCCGGAGTAGTCGAACTCCGCAGCCTGCCCGATCACGATCGGGCCGGACCCGATCACGAGCACGCTCTTGATGTCGTCACGCTTGGGCATCAGGCGCGCACTCCCTCGTTTTCGCTCATCAGATCCACGAACCGGTCGAACAGATACCCCGCGTCGTGCGGACCGGCCGCCGCCTCGGGGTGGTACTGCACCGAGAACGCAGGCAGGTCAAGGCATTCCAGCCCCTCGACCACGTCGTCGTTGAGGCAGACGTGGCTCACCCGCACCCGGCCGTACGCCGTCCCCGCCTGCGCGTCGGACGGCGCCTGCACCTCGCCCTCGGTCGGCGCGTCCACGGCGAACCCGTGGTTGTGCGCGGTCACCTCGACCTTCCCGGTCGAGCGGTCCAGCACCGGCTGGTTGATGCCGCGGTGGCCGTACTTCAGCTTGAACGTGCCGAAGCCGAGCGCCCGCCCGAGGATCTGGTTGCCGAAGCAGATGCCGAAGAACGGGATCCGCGCGTCGAGCACCTCGCGCAGCAGGTCGACCTGCGGGGCGGACGACGGGTCGCCGGGCCCGTTGGAGAAGAACACTCCGTCGGGCGCGACCTCGCGGATCTGCTCGATCGTCGAGTCGGCCGGCAGCACGTGCACCTCGATGCCGCGCTCGCTCATCAGCTGCGGAGTCATCGCCTTGATGCCGAGGTCGACCGCGGCGACGGTGAACCGCTTCTCCCCCACCGCCGGCACGACGTACGCCTCGTCGGTCGAGACCTCCGAGGCCAGCTCGGAGCCGGCCATGGCCGGCTGCTCGCACACGTCGGCCACCAGGTCGCGGCGCGGCCGCTCGGCGTCCTCGCCGCTGAAGATGCCCACGCGCATCGCGCCGCGCTCGCGCAGGTGGCGGGTCAGCGCGCGGGTGTCGATCTCGCAGATGCCGACCACGCCCTGGTCGGCCAGGTCGTCCTCCAGGGTGCGCGTCGCGCGCCAGCTGGACGGGCGTACGGCCGGGTCGCGCACGACGTATCCGGACACCCAGATGCGCCGCGACTCGGCGTCCTCGTCGTTGACGCCGGTGTTGCCGACGTGCGGCGCGGTCATGACGACGACCTGCTGGTGGTAGCTGGGGTCGGTCAGCGTCTCCTGGTAGCCGGTCATGCCGGTGGAGAAGACCGCCTCGCCGGTCGTGGTGCCGACCGCGCCGTAGGAGCGGCCCTCGAACGTGCGCCCGTCCTCCAGCACCAGCACCGCCGGCCCGCGCTCGGCGTAGCGGCCCCGTGCGGGTCCGGTTGTCAGCTCGTCGGTCACGCCGATTCTCCTTGCTGCTGGGTCTGTCCGTGCTCATGCGTCTGCGTGCCCCGCAGGTAGGTCGCGCGCACCTGGCCGGTGAGCTCGCGTCCGTGCCAGGGGTTGTTGCGCGACAGCGACCTGCTGTCGGCCCGGTCGACGGTCGCGGTGGCCGCGGGGTCGACCAGGACCAGGTTGGCCGGCTCGCCCGGCTCCAGCGGGCGGCCCTGCCCGGTGAGCCCGGCGATGCGCGCCGGGCGGGTCGACATCGCGGCGGCCACGTCGGCCCAGGTCATCAGCCCGGGCTGCACCATCACCGTCGCGACGACCGACAGGGCCTGCTCGAGGCCGAGCATCCCGAACGCGGCCTCGGCGAACGCGTGCTCCTTGTCGTGCCGCGCGTGCGGAGCGTGGTCGGTGGCGACCGCGTCGACGGTGCCGTCGGCGAGGGCGGCGCGCAGGGCCTCGACGTCCTCCTGCGGCCGCAGCGGCGGGTTGACCTTGAACACCGGGTCGTAGTCGGTGAGCAGGTCGGTGGTGAGCATCAGGTGGTGCGGGGTGACCTCGGCGGTGACCGAGATCCCTTGTGCTTTGGCCCATCTCACGACCTCGACCGACCCGGCGGTCGACACGTGGGCGACGTGCACCCGCGACCCGGTGTGCCGCGCGAGCATCACGTCGCGCGCGACGATCGTCTCCTCGGCGACGCCGGGCCAGCCGGGCAGCCCCAGCCGGCCGGACAGCTCGCCCTCGTGGCAGCAGGCCTGCCCGTCGGCGAGCCGCGGGTCCTGCGCGTGCTGCGAGACGACCCCGTCGAACGCCTTGACGTACTCCAGCGCGCGGCGCATCAGCCGGGCGTCGTGCACGCACTTGCCGTCGTCGCTGAACACCCGCACGGCTGCTCGCGACCGGGCCATCAGCCCGAGCTCGGCGAGCTCCTCGCCCGCGAGCCCCTTGGTCACCGCACCCACCGGCTGCACGTCGACCAGGCCGGCCGCACGCCCGAGGTCGAGCACCCGCTCGGCGGCCTCGGCGGTGTCGGTCACGGGGGAGGTGTTGGCCATCGCCAGCACCGCGGTGAAGCCGCCGGCGGCAGCGGCCGCGGAGCCGCTGCGCACCGTCTCGGCGTCCTCGCGGCCGGGCTCGCGCAGGTGGGTGTGCAGGTCGACCAGGCCGGGCAGCGCCACGAGCCCGTCGGCGTCGACGACGGCGGCGCCCTTCGGCGCGCGCACCGAACCGACCTCGGCGACCAGCCCGTCGCGCAGCAGCAGGTCGCCCCGTCCGGCCCCGGCGAGGTCGGCCCCGCGGATCACGGTCACCTGACCGGCGTCCGCTCCAGTCACGTTGTCTCCCATCAGGATTCGGCCCCCTCGGCCGAGCCGGCCAGCAGGTGGTAGAGCACGCTCATCCGCACCGCGACCCCGGCCGACACCTGGTCGAGGATCACCGACCGGGCCTCGTCGGCGGCGTCGGCAGCGATCTCCAGACCGCGGTTCATCGGCCCGGGGTGGGCGATGACGGCGTGCTCGGGCAGCAGCCGCAGCCGGTCGCGGGTGAGGCCGTAGCCCACGGTGTACTCGCGGGGCGTCGGGAAGTAGCCGCCCGACATCCGCTCGCGCTGCACGCGCAGCATCATCACCGCGTCGACGTCGGGCAGGACGGCGTCGAGGTCGTACGTCGTCGCGAAGCCGTCGTGCTTCGACCAGGCCCCGATGCCGCTCGGCATCAGGGTGGGCGGCGCGACCAGGGTGACCCGGGCGCCGAGCGTGCGCAGCAGGATCAGGTTCGAGCGCACGACCCGCGAGTGGGTGAGGTCGCCGACGATCGCGACGTGCCGGCCCTCGAGGTCGCCGAGCCGGCTGCGCATCGTGTACGCGTCGAGCAGCGCCTGCGTGGGGTGCTCGTGCGTGCCGTCGCCGGCGTTGACCACCGAGGCGTCGACCCAGTCGGCGACCTGGCGCGGCGCGCCGCTCGCGTGGTGCCGGATCACCAGGGCGTCGACCCCCATCGAGCCGACGGTGAGCACCGTGTCGCGCAGCGACTCCCCCTTGCTCACCGACGACCCCTTGGCCGAGACGTTGATGACGTCGGCCGAGAGCCACTTGCCGGCGATCTCGAAGGAGCTGCGGGTGCGGGTGGAGTCCTCGAAGAACAGGTTGACGACGGTGCGCCCGCGCAGGGCGGGCAGCTTCTTGACGTCGCGGCGCTGCACGTCGTGCATCTGCTCTGCGGTGTCGAGGATCTGGGTGACGTCCGCGCGGCTCAGGTCGGCGGCGGACAGCAGGTGCTTCATCGCGGGTCTCCGTCGACGATCTGGACCGCGTCGTCGCCACCGTCGTGCTCGGCGAGCCGCACGGTCACGCGCTCGGACTTGGCGGTCGGGAGGTTCTTGCCCACGTGGTCGGCCCGGATGGGCAGCTCGCGGTGACCGCGGTCGACCAGCACGGCCAGGCGTACGGCGCGGGGTCGGCCCAGGTCGCCGAGCGCGTCGAGCGCGGCGCGCACCGTGCGCCCGGAGAACAGCACGTCGTCGACGAGCACCACGACCTTGTCGTCGATGCCGCCCTCGGGGATCGCGGTGCTGTGCGCCTGGCGCACCGGCTGACGGCGCAGGTCGTCGCGATACATCGTCACGTCGAGCGCACCGACCGGCACCGGCCCGCCCTCGACGTCCTCCAGGGCGGCGGCCAGCCGCTCGGCGAGCGCCACACCGCGGCTCGGGATGCCGAGCACGACGAGGTCGTCGGTGCCCTTGTTGTGCTCGATCACCTCGTGCGCGATGCGCCGGAGGGCCCGGGAGATGTCACCGGGACTGAGAACGGTGCGGCCGGGCTGGGACGGATCACCAGCGGCCGCGGGTACGTCTGCGTCGGGACGCGCCACAGCGCGGACCTCCTTCGCCGCCTCACGGGACGGAATCGTTAAAGGATGTCGTTCGCCGACGATCGTACCGCCTGCCCCGCCCTGCCCCGGACGCCCGTCTCAGAGTTGCTCGAGACCCACTTTCGAGACCTCAGCCGAGACCTCAGCGCCGCAGCCAGACCCACGCGTTCAGCAGCCCCAGCAGGATCGGCTGGTGCAGCAGGTAGATCACCAGGGTGTGCCGCCCGACGAAGGCCAGCCACCCGAGCGGCCCACGGTCGGTGCGCACCCGCGCCAGGCGTACGTCGTCGCCCCGCTCGCGCAGCGTGCGCATCAGCACGATCCCGAGCAGGGTCAGCCCGAACAGCGGCAGCAGCGGGGCGTGGTCGATGGTCGGCTGCACACCCTCGGTGAGTCCGGTCCAGGACAGCCAGCGCGAGTCGCCGGGGATCGTGACCAGCCCGGGCAGCGCGAACGCCAGCACCGCGGCGCCGACCGCGAGCAGCCGCGAGGCCCGCAGGAACGGCAGCGCCAGCACGCTCGCGACCGCGAGGCACTGCAGGATGCCGAAGCTGACCCACTGGCTCGGGAAGATCAGCAGCGTCACCACGCTGACCAGCAGGGCGTAGCCGACCAGCTCGGCCAGCCGGCGCAGGAACTTGCGCGGCCGGAACCGGTCGCCGTGCGCCAGCACCAGGCTCACGCCGACCAGGAAGATGAACGACCCGGCGATGCCGTGCGCGACGTTCTTGCCGGTCTCGCCCTGGGCCGGGGTGCTGTCGATCAGCCCGAGGTCACCCAGGTCCCACACCAGGTGGTAGACCACGACCGCGACGATCGCGACACCGCGGGCCACGTCGATCAGGCCGATGCGGCCGGCCCCCTGGCCGGTCCGCTCGTGCTCGGGGGCCACACGGGTGGCCGGGCTGGTGCTCATGCCCGGTCCGACGTCGTACGCCATCGGCTGGCTCCCTCCCCCTCGTCGCCGCTCAGACCAGGGTGGCCTTCACGTCGGCGATGCGCGAGAGCAACCCGTTGATGAAGGCGGGCGACTCGTCGGTGGACAGCTCGGTCGCGAGCGCCACCGCCTCGCTGATGGCGACGCCGTCGGGCACGTCGTCGAGGTAGAGCACCTCGAACGTCGCGACCCGCAGCAGCGCACGGTCCACGGCGGGCATCCGCTCCAGCGGCCAGCCCTGGCTGTAGGTCGTCAGCGCCTCGTTGATCGGGTGCCAGCGCGAGACGACGCCGCGCACCAGGGTGTCGGTGTGCTCGCGCGGCGGGATGTCACCGCTGGGCTCGGCGATCCGCTGCTCCAGCAGGTCGACGGCGTTGACCCCGCGCTGCTCGGCCTCGAACAGCAGGTCCAGCGCGGCCCTGCGGGCCTTGGTGCGCGCGGTCGGCCTGCTCACTCAGCTGACCCGGCCGAGGTAGGAACCGTCGCGGGTGTCGACCTTGACCCTGGTGCCCTGCTCCAGGAACAGCGGCACCTGGATCACGGCGCCGGTCTCCAGCGTCGCGGGCTTGGTGCCCCCGGTGGAGCGGTCGCCCTGCAGGCCCGGCTCGGTGTGCGCGATCTCGAGCACGACCGAGGCCGGCAGCTCGATGTAGAGCACGGTGCCGTCGTGCTGGGCGACGATCGCCTCCTGGTTCTCCAGCAGGAAGCCGGCGGCCTTGCCGACGGTCGTGGCCGGCACGTGGATCTGGTCATAGGTCTTGGAGTCCATGAACACGAAGTCCTCACCGTCGCGGTAGAGGTACTGCATGTCCGAGCGGTCGACGTTCGCGGTGTCGACCTTGACGCCCGCGTTGAACGTCTTGTCGACGACCTTGCCGGAGAGCACGTTCTTGAGCTTGGTGCGCACGAAGGCCGGACCCTTGCCGGGCTTGACGTGCTGGAACTCCACCACGGACCACAGCTGGCCCTCCAGGTTGAGCACCATGCCGTTCTTCAGATCGTTCGTGCTGGCCATCGTTCTCTTTCGCTCGGGACGGTCCCCGCTGGGCACGCGTGAGCGCCCGGGGATCGGGGTTTCGCCCAGTCTACCGGGCTGCGCCGCCCCCGCCGTACGCCTCACCCGGCTCGGTGGTTGGCCGCGGCCCCGCGGAGGGACAGACTGCGAGGCATGAGCTGGACCCGAGCCGCCGGCGTCGCCGCGATCGCGACCCTCGGTGTCGCCGCGCGCGACCTGACCCAGAAGAAGCACGCGCTGCTGCGCAACTACCCCGTGCTCGGCCACGGCAGATACCTGCTGGAGACCATCGGGCCGGAGCTGCGGCAGTACATCGTGACGAGCAACGACCAGGAGCGGCCGTTCAGCCGCGACCAGCGCTCCTGGATCTACGCCTCGGCCAAGCACGAGAACAACTACATCGGGTTCGGCACCGACGACGACGTCGAGAACGGCGTGGGCTACCCCATCATCAAGCACCGCACGTTCAGCGCCGCCGTGCCGGCGGGCGGGGTGCACGCCGGGGAGGACGAGGCGCTGCCCTCGGCCAAGGTCCTCGGCGCCGCGCGCGGCCGGGCGCAGGCGTTCCGGCCGTGCTCGGTGGTCAACGTCTCGGCGATGAGCTTCGGGTCGCTGTCCGGTCCCGCGATCGAGGCGATCAACCGGGGCGTGGCGATGGCCGGGGCGCTGCACAACACCGGCGAGGGCGGGCTGTCCTCCCACCACCGGCAGGGCGGCGACCTGATCCTGCAGATCGGCACCGGCTACTTCGGCTGCCGCGACGAGCAGGGCCGCTTCGACCTGGCCCGGCTGAAGGACGTCGTCGCGAGCGCGCCCGTGCGGGCCATCGAGATCAAGCTCAGCCAGGGGGCCAAGCCGGGCCTCGGCGGGGTGCTGCCGGCGGCCAAGGTCACCCCGGAGATCGCCGAGATCCGCGGCGTCCCGCTCGGCCAGGACGTCATCAGCCCCAGCCGGCACGCGGAGTTCCACGACGTCGACTCGATGCTCGACTGGGTCGAGCTCGTCGCCGCCGAGACCGGTCTGCCGGTCGGTGTGAAGTCGGCCGTCGGCGACCTGCTGTTCTGGGAGCGGCTCACCGAGCAGATGGCCCGGGGCGACCGCGGCGTCGACTTCGTCACCATCGACGGCGGCGAGGGCGGCACGGGCGCGGCGCCGCAGGTGTTCAGCGACGCGGTGGCGCTGCCCTTCTTCGTGGCGTTCACCCGGGTCTACCGGATGTTCGCGGCGGCCGGCCTCACCGACGACGTCACCTTCGTCGGCTCCGGCAAGCTCGGCCTGCCCAAGAACGCCATCACCGCGATGGCGCTCGGCGTGGACCTGCTGCACGTCGCGCGCGAGGCGATGCTCGCCGTCGGGTGCATCCAGTCGCAGAAGTGCCACACCGACAAGTGCCCCACCGGCGTCGCCACGCAGAGCCCGTGGCTGGCGCGCGGCCTGGACCCGACGGACAAGGCGGTGCGGCTGGCGTCCTACGTCAAGACGCTGCGCCGCGACCTGCTCAAGGTCAGCGAGGCCGTCGGCGTGCTGCACCCGGGACTGATCACGCCCGACGACATCGAGCTGATGGAGGGCCAGCGGCACGGCCGGACGCTGCGCGAGATCTACGACTACGAGCCCGGCTGGGGCACGCTCGGCCGCTCGCTCGACGACGAGATCTGCCGGATCATGCTGGACATCGCCCCGCAGGGCGGCTCGGCCCCACCGAGCGGCACGGCCGAGCACTGAGCCGCACGGTCCGAACGCTCAGCGGCGCTGCTCAGCCGCGGACGGCGTCGTACGCCCCGCGCAGCTGCTGCTCGCTCGGCCCCTCGAGCCGGGTCGTGCGCCCGACCCCGCCGTCCAGCGCCACGAACCGCAGCAGCGCACCGCGCGTCTTCTTGTCGCGGCGCATCGCGGCCAGCAGGTCATCGAACCCGCGGCCGGCCGAGGGTGCGTACGTCGTCGGCAGCCCGAGCGCGCCCAGCACCTCGCGGTGCCGGGCCACCAGGGCGTCGTCGACCAGGCCGGCGGACCGGGCCAGCTCGGCGACGTAGACCATGCCGACCGCGACGGCGTCGCCGTGGCGCCAGGTGTAACCCTCGACCTGCTCGATCGCGTGGGCGAAGGTGTGGCCGTAGTTGAGGATCTCGCGCAGCGAGGACTCCTTGAGGTCGGCCGCCACCACCTTCGCCTTGACCGCGACGGCCCGCTCGACCAGCTCGGGCAGCACCGGGCCGTCGAGGTCGGTCGCGGCCGCGGGATCGGCCTCGAGCAGCTCGAGGATGCGCGGGTCGGCGATGAAGCCGCACTTCACGACCTCGGCCATGCCGGCGAGGAGATCGGGCCGCGGGAGGGTGCGCAGGGTGTCGAGGTCGATCAGCACGCCGGCCGGCTCGTGGAAGGAACCGACGAGGTTCTTGCCCGCGGCGGTGTTGATGCCGGTCTTGCCGCCGACGGCCGCGTCGACCATGCCGAGCAGCGTGGTCGGCACCTGCACGACCCGCACCCCGCGCAGCCAGGTGGCGGCGACGAACCCGCCGAGGTCGGTGGTCGCTCCCCCGCCCAGCGCCACGACCGCGTCGCTGCGGGTGAAGTCGTGCTCGCCCAGCACCTGCCACAGCCGCTCGGCCACCGCGGCGGTCTTGGCCTC
The DNA here is from genome assembly GCF_006716095.1 of Barrientosiimonas humi. Taxonomy (NCBI): domain Bacteria; kingdom Bacillati; phylum Actinomycetota; class Actinomycetes; order Micrococcales; family Dermacoccaceae; genus Barrientosiimonas; species Barrientosiimonas humi. Next base: position 1,626,629 of record NZ_VFOK01000001.1, read on the forward strand.
CTCGGCGTCGGGCACCTGCTCGACCACCACGTCGAGACCCTGCGCGGCCAGCTGGTCGCGCACCGGACCCGCGAGCCCCGCCACCCCGGGGGCGTGCACGAGCAGCACCCGACGGGCACCCTCGCCGACGAGCCGAGCGATCGCCCCGCTCCCCGGCGTGCCGCGGCCGGGCGTGCCGCTCCCGGGCGCACCGCTCCCGGGCGCACCGCTGCCGAGCACACCGCGCCCGATCACCACGTCGTAGACATCGCCCACCGCGATCGTGCGGGGAGAGGCCAGCGCCTCGGCGCCCGGCTCCTCGCTCCCGATCGTCACGGCGCGCCGTCCTCGAGCGCGGCCGCCACGGCGGTCGCCACGTCGTCGGCCGAGCGCCCGCTGGTGTCGACGACGACGTCGGCGAGCCGGGCGTACGTCGGGCGGCGCTGCTCCATCAGCCGCGACCACTGAGCCCGCGGGTTGACCGACAGCAACGGCCGCGACCGGTCGAACCCGATGCGCGGAGACGCGTCAGCGATGCCGACCTCGAGCAGCACGACCGGCAGGTCGGCGATGAGCTCCTGGACCGGCTCCTGCATGGGTGCCCCACCGCCCAGCGCCAGCACCCCGGGCCGGCGCACCGCGGCGCGCACCGCCTCGACCTCCAGCGCACGGAATGCCGGCTCGCCGTCCTCGACGAAGATGTCGCTGATCGTGCGACCGGTCGCGGACTCCACCTCGGCATCCGTGTCGACCAGGTCGAGCCCCCACCGCTCGGCGAGCAGCCGCCCCACGGTCGACTTCCCGGCACCCGGCGGCCCGATGAGCACCACCCGCGGCCGCGCTCCTCCGTCGCCTCGTTCCTCGCCGCTCATGCCCTCTGTCGCGCTCGGTCGCACTCCGCTCCGGCCGCGTGCTCCTTCGTCGCCCGCAACCTGCGCTGCGCGCTCCTCGCCGCTCATGCCCTCTGTCGCGCTCGGTCGCACTCCGCTCCGGCCGCGTGCTCCTTCGTCGCCCGCAACCTGCGCTGCGCGCTCCTCGCCGCTCCGGCTCACCATGACCGCATGACCTCCGGGATCGCCGCGAGGTAACCCTCCAGGTTGCGCCGGGTCTCGGCCACCGAGTCGCCGCCGAACTTCTCCAGGCACGCCTCGGCCAGCACCAGCGCGACCATCGCCTCGGCCACCACCCCCGCCGCCGGGACCGCGCACACGTCGGAGCGCTGGTGGATGGCCGTGGCGGCCTCGCCCGTCGCGACGTCGACCGTGCGCAGCGCCCGCGGCACGGTGCTGATCGGCTTCATCGCGGCGCGCACCCGCAGCGGGTCGCCGGTGGACATGCCCCCCTCGGTGCCGCCGGCGCGGTCGGTCACCCGGTGGATCACGTCGTGATCGCGCACGATCTCGTCGTGCGCCCGCGAGCCTCGGCGCGCGGCGGTGCGGAAGCCGTCGCCGACCTCGACACCCTTGATGGCCTGGATGCTCATCAGCGCCCCGGCGAGGCGGCCGTCGAGGCGCCGGTCCCAGTGCACGTGCGACCCGAGGCCCGGCGGCAGGCCGTAGGCCAGCACCTCGACCACGCCGCCCAGGGTGTCGCCGTCCTTCTTGGCCGCGTCGATCTCGGCGACCATCGCGGCCGAGCCGTCGGTGTCGAGCGTGCGCACCGGGTCGGCGTCGAGCCGGTCGACGTCGTCGGGCTGCGGCGCGGCGTCGTCGCTCGCGCCGGCCTCACCGATCGCGACGGTGTGCGAGACCAGCCGGATGCCGTACGCCTGCTCCAGGAACGAGGCCGCCACCTGACCGAGCGCCACCCGCGCCGCGGTCTCGCGGGCGGAGGCGCGCTCGAGCACCGGGCGGGCCTCGGTGAAGGCATATTTCTGCATGCCGACCAGGTCGGCGTGCCCCGGGCGGGGGCGGGTGAGCGGCCGGTTGCGGGCCAGCTCCTTCTCGGCGCCGACGTCGTCGGCCGCCGCGAGCGCGGCGGACTCGACCGGGCCGGGGCTCATCACGGTCTCCCACTTGGGCCACTCGGTGTTGGCGATGTGGATCGCGACGGGCGAGCCGAGCGAGAGCCCGTGCCGGAAGCCGCCGAGGATGCTCACCTGGTCCTTCTCGAACGACATCCGCGCCCCGCGGCCGTAACCCAGCCGTCGACGGGCCAGGGCCGCCTGCAGGTCGGCGACCGTGACCTCGACCCCGGCCGGCAGACCCTCGAGCATGGCGACCAGGGCAGGGCCGTGGGACTCCCCGGCAGTCATCCAGCGCAGCATGGCGCCGATCCTCCCACGCACCCCCGACAGCCCCGCCGGCGCTCCCGCAGGACAAGAAGCCTCAGCTGGCCGCCGGCTCCAGCGCCGCGCGCCCGGCCTCGGTCATCGCCTCCAGCGGCGGCTCGACGCCGGTCATCATCCGGAACTGCGCGGCCGCCTGGTGCACGAGCATCTCCACGCCGCTCAGCACCCGCGCGCCCCGCTGCTCGCTGATCGTCGCGAGCGAGGTCGGCCAGTCGGCGTAGACGCAGTCGAGCACGACCTGCCCCGGCGGCGCCGGGCGCTGCGCCAGGGCGATGGCGACGGTGTCGGCCGCGCCCGGCGGGGTCGTACTGACCATCAGCTGGGCGTCGGCCCAGTCGGCCACGGGGTCGCTGAACCGCCGCGTCGAGACGGTCATGCCGTGGTCGTGCGCCTGAGCCAGGGTGCTCTCGCGCACCTGGTCGCGCACGACGAACGTCACCTCGGTGATCCCGATCTGGTCGAGCGCGGCGAGCACCGCCCGGGCGGTCGCACCCGAGCCGATGATCGTGGCGCGGGCGGGGTGCTCGCCGCCCTCGTGCGCGGCGCACAGCGCCCCGCGCACCCCGGCGACGTCGGTGTTGTCCGCGAGCCAGCCGCCGTCGGGCCGGCGCACCAGCGTGTTGCCGGCGCCGACCTGCAGCGCGAGCGGAGTGCACTCGGTGGCCAGCAGCAGCGACTCCTCCTTGAGCGGCATCGTCAGCGACAGACCCCGCCACTGCGGCCCCAGCCCGACCAGGAAGTCGGCGAGTCCCCCGGCGCGCACCTCGTGCGCGTCGTAGGTCCAGTCGTGCAGCCCGGTCGCGGCATACCCCGTGCGGTGCAGCAGCGGCGACAGGCTGTGCGCCACCGGCGAGCCGAGGACCGCTGCCCGGTGGGTCGCCATCAGCACTTCCCCGGATTGTCGCGGCACCAGGTGCGGAACTCGCGCACGTTCTTGTCGTGCTCGGGCTTGGTCTCGGCGAACTTGGTCTCGCCCGTCTCCTGGTTCACGGTGACGAAGTAGAGCCAGTTGCCCTCGGCCGGCGCGGCGGCCGCCTTGATCGCGGCGACGCCCGGGTTGTTGATCGGCCCCGGCGGCAGCCCCTGGTTGCGGTAGGTGTTGTACGGGCTGTCGGTCTCCCGCTGCTGGGCGGTGGTGGTCACGGTGCCGCGCTTCTTGATGGCGTAGTGCACCGTGGAGTCCATCTGCAGCCGGCCCGCGGTCTCACCGCCGGGCTTGAGCCGGTTCTCGACCACGCGCGCCACCTTCGGCCCGTCGGCCCCGGCACGCGACTCACCCTGCACGATGCTCGCGACCGTCATCACCCGGTTGAGGTTGTCGGCCCGGATGCCGAGCGGACGCACCTGTCGCTTGAACTCGGCGACCATCCGCTTGAGCTGGTCGGTCGCGCTGGTCTTGGGGTCGAACTCGTAGGTCGAGGGGAACAGATATCCCTCGACGCGGTTGCTCGCCCCGGGCGGCAGGCCCAGCTGCTTGGGGTCGACCTCGGTGTAGTCGCCGATCGGGGTGTTCGTCGCCTTGGCGAGGCGGGCGTAGATCTCCGAGGCCCACAGCCCCTCGGGGATGGTGACGGCCTGGCCGGTGCGCGAGCCCGGCGTGAGCATCAGGGTGAGCGCCGAGCTGGAGCTCATCTCCTTGCGCAGCCGGTACGTACCGGGCTGGATCTTCGAGGCGTCGGGGTTGGTGGCGAACACCTGGGCGAACGTGCTGCCCGACTTGACCACGCCGGCCTCCTGCAGCCGCGCGCCGATCGCCGACCCGCTGTCGCCCTGCTCGACCTTGACGTCGACCTGGCCGCTGCCCTCGCCCTCGTAGTCGCCGCCGGCCTGGGAGCTGCCGAACCCGAGCGAGGGCATCCCGACCCCGAGCGTGCGGACGGCCACGAAACCACCGCCCACCACGAGCGCGAGCGCCAGTAGCAGCGGGATCCACGGGCGGCGGCCACGCGCCGGGCGGTCGTCGTAGTCGTCGTCGCCGCCCCGCTCGTCGACGTACGCCAACTCGGCGTCGTGCTCGGCCCGCGCCTCTGCGCGACGCCGGGCTGCGGCCCGGGTCGCCGGTGGGCGTTCGGCCGGGAGGCGGTGCCGCTCGGCAGGGACCTCCTCGCCCTCCGGTCGCGCGCCCGCGGGGTTGTCCCCGTCGTCGCGTCCGAACAGGGAGTTCCCGAGGTGGGAGTCGTTCATCCTCCGCCTTCCTGGCGTGCGGTGCGGCGCGCTCTCGGCTTTCGTCCCCCCACTGATTCTCCCGCAGGCTGTCCCGTCCGCCGCTCGGAGTCAAGCGCGACTTGCAGGATCAGCACAGCTGCTACCTGATCCACGTGCTTGCGGTGCTGCCGGCCGGCCACCCCGCCCTCGTGCAGCGCCCGGTGCGCGTCGACCGTCGTGAGCCGCTCGTCGACCAGCCGCACCGAGGTGCGCGGCAGCTGCTTCTTGAGCTCGCGCGCCCAGGTGCGGGCGTCCTGCGCGGCCGCCCCCTCGCTGCCGGAGAGCCCGACGGGCAGGCCCACGACGACCTCGATCGCCTCCCGCTCGGTCGCCTCCTGCGCGACCCGGCGCACGTCCCCGAGGGCCGCGGGCTCGCGGGTGAGCGTCTCGACCGGGGTCGCGAGGATCCCGTCGGCGTCGCTCGCGGACAGCCCGACCCGGGCCTTGCCCACGTCGACGCCGAGCCGGACGCCCCGCCGCACGCTCAGCTGCCCGACGTGACCGTCTTGCCGACGGCGTGCTCGACCTGCTGCAGCGCCTCGGGGCGCTTCGCCGGGTCGCTGCCGCCGCCTTGGGCGAGGTCGGGCTTGCCGCCCCCGCCGCCACCGAGCGTGCCGGCCGCGAGCTTGACCAGGTCGCCCGCCTTGACGCCCCACTCGCGCGCGAGCGCGTTGGTCGCGACGACGACGACCGGCCGGGCTCCGCCACCGGCGACCGCGACGACCGACGGCTGCTGCTCGCCGAGCCGGCCACGCAGGTCGAGCGCCAGCTTGCGCGCGTCGTCGGCCGGCAGGTCGCCACCGTCGTGACCGACGAACCGCACGCCGTAGACGTCCTTGGCCGCCTCGACCAGCGAGCCGGCCTGGGCGAGCACCTGCTGCTGGCGCAGCGTGCTGACCGCCCGCTCGGCCTCCTTGACGCGGTCGAGCAGCTCGCTCACCCGCTGCTTCAGCTCGCCCGGCTGGGCCTTGACCAGCTGGCTGAGCTCGGAGACCAGCGCCCGCTCCGAGGCCAGGAAGCGCAGCGCGTCCATGCCGACGTACGCCTCGAGCCGGCGCACGCCGGACCCCACCGAGCTCTCCCCGGTGAGGGTGAGCGCGCCGACCTGCGAGGAGTGCGCGACGTGGGTGCCACCGCACAGCTCGCGCGACCACGGGCCGCCGATCTCGACGACGCGCACCTGCTCGTCGTAGGTCTCGCCGAACAGTGCGAGCGCGCCCATCTCCTTCGCCTGCGGCAACGTCATGAACGCAGCCGACACCGGAAGGTCTTGTCGCACAGCGAGATTCGCGACCTCCTCGATCTCGCTGCGCGTCTCGGGCGAGAGCGCGGAGTTCCAGGCGAAGTCGAGCCGGAGGTATCCCGGCTTGTTGTACGAGCCCGACTGCAGCGCCGACGGACCGAGCACCTGGCGCAGCGCGGCGTGCACCACGTGCGTGCCGGAGTGCGCCTGGCAGGCCGAGACGCGCCACTCGGGGTCGACCTGCGCCTGCACGGCGTCACCCACCGCGACCGGCCCGTCGACCGCCTCGACGGTGTGCACGATCAGGCCCTTCACCGGGCGCTGCACGTCGCGCACCCGCAGCCGTCCCTGCGGCGTGACGATGACGCCGTCGTCGGCGATCTGACCACCGGACTCGGCGTAGAACGTGGTGCGGTCGAGCACCAGCTGACCGGTCTGCCCCGGGTTCAGCTCGGGCACCTGCGCACCGTCGAGCACCAGGCCGGTGACGGTCGCCTCCGCGTCGAGCGCGTCGTACGCCAGGAACTCGGTGGCGCCCCGCTCGCGCAGCTGCTTCCAGACCTCGGTGTCGGCGTGGCCGGACTTCTTGGCCTTCGCGTCGGCCTTGGCCCGGTCGCGCTGCTCCTGCATGAGCCGGCGGAAGCCCTGCTCGTCCACCTGGACGCCCTGCTCCGCGGCCATCTCGAGGGTGAGGTCGATCGGGAAGCCGTACGTGTCGTGCAGCTGGAACGCCTGCGACCCGCTGAGCGCGGGGCCGGCTGCGCTGCCGCTCGCCTCGGTCTTGGCGCGGCCGACCGCGCTGTTCAGGATCGTGGTGCCCGCCTCGAGGGTGCGCCGGAAGGCGGTCTCCTCCGCGTAGGCGATCTGGCTGATGCGCGGGAAGTCGGTCTTGAGCTCGGGGTAGGACTGGCTCATCCGCTCCATGCTCACCGGGAGCAGCTGCGGCAGCGCGGGCTCGGCGTACCCGAGGAGGCGCATCGCGCGCACGGCGCGGCGCAGCATCCGGCGCAGGACGTAGCCGCGGCCCTCGTTGCCCGGCGTCACGCCGTCGCCGATGAGCATGAGCGAGGAGCGCACGTGGTCGGCGACCACGCGCAGGTGCACGTCGTCGGGGTGGCTGTGCGCCGCGTCGTGCTGGGAGTGCGCGCCGTACTCCTTGCCGGTGAGCTCCGCGGCCTTCTCCAGGACGGGGTAGACCTCGTCGATCTCGTACAGGTTGTCCACGCCCTGCAGCACGCTCGCGATGCGCTCCAGGCCCATCCCGGTGTCGATGTTCTTGGCCGGGAGCGGACCCGCCACGTCGAAGTCGGACTTGCTGCGCACGGCCGACAGCTCGTCCTGCATGAAGACCAGGTTCCAGATCTCCATGTAGCGGTCCTCGTCGACCGCCGGCCCGCCCTCGGTGCCGTACTCCGGGCCGCGGTCGTAGAAGATCTCCGAGCTCGGGCCGCCCGGGCCGGGCACGCCCATCGACCAGTAGTTGTCGTTCTCGTCGCGCCGGACGATCCGCTCCTCGGGGATCCCGATGACGTCGCGCCAGATGGCGTGCGCCTCGTCGTCGTCGCGGAAGACAGTCGGCCAGATCCGCTCGGGGTCCAGGCCGTAGCCGCCCTGCGACTGGTGGGTGGTGAGCAGCCCCCAGGCCAGCTCGATCGCGCCCTGCTTGAAGTAGTCGCCGAAGGAGAAGTTGCCGTTCATCTGGAAGAACGTGCCGTGCCGGGAGGTCTTGCCGACCTCCTCGATGTCACCGGTGCGCACACACTTCTGCACGCTGGTCGCGAGCTGCCACGGCGGGGTCTGCTGCCCGAGGAGGTACGGCTTGAACGGCACCATCCCGGCGTTGACGAACAGCAGGTTCGGGTCGTCGTAGATCAGGGGTGCGCTGGGCACCACCGCGTGTCCGTGCTGCTCGAAGTAGCGCAGCCAGCGGCGGCGGATCTCAGCGGTTTCCATGGGTGTCCTTCGAGGTGGTGCAACGAGCGCGAAAAGTCGCGCCCGACCCTATCGCGAGGGTCGGGCGCGACGACGAGCGGATATTCGCTACGCGGGAATGTCCTCGGTGCTGACCACCAGGTCGCTGCGCTTCTCGGCGAAGTGGCAGGCGATCAGGTGCTCGGGACCGCTGGTGGGCTTGGACTCCAGCGCCGGCTCCTGCTCGGCGCAGATGTCCTGCGCCTTCCAGCAGCGGGTGCGGAAGCGGCAGCCGCTCGGCGGGTCGATCGGGCTCGGCACGTCACCCTCGAGCCGGATGCGCTCCGGCGGGGTGGCGCCGCGCACGACGTTGAGGTCGGGCGCCGCCGACAGCAGCGCCTGGGTGTAGGGGTGCTCGGGCGCCTGGTAGATGTCCTCGCGGTCGCCGATCTCCATGATCTTGCCGAGGTACATCACGGCCACGCGGTCGCAGAAGTGCCGGACGACGCCGAGGTCGTGCGCGACGAAGATGAACGCCAGGTTCAGCTCCTTGCGCAGCTTCTCCAGCAGGTTCATCACCTGCGCCTGGATCGACACGTCCAGCGCCGACACCGGCTCGTCGGCCACGATCAGCCGCGGCTCGACCGCGAGCGCCCGGGCGATGCCGATGCGCTGGCGCTGACCACCGGAGAACTCGTTGGGGTAGCGGTTGACGTGCTCGGGGTTGAGCCCGACCAGCTCCAGCAGCTCCTGGACCCGCGCCTTGCGCTTGTTCTTCGGGACCAGGTTGTGGATCTCCAGCGGCGTGCCGACGATCGTGTTGACCGTCTGCCGCGGGTTCAGCGACTGGTAAGGGTCCTGGAAGATCAGCTGGATGTCGCGCCGCATGGGGCGCAGCTCGCTCTCCTTGGCGTGCGCGATCTCCTTGCCCTCGAACCGGATCGACCCCGACGTCGGCTCGAGCAGCCGGGTCACGAGGCGACCGGTCGTGGTCTTGCCACAACCCGACTCCCCCACCAGGCCCAGCGTCTCGCCGGGCGCGACGTCGAAGGAGACGCCGTCGACCGCCCGCAGGTTCAGCTTGGTGGGCAGCACCCCGGTGTACTCCTTGATCGGGAAGTGCTTCACCAGGTCGGTGACCTCGAGCATGGGCTTACGGCTCTGGTCACGACGCGGGTGCACGATCGGCTCGTCGGTCGTCGACATCGCGCCCATCGCCGTCGCGCCGGTGCCCCGCTCGGTCATCTGCTCCTCGTTCACGTTGTCACTCAAGGGTCGCCGCCACCTCGGTCTCGAAGATCTCCGCCGGATTCTGCAGGTGGCACCTGGACGTGCGCGTGGTGTCACCCTCGCGCACCGCCAGCTCCGGCAACGTCGTCACGCACGCCTCGCCGACCCGGTCCCGGAAGTCGCACCGGGGGTGGAACGAGCACCCGGTCGGCAGGTTGATCAGCGACGGCGGCAGGCCGCGGATGGTGCGCAGGTTGCCGCCCTGCGACGACAGCTTGGGCACCGAGCCCAGCAGACCCCAGGTGTAGGGGTGACGCGGGTTGGCCAGCACCTCGTGCGCCGTGCCGTGCTCGACGGCGCGGCCGCCGTACATCACCATCACGTCGTCGGCCACCTCGGCGACCACGGCGAGGTCGTGGGTGATCAGCACGATCGCCGAGCCGAACTCCTTCTGCAGGTCTCCCAGCAGGTCCAGGATCTGCGCCTGAACCGTGACGTCGAGCGCGGTGGTCGGCTCGTCGGCGATCAACAGCTTGGGGTCGTTGACCAGCCCGAGCGCGATCATCGCGCGCTGGCGCATACCGCCGGAGAACTCGTGCGGGTACTGCTTGGCGCGCCGGCCCGGGTTGGGGATGCCGACCCGGTCGAGCATCTCGACCGAGCGATTCATCGCCACCTGCTTGGACACCTTGTGGTGCGCGAGGTAGGCCTCGGCGATCTGCGGCCCGATCTTCTTGAACGGGTGGAACGAGCTCTGCGGGTCCTGGAAGATCATCGACGCCGTGGAGCTGCGCACCCGTCGCAGCAGCGACGGGGAAGCGCCCACCAGCTCGGTGCCGTCCAGCTCGATCGAGCCGCTGATCCTGGTCCGCTGCGGGTCGTGCAGGCCCATCACGGCCATGCTCGACACGCTCTTGCCGGAGCCGGACTCACCGACGATCGCCAGCGTCTTGCCCATGTCCAGCGAGTAGCTCAGGCCGTTCACGGCGTTGACCAGGCCGTCGGCGGTCGGGAACTGCACCGTGAGGTCCTTGACCGTCAGGATGCGCTCGCCGCGCTGGCCCAGGTGGCCCTCGTCGGCCGGGACGCCGGCCGTCTCGGTGGTGTTGGTCTCGGTCATGACAGCTTCACGCGGGGGTCCACCACTCCATACAGCAGGTCGACGATGATGTTGGCCACCACCAGCAGGACCGAGCTCACGATCACGATGCCCGCGATGACCGGGAGGTCACCCTGGGAGTAGGCGAGGATGGTCCGGGTGCCCATCCCAGGCAGGTTGAACACGCGCTCGGTGAAGATCGCACCGGTCAGCTCGGCCGCGACACCGAGGCCGAGCAGGGTCACGAACGGCGCGATGGCCGCGCGCAGGGCGTGCTTGAAGGTGACGTCGAACTCCGAGATGCCCTTGGACCGGGCGGTGCGCACGTAGTCCTGCGCCTGGGTGTCGATCATCGAGGCTCGGATGTATCGGATGTAACCGGTCGAGGTGATCGCGCCGTAGAACAACCAGACGCCGAGGAGCCCGACGAACCAGCCCCACGGGCTTTGCGTCAGCGGGGTCCACGTCGCTTCAGGGACCAGACCGGTGTACTTCATACCGTAGAGATAGAAGATCACGGCGAGGATGTAGTACGGGATCGCCGAGATGAACTGCGAGCTGCCGACGATCAGCTTGTCGACCCATTTTCCTCTCTTGCGCGCACAGAGCACGCCGAGCGAGATGCCCATGATCGAGTACACGACCATGCCGCCGGCAACGACGGAGACCGTCACGGGGAAGGCTTGCTTCACGATGTCGGTGACCGACCGGTTCTGCACGTAGGACCAGCCGAGGCAGGGCGCCTCACAGTCCCGGGCGCCGCCACCGTCGCTCTCCTTGGTGCCGACGACCAGACCCTTGACGTAGCGGGTGAACTGCTCGGTCTTGGGCTTGTCCAGCCCCAGGTTCTGCTCGATCTGAGCCGCGCGCTCAGGGGTGCACTGGCGTCCGCACAGCGCCGTCGTCGGGTCGTTCGGCCCGACGAAGAAGAGGATGAACGTCGCGACGATGGCCGCGAGCACCACGCTCAGGCCGAGCAGGACGCGTCGCGTCAGATAGATGAGCACCGCAGATCACACACTTCCTCGTGCGAGAAGGACGAAACGACGATAGTTCGAATCTTGGGCTCACGTCGGGGGCAGGACGTGGAAATCCTGCCCCCGACGCGAGCGATCAGGTCAGCGTCAGCCGACCCAGATCAGAGTCAGGTCCGGGAAGCCCTGGTTCGGGTCGATCTGGACGTTGTTGACCTTCGAGCCGAAGATCGCCGAGCCCTTGCTGTAGTTCGTCGGCAGGGCCGGCAGGACCGTGTCGCGCAGCTTCTTGTCCAGCGCACTCCACTTCGGGCCCTGCTGCTCGAGCGGCAGCTGGGAGATGTCGCTCATCTCCTTGTCGAGGGCCTTGTCCTTGATGTTGCCGACGCCACCGTTGATGGGCAGCGTGCTGGCGAACAGCGGCGGGTAGATCGAGTCACCGGCCGGCCAGTCGTAGCACCAGCCGCGCGTGCCCTGCATCAGGTTCACGTTGTGGTTGGTCTCGATGCGCTTCTTACGACCCTCGGTGCTTGCGATCGGGATCGACTTGACCTTGAAGCCGGCAGCCTCGAGCAGCGGCTTGCGCACGGCCTCGACCTTCTTGGCCGTGTCGTCGTCGCTGGAGTAGTAGTACGACAGCTCGAAGCCGCTCTTGCCCGCCTGCTGCAGCATCTGCTTCGCCTTGGCCGGGTCACCCTTGCCCTGACCGGTGAGGCCGGGAGTCTCGGTGTAGTTGAAGCCGGGCACCTGCGGGGAGCCGTAGCTCTTGGCCGGGGCGTAGTCGAACGTGGTCTCGCCACCCGCGATGCGGATCTGGTCGTACGGCCAGGCAGTCATGATCGCCTTGCGCACCTCGAGCGGGATGGTGACCGTGTCCATCGTGATGTAGCTGACACAGTTCGACGGGCCGGTCGCGACCTGGTTCTTCTTCGGGCCGAGCACCTGCTGCAGGATCGAGGCGTCCACACCGTCGTACGACGCGGTCGTCTGGTCACTGCCGTTGTCGGCCATGATCGCCTTGGCGGTGGTCGGGATGTCCCGGTTGAAGTTGAAGACGATCCGGTCGGGGTACTGCGTGCGCGACGGGTCGGACTTCGCGTCCCAGTTGGTGTTCTTGACCAGGGTCAGCTTCGAACCCTTGCTGTAGGACTCGATCTTGTAGGGGCCGGTGGCCACCCACTTCAGCTGGTAGTTGGTCTTGGTGTCCTTGGCCTTCGGCACCGGGCTGAACATGGTGAACGCCGCGAAGTAGGGCAGCGTCTGCATCGGCTTCGACAGGTTGAAGGTGATCGTGCCGGCCGCGTCGTCGGCGGTCACGCCGGCGTAGTTCTCACCGGACTTCCACGGACCCTTGTACTTGTCGCCGTCCTTGAAGTACTCGTTCTGGAAGGTCGGCCCGCCGGGCATCTCCTCCTGGGCGAACGAGCGCTTCACCGAGTAGGCGATGTCGGACGCCTTGATCGGCGTGCCGTCCTCGTACTTGATGCCCTTCTTCAGCGTGAACTTCCAGGACAGCTTGTCCGAGGAAACCTGGCCGAGGTCGGTCGCGAGGTCGGGCACCAGCACCGACTTGTCGCCGCGCATGGCGTACGAGGTCAGCGTGCGGGTGGTGAGCTTGTGGATGCCCGCGACGTCCTGGTAGTACTGCGTCGACGGGTCGGTGTTCTCCGGGATGGCGTTGACGTTCCACGTCAGCGTGCCGCCCGACTTCGCACCCTGGACCGTCACCGGACCCTTGGCGTTGGGCTCGAAGCCGGCGCTCGCCGGGACCTTGGTGAAGTCCTGGTTGTTGGCGGCGTTGGGGTCGGCGGTGGTGCTCGAGGAGCTGCCGCCCTCGGACCCGCCGCTGCACGCGGCGAGAGAGAGCGAACCCGCTGCCGCGAGGGCGACAACCTTGGTCCAGCGCATGGATTTCTCCTTCTGAGATCCCTCCCGGTCTTGTGCTGCCGGGAGTGGTGTGTGGGATGTGTTTTCAGTTGTGTCGAGCAGAGACTGCGGCGCGGCCCCGTCCGCGCGTGCCGCGGCTAGCGGCGGGTCTGCGGGTTGAACGCGTCGGAGACGGCGTCACCGAACAGGCTCAGGGCGAGCACCAGCAACGCGATGCTCAGAGTCGGCACCCACATGTAGATCGGATAGGTCTCGAACGAGGACTGCGCGCTCGCGATCGTCTGGCCCCAGGAGATGGTCGGCGGCTGCAGCCCGATGCCGAGGAACGACAGGCCGGCCTCGATGGAGATGAACGCGGGGATCATCACGGTGTAGTTGACGATGATCGGGCCGAGCAGGTTGGGCAGCATCTCCTTGAACAGCACCCGCCGTGACGGGGCGCCGAGCGCACGCGAGGCCTGGACGAACTCCCGCTCGCGCAGCGACAGCACCTCACCGCGGATGAGTCGGCACAGGCTCGGCCAGCCGAAGACGACCAGGATCGTGACGAGCGAGGCCATACCGATGAGCGCCCGTTTGTCGTCCTCGATGAAGCCACTGGCGTCGGGGCTGCCGAAGCGCGCCATGGCGATCGGGACGATGGCGAACGCCATGATCAGGAACGGCAGGGAGAGCAGGAAGTCCACCCACCAGGAGATGACGCGGTCGACCCAGCCGCCGAGGAAGCCGGCGAGCAGGCCCATGGTGATGCCGATGAGCAGCGTCATCGTCGCGGCAAAGATGCCGACCAGGAGGCTGGGACGAGCTCCGTGCACCCAGCGGTAGAACAGGTCGCGGCCGGTCTGCGGCTCGACGCCCAGCGGGTGGTCGGGGGTCGAGGTGATGGTCGGGAGCGTCGTCGTCGGGTCGATCAGCAGCACGTCCGGCTGGTCGTTGACCCCGACGATGTTGGTGATCTGGGTCTGGAAGATCGCCATCAGGACGAACAGCGTGATCACCACGAGGCAGACGATGGCGATCTTGTCCTTGCGCAGCCGCTCCAGCGCGATCTGCGTCGGCGACTTACCCTCCCGCGGCGCAGGCCCTTCAAGGGCGACGTCTTCGCCTTCTGCGACAGCGGTTTGCTCCGCTCCCGGCGGGATGCTCATGCGGCCTCCGTGACCTCACTCGGACAGCCGTTGTAGGCCATCCGTTCACCTCTGGACAGTGACGCCGCCCGTCCCCCGTGGTTCGACGCCGGGTTCACAGTGCCACAGCGTGAGACGGCTCACTCCGAGGGAGCGATCAGGGTCACTCAATCGTTATCTTGCGGTCGCCCCTGGGTCTCGCCGCGAATCGTCCGGCGCAGCGTCGTCCAGCGCGGACCGATGCGCTCCTCCCACCCGCGATCGGTCGGGTGGTAGTAGTCCGCCACCTCGGCGAGGTCGTCGGGGAGGAACTGCTGCGGCCCCACGCCACCCGGCTCGTCGTGGCTGTAGCGGTACCCCTTGCCGTGGCCGAGCTGTTCGGCGCCGGAGTAGCTCGAGCCGCGCAGGTGCACCGGGACGGCACCGCCCTTGCCGGCCCGCACGTCCGCGATCGCGGCGTTGATGCCGCTGTAGCTGGCGTTGGACTTCGGCGCCAAGGCGTTGTGAACCACGGCCTGGGCCAACACGATTCGCGCCTCGGGCATCCCGATCTGCGCCACCGCGTGCATCGCGGCGACGGCGGTCTGCAGCGCCGTGGGATCGGCCATGCCGACGTCCTCGCTGGCCGCGATCACGATGCGCCGCGCGATGAATCGCGGGTCCTCGCCCGCCTCGAGCATGCGCGCGAGGTAGTGCAGCGCCGCGTCCACGTCGCTCCCCCGCATCGACTTGATGAGCGCGCTCGCGACGTCGTAGTGCTGGTCGCCGGCCCGGTCGTAACGCACAGCCGCCACCGCCAGCGCCTGCTCGAGAGTCTCCAGCGAGATCGGGACGGGCGAGCCGTAACCGCCCGAACCTCCACTGCCAGAACCGGCCGAACCTCCTTGTCGCGCAACGTCTTCCGCGACTCCCGCGGCCGCCTCGAGCGCGGTCAGCGCCGCCCGCGCGTCACCGCCGGACAGCCGCACCAGCTGCGCCTTCGCGTCGTCCGCGAGGGCGAATCTGCCTGCCAGGCCTCGTGATTCGGTGAGTGCGGCATCGATCAGGGCGGCGACGTCGTCGTCGCTCAGCGACTGCAGCCGCACCAGGATCGAGCGCGACATCAGCGGCGAGATGACGCTGAACGAGGGGTTCTCCGTCGTGGCGGCGACCAGCACCACCAGCCGGTTCTCGACCCCTGGCAGCAACGCGTCCTGCTGCGCCTTGCTGAACCGATGGATCTCGTCGAGGAACAGCACGGTCTGCCGGCCGTACAGGTCTCGATCACGTGCCGCCTGATCCATCACGGCGCGCACGTCCTTCACGCCTGCGTTGATCGCCGACAGCTCCACGAACGCCCGACGAGGCGTCGCCCGGCCAGCCTCGCGACCTGCGCCCCCCGGCTCCCCCGCAAGGTCCTGTTCTCCCGCGCGGTTCTGTTCCCGCGCACGGTCCTGTTCCCCACCAGAGGTCCGTTCTCCCGCACGGTCGTGCTCCCCCGCACGCGCCACGAGGTGCGCCAGGGTCGTCTTCCCGGTGCCGGGCGGGCCCCACAGGATCGCCGACACCGGCCCGGCGGCGCCCTGCACGCCCTCGACCAACCGGCGCAGCGGACTTCCCTGCCGCAGCACGTCGCCCTGCCCGCGCACCTCGTCCAACGACCGCGGCCGCATCCGCACCGCGAGCGGCGCCGACGCCTGCGCCGCCCCGGACTCCGTCGCCGCACTCGAGAACAGGTCATCGCTCACGCCGACACGCTAATGACCAGCACACACAACCCCACCGACGCCCCGGCGCCCACCGCGCGCTGCGTAGCGCGTGCTGCGACACGGGCACACACACGGGCCCCGACGGCCCACCACGCGCTGCACGCTGCGGCACGGGCACCCCACGGACGTCCCGGCGACTCCCGCGTGCTGTGATCTGCCTCGTGCAGCACGTGGACGTCGAACCGCTGGAAGTCGCGCCGGAGCCGATCACCACCCAGCGGGCGCTCGAGAAAGCCAGCCAGCACGACCCGTACGTGCTCTACGACGGGGCGCTGGCCTCCGGTGACACGGGCTACCGCTGGGGCAGCGCCTACGCCCTGCGCACCATGCCGCACTCCCCGCGGCGACGCGGGCCCCGCGGCACCGTGCTCGGCCCCGACGATGCCGACGCCGCCGAGCTGCTGGCGTGGATCGCCCGCACGCGTCCGTGGGGCGACCTCGCAGGCATCTCGGTCGAACGACACCGCGAACCCACGCTGCACGAGCACTTCGTCGTCGGTGACGGCGGCAACTGGGACTGGTGGTGGAGCACGGTCGCGCCGCCACGGACCCCCGGCCAGGACCTGGTGGTCCCGCTCGACGACACCGCCGACGCCCAGGCCATCACGGCGCTCAACGAGATCGGCAACCCGACCGCCGAGTCGGAGCCGGGCACGGGACGCACCGAGCTGTGGGCCGGCATCCGCGACGAGCTGGACCCGTCCCGCGTCATCGCCGCGGCGGCGCTGCACCGCTCGCGGACCGGCCACGGAGTGCTGACCGGCATCGTCGTCGACCCGGCCCACCGAGGCCGGGGCCTCGGCCGCGCCGTCACCGCCGCGCTGACCCGCGGCTGCATCGAGGCGGACGGCGTGGCGACGCTCGGGATGTACGCCGACAACGACACGGCCCGCAGCCTCTACAGCAGCCTCGGCTACCGCGTGGCCCACGAGTTCGCGAGCCGCGCCATCACCCCGCGCTGACCAGTGCCCTCCGCGCTCGCTGCCGGCAATCGGGCAGCGGCCACCCGCCAGGGTCCGTGGGCGCACCTGAACCCGGGTCGGCACCGCAGCGCTCACCGTCGTCACCATCTCGCTCTCCCCTACTCGCGTCGGTGGATCTGGACGGTCTTGCGGCCGTCGGGGCCGGTGGTGATGGTGGCCCGGGTGCCGGGTTTGTGGATGTCGCGGTGGTCTCGCCCGCACAACGGGACCGCGTGCTCCAGGTCGGTGGCCCCGCCCCTGGACCAGGGATGCTCGTGGTGCAGCTCGGTCCAGGCGAACGGGCTGTCACACCCCAGCACCGCGCACTGGTCATACCTCGTAGCCAGCGCGGTCC
Source organism: Barrientosiimonas humi (assembly GCF_006716095.1). Classification (NCBI taxonomy): domain Bacteria; kingdom Bacillati; phylum Actinomycetota; class Actinomycetes; order Micrococcales; family Dermacoccaceae; genus Barrientosiimonas; species Barrientosiimonas humi. The sequence continues at coordinate 1,643,639 of NZ_VFOK01000001.1, forward strand.
GTTGCGCCTCGCTGAAGAACCGTTTCGCCCGACCCAGGTCCAACGGCTGCGACGCCCCGCCCAGCACCACCGGCACGATCCCGGCGTTGCACGCCAACCGGCGCGCGTCCCCCGCGGAGATGTCGTGCCCGGTGTCCAGATGCGCCGCGGCCAGATCCGCCACCAGCTGCTCCCGGGTCATCGTCACCACCACGGTCGCGGCGACCTTGCCGGGCAACCGATCGGTCGGCAGATGCTCCAACAGCTCCACCAACGCCAGGCCGTACCGGTGCGGCCAGTCCACCCCCACCCACGACCCCCGCCCAGCGCGGCCGTCCGCGGCAGCCGCGGCGCCGGCCGAGGCCGTGCCGCTGGCCGGGGCCGGTGCGCTCCTCGCAGCGCCGGTGGCCGTGGCCCCGGCGCGGGTAACCCCGTCGCCGGTCGCGCCCGCGGCGCCGGTGCCGGTGGTGCTGCCGCGGCGGGGCGCGGCGAGCTGTTGCACGGCCTTGCGCAAGATGTCCCCGGCCAGGCGGGGCAGCACGAACGACCCGGACACCGTGCCGTCGCTGTTGTCATGCATGCTCAACCGGCACCGGCCCAACGCCGAGGCTTCCTCCCCGCGCAGGACCTGGTCCTCGTGCTCATCGACCGCCTGCTGATCGGGCTCGACCACGGCCAGCGCCCGCCGGGCCGCACCCCGCAACCGGGCCGGGCTCATCCGGGCCGCGTCAGCGACCAGTGACGCCTCGACCCGCGCCACCTGCTCCGCGGTCAAACCTTCGGGCAGCTGCTTGATCGCCCACGCGATCACTGCCGCGTGCTCCGGCGACACCGCCCCCTCGGCCAGGGCCTGCCCGGTCACCGGCAGCACCGACTCCAACGTCTCAGCCAGGTCGGCCTCCCGGGTCGCGGCACCACCGGTGGTGTGCGTCCGGCTCGCCAACCACGCCCCGGTCGTGGAGAACCCCGACCGGCGCGCGACCTGAGACCGGTTCGCGCACGCCACCAACCGCAGCCGCAACGAGGCCACCCGCCGGGACAGACGCTCCACCTCCGAGACCGCCCGCCCGACCGCGTCCGCCTCGGCGACCACCGTCGCGTCCGGCTGATCACCCAGGGCGTCCAACGTCGCGTGCAGCTGCGCCAACGCCGCCGCCACCGTCAAACGCTCCGGGACAACACCCCCGGTCGCCGGTTCCACCGTCGTGGTCGCGGTCATGGCCTTCACCCCCCTGGTGAATCGCACTGATGTTCGATACCAGGAACACTAGACCCGGCCACCGACAAGCCCCCCGAACCCGCGCCATACCGGGGAAATCTCGGTGAACCAGGGTCTCGATACGGCCTCGCCCCTCGGCCTACTCGACCGCCGTGTTGTCGGCCTGCTCGACCGGCTTGAGCCGGCCTACGTGCGTATGCCTGCCTCGCGCAGGATGCGGCGCAGGCCGGCCACCCCAGCTGCGGGATCGTGGCGGTAGGCGCGGATGCCGAGCGTGCTCGCGGTCTCGACGTTCGCCGCGGAGTCGTCGATGAAAACCGTTGCGGCAGCGTCGATCCCGAGCTTGTCGAGCACGATCTCGAAGTATGCCGGCGAAGGCTTCATCGCCCCCAGCTCGCTGGAGTAGAACACCCCGTCGAAATGCTCGTCGTAACCCAGCGTCTCGCGCATGAACCGTACGCGGTGGTCCTGCTGGTTGGTGGCCAGGTAGCACGGCGTCCCCGCGGCGCGCACCTGCGCAATCAGCTCGAACGCCGCACCGTCGACGTCGATGTCGTCCCACAGCGACAGCACGTCGTCGGCGTCGACGCCCAGCGCCCTCCCCTGCAGCACCTCGGCCACGGCGTCGCGGAACGGCCGCTCCCCGCGAAGCGGCGCGAGCTCAGCCTCGAACACCGCGTCGGCGAACCCCTCTCCCCCGATCGCCGTGAGCCGCTCGAACCACCCGACCCGGGCGTGCTGCAGGACGCCGTCGGCGTCCCACAGCACGGCCCGGGCGAGCGGAACGTCAGTTCCCTTGCGTGCCAACGCTGTTCGACTCCGGCTCGACTCCGTCGGTCGCGCCCGGCCCTGTGTCCGAGCCGCCGGCCGAAGCCGCACCCGAAGCCGCGCCCGAGCCCGCGCCCGAACCCGCCTTCCCCGCGTCGCCCTTCGGCTCCGGCTTCGCGTCGACCCCAGCCTCCTTGCGCTGCTGCGCCGTGATCGGAGCCGGTGCGGCGGTCAGCGGGTCGTAGCCACCGCCCGACTTCGGGAACGCGATGACCTCACGGATCGAGTCGGTGCCGGCGAGCAGCGCGCAGATGCGGTCCCAGCCGAACGCGATGCCGCCGTGCGGCGGCGCGCCGAACGCGAACGCGTCGAGCAGGAAGCCGAACTTCTCCTGCGCCTCCTCCTCCGACAGGCCCATCACCGCGAACACTCGCTCCTGAATGTCCTTGCGATGAATGCGGATCGAGCCACCGCCGATCTCGTTGCCGTTGCAGACCATGTCGTAGGCGTAGGCCAGCGCCTCGCCCGGCTCCTGGTCGAACGTGTCGAGGAACTCGGCCTTCGGCATGGTGAACGCGTGGTGCACCGCGGTCCACTTGCCCGACCCGACGGCCACGTCACCCGAGGCGACCGCGTCGGCAGCCGGCTCGAACAGCGGCGCGTCGAGCACCCAAAGGAACGACCAGGCGTCCTCGTCGATCAGCCCGACGCGCCGACCGATCTCCAGCCGCGCGGCGCCCAGCAGCGCCCGCGACGACTTCGCGTCACCGGCGGCAAAGAAGATGCAGTCACCCGGCTTGGCGCCGACATGCGCTGGCAGCGCAGCCTTTTCGGCGTCGGACAGGTTCTTCGCGACGGGCCCGGTGAGCTCGCCCTCCTCCGTGAGCAGGACGTACGCCAGCCCCTTGGCTCCGCGCTGCTTGGCCCACTCCTGCCACGCGTCCAGCTGCCGCCGCGGCTGGCTCGCGCCGCCGGGCATGACCACCGCACCGACGTACGGCGCCTGGAACACCCGGAACGTCGTGTCGGCGAAAAGCTCTGTGCACTCGGTCAATTCGTTGCCGAAGCGCAGGTCGGGCTTGTCGGTGCCGTAGCGCGCCATCGCCTCGGCGTAGGTCATCCGCGGGAACGGCGTCTCGATCTCGACACCGATCACCCGCCACAGCGCCTTGGCGATCGCCTCGCCCAGCTCGATGACGTCCTCCTGGTCGACGAAGGACAACTCGATGTCGAGCTGGGTGAACTCCGGCTGCCGGTCGGCGCGGAAGTCCTCGTCGCGGTAGCACCGCGCGATCTGGTAGTAGCGCTCCATCCCCGCCACCATGAGCAGCTGCTTGAACAGCTGCGGGCTCTGCGGCAGGGCGTACCAGCTGCCCGGAGACAGCCGCGCCGGCACCAGGAAGTCGCGCGCGCCCTCCGGCGTGGAGCGGGTCAGCGTCGGCGTCTCGATCTCCACGAAGTCGCGCTCGGCGAGCACGCTGCGCGCGGCCGCGTTGACCTTGCTGCGCATCCGGATCGCCGCGCCCGGCTCGGGCCGGCGCAGGTCGAGGTAGCGGTACTTCAGGCGAGCCTCCTCGCCGACCGTCACCCGCTCGTCGATCTGGAACGGAAGCGGCGCGGACTCGCTGAGCACGTCGATGTTCTCGGCGACGACGTCGATCTCGCCGGTGGGCAGCTCGGAGTTGACGTCCTTGGCCTCGCGCGGCCGGACGGTCCCGGTGACCTGGATGCAGTACTCGTTGCGCAGCCCGTGCGCGGCACCGGTCAGCACCTCGTCGCGGGCCACCACCTGCACCACGCCGCTGGCGTCGCGCAGGTCGAGGAAGGCCACGCCCCCGTGGTCGCGGCGGCGGGCCACCCAGCCCGCCAGGGTCACGGTCGTCCCGGCGTCACCGGCACGCAGGCTGCCGGCGTCGTGCGTTCGCATCATGTGCGTCGTCCTCTCGGATCAGGTTCTGCCAAGAGGACACCGCTGGAAGCTCAGGGCGCCCCTTGTGCAGGACGGCAGCCCTGGAGGTGTGGGCGGGGGCCAGATCGCGGTGCCACCACACCTTCGCCGAGGGATCCTCGGCCTCTCGTCGGTACGCCGGACGCGCGGCCCCCGGCTGCCTCACCACCGACCGTGGTCGGGTGAGCCGGGCGGGTCGTCACGCCGCCACCAGGTGCACCTCCAGGGTAGGCTGCCGGCCGCCCCGGCGCGAACCCGAATCCGAGCTCGGCTCAGTCGCCCTGATCGTCGAGGTAGAACCACCGGCCCGCGCGTCGCTCGAACCGGCTGCGCTCGTGCATGGTGCCGCTGTCGTGCGTCGCCGTGAACTCCACGACACCCGCACCATCGTCGGCCCCGCCGTCACGAACGTCGTTGATCTGCAACGAGATCCACCGCACGCTCGGGTCGATCACCACGTCGACCGGGCGAGTCTTCGGGTGCCACGTCCGCCACAGGTGCTCCCGGTTGCCGTAGACGTACGCCGTGTAGCGCGAGCGCATCAGCTCCTCGGCGGTCTCGGCCAGCCGCTCGGTGCTCAGCAGCGGGCCGCAGCACTCGGCGAAGGTCTTGCCGGAGCCGCAGGGGCAGGGGTCGGGCACGGGATCGCTCACGTCCACAACGTAGCCACCCGCGCGGCCGCGCGCCGCCCGCAACTACCCTGGCCGCGTGTCCAAGGTATTGACGTCCCTCCCCGCCGGCGAACGAGTCGGCATCGCGTTCTCCGGCGGCCTCGACACGAGCGTCGCGGTGGCGTGGATGCGCGACAAGGGCGCCGTCCCGTGCACCTACACCGCCGACCTCGGCCAGTACGACGAGGACGACATCGAGTCGATCCCCGGCCGCGCGGGGCAGTACGGCGCGGAGCTGTCGCGCCTGGTCGACTGCAAGCCGCAGCTGGTCGAGGAGGGCCTGGCCGCCATCGCCTGCGGCGCCTTCCACATCCGCTCCGGCGGACGGACGTACTTCAACACCACTCCCCTGGGCCGCGCGGTGACCGGCACCCTGCTCGTGCGCGCGATGGCCGACGACGACGTCTCCATCTGGGGCGACGGCTCGACCTTCAAGGGCAACGACATCGAGCGGTTCTACCGCTACGGCCTGCTGGCCAACCCGGCGCTGCGCATCTACAAGCCGTGGCTCGACGCGACGTTCGTGACCGAGCTCGGCGGCCGCCAGGAGATGTCGGAGTGGCTCGTCGAGCACGGGCTGCCCTACCGCGACTCGGCCGAGAAGGCGTACAGCACCGACGCCAACATCCTCGGCGCCACCCACGAGGCCAAGACGCTCGAGCACCTCGACACCTCGCTGGAGACCGTCGACCCGATCATGGGCGTGAAGTTCTGGGACGAGTCGGTCGAGATCCGCCCCGAGGACGTCACGATCCGCTTCGAGCGCGGCCGCCCCACCACGATCAACGGCGAGACCTTCGACGACGTCGTCGCGCTGATGCACGAGGCCAACGCCATCGGCGGCCGCCACGGGCTCGGCATGAGCGACCAGATCGAGAACCGCATCATCGAGGCCAAGTCGCGCGGCATCTACGAGGCGCCGGGCATGGCCCTGCTGTTCACGGCGTACGAGCGGCTCGTCGCCGCCGTGCACAACGAGGACACCATCGCGGCCTACCACAACGACGGACGCCGGCTCGGCCGCCTGCTCTACGAGGGCCGCTGGTTCGACCCGCAGTCGCTCATGCTGCGCGAGGGACTGCTGCGCTGGGTCGCCTCGGCCGTGACCGGCGAGGTCACGCTGCGCCTGCGCCGCGGCGAGGACTACACCATCGTCGACACCCGCGGCGAGACGTTCTCCTACCACCCCGACAAGCTGTCGATGGAGCGCACCGACAACGCCGCGTTCGGCCCGACCGACCGCATCGGCCAGCTCACGATGCGCAACCTCGACATCGCCGACACGCGCGCCAAGCTCGAGCTGTACGCCGGTCAGGGCAGCCTCGCGCAGCGCGACACCTCGGTGCTCGGCGAGCTCGAGCCCGGTGGCGCCCAGCGCATCGCGGCCAACCCCGCGGTCGACGGCGACGAGGACGACGCGCTCGACGACGCCGCGATGGAGTTCGGCGCCGACTGAGCCTCGGAGCCGCGCGACGGACCGGCACAACGGTCGAAGAACCGCCCCACCGAGGCCTGTCGGTGGCGTTGTGCCGGTCCGGAGACCGGCGTCAGCGGGTGCGCCCCGCCGACGCCTGCAGGTCCGCGTCGATCTCCTCGAGGCTGCGGCCCTTCGTCTCGGGCATGCGTCGCCAGAGGAACACCAGCCCCAGCAGGGTGAGCACGGCGTACAGCGCGAACAGGCCGGACTCCCCGATCGCCGAGATCAGCGTCAGCACGGTGAAGGCGATGACCATGTCGAGGCCCCAGTGCGTGGCCGAGCCGAGCGAGGCGGCCTTGCCGCGGATGGGCGTGGGATAGACCTCGGAGTTGACCAGCCAGATGGCGACACCGAGGCTCGCGGCGAACGCGGCGATGTACACGCACAGCGCCACGACCACCAGATATCCCACGATCCCGTCGCGGCTCGGCAGCAGGTAGAGCACGGTCAGGGCGACCAGGGCGCTGAGCACCGCAGCGGTGCCGCCGAGCAGCAGCGGGCGCCTCCCCCAGCTGTCGATCCGGCGCAGCGCGACGAACGTGACGAGCATGTTGACCAGCCCGATCCCGACGGTCGACAGGATCGCGCCGGAGCTGCCGAAGATCTCCTGCAGGATCGTCGGCGCGTAGTAGATCACCGCGTTGACGCCGGCCAGCTGGTTGACCGCGGCGACACCGACGCCGAGCATCAGCGCCGGCCGCAGCCGCGGCCGCCGCAGGTCGGCCCAGCCCCAGCGCGACTCCTCCTTGGCCGCCTCCTGGATCTCGTAGACCTCCCGCTCGGCCTCCTCGACCGACCGGCTGCCGAGCAGCACCTCGCGCGCTTCCTGCGGGCGCCCCTGGTTGATGAGCCAGCGCGGCGACTCCTGGGCCCCGAGCATGCCCACGAACATGGCGACGGCCGGCACCGCGGCGAGCGCGAGCATCCACCGCCAGCCCTCGATCGGGGAGAACGCGAACCCGACCAGGTACGACGTGAAGATGCCCACCGTGATCATGAACTGGTTCATCGACACCAGGCCGCCGCGCCGCTCCTTCGGCGCCAGCTCGGCGATGTAGAGCGGGACGCACACCGACGAGATGCCGATCGTGACGCCGAGGACGAACCGCGCGACCACCAGCGTCCCGGTGCCTGGAGCGATGCCGGAGAGCACCCCGCCGATCGCGAACACCGCCGAGGCGATCAGCAAGGTGGTGCGCCGGCCGAGCCGGTCGGCGACCGCCCCGCCGGCGAGCGCACCGATCAGCGCGCCGACCAGCAGGATCCCGACCACGAACTGCTGCCCGTTGTCGTCGAGCCCGAAGTCGTCCTTGAGATAGATCAGGGCACCGCCGATGACCCCGGTGTCGTACCCGAAGAGGAACCCACCGAGCGCAGCGACTGCCGTCGCCAGCCCGATCCCGCGCCGCCTGGGGTTGTCCTCGTATCCGGGAGACTCCTGGCCTCCACGACCCCGACGCGTCCCGCTCACCATGCCGTCCTCCGTGCCGAGAATGTCGAGCCTCCCAGCGTACGAAAACGCCAGCTCTGCAAGGGATCTAGGCTGCACGCGTGGCTGAGGACCTCGTCGTGACCGACCAGCTGGTGATACCGGCGGTCGAGCTGCGCGAGCGCTTCTCCCGCAGCTCCGGGCCGGGCGGGCAGGGGGTCAACACGGCCGACTCACGGGTCGAGCTGACCCTCGACCTGAGGCGCTCCCCCTCGATCCCCGACCCGCTGCGCGCGCGGATGCTCGCCAGGCTGGGCAACCGGTTGGTCGACGGCGAGCTCACGATCGCCGCCAGCGAGCACCGCGGCCAGCTCGCCAACCGGCGCGCCGCCCGCGAACGGCTGGCCCAGCTGCTGCGCGAGGCCGCGGCTCCACCTCCCCCGAGGCGCCGACCGACCAAGGCCACCCGGGGATCGAAGGAGCGGCGGATCGCCGCGAAGAAGTGGCGCGGCGAGGTGAAGCGCAACCGCAGCCGCCCGGCGGATTAGCCGCAACCGACCTGGCCCGCCGGCCGACCGACGACCTAGGGTGAGCGTCGAGAACGTCGGTGCGCAACACGGGGAGGCGGCCGGATGGCCCACGAGTTCGGCCCGTTGCTGCGCTCCCTCCGCCGCCAGGCCGGGCTGACCCAGGAGCAGCTGGCCTTGGCGTCAGGGCTGAGCGTCGACGGCATCGGGGCGCTCGAACGCGGCCATCGGCTTCGTCCCCGTCGCGACACGATCTCCCTGCTGGTCGCGGCGCTGGGCCTCGACCAGGACGACGCCGCCACGTTGCAGTCCGCGGCCGTCCCCCCGCGCCGCAAACCCCCGCGCGCGGCCGAGCGTCGCCGCGTCGGATGGACCGGAACTCCGCACCAGCTGCCGGCTGCTCCCTCGGTGCTGGTCGGACGCGAGACGCTCGCGTCCGACATCGAGTCCAGCCTGACCGGACCGACGGGTCGTGCCGGCGCACGCCCGCGCGTCGTCGCGCTCACCGGCATGGGCGGCATCGGCAAGACCGCGCTGGCCCTCGTCGTCGCGCACCGTGCGGCACCGCAGTTCCCGGACGGCCAGCTCTACCTCGACCTGCGGGGGCACGGCAGGGCAGCCGGGCTCTCGCTCACCGACGCCCTCGCCCACCTCCTGACCTCGCTCGGGCTGCACGCCGACGACGTCCCCGTCGACGAGGACCGAGCCCTCGCTGCCTACCGCACCCGCACCAGCGGCTCACGCCTGCTGGTGGTCCTCGACAACGCCCGCGACGCCGCCCAGGTCGATGCCTTGCTGCCGAGCGGTTCCGAGAACGCGGTCGTGGTCACCTCGCGCGCCAGTCTGGGCGCCCAGCTCGAGGCGCGGCAGCATGCCCTCAGCCCGCTCCCTGAGGACGTGGCTCGCGAGCTGTTGGCCGAGCGCGTCGGCCACCAGCGCATGTCATCCGACGAACCCGCGAGCCGAACAGTGATCGCCAGCTGCGCCGGGCTTCCACTCGCCCTGCGCATCGTGGCCGCTCGGATGCAGGCGAGGCCGCAGTGGGCCGTGTCCGACGTGGCACAGCGGCTTGCCGATCGCGACACCCGACTCACCGAGCTGGACAGTCAGGGCCTCGCCGTGGCGACTTCGCTCGGCGACTCGGTCGACCAGCTGCGGGGCAGCCCCGACCCGACCGACCAGGACGCCGCGGAGCTGTGGCTGACCATGGGCGTCATGCCCGCGCCCCAGGTGGGCCTGAGCGGCATCTCGCACGCCTGTTCCTGGCCGCCCGACCGGACCGAGCGGGCCGTCGAGCGTCTCGCCGAGGTGAGCCTGCTGGAGGAGCCCGCGCCCGGCCGGTTCCGGATGCACGACCTGGTTCACGACCTGGCCCACCGCCGAGCAGGCGCTGAGCTCGGCCGAGCCGAGCAGGACGTACGTCGGCGTGCGGCGCTCGCGCACTACGTCGCTCTCGCGTGGCGCAGCCGCAGCCTCGTGCGGTCCACCCCAGAGGGGTTCGACGACGACTCCATCACCGCCGGTATGGACCCGGAGTGCTCGCCCCGCGACTGCCTGGCCGTGATCGACGAGGAGTCCGAGCAGCTGCTCCGGCTCCTCGACGAGGCGGGTGACGACGACAAGAGCGCCGAGCTGATCCCGCTGCTGGCACTGGGGTTGGTCTCCTTGTTCGTCACTCGGGTCGACAACACCCGGTGGGCCGACACCCTGGCCTTCGCCCTGGATCGCGTGCCGCAGGAGGCGACCGACGCACGGGTGTGGCTGCTGCAGGACCTCGCCATGGCGCACTCGGGACGCGGCCAGCACGACCTTGCCCTGCGCAGCGCCGAGCGCGCCGCCGACCTGGCCGGTGCCACCGGCCGCCGCGAGGCCGAAGCGGCTGCGCTGAACGCCTGCGCCATCGCGCTGCGGCGGCTCGGGCGGCTGACCGAGGCCCTCGACGTGTGCGGCCGCGCGCTGGTCCTCTTCGAGCGGGAGGGCGACGTCCGGGGTCAGGCGATCGGACTGCGTGACATGGGGCAGCTGCACTTCCAGAACGGCGACCTCGAGACCGGGATCGGCTTCGCGCGCCGGTCGCTGGCGATCTACGAGCAGATCGACGTGCCCCGCGGGCTCACGATGTCCCACCTCAACCTGGGGGTGATGCTGCGCGAGCGAGGCGACCTCACCGACGCGCTGCACCACCTTGCTCTGGCGGTCTCGCTCAGCCGTGACGTCGGCGACCTGGCGCTGGAGACCGAGGCGCTGGACGAGCTGGGCGAGTGGCACCTGCTCGCCGGGGACGCCCGCGAGGGCATCACCGTGCTCCGGGACGGCCTCGCGGTCATCGCCGACCACGGCAGTGGGCAGTGGGAGGCGAGCATCCGGCGACGCCTCGCGATCGCCCTGGAGAGCCTGGGCCGCCCGGCCGAGGCCGACGAGCAGTGGGGCGCGGCACTGCGCATCTGCGAGCAGCGCAGCGAGTCGGACCAGGCCGCACAGCTGCGGCAGGAATGGGCTCGCTGCCGCGCGGAGCGAGCACCGGCGAGCCGGGACGGGACCTGACCCCGCCCCGGCTCACCGATCACCTGCTCGCGTCAGCGGTAGCGCACGTGCAGATGGTTGTCGTGATTGTCGTACCGCGTGGTGAGGCCCTCGCTGATCAGCACCGGGTCGTTGAAGAAGATCAGCGCAACCCGGTCACCGGGCGCGGTCTCCCGGATGGCCTGGACGAGCCGTCGGGTGGCTGCCCGGTCGTACGTCGGCGACTCCCAGGTGATCCGGCCGGCGCTGCACTGGGCACCGTCGGTCCGGATCGGCCACACGTCGATGTCCACGCCGAGCTCGTGACTCACGTGCCCAGCGATGTCGCCGCCGTGCTCGTGGCTGATGTCGCCGAAGGGCACCTTGCCTTGTCCCGTGGTGGCGAACTGCCTTGCGGCTGCCTCGAACTGGCCGATCGACGAACCGGTCCCCCAGTTGGCGTCGGTGTTGCCGTCCGGGTCCTGGTCGCAGATGTTCGTCGTCGAGGGCTTGGCGTAGTGCCAGGCGAGCGCCTTCCAGGTCGCGGCGTCCACCACCCCGGTCGGCGCCACCCGAGCGTGCGACTGGAAGGCGGTGACCGCGGCCCGGGTGCCGGGCCCGAACATGCCGTCCACCTGCAGCCCGGCACCACGCTTCTTGTTGAGCAGCACCTGCACGGCCCGAACGGCCGAGGCGTTGCTGCCGGACGCGACGTCTGACGTCAGCTCGCCCCAGGTGAGCGGACCGACCTTGCCGTCCGGCTCCAGCCCGTGCGCCGTCTGGAAATCCTCGACCGCGGTCTGGGTTCCGGGACCGAAGACACCGTCAGCGGTCACCCCAGGATGCCCCGCCGCCTGCAGCAGGTACTGCACCGCCTGCACGTCGACCCCACGGTTGAACCGTTGGACCTGAGGGAAGGCGACCACGGGCGTCGCAGCCGTCACCGCCGTGTCCGCCGGGGGCGGGGCCGCCGACGCCTGAGCGCCACCCGCGCCGAGCGCCCCGGCCCCGACGACCATCGCCAGGGTCAGGGACGCCGCCGCCCGGGAACCGCGGCCGCGCACGGCAATCAGATCCCGCATTCCGGAGCCTTCCAGGTGTTGGCGTCCCAGTAGTCGACGTGCACGTGGTTGCTGTGGCCGGGGTAGCCCGGGCCCTTGATGCCGCCGTAGCCGGCGTACCGCGCCTGCCGCGCGATGTTGCAGTAGGTGAGCCCCGAGGTCGGCACCAGATCGAGCGCGCGCCCGGTCAGGTGCTGGCTGTCCGAGCTGCCCCCGCTGGCACTGTTGCAGGCGCTGTCCCGGAAGCCCGACGTCACGTTGAGCGGCTTGTCACCGAGCTGCCGACGCAGCGCCTGGGCCTGCCACATCGAGCGGCGCAGGTTCTCCTTCACCGACGCGCTGCCGGTGAAGCCCTTGCCGCAGTTCTTGCTGACCTCGGCGTAGGTGAAGTTGATCGGGGTGCAGTCCGAGTCGGTCAACGAGCGCAGCTTGGCGATCGTCGCTGTTCCGGCCTGCCCACTCTCCTGGGCCGTGACCGTGATGCCGTACGCCTTCTGGAACCGGGCGACAGCCTTCTGGGTCTGCGGTCCGTAGCTGCCGTCGACCAGCATGATGTCGTCGTACTCGACCCACCCGGCGAGCCGCTTCTGCAGCTCGGTCACTCCGGCCCCGGTGTCGTAGCGCTTCAGCGTGGTCCACGACTCGCAGGCCTGGGCGGCCGAGGCCTCGCCGGCCGTCGCCACCCCCAGCCCTGCCATCCCGAGCGCGAGCGCGGCCGTTGCGGTCAGCCGCTTCGTCATCTGTCGGTTCATCACGATCATCCCTTCCTGAATGAGGTGGGACCAGCGTGTTCGGGTCGCACGAGCCGGACCAGTGACAACCCGGACAACCCGCAATTGTCAGGGTCGGTGCAACCGGTCGAACGCCCGGCTCGCGGGCGGCGCCGCCAGCAGCCGGGCGATCTCGGCGGCGACCTGCTCGGGGCTGCGCCGTGTCGTGTCGACCTCCAGATCGTGCTCGCCGTGGGCATAGACGAGGTCGCGCTGCGCCAGCGCCACGCCCGGTTCACGGTCGTCGCGCTCACGCTCCCGGGCGGCCAGGATCTCCGGCTCCGCCGTCAGGTGCACCAGCAGCACGTCTGCGTCCGCCAGCACCTCCACCAGGTCGGCGATGCGCCACGGCTCGCTGAGCACGTGGTCCCCCACGACGTCCAGCCCGGCCTCGAGCAGGCCGGCGAGAGCGCGGTGATACCCGGCGCGAGTCCGCCGGAAGAGGCGCTGCCACGACTCCTCGTCCATGTCGTCGCGTGGCGCCGTCAGGTCGGGCCTGGACCGCTGCGCGTGCAGCAGGTCGACCGGGAAGACGACCCACGGCGTCGGCTGAGCGTCCGCGAACGCCCTTGCGACAGAGGACTTTCCGACGCTCGACGGGCCGTTGAGCAGCACCAGCCGCCCGGCCCGGTCCGGCACGTACGCCGGAGTCACCGGAACGCCGGATGCTCCGGCCAGGGCGCGTCGTGCGGCCGCAGCGTCTGCCACCCGCGGGCGCGTGCGGCGTAGGCCGCCAGCACCCCGGCCACCGTGCACGCGTTGTGCAGCCGGCCGGTCAGGACCGCCTCGACCGCCTCGTCGAGGGGCACCCAGCGCACGACGATGTCGGCCTCCTCGTGCTCGCGCGCGTGCGCGTCGGGCAGCGCCCGCAGACCCCGCGCGAGGAAGCAGCGCCAGTTCTCGCTGGAGCCACCGGGGCTGTTCATCCAGTCGGCGAGGACGTGCCACTCGTCGGCCGCGAAGTCCGCCTCCTCGGCGAGCTCGCGCGCGGCCGCGAGCCACGGCTGCTCGCCCTCGACGTCGAGCAACCCCGCGGGCAGCTCCCAGTCGCGCATGCCGACCGGGTGGCGGTACTGCTGGATCAGCAGCACCCGCTCCCGGTCGTCGAGCGCCACGCAGCCGACGGCCCCCGGGTGGTCGACGAACTCCCTTGTCACCACACCGGATTCGCCGAGGTCCACCTCGTCGCGCACGAGCGACCACACGATGCCCTCGTGCACCAGCTCGTGCGAGCGCACCGGGCGCGGGTCGATCACGTCGGCCAGCGGACCCTCGCCTGGCGTCTCGCCCCGCGGCCCGCTCACCTCGTCCGCCCCGCTCACGACGGCGACACGAACTCGGCCTGCTGCTCCGCAGCCGCGCCGTCACCGGCCGCACCGTCACCCTCACCGTCGGACGCCGGCTTGGGCCGCTCGACCTCGACCAGCCGCGTGGAGCGCTGTGCCTCGAGCGCGGCACCGATCAGCCCCGCGAACAGCGGGTGGGCCCGGTCGGGCCGGCTCTTGAACTCCGGGTGCGCCTGCGTGGAGACGTAGTAGGGGTGCACGTCACGCGGGAGCTCGACGAACTCCACGAGCCCCAGCTCCGGGTGCCGCCCGGAGACCACGAGGCCGGCCTGCTCGAGCTGGTCGACGAACCCGCCGTTCACCTCGTAGCGGTGGCGGTGCCGCTCGGTCACCGACGTCGACCCGTAGGCCTCGGCCGCGACCGACCCGGCCAGCAGGTCGGCCGGCTGCGCGCCCAGCCGCATGGTGCCGCCGAGGTCACCCGCGCCCTCGACGTACGCCTTCTGCTCCTCCATCGTCGCGACCACCGGAGCGGGGGTGTCGGGGTCGAACTCGGTCGACGAGGCGCCCTCGATGCCGGCGACGTCGCGCGCGAACTCGATCACCATGCACTGCAGCCCGAGGCAGATGCCGAGCGTCGGCACCTGCTGCTCGCGCGCCCAGCGCAGCGCGCCGAGCTTGCCCTCGATGCCGCGCACGCCGAAGCCGCCGGGCACGAGCACGGCGTCGACGCCGCCGAGCGCCTTGGCCGCGCCCGCGGGCGTACGGCAGTCGTCGCTCTTGACCCACCGGATCCTGGTCTTCGCGTCGTGGTGGAAGCCGCCGGCACGCAACGCCTCGGTGACCGACAGGTAGGCGTCGGGCAGGTCGATGTACTTGCCGACCAGCGCGACCTCGACCTCGTGCTCGGGGCGGTGCACCCGGCCGAGCAGGTCGTTCCAGTCGTCCCAGTCGACGTCGCGGAAGGGCAGCCCGAGTCGGCGCACGACGTAGGCGTCGAGCCGCTCACGGTGCAGCACCTTGGGGATGTCGTAGATGCTCGGGGCGTCGACGGCCGCGGCGCAGCCCTCCTCGTCGACGTCGCACATCCGCGAGATCTTGCGCTTGATGTCCTCGGGGATCTCCCGGTCGGCGCGCAGCACGAGCCCGTCGGGCTGGATGCCGACCTGGCGCAGCGCCGCCACCGAGTGCTGCGTCGGCTTGGTCTTCAGCTCGCCGCTCGGCGCGATGTAGGGCACGAGCGAGACGTGCAGGAAGAAGACGTTGTCGCGGCCGAGGTCCTGGCGCACCTGCCGGGCCGACTCCAGGAACGGCAGGCTCTCGATGTCGCCGACGGTGCCGCCGATCTCGGTGATGATGATGTCCGGCGGGTCCTCGATCTCCGCCTCGGCCCGCATGCGCGCCTTGATCTCGTTGGTGATGTGCGGGATCACCTGCACCGTGTCACCGAGGTACTCGCCGCGACGCTCCTTGGCGATCACGCTGGAGTAGATCTGCCCCGTCGTCACGTTCGCGCTGCCGCGCAGGTCGACGTCGAGGAAGCGCTCGTAGTGACCGATGTCGAGGTCGGTCTCGGCGCCGTCGTCGGTGACGAACACCTCGCCGTGCTGGAACGGGTTCATCGTCCCAGGATCGACGTTCAGATAAGGGTCCAGCTTCTGCATCGTCACGCGCAGACCGCGCGCTCGCAGGAGATGTCCGAGGCTCGAGGCGGTGAGCCCCTTGCCGAGCGAAGAGGCCACGCCTCCGGTCACAAAGATGTGCTTCGTGTGCTCCACCACGGACTCTCAGTGTACGTCATCGCGGGCCGTGCCTCGGACGAGACTCTCGTAGACCTCGACGGCCGCCGCCACCGCCGCATCCCGGTCGGGAAGTCGTTCGGCGCGCGAAACCGCTTGTGCGGCAAGGGATCTGCGCAGCTCGTCGTCGCCGTACACGCGGGTGATCGCCGCCGCGAGCGCCGTCGCGTCGCCCGGCGGCACCAGCAGACCGGCGCCGCCGAGCACCTGGGCCGTGCCGCCGGCATCGCTCGCGACGACGGGCAGGCCCGCCTGCAGCGCCTCCTGCAGCCACACCGGCTGCCCCTCCCACCGCGCGGCCGACACGGCGAGGTCGGCGGCGGCCATCAGGTCGGGCACGTCGTCACGCCGGCCCAGCAGCACCACGGGCAGCCCCTCCGCACCCACCCGCTCCTGCAGCCGGTCGCGCAGCGGACCGTCCCCCGCGACCGCGAGCAGCACGTCCAGCTCGGGGTCGACCGCGGCCGCGGCGTCGAGCAGCGTGTCGAGGCCCTTCTGCTCGGCGAGCCGCGCGACCGTCAGCGCGAGCAGGGCAGGATCACCCAGCTCCCGCCGTACGTCCTCGGCCAGTCTCCCCGCCCGTCGCCCCGGCGCGGCCGCGACGACGGCCGGCCGCACGTCACGCGCACCCCGCGCGCGCATGAGCCGCTCCAGATCGGGCGACACGGCGAGCACGACGTCGGCCCGGCGCGCCACGACCCGCGTCAGCAGCCCGAACAGCCGAGCAGACAGCCGCCCGGCCGGCGCGGCGTTGTGCAGCGTCACGACCACCGGCACGTCGCGCCGGACCCCCAGGCAGACCAGCGCCCCGGCGCGCAGCCCGTGCGCGTGCACCACCTGCGCCTCGGCCGCGGCCGCGCGCAGCCGCCGCACGGTGCGCAGGTCGGCCGGCTGCGGCCGGTCGGCGATCTCTACCTCGGTCACGTCGGCACCTGCGTCGGCGAAGGCGTACTGCTGCTCGACCGGCGCCGGGCAGGCCACCCCGACGCGCCAGCCGGCGCCCACCAGCCCCACCACCAGCTCGTGCACGTGCCGCCCGGCGCCACCGGCGACGAGGCCGACGACCTGCAGCACCCGCCCGCTCACGGACTGCTGCCTCTCGAGACGCGCCCGCGCAGCAGCCTCGCCAGCCCCGGGTCGGCCCGCAGCGCGATCGCGGCGAACACCACGACCGTCACGCCACCGGCGACCAGCCCGCTGCCCACCGCCGCCCACAGCCCCTCTCCCCCGACGCGCTCGGCGAACGCCCGCCCGAGCAGCGCGGCGGCGACGGCGGCGAGGAGCGCGGCCACGGCCGTACGCCCCGCCGCGGTGACCGCACCGGCACCCCACACCCGCGAGACCACGACCAGCAGCAGCAGCGCGCTGAGCGTCATGCCCGCCGTGCTGCTCCACCCGAGCACCTCCAGCGCCCGGGCCGACCCCACCGGCTCGCGCACCAGCACCAGCGGCACGACCGCGGCGACCAGCCACCCGGCCGCCACCGCGGCGCCGGCCGCCCAGGTCGCGCCGCGGGCGTAGGCCGCCCGCTGCAGCAGCGCGGCGACGGCGAAGCCCAGCAGGCCGGGGGCATACGCCGTGAGCGCGCCCGCCATCGCCGGCAGGCTCGAGCCCGCGGCCGAGCCGTGGCTCACGTCGAGCGCGGTGAAGAACGCCCCGACCGCGGGCGCCGCCGCGAGCAGCACCGCCGCCCCCAGCGCCCCGGCCGCCAGCACGCCCCGCAGCCCCCGGGTCAGCACCGCGGCGGGCGCGTCGTCGCCGTCGTGCGCCCCGACGAGGCTCGGGAAGGCGACGGTCGCGAGCGGCACGGCGAGCACGGCGTACGGCAGGAGGTAGACGGTCTGCACGTAGGTGTAGACGTTGACCGCACCGCGGTCGCCCCAGTGGTTGGTGACCCACAGCGTCGCCACCACGGCGACCTGCTGCGCGGCCAGCGCGAGCATGCCCGCGCCGGCGAGCCGACCGGCGCGGCGCGCCGTGCCCTCGGGGAAGCGCAGCGTCGGGCGCAGCCGGATGCCCGCGCGCCGCACCGGGATCAGCAGCGGCAGGCTCAGCGCCACGACGCCCAGCGTGGTGCCGCCGCTCAGCGCCAGCTCGGCCGCACCGGGCAGCCGCGCCGGGTCGCCCGCGGCGGACCCGTCGAGCACGCCGTAGGCGACGTAGCCCGCGATCACCACGAGGCTCGACAGCAGCGGCGCCAGCGCGGCGGCGAGGAACCGCTTGTGCGCCTGCAGCACGCCGGCGAGCACGATCGCGACGGCGTACAGCGGGACCTGGGGCGCGAACACCAGCAGCATCCGCACGGCGAGGTCGTCGCGCGCGGCGCTCTCGCAGGTGCCGCCGTCGCCGAGCAGCGCACCGGTGAGCGGCACCGCCAGCAGCGCCAGCAGCACCCCGAGCGGCAGCAGCACCGCGAGCGCCCAGGTGAGCAGGGCCGAGGCGATGCGATCGGCCTCGGCCCGGTCCTGCCGGGCCAGCGCGCGCCCGACGAGCGGGATGACGACGGCGGCCAGCGCACCGCCGGCGGCCACCTCGAACAGCACGTTCGGGAGCTGGTTGGCGGTGGCGTACGTCTCGCCCACGCAGGTGCCACCGACCGTGCCGGAGAAGACCAGCCAGCGCGCGAACCCCACGACGCGTGAGGCCAGCGTGACCGCAGCCACCAGCCCGGCGGCTGCGGCGATCCCCGTGGCCCGGTCCCGCGCGGCGTCGCTCACGCCGCGCTCCGGCCCCACTCGTCGAGGGCGCGCAGCGGGGCGTGGCCGGCGATGACGTCGGTGAAGCTGACCCGCTCGGAGGCGAGGGTCAGCGCGGCGAGCGCGGCCAGGGCGCCGACCCGACCACGGGTGCCCAGCTGCTCCAGCGCGAGCGCCCCCGCGAGGGCCCCGAGCGCGTTGGCGCCGGTGTCGCCGAGCATCCGTTCACCGCGCAGGTCCTCGGGCAGCGCGGCCACGGCGGTGCCCAGCAGCGCCCCGGCACCGAACCCCCCGCCGTACGCCATCGGCAGCCCGAGCAGCATCGTCACCTTGAGCGCGCGCCCGGGCCGCAGGTCGAACAGGTTGACCAGGTTCGCGGTGCCGGCGACCACGCCCGCCCCTGCCAGCGTGCCGAGGCCGACACGCCGGTCGGTCGCGGCGGCGGACACGAGGCCGACGACGCCGAGACCGATCACCTTGAGCGCCCCGGTGGTCACCTCGCCGCGGGTCAGCGCGCGCAGGTGTCCGCGCAGGCCCTTGGTGGAGGTGTCGCCGGCCAGGTCGTCCCACAGCCCCAGCCCGCCGGCGGCCAGGGCCGCGAGCCCCGCGGCCGGCGAACCCGCGGCGGCGACGCCGCAGCCGGCGACGACGGCTGGTCCCTCGACGAGGGAGACGGTCCGCCCGGCGTGGTTGGTGCGCTGCCAGCCGGGCCCCTGCAGCACCCGGGGCAGCACCGACGACCACAGCCGCACGCAGGCACCGGCGACCGCGGCCCCGGCCGCGGCCCCGACCGAACCCCCTGCCGCGGCCCCGGCGAGCAGCGTCCGTCGGCCCACTACGGCGACTCCACCTTGGGCGCGACGGCCGAGGCGTCCTTGTCGAGCCCGTAGTGGCCGGAGCGGCCGGCGTACTCCTCGCGCAGCGCGAGCACCATGGCCACCTGCCCGACGGGCCGGGCGCCGTCGTCGATCGTGCTCATCGCCCCGCTGACCTCGGCGCTGTCGCGCAGCGCGGAGACCAGGCCGTCGGGTGCGCCAGTGGCGGGGTCGGGGGTGCCGTTGGAGACGCCCACGACCGGCCGTCCCGACAGGCCGACGGCGGTCACCAGGTCGGCCCAGGCCGGTACGACGCGGTTCTCCCCGTCGGGCGCGGACAGCCCCGGCCACAGCACCACCGCCGAGTCGGCCCGGCGCGGCGCGTCGGGCGTGGCGCTCACCAGTCCGGCCTCCACGAGCACGTCGAGACCGGGGTTGGTGGCGCGGTCGCCGGGGTTGTCCTGCCGCACGCTGACCGCCTCGGCCAGCACCAGGCCGCCGAGCCGGTTGGCCGGGACGGCCTGCGGGTCGGTGCCCTGCTCGCCCGCGGCCCGGCGCAGCGCGGCGGTGCGCTCGCCCTGCGACCCCTCGATCCACGACTCGTCGACCTCGACGCGCCCCGTGGGCGTGGCCCCGGCCTTGCGCAGCGTGTCCTCGGTGCTGCGCACCAGCGCGTCGGGGGTGCCGGGCAGCGTGATCACGACGACGTTGCGCCGGGCGAGCTGGCCGCTCACCACCTGCGGGGTCACGTCGGTGACGAACTGGTCCTGCCGCCGGCCGGCCTCGGCCGACTGGTCGAGCTGGTTGCGCAGCCCCTGCTTCTCGCCGCGCAGCTGGGTGACCTGCCCCTGCAGGGTCCCGGCCACCTGGTCCTGCAGCGAGGTCGCACCGATCACCAGGCCGGTCGCGAGCGCGAGGAACACCGCCACGATCGAGACCAGGTGATAGCGGAAGTCGATCACGTGAACACCCCCGTCACCCAGGACCACACGTCGTCCCAGCGGGCGCCGAGGACCTGGAGCATCGCCCCACCCGCCTGGGTGACCGAGAGGGCGACGACGAGCGAGAGGAGCCCGGCGAGCACGAGCATCACGAGCGACCAGGTCGGCACGGTGTGGCGATAGAGCTGGCTCACGCCCTTGGCGTCGACCAGCTTGCCCCCGACCCGCAGCCGGGTGAGGAAGGTCGAGGCCATGCCGGCACGCCCCTTGTCGAGGAACTCCACGAGGGTCGCGTGCGTGCCGACCGCCACGATGAGGTTGGCGCCGAGGTCGTCGGCCAGCAGCATCGCGATGTCCTCGCTGGTTCCGGTCGCGGGGAAGACGACGGCGTCCTCGACCCCGAGCTCGCGCACCCGGTCCAGGCCGGGCGCCCGACCGTCGCGATAGGCGTGCACCACGATCTCCGCGCCGCCGGCGAGCGTGGCGTCGCTGACCGAGTCCATGTCGCCGACGATGAGGTCGGGGTGATAGCCCGCCTCGACCAGCGCGTCCGCGCCGCCGTCGACACCGATGAGCACCGGCTTCAGGTCGCGGATGAACGGCCGCAGGATCTGCAGGTCCTCCTTGTAGTGGTACCCGCGCACCACCACCAGCACCGGCCGGTTGTCCATGTCGGTGCGGATCTCGGGCACGCCCACGCCGTTGAGCAGCAGGTCGCGCTCCTCGCGCAGATAGCTCATGGTGTTCTCGGCGAACGCCTCCATCTGCACCGACAGGCCCGAGCGAGCCTCGTCCATCAGCGTCGTCACCGACTCGTCGTCGAGCCGGGTGCCGCTCGCGACCACGACCTCCCCGAGCCGCAGCGTGTTGTCCTCGACCACCCCCAGCTCGCCCTCGGCGATCTGCATGACCTCCTCGCCGACGTGGTCGACGAGCGGGATGCCGGCGTCGACGAGGATGCGCGGCCCGAGGTTGGGATAGCGCCCGCTGATCGAGCGGGCGGCGTTGACGACCGCCCGGGGACGGCAGGCGACCAGCGCCTCGGCGCTCACCTGGTCGATGTCGCGGTGGTTGATGATCGCGATGTCACCGGGGCGCAGGCGCTTGGTGAGGTTCTTGGTGCGTGCGTCGACCCGCACCGTGCCGCCGACACCGGCGGGCTGGGTGTGCTCTCGCCGACGCAGCGGGCTCCTCATCGCCGCCCATCGTGCCACGCGGGCCCCCGCCCGCTCAGGAGGCCGAGGCGCGGCGCCGCCGGCCCTTGCGCGGGGTCGCGGGCTGCTGCGCGGTCGCCGCCACCAACTCGCGCGCGTGCTGGCGGGCGGTCTTGCTGTCGCTCTGGCCGCCGAGCATCCGGGCGAGCTCGGCCTCGCGGTCGCTGCCGTCGACGACGACCACGCCGCTGGCGGTGACCTGCCCGTCGTCCTGCTTGCGCACCACGAGGTGCTGGTCGGCGTACGCCGCCACCTGGGCCAGGTGCGTCACGACCACCACCTGCGCGTGCTGGGCGAGGGCGTGCAGCCGCGCCCCGACGTCGAGGGCCGCGGCGCCACCCACCCCGGCGTCGACCTCGTCGAACACGAACGTCGGCACGTCGCCGGAGGCGGTGACCACCTCGAGCGCGAGCATCACGCGGGACAGCTCGCCGCCGGAGGCGGCCTTGGCCACGGTGCGCGGCGTGACGCCGGGCCCGGCGGCGAGCAGGATCTCGACGTCGTCGACGCCGTGCCCGTGGGCGGTCACGACCCGGCCGTCGGGCAGGGTGAGGCCCTCCTCGCCCTCGTGCTGGCGTACGTCCACGCTCACCTGGGCCGAGCCCATCGCCAGGTGCGCGAGCTCTTCGGTGACGCGGCGCCCCAGCTCCTGCGCCGCGGCCGTCCGGGCGGCGGTGAGGTCGGCGGCGGCCTGCCCCACCTGGGGTGCCAGCTCCTCGACCCGGGCCTGCAGCTGCTCGATGCGGTCGTCGGTGCCGGCCAGGTCGGCCGACTCGGCGGCGGCCGATCGGCTCCAGGTGAGCACCTCATCGATGGAGTCGCCGTACGTCCGCAGCAGCCCGGTGATGCGCGCGCGGCGGTCGTTGATCTCGGCCAGGCGCGCCGGGTCGCTGTCGAGGCCGGCCAGATAGCTGGCCAGGTCGCCGGACAGCTCGTTGACCAGGATGCCCAGCTCGGTGAGCCGGGCGGAGAGCTGGCCGAGCGCGGGGTCGAGGTCGGTCACCGGGCCGAGCGCGGCCCGCGCGCCTGCCACCAGCTCGACCACCGACGTCTGCTGCGGGTCGACCTGGTCCTCGTCGCCGGACATGGCGACCAGGGCGCTGCGGGCAGCCTCCTGCAGGGTGTCGACGTGACCGAGCCGCTCGGCCTCCTCGCGCAACCGGTCGTCCTCGCCGGGTTGCGGGTCGACCTTCTCGATCTCCTCGAGCGCGGCGGTGAGCATGGCGAGGCGCTGGGCGCGGTTGCGCTGCTCGGTCACCAGGTCGGCGAGCTCGCGCCGGGCGGCCTGCCACTGCTGCAGCAGGTCGGCGTAGCGCTCGCGCGGCGCGGCGACGGCCTCGCCGCCGAACGCGTCGAGCACCACCCGGTGCTGCTCGGGCCGCTGCAGGCGCCACTGGTCGGACTGTCCATGCACCGCGACGAGCAGGTGGCCGAGGTCGGCCAGCACCGACACCGGCGCCGACCGGCCACCGACGTAGGCCCGGGACCGGCCCGCCTCGGCGACGGTGCGGGCCAGGATCAGGCCCTCGTCGACGTCGCCCCCGGCCTCGGCGGCGCGGCGGGCGGCCGGGTGGTCGGCGGCCACGTCGACGAAGCCCTCGACCGAGGCCGACCCCGCCTGGGCGCGCACCCGGCCGCTGTCGGCGCGCTCGCCGAGCAGCAGCCCCAGCGCCGACACGACCATCGTCTTGCCGGCGCCCGTCTCGCCGGTCAGCACGTTCAGCCCAGGACCCAGCGGCACCGTGGCGTCGTCGATGACGCCCAGGCCTCGGATCCGGATCTCGCGCAGCACGCCGTCACTGTAGTGACGAGGCCGGACACGACCCCAGGCTGCCCGCCGGCGGGCGTGCCGGACGGGCAGCCCGGGGCCGCGCGCTCACCGGCCGGCGCGCACCTCGCGCGCCGAGCGCACCGCCCGCGCCGCGGCGACCAGGTTGGCGAGGGAGGCCCCGACCTCGGCCGACGACCGGGTCTTCAGCCCGCAGTCGGGGTTGACCCACAGCCGCTCCGCGGGCACCGCCCGCAGCGCCTCGCGCAACGAGGTCTCGATCTCGGCGACGGACGGCACCCGCGGGGAGTGGATGTCGTACACCCCGGGACCGACGCCCAGGTCGAACCCGACCTCGTTGAGGTCCTCGAGCACCTCCATGTGCGAGCGGGCCGCCTCGATCGAGGTGACGTCGGCGTCCAGCCCCGCGATCGCCTCGATCACGTCGCCGAACTCGGAGTAGCACAGGTGCGTGTGCACCTGCGTCGCGTCGGCCACGCCCGAGGTCGCGAGCCGGAAGGCCCCGACCGCCCAGTCCAGGTATGCCGGCCGCTCCGCCCGGCGCAGCGGCAGCAGCTCGCGCAGGGCCGGCTCGTCGACCTGGATCACCGCGGTCCCGGCCTGCTCGAGGTCGAGGGTCTCGTCGCGGATCGCGAGCGCGACCTGGTCGGCGCTGGCGGCCAACGGCTGGTCGTCGCGCACGAACGACCAGGCGAGGATCGTGACCGGGCCGGTGAGCATGCCCTTGACCGGCTTGCTCGTGCGGCTGCTCGCATAGCTGATCCAGTCGACCGTCATCGGCTCCGGCCGCGCCACGTCACCGAACAGGATGGGTGGGCGCACGCACCGCGACCCGTAGGACTGCACCCAGCCGGCCGACGTGGTGGCGAACCCCTCGAGCCGCTCGGCGAAGAACTGCACCATGTCGTTGCGCTCGGGCTCCCCGTGCACCAGCACGTCGAGCCCCAGCCCCTCCTGCAGCTCCAGCACCGCGTCGATCTCGGCGCGCATCCGCGCGACGTACTCCCCCTGGTCGATCCGGCCGCGCCGCAGGTCCGCGCGCGCCGACCGGATCTGGGCGGTCTGGGGGTAGGAGCCGATCGTGGTGGTGGGCAGCAGCGGCAGGTCGAGCCGCTCCGCCTGCAGCGCCCGGCGCTCGTCCGCGGGCAGCCGGCGCCGGTCGTCCTCGCCCAGCGCGGCGAGTCGGTCGCGCACGTCCTCCCGGTGCAGCCGCGGGTCGTCGCGGCGGCTCGCGAGGCCGGCCCGGGTGAGCTCCAGCTCGGCGGGCTCGTGGTCGGCGCCCGCGAGCGCGTCGGCGAGCGCGCGCACCTCGCGCACCTTCTCGGACCCGAACGCCAGCCAGGACCGCAACCGGGCGTCCAGCCCGGGCTCGGCGGCGAGGGCGTACGGCACGTGCAGCAGGGAGCACGAGGTCGACACCGCGACCGAGGCTGCGTGCGCCCGCGCCGTCTCCAGGGCGTCGAGCGCGCGGTCGGGGTCGGTGCGCCAGACGTTGCGTCCGTCGACGACGCCGGCGACGACGTGCTTGCCGCGCAGCACCTCCGGCGGCGGCAGAGCCCCCGCGACCAGGTCGATCGCCAGGCCCTCGATGCCCGTGTCGTGCAGCTCCCGCAGCGCCTCGTCGGCGCGGCCGAAGTAGGTCGCGAGCAGGATGGCGGGCCGCTGCTGCGCCCCCGCGAGCCCGTCGTACGTCCGGCGCACCTGCGCCAGCTCCTCGCCCGAGAGGTCGGTCACCAGGGCGGGCTCGTCGATCTGCACCCACGCCGCCCCGGCGTCGGCGAGCCGGGCCAGCAGGTCGGCGTACAGCGGGACGAGCTCCTCGAGCCGGTCCAGCAGCGGCGCGTCCGAGCCGACCGCCTTGCTCAGCCGCAGGAAGGTGACCGGGCCGAGCACGACCGGGCGGGCCGGCACGCCGAGCTCGAGCGCGTCGGCCTCCGCGAGCTCGGCGAGCAGGGTCTCCGGGTGCAGCGAGAACTGCGTGCCGGGCGAGATCTCCGGGACGATGTAGTGGTAGTTCGTGTCGAACCACTTGGTCATCTCCAGCGGCGCCAGCTCGTCGGTGCCGCGCGCCGCGGCGAAGTAGCCGTCGAGCGGGTCGGCGAAGCCGGTGTAGCGCTCCGGCAGCGCGCCCAGCAGCACGGCGGTGTCGAGCACCTGGTCGTAGCGGCTGAAGGTGCCCACGGGCACCGAGTCGAGCCCGGCGTCGGCCAGCCCGCGCAGCTGCGTCTCGCGCAGCGCGCGGCCGGTGGCTGCGAGCTCGTCGGAGGTGAGGTCGCCCGCCCAGTAGGCCTCGAGCGCCTTCTTCAGCTCGCGCTTGGGGCCGATGCGGGGCAGCCCCAGCACGGTGGCGGTGAACGGTTCGGTCATGCTTCGCTCCTGCGGTGCGGTCGGGAGGCCACCGCCCACGAGCGCGCACCACCGGACCGGGACGACGCCCCTTCGCGCAGGGGTCGACTCCGCAGCGGCCGGCACGCCCAGTCCACGAGGCGGGGACCGCCGGGCACGGCGTGCCCGGCGCAGCAGGCAGGTCTTCGGACTTGCAGGCGCGCGGCACGGCGCCGCTCCTACTGGCCGTCGCTTCCCGGGCGCACCCAGTGCTCTTGACGGCGGTCGTTCCTGCTCACCGCTGCGGGACAGTCCCGGAGTCTCACCGGGTTCCCTCTCACCCCCACCGGCTCGTACGCCGGCGCGGGCTCGGCCCGGCACGATCGCCACTCGAGGGGCTCCTCAGGCGGACCGAGCCGGAGAACCAGCTACGCGTTCGAGCCTAACCAATGCGGGGCGGTCGCCGTGGTCGCCGGGGTGAGCGGGCGGACCTCGCCGGTGACTCTCCGTTGGGGCGTGTCATGCACCACCCCGGACCGGTCAGCGGGGTCCGCGTCCGCGCCAGCCCTGCACGGGCAGGTCGAACTTGGCGACCAGCCGGTCGACGAACGGCGCGGGCGTGAGGCGGGCGAGGTCGACGTTGCGGTCGCTGCGGCGCGCCTCGACCCGGGCGCCGGGCGGCAGCTCGAAGGAGCGGCGCCCGTCGAACCACAGCACCCCGCGCGCCTCGGTGCGCGGCACCATCTCGATGGCGAGCCGGGCCTGCGGGCCCAGCACGAGCGGCCGCGCGAACAGCGCGTGCGCCGAGATGGGGCAGACCAGCATCGCCTCGACGCCCGGCCAGATGACCGGACCGCCGGCCGAGAAGGCGTACGCCGTCGACCCGGTCGGCGTCGAGACGACCACCCCGTCGCAGCCCCAGGTCGACAGCGGTCGCCCGTCGATCTCGACGACCAGCTCCAGCATCCGCTCGCGGGCGGCCTTCTCGACGGTCGCCTCGTTGAGCGCCCAGCTGTGGCAGACGATCTCGCCGTCGACGCGCGCGAGCACCTCGAGGGTCTGGCGGCTCTCGACGGTCCAGCTGCGCTGCACGATGCCCTGGACGATGTGGTGGATGTCGTCGGGCTCGGCCTCGGCGAGGAACCCCACGTGGCCGAGGTTGATGCCGAGCAGCGGGATGCCCGACTCGCGCACGAGCTCGGCCGCCCGCAGGATCGTGCCGTCGCCGCCGAGCACCACGGTCAGCTCGGTTCCGGGCGCGGGCTCGGACACCTCGACCGGTTCGACGCCGTCGGCGCCGAGCAGCCCGAACTCGGCCAGCTCGGTGGGGTCGCCGCAGACCACGATGTCGTTGGCCCGCAGGCCTTCCACCAGGTCGCGGGCGACCTCGATCGCGCGCGGGCGACCGGGGTGCCCGACCAGCAGGATGCGACGGGTCACCGGTCGGCTCGCTCGGCGGCGATGCGGTCAAACACTGCGCGCAGGTCCATCGCGCTCATCATGCCTTCCGTGCGCGCCGCGAGCCACAGCAGGTACTCCCGGTTGCCGGTGCCGCCGGTCACGGGGCTGTCGACCAGCCCGTGCGCGCGCAGCCCGTGCCGTGCCGCCTCGTCGACGACCGCCTCGGTGACCTCGGCCCGCTGCCGGGCAGAGCGCACCACGCCGGTGCGTCCGAGCACCTCGCGCCCCACCTCGAACTGCGGCTTCACCAGCACCACCACGTCTCCCCCGGGCGTCGCCAGCGCGGCGAGCCGGTCGAGCACCAGGCGCAGCGAGATGAAGCTGAGGTCGCTCACCACCAGGTCGAACGGCCCGCCGAGGTCGTCCGCGCCCACCTCGCGCACGTTGGTCCCGGACCGCTCGACCACCCGCGGGTCCTCCTGCAGCTGCGTGACGAGCTGGCCGTGCCCCACGTCCAGCGCGGTCACCTGCCGCGCGCCCCGCTCCAGCAGCACCTGGGTGAACCCCCCGGTCGAGGCGCCCACGTCGAGGCAGCGCCGGCCGGTCGCGCTCAGGCCGCGCGGCCCGAAGGCGTCGAACGCCCCCACGAGCTTGTACGCCGCCCGCCCCACCCAGCGCTCCTGCTCGCCCTCGAGCTCGAGCACGTCGTCCGGGCCTACGCGTTCGGACGCCTTGGCCACGACGACCCCGTCGCGCCGCACCCGCCCCGCGTCGACGTACGCCCGGGCCAGCGCCCGGCTGCGCGCCAGCCCGCGGGTGACCAGCGCCTGGTCGACCCGGGAGCTCCCCTCACCCACCTCCGGGGACCTCACCCCGCCACCCACGCCGGTCCAGCAGGCCCCAACATCCAAGCCGGTCGAGCAGGCCGCGAAACCCAAGCCGGTCGAGTAGGCCGTGAGGCACGAGCGGCCGTATCGAGACCCCCGCGGCCCGGCTCACGAATGAGCGTCACCGAGCCGCCGCTGCAGCGCCTCGTGCACCGCCTCGGCCGCACGCACATGGCTGGTCAGGTCGGCGCCCTGCGCCTGGTCGAACGCGGTCAGCGCCTCGTCCACCGCCGGGTCGCCCGTGCTGTCCCGGGCCGGCAGCTCCAGCCGTACGACGTCGGCCGCCTCCCGCTCGTCGCCGCCCTCCAGGTCTGGGTCCTGCTCGGGAGAGTTCTCGTCAGCGGCGTCGCGCCCTGCGGTATCGCGGTCGGCTTCGCCGCGCCCGGCGGCAACGTCGTCAGCGGCCTCGCGCCCGGCAGCCTCGCGGTCGGCTTCGTCAGAGGCCTCCCGATCAGCGGCGTGGCCGGGACCGGCAGCGCCCTCGGCGTCCTCGGCAGGCTCCTGCCCCGGCTGGCCCGATTCCCCCGCCCGGACGGCACCGGCCGCAACACCGCTGCCGCCCACCGCACCCGGCTCGGGTCGCGGGGAGCTGAAAGAACCTGCTCCAGGGCCCTGGGACCCGGGCGGCCCCGGCCGGGGGACGGCGTGGCCGCCCTCCCCCGCACCGGGCCGGGTGTCCTCGGACTCGGTCACGACGTGCTGTCGGCCGAGCGCGCGTCACCCGTGGTGCCGGCCGCATCGACCGAGGCGTCGTCCGCGCCGGAGCGGGTGCCCTCGGTCGGCTCGGTGCCCGTCGCGGTCGACGCGGTGTCCGCCGCCGACGCCGGGGTGGTCGCAGCCGGAGCGGCCGGGGTCGGGGCGGCGGTGGAGGCCGCGTCGTCACGGTCGGCCGTGCCCGAACCCGACTCCAGCGGCTGGGCCGCCGCGGGCGCGTTGTGGTCGCCGACCGGTGCGGCGTCGCTGGACGGTGCCGCAGCAGCCTGCGCGACCTCGCGCGTCGACTGCTTGGCGCCCGGCGCGCTGTCGGGGACCGACACCGGCTCCGGGCGTGCCGCCACCGGCTCGGGGCGGTCGCTGCCCGGCGTGCCCGACGACGACGCACTCGTGGGCGCGGTCGCCGAACCACCAGCAGCCGCAGGGCTGCTCGGCGTCGTCGTGCCAGCCCCGGTCGTGCTCGGCGTGGTCGTCTTGGCCGCCTGCTTCGTCGCGGCCTGCTTCGTGGCGGCCTGCTTCGTGGCGGCCTGCTTCGTGGCCGTCGTCTTCTTGGCGGCAGTCTTCGTCGCCGAGCCGGACGGCGCGGACTTCTTGGCCGCGCCCTGCTGGGCGGCACCGGCAGCGCTCGCCGGAGTCGCCTGCGTGCCGGTCGACGTCGTCGCCGCAGTCTTCTTGGCGGTGCTCTGCTTGGCAGTGCTCTTCGTGGCCGGCGTACCCGAGGTGCTGGCATTCTTCGCGCTCGACTTCTTCGCGCTGGACCTCTTCGCCGCCGCACCCGATGAGCCAGCCTGCTTGGTGGCGGACTTCTTCGTGGTGCTCTTCGTGGCCGGCGAGCTGGTGCTCCCCGACGAGGCCGACGTCTTCTTGGCCGGAGAGCTCGCACCCGAGGAGGTCGAGGACTTCTTCGCGGTCGACTTCTTGGCCGCCGAGGTCTTCGCCGCGCTCGAGGGCGCGGACTTCGCTGCAGACTTCTTCGCGGTGCTCTTCTTCGCCGCGGGCGAGCCAGCCGCGGACTTCTTGGTCGTCGACTTCTTGGCCGCCGACCCACCAGCCGTGGCCTTCGTGGTGCTCTTCTTCGCCGCGCTCTTCTTGGCGGCGCTCTTCTTGGCCGGTGAGGTCGCGCTGGTCCCGGAGGTCGTCGCCTTCTTGGCGGTGGACTTCTTCGCAGCGCTGCTCGACGACGTCGTCTTCGCCGGGGACTTCTTGGCGGTCGACTTCTTCGCCGCGGACTTCTTCGCCGCCGACCCACCAGCCGTGGCCTTCGTGGTGCTCTTCTTCGCCGTCGACTTCTTCGCCGCGGACTTCTTCGCGGTCGAGGTCGTGGCCGGGCTCTTCTTCGTCCCCGCGGGCTGGTCCGAAGCCGACTGCTCGGCAGCGCCACCGCGGGCGGTGCGCGCGATGCTGGAGCGCGCGGGCCGCTTGCGCGCGGGCCGGTCGGCCACCGCGTCCTCGGCACGTTCGACCAGCGCCGCCGGAACGATGGCCGCCTCCGGCGCGGCTGCGGAGCCGCGGCCGCGACGGTCGTCGGTGCCCCCCGGCAGACCGACCCGGCCGAGCTGGCTGGCGATCTCCTGGCGTACCAGCTGACGCACGTTCTCCTGGTTCGCGGCGGCCGCGGCGACGAGCTCGTCGGCGAGCTGGCCGACCTGACCGGCGGCCTGGCCCGCGCGTTCCCCCGCCCCCTGGACCCCAGGCAGCTGCGCGGGCAGCGAGAGCAGGGTCTGGGCTGCCTCGACCGCCTTGGCGCGGGTGAGCTCGCCTGCGCCAGAGAGCAGCTGCAGCGCTGCGCGGATGTTGTCCAGTGCCATGAGGTCTCCTCGGTGCGCTTGCAGGTGCGGCCTCACGACGTCGACGCCGCGCCGGGCCGGTGCCCCACGCTACTGCGAACCTGGGCACCGGCGACATCGGCATCGAGGCGTCCGTCGTCGACCAGATCCCACGCGAGAGCGACGGCCGCGCGGGCCGCGCCGATGCCGCCGCCCTCGACCTCGATCTGCGCGCCGTTCCACCGGGCCGTGGCACCGGCACAGCGCCACTCGCCGTTCCCGACCCGCTGCGGGCTCGCATACGGCACCAGCAGATCCGCCAACCCCTCGAGCAGCAGCTCCGGGCGCTGCTCCGCAGGGGCCGCTGCCGCGTCTCCCGGGCCGTGAACTCCGGTGAGCACCAACGCTGTTCGCATGCCTGCCGCCCGCGCGCCGGCGATGTCGGTCTCGAGCCGGTCCCCCACGCCGAGCATCCGTTCCGGTGCCCGGCCGAGCAGCCGGGCCGCCTGCTCGTACATCAACGGCCCCGGCTTGCCCACCACCTCGGGGTCGACGTCGACCGCCGCCCGCACGGCGGCGACGAGCGCTCCGTTGCCCGGAGCGATCCCGCGCGCCGTCGGCAGGGTTCGGTCGGTGTTGGTCGCGACCCACCGGGCACCGGCCTGGATCGCGTACGCCGCCTCCGCCAGCTGCGCGGCCGTCACCTCGGCGCCGTACCCCTGCAGCACGGCCACCGGCGCCGGCTGCGCGGGGTCGGCCCAGGTCACGGGTTCGAGGCCGGACTCGGTCAGCGCGACGCGCACCCCCTCGCCCCCGACGGCCAGCACGGCCGCCCCCTGCGGCAGGCTCTCGGCCAGCACCTGGGCTCCGACGGTGGAGCTGGTGAGCACGTCCGCGTCGTCGAGCGTGATGCCGAGCTCGCGCAGCTGGGCCGCCACCACCGCAGGCGTGCGGGAGGCGTTGTTGGTGGCGTAGCGCACCTGCGCGACCCCGCCCAGCCGTTCCAGGGCCGACACGGCTCCGGGCACCGCGGTGGCGCCGTGATAGACCACCCCGTCGAGGTCGCAGACGACCCCCTCCAGTCCGTCGACGGGCACACGGGGCGACTGATCGCTCAGGCTCATGCGCGCCATTGTGCGCGGTCGGTCGCGCGCGTCAGGTGACGGGCCGCGCCCGGGGCATCACCCCTTCACCCGTCTGACCGAGGCGGCCTCCACCTCGTAGCGCGAGGCAGCGCCCTGCGCGGTGCGGAAGAACCGGCGCCGCAACGAGCCCTCGACCTCGACCACGGTGTCCGCCGTCAGGGCCGCGGCGCGACGCCGGGTGGTCGCCGAGAAGCAGGCCACGTCGATGGTGTCGACCGGTGCGGCGTTGCGCCGGGCGGTGGAGGCCTTGCGTCTCACGACGACCCGAAGGGTGACGATCGGGTCGCCGCTCGGCAGCACCCGCTCGGCCGGCTCACCGCTCACCCGGCCCACCAGCCGCACCTCGTTCAGGTCGGGCGGCGCCTCAGCCGGTGCTGGCGCGGACATGATGCGTACGTCGGTGAAGAGTTGTCATGCCACCAGCCTGCTCGGGGCGTGCTCGTGCGACCACGGCCGCGACCCGGCCGGTGGAAAACTGCGCGCCCCACGACAGCCCTGTGGACAGCCGCGGCTACCTCTGGCTCAGGCTTGCTGGTCGTCGCCGCCGGTCGCGGCGGTCTCGTCCTCGCTCAGGTCCTCGTCGCCCAGCTCGATGTCGTCCTCGCCCTCGAGCAGGTCCTCCAGGACCACACCCTCCAGCTCCGCGATCCGCTCGGCGGCGTCGGTCTCCTGCTGCGCGTCCAGCGTCAGCGCCTTGCTGAACCACTCGTGCGCGCCGTCCTCGTCACCCGTGGCGAGCAGGGCCTCCGCGTACGCATAGCTCAGCCGGGCCGCCCACGGCTGCCGGCCGAGCTTGTTCAGAGCGGGGATGCGCAGCCCCATGAGCGCAGCCTCGGGCTGGCCCAGGTCTCGGCGCACCCCCGACACGACGATCGCCAGCTCGATGTTGTCGGCCTCCGGCAGCCGCTTCGCCTCGGGCGAGCTCGCGAGCTCCAGCGCACGTTCCAGCCGACCGAGCCCGCGCTCGGCGTCGACCATGTATGGCAGCAGGTGGTCGGAGCCGGACAGCCGCCGCGCCGTGCGGAACTCGCGGAGCGCGTCGGAGAACTCCCCGCGCCGGTACAGCACCAGCCCCAGGGCCTCCCGCGCCGCAGGGACGCGGCCCGCACGGCGGACCGCCGTCTGGGCGTGGTCGAGCGCGAGGTCCGGTTCGTCCTCCAGCAGCATCGCCGCCGCCGCGAGGTGCTGTGCCACGCCCTCGGCGTTCTCCTTGGTCAGGGTGCGCAGCTGGTGCCACACCGCCCGGTCCAGCTCCTTGCCGGTGATGCCCTCCGGGATCTCCGGCTCCTTGCGCCGCACCGGGCGGCCGCTGTCGTCGCGCGGGGTCTGCCGGTCCCACGAACGGGGCCCCGGACGGTCCCCGGCGTTCCGCTCGGCCCAAGGCCGGCCGGCTCCGCCACGGTCGTCACGACGCGGCCCACCACGATCGTCACGACGCGGCCCACCGCGGTCGTCACGACGGGGACCACCGCGGTCATCACGGCGCGGACCGCCACGATCGTCACGACGGGGCCCGCCACGATCGTCACGACGGGGCCCGCCACGGTCATCCCGACGGGGCCCGCCACGGTCTAAGCTTCTGTTCCCGTCGCGGCGCGGACCGCGCCGGTCACCGGTGCGGTCGTCCGACCCGCGGCGCGGCCCGGATCCACCACGGCTGCGATCGCTCCCGAACCGTCCCCGGTCCTGCGAGGGTCGGTCCTCACGACGGGGCGGACGCTCTTCACGGGACCGGCCGGCGTCGGAGCCGCTCTCCCGACGGCCCTCCGCCGGCGAGTCACCACCGGTCCGACCGGCACGCTTCCATCGGCCCTCGCCGGCATCCCCACCGCGGCCCTCCTCGGACCGCCTGTTCTCCGCACCGGTGCTGTCGGCGTCGCTCACGATGACTCTCTCCCGTCACGGAAAAAGGTGGACAAATGCGTAGGAGGGGGAACCATGACGGTTCCCCCTCCTACTTCAAGTTAAGTCCGGCGGTGTCCTACTCTCCCACACCCTACCGAGTGCAGTACCATCGGCGCTGAAGGGCTTAGCTTCCGGGTTCGGAATGTGACCGGGCGTTTCCCCATTCGCTATGACCGCCGTAACACTGTGAAACTATCAACCAACCAACGGGCCGGTGCTGTTTCAGAGTTGCATAGTGGACGCGAGTATCTTTGTGGTAACAAGTTATCGGCTTATTAGTACCGGTCAGCTCCACACATTACTGTGCTTCCACGTCCGGCCTATCAACCCAGTCGTCTAGCTGGGAGCCTCACCACCCAAAGGGTGTTGGAAACCTCATCTTGAAGCGTGCTTCCCGCTTAGATGCTTTCAGCGGTTATCACTTCCGAACGTAGCTAATCAGCGGTGCTCTTGGCAGAACAACTGACACACCAGAGGTTCGTCCATCCCGGTCCTCTCGTACTAGGGACAGGTCTTCTCAAGCTTCCTACGCGCACAGCGGATAGGGACCGAACTGTCTCACGACGTTCTAAACCCAGCTCGCGTACCGCTTTAATGGGCGAACAGCCCAACCCTTGGGACCAACTCCAGCCCCAGGATGCGACGAGCCGACATCGAGGTGCCAAACCATGCCGTCGATATGAGCTCTTGGGCAAGATCAGCCTGTTATCCCCGGGGTACCTTTTATCCGTTGAGCGACGGCGCTTCCACAAGCCACCGTCGGGTCACTAGTCCCGACTTTCGTCCCTGCTCGACATGTCTGTCTCGCAGTCAAGCTCCCTTGTGCACTTACACTCGACACCTGATTGCCAACCAGGCTGAGGGAACCTTTGGGCGCCTCCGTTACCTTTTAGGAGGCAACCGCCCCAGTTAAACTACCCACCAGGCACTGTCCCTGAACCAGATCATGGTCCGAAGTTAGGAGCCCAGAACGACCAGAGTGGTATTTCAACAACGACTCCCCACCCCGCTGGCGCGAGGGGATCAACATCTCCCACCTATCCTACACAAGCCGTACCGAACACCAATACCAAGCTATAGTAAAGGTCCCGGGGTCTTTCCGTCCTGCTGCGCGTAACGAGCATCTTTACTCGTAGTGCAATTTCGCCGAGTTCGTGGTTGAGACAGTGGAGAAGTCGTTACGCCATTCGTGCAGGTCGGAACTTACCCGACAAGGAATTTCGCTACCTTAGGATGGTTATAGTTACCACCGCCGTTTACTGGCGCTTAAGATCTCAGCTTCACACCCCGAAAGATGTTAACCGGTCCCCTTAACGTTCCAGCACCGGGCAGGCGTCAGTCCGTATACATCGAATTGCTTCTTCGCACGGACCTGTGTTTTTAGTAAACAGTCGCTTCTCCCTGGTCTCTGCGGCCCTCGCCCCTAACCCGAAAGGGTTTCAAGGCTCAGGCCCCCCTTCTCCCGAAGTTACGGGGGCATTTTGCCGAATTCCTTAACCACGATTCACTCGATCGCCTTGGTATTCTCTACCCAACCACCTGAGTCGGTTTGGGGTACGGGCGGCTCGAACCTCGCTAGAAGTTTTTCTCGGCAGCATAGGATCACCCTACTTCCCACTAACGTGGTCACTATCAAGTCTCAGCCTTCAAGGCACCCGGATTTACCAGTAGTGCCGGCCTACACTCTTAGACGGGGACAACCATCGCCCCGCGGAGGCTACCTTCCTGCGTCACTCCATCGCTTACCTACTACAAGATCGGGTCCCACGCGCCCCCGACACCCCTACCCCCGAAAGGGCAGTAAGCGCGGGTTAGGGTGGTTAGCATCACCTGATTCGATATGGGCGGTCCTTCGCCGGTTCCGGAATATCAACCGGATGTCCATCGACTACGCCTGTCGGCCTCGCCTTAGGTCCCGACTTACCCAGGGCAGATTAGCTTGACCCTGGAACCCTTGGTTATTCGGCGCACGGGTTTCTCACCCGTGATTCGCTACTCATGCCTGCATTCTCACTCGTGTAGCGTCCACACCTGGATCACTCCGATGCTTCACCCGCCACACGACGCTCCCCTACCCAACCACACCCCTGAACAACCAAAAGATTGCTAGAGTAATGTGTGACTGCCACAGCTTCGGTGATGTGCTTGAGCCCCGCTACATTGTCGGCGCGGAATCACTTGACCAGTGAGCTATTACGCACTCTTTAAAGGGTGGCTGCTTCTAAGCCAACCTCCTGGTTGTCACAGCAACTCCACATCCTTTCCCACTTAGCACACGCTTAGGGACCTTAGCTGGTGATCTGGGCTGTTTCCCTCTCGACTACGAAGCTTATCCCCCGCAGTCTCACTGCCACGCTTCACTTACCGGCATTCGGAGTTTGGCTGACGTCAGTAACCTGGTGAGGCCCATCAGCCATCCAGTAGCTCTACCTCCGGCAAGAAACACGCAACGCTGCACCTAAATGCATTTCGGGGAGAACCAGCTATCACGGAGTTTGATTGGCCTTTCACCCCTACCCACAGCTCATCCCCTCAGTTTTCAACCTAAGTGGGTTCGGTCCTCCACGCCGTCTTACCGGCGCTTCAACCTGGCCATGGGTAGATCACTCCGCTTCGGGTCTAGACCCAGCGACTCAATCGCCCTATTCGGACTCGCTTTCGCTACGGCTACCCCACACGGGTTAACCTCGCCACTGAGCACTAACTCGCAGGCTCATTCTTCAAAAGGCACGCCATCACCCACACAAAGTGCAGGCCCTGACGGATTGTAAGCACATGGTTTCAGGTACTATTTCACTCCCCTCCCGGGGTACTTTTCACCTTTCCCTCACGGTACTAGTCCGCTATCGGTCACCAGGGAATATTTAGGCTTGACAGGTGGTCCTGCCAGATTCACACGGGATTCCTCGAGCCCCGTGCTACTCGGGGTAACACGCCAACGAAGTCACGCACATTTCAGCTACGGGGGTACCACCCTCTACGCCACGCCATTCAAGACGCTTCGCCTATGCACGCGATTTATCACTCCGCGCCGACCTGTCAGAGCCAGCACGACGCACCCCAAACAACCCCCGCTCCGCAACCCCTGACAGGTATCACACGAAACAGGTTTAGCCTCATCCGCTTTCGCTCGCCACTACTCACGGAATCACATATTGTTTTCTCTTCCTGTGGGTACTGAGATGTTTCACTTCCCCACGTTCCCTCCACACACCCTATATATTCAGATGCGGGTAACACCTCATAACAGGTGCTGGGTTTCCCCATTCGGACACCCTCGGATCGCAGTCCGGTTATCGACTCCCCGAGGCTTATCGCAGATTCCTACGTCCTTCATCGGTTCCTGGTGCCAAGGCATCCACCATGCGCCCTTAAAAACTTGGCCACAAAGATGCTCGCGTCCACTATACAATTCTCAAACAACACACGAACACCAACCACCAACACACCCAGTGCGCCAGCCAGCTGGTCCCGTCCACGAGAAAACCCCCACCCCGCAAACCCCCACACCACACAACAGTGACGCGGAACCTTGCATCAGGCAGGTCCTGTTCCCTCAGGACCCAACAACGTGTCGACACCCCCACGCACTCCACAACCCGGTCACCAGCCCTCCACACCACCACCCCCACCCAACCAAGAAGGCTAAGCAGGAAGCGTGGTCGTACTAGCCGGCCCTGACCAGACCGAAGCGCCACGAGGCACCATGATCGATGTTCCACCCATGAGCACACCCCCAGCACACACACGGCACTGAAGAGGCTTAACAGCTCCTTAGAAAGGAGGTGATCCAGCCGCACCTTCCGGTACGGCTACCTTGTTACGACTTAGTCCCAATCGCCAGTCCCACCTTCGACCACTCCCCCCAGGAAAACCTGGTTAGGCCATGGGCTTCGGGTGTTACCAACTTTCGTGACTTGACGGGCGGTGTGTACAAGGCCCGGGAACGTATTCACCGCAGCGTTGCTGATCTGCGATTACTAGCGACTCCAACTTCATAGGGTCGAGTTGCAGACCCCAATCCGAACTGAGACCAGCTTTAAGGGATTCGCTCCACCTCACGGTCTCGCAACCCTCTGTACCGGCCATTGTAGCATGCGTGAAGCCCAAGACATAAGGGGCATGATGATTTGACGTCATCCCCACCTTCCTCCGAGTTGACCCCGGCAGTCTCCCATGAGTCCCCACCATCACGTGCTGGCAACATGGAACGAGGGTTGCGCTCGTTGCGGGACTTAACCCAACATCTCACGACACGAGCTGACGACAACCATGCACCACCTGTGCACCAGCCACAAAGGGAAACCACATCTCTGCAGTCGTCCGGTGCATGTCAAGCCTTGGTAAGGTTCTTCGCGTTGCATCGAATTAATCCGCATGCTCCGCCGCTTGTGCGGGCCCCCGTCAATTCCTTTGAGTTTTAGCCTTGCGGCCGTACTCCCCAGGCGGGGCGCTTAATGCGTTAGCTGCGGCACGGAACCCGTGGAATGGATCCCACACCTAGCGCCCAACGTTTACGGCATGGACTACCAGGGTATCTAATCCTGTTCGCTCCCCATGCTTTCGCTTCTCAGCGTCAGTAATGGCCCAGAGACCTGCCTTCGCCATCGGTGTTCCTCCTGATATCTGCGCATTTCACCGCTACACCAGGAATTCCAGTCTCCCCTACCACACTCTAGTCTGCCCGTACCCACTGCAGACCCGGAGTTAAGCCCCGGGCTTTCACAGCAGACGCGACAAACCGCCTACAAGCTCTTTACGCCCAATAATTCCGGACAACGCTCGCACCCTACGTATTACCGCGGCTGCTGGCACGTAGTCAGCCGGTGCTTCTTCTCCACCTACCGTCACCCCGAAGGGCTTCGTCAATGGCGAAAGGAGTTTACAACCCGAAGGCCGTCATCCCCCACGCGGCGTCGCTGCATCAGGCTTGCGCCCATTGTGCAATATTCCCCACTGCTGCCTCCCGTAGGAGTCTGGGCCGTGTCTCAGTCCCAGTGTGGCCGGTCGCCCTCTCAGGCCGGCTACCCGTCACCGCCTTGGTAGGCCACTACCCCACCAACAAGCTGATAGGCCGCGAGCCCATCCTTCACCGAAAAAATCTTTCCACAACACACCATGCAGTGCGCCGTCATATCCAGTATTAGACCCAGTTTCCCAGGCTTATCCCAGAGTGAAGGGCAGGTTACTCACGTGTTACTCACCCGTTCGCCACTAATCCACCCGAGCAAGCTCGGGCATCATCGTTCGACTTGCATGTGTTAAGCACGCCGCCAGCGTTCGTCCTGAGCCAGGATCAAACTCTCCGTAGAAAATCAAAACCTGGCCGAAATTGAACAGAGTTCAAAATCAACCAAACAAACATTTGGCATCAATCACTCGACACGCTGTTGAGTTCTCAAGAAACAGGTGCACACCTCGGACCCAGACCTTTGCGGTCTCGCTCTTTGGGGCAACTTCTCTAAGTTACCACGCTCGGTTGTCCTTGCCAAACCGCCGTTGCGGGCTGTTCAGGACTGTCGTTGTGGTGCCTCGCCATGGTCTCGTCGGACCCTGAGCGAGGAGATCGACCGCCGGACCGGCCAGCCTCTCGGCTGTCCGTGCCTCCTTGCGGCGACTCGGAGAACATTACGTCATCGCGAGCGCCATGCCAAATCGGGGGCGGCCCGGCGGTCGACCTGCGCCGTCGCGCCTGGTCAGACCGCCCGGCGGGCGGCCACCTGGTGCTTGCGGCCGCGCTTGATGAGGGCGGCCTCCCCGTGCAGGAAGTCGCTGTCGACGAGGACGTACTCGGGGTCGGCGACCTTGACGTTGTTCAGCGAGATGCCGCCCTCCCCCAGCAGCCGGCGGGCGCCGTTGCGGCTGTCGGCCACCCCGGTGGCCACCAGCACGTCGACGATCTCCTGCCCCGGTTCCGCCGGCCCCCCGGGGAGCTCGGCCAACGCGTCGCGCAGCGTCTGCGCGTCGAGGGCGCTGACGTCGCCCTTGCCGAACAGCGCGGCCGAGGCCGCCTCGACGGACGCGGTGGCGTCGGGCCCGTGCACGAGGGTGGTGACCTCGTGGGCCAGGCGCCGCTGGGCCGCTCGCCGGAACGGCTCCTCGGCCACCTGTCGCTCGACCTCGGGCAGCTCCTCCGGCGTGATCTCGGTGAACACCTTGAGCCGGTCGATCACGACGGCGTCCTCGGTGTTGAGCCAGTACTGGTAGAAGGCGTACGGGCTCATCAGCTGCGGGTTGAGCCACAGTGCGTTGCCCTCGGACTTGCCGAGCTTCTTGCCCTCGGCGTCGGTGATGAGCGGGGCCGTCTGCGCGTGCACCCGCGCGCCCTCGGCGGCGTGCACCAGGTCGACCCCGGACAGCAGGTTGCCCCACTGGTCGTTGCCTCCGACCTGCAGCGTGCAGTCGTACTCGCGGAACAGGTGCAGGAAGTCCAGCGCCTGCAGCAGCTGGTAGCTGAACTCGGTGTAGCTGATGCCCTGCTCGGACTCCAGCCGGCGGGCCACGATGTCGCGCTTGATCATCGAGTTGACGCGGAAGTGCTTGCCGATGTCGCGCAGGAAGTCCAGAGCGCTGATGCCCTGGGTCCAGTCGAGGTTGTTGACCATCCGGGCGGGGTTATCGCCGTCGAAGCGCAGGAACGGGCGCACCTGCTCCTGGATGCTGCTCACCCACTCGGCCGTCTGCTCCTTGGTGTGCAGGACCCGCTCGGAGGTGGGGCGCGGATCGCCGATCTGGCCGGTGGACCCGCCCACCAGACAGATGACGTGGTGGCCGGAGCGCTGCAGGTGGCGCAGGATGATCAGCTGCACGAGGTGGCCGATGTGCAGCGACGCGGCCGTGGGGTCGAACCCGCAATAGACCGTGACGGGCCCGTCGGCGAGTGCTCGGCGCAGCGCGGCCTCGTCGGTGGTCTGTGCCACCAGGCCGCGCCACTGCAGCTCGTCGAAGATGTCGCTCACGGTCGTCCGGTCCTCTCCTCGGCGCCGGAGCCGACCCCCGGCGGTGCGTGCTCAGCCTGCCCTATCGCCGGGCCGGCCTCCGACGGGGTTTCGCGGGGCGGTACGCCGACACCGTCGGGTCGCCGTCGATCCAGAAGCGCCACGGGAACCGTCCCCCGTCACCGCCGTCCCCCGAGACTCCGACGCGGGGGCCGGTGCGGACCTGCGCCGCATCGACCGGGTCGCCCCGCACCACGGTGACGGGCGCGGCGGGGTCGGTCGTGCGTACGCCGTCGTCTCCACTGGTGATGCCGAGCGCCTGGACCAGGCGCGCCGGCCCGCGCGCGAGGTCGCGGTCGGCGAGCCGGGTGGAGCGGCCGGCGGTGCGCCGCTCGCGGGCCAGGTCGATCCCGGTCACCACCTCGCCGGCGCGCAGCAGGACCGCCGACGCGCGGCCGTCCTCGCCGCACACGAGGTTGGCGCAGTGGTGCATGCCGTAGGTGAAGTAGACGTACAGCCCGCCGGGCGGGCCGAACATGACCCGCGTGCGCGGCGTCTCTCCCCGGAAGGCGTGCGACCCGGGGTCGTTGCTCCCGTCGTAGGCCTCGACCTCGGTGAGCCGGACCCCGACGCCTGCGTGGGTCACCACGCACCCGAGCAGCTCGGGGGCGACCTCGAGCACGGGCCGGTCGAAGAAGCCGGCGTCGAGCCGCGTCATGCCCGCTGCTGCGGTCCTACCGGCTGCTCGGCCCAGGCGCGCAGCTCGCCGGCCCGCTCGACGGCGCGGTCGAGCTGCTCGACGACCCGGTCGGGGGCGGTGCCGCCCTTGGCCGACCGCGACGCGAGGGATCCCGGCACCGACAGCACCTCGCGCACGCCGGGGGTCAGGTGCGGGCTGATGGCCGCGAGGTCGTCGTCGGTGAGGTCCCACAGCTCGATGCCACGCTCCTCGCACACCCGCACGCAGGCACCCGCCACCTCGTGGGCGACGCGGAACGGCACTCCCTCGCGCACGAGCCACTCGGCGATGTCGGTGGCCAGCGAGAACCCTTGCGGGGCAAGCGATTCGAGCCGGTCGGGGTGGAACGTGAGCGTGCCGACCATGCCCGCGACGGCAGGGAGGAGGACCTCGAGGGTGTCGACCGCGTCGAACACCGGCTCCTTGTCCTCCTGCAGGTCGCGGTTGTACGCCAGCGGCAGCGCCTTGAGCGTGGTCATCAGCCCGGCGAGGTCGCCGACCAGCCGGCCGGCCTTGCCGCGCGCGAGCTCGGCGACGTCGGGGTTCTTCTTCTGCGGCATGATGCTCGACCCCGTGGAGAAGGCGTCGTCGAGCGTGACGAAGGAGAACTCCTTGGTCGCCCAGAGGATGACCTCCTCGGACAGCCGCGACACGTCGACCGCGCCCATGGCCGCGACGAACGCGAACTCGGCGACGAAGTCGCGTGCGGCAGTGCCGTCGATGGAGTTGTCGGTGGCGGTGGCGAACCCGAGCTCGCGAGCCACCGACTCCGGGTCGAGGCCGAGCGAGGAACCGGCGAGCGCCCCTGAGCCATAAGGCGATTCGTCGGTGCGGGCGTCCCAGTCGCGCCAGCGGTCCACGTCACGCAGGAGGGCCCAGGCGTGGGCCAGCAGGTGGTGGGACAGCAGCACCGGCTGGGCGTGCTGCAGGTGGGTGCGCCCGGGCATCGCGACCCCGAGGTGGGTGCGGGCCTGGGCCGCGAGGGCGTCGACGACGTCGAGCAGCAGCAGCGAGCAGGCCCGGGCGTGGTCGCGCAGGTACATCCGCAGCAGGGTCGCGATCTGGTCGTTGCGCGAGCGGCCGGCCCGCAACCGCCCACCCACGTCGGCGCCCGCCCGCTCGATGAGACCGCGCTCGAGGGCGGTGTGCACGTCCTCGTCGTCCTCGGCGGGCAGGAACGCGCCAGAGCGCACGTCGTCGTCGAGCTGGTCGAGCGCGCGCAGCATGGCACCGAGGGCCTCCTCGTCCAGCAGCCCGGCCCCGTGCAGGACGCGCGCGTGCGCGCGCGAGCCGGCGAGGTCGTACGGCGCCAGTCGCCAGTCGAAGTGCGTCGACTTCGACAGCGCGGCCAGCGCGTCGGCCGGGCCCCCGGAGAAACGTCCGCCCCACAGGCTGGTCTTGGCGTCCGTCGTCATTC
The DNA here is from genome assembly GCF_006716095.1 of Barrientosiimonas humi. NCBI lineage: Bacteria > Bacillati > Actinomycetota > Actinomycetes > Micrococcales > Dermacoccaceae > Barrientosiimonas > Barrientosiimonas humi. The sequence goes on from NZ_VFOK01000001.1 coordinate 1,685,767, forward strand.
GTCGTTCCCTTCCGACATCGTGAGCAGCAGGTCGGCCACCTGCGGTCCGGTGTGCCCGGAGCGCGGGATGACCAAGATGGTGTCGTCCCCGGCGACGGTCCCGAGCACCGGGTCGAGCCCGGCGGTGTCGATCGCCGACGCGAGGAAGCTGGCCGCCCCCGGCGGGGTGCGCAGCACGACCAGGTCGCCGTTGCACTCGGCGACCACGAGCAGCTCGACGAGCACCCGCCGCAGACGCCCGTCCGGCGCCTCGCGACCGTCGCCGCCGGAGTGCATCGCGCGCTCCCCGCCCTCGGCGGGCACGGCGTAGACCAGCTGGCGGCCCTGGCGCACCTTCTCGGCGCCGAGCTCGACCAGGTCGCGCGAGAGCGTCGCCTGGGTGACGGCGACGCCGTCGTCGGCCAACCGGTCGACCAGCTCGGTCTGGGAGCGGATCGGCTCGCGACGGATGATCTCGACGATGCGCTGGTGGCGCGCCGAGCGGGTGCGCGGGATCATCCGTCGTCCCGGGCGCGGTCGAGCAGGAAGGCCAGCAGGGCCTTCTGCGCGTGCAGCCGGTTCTCGGCCTCGTCCCACACGACCGACCGCGGCCCGTCGATGACCTCGGCGCTGATCTCGAACCCGCGGTAGGCCGGCAGGCAGTGCAGCACGATCGCGTCGTCGGTGGCGTGGGCGAGCAGCTCCTGGTCGACGGCGAACGGTGCGAAGGGGCTGCTGGCGCCCTTGCGCTCGGCCGCCTCCTGCTCCTGCCCCATCGACATCCAGGTGTCGGTGATCACCACGTCGGCGCCGGCGACCGCCTCGACCGCGTCGTCGAGGACGGTCGCGGATCCCCCTGTCTGCGAAGCGATCTCGGCTGCACGCTGCACGATCCGGGGATCGGGCTGGTGGGTCGCGGGGCCGGCCACGCGGACGTGCAGCCCGGCGGTCGCCCCGCCGAGGAGGTAGGAGTGGGCCATGTTGTTGGCGGCGTCGCCGACGTACGTCATCGTCAGGCCGGGCAGGCGGCCCTTGTGCTCGCGCACGGTGAGCAGGTCGGCCAGGATCTGGCACGGGTGGAAGTCGTCGGTGAGGGCGTTGACGACGGGGACACCGGCGTACTGCGCCATGTCCTCGATGCGGTCCTGGCCGTACGTCCGCCACACCACCGCGCTGACCTGCCGCCTGAGCACGCGCGCCACGTCGGCGATCGACTCGCGGGTGCCGATCTGGGCGAGGTTGCCGTCGACCACCATCGGGAAGCCGCCGAGCTCGGCGACGCCGACCGAGAACGACAGCTGGGTGCGCAGCGTGGGCTTGTCGAAGATGATCGCGACGCCCTGCGGCCCCTCCAGCGGCCGCTCGGCGAACCGGTCGGCCTTGAGCGCGGCCGCGCGGTCGAGCACCGCGCTCTGCTCGGCGGGCGTGAGGTCGTCGTCGCGCAGGAAGTGACGCATCAGGCGGGATCCTCCTCGAGGACGCGGTCCAGGACGGGGGTCAGGTCGGCGAGGAAGTCGTCGACCTGACCGGTGGTGAGCACCAGCGGCGGCGCCAGGCGCAGCGCGTCGGGTGCGACGGGGTTGACCAGGTGCCCGGCCTCGCGCAGGGCGGTGGCGAGGGCCGGGGCGACCGGCCGGGTGAGGCCGACGGCGCGCAGCAGACCGAGGCCGCGGCTGCCGGCCACGAGCGGGTGATCCAGGCGGGCCACGCCCTGGCGCAGGTGCTCCCCCACGCGCTCGGCGTGGGCCATCAGGCCCTGGGACTCCACGACGTCGAGCACGGTGAGCGCGGCCGCCGCGGCCAGCGGGTTGCCGCCGAACGTGGTGCCGTGCTGGGTGGGCCCGAGCAGGCCGGAGACGTGGGAGCCGAAGGTGACCAGCGCCCCGATCGGCACGCCGCCTCCGAGGCCCTTCGCGACGGTGATCGCGTCGGGGGTGATGCCGGCGTGCTGGAAGCCGAACCAGCGCCCGGTGCGCCCGATGCCGCTCTGGATCTCGTCGACGACGAGCAGCGCGCCGCGCTCTGCCGTGACCGCGCGCGCGTGCTGCAGATAACCGTCGGGCGGCAGCACGACACCGGCCTCGCCCTGCACGGGTTCGAGCACGAGCGCCGCGGTGCGCTCGGTGACGGCGGCGTCGAGCGCGTCGGTGTCGCCGTAGGGGACGTGGGTCACCCCGGGCAGCAGCGGCTCGAACGGCTCGCGGTAGGCCGCCTTGGCGGTGAGTGCGAGGGCTCCGGTGGTGCGGCCGTGGAAGGCGCCCTCGGCCGCCACGATCTCGGTGCGGCCGGTGCGCCGGGTCAGCTTGATCGCCGCCTCGATCGCCTCGGCGCCGGAGTTGGCGAGGAACACCTTCGAGCCGGCGGGCGCGCCGGCCACCTCGATCAGCCGCTCCGCGAGGCGGATCTGGGCGGGCGAGGTGAACAGGTTGGAGACGTGGATCGCCTCGGCCGCCTGCTTGCTCACCGCCGCGACCAGCTCGGGGTGGCCGTGGCCCAGCGCGTTGACCGCGATGCCGCCGATGAGGTCGAGGTAGCGCCGGCCGTCGACGTCCCAGACGTAGCACCCCTCGCCACGGTCGAGCACGAGCGGCGGCGAGCCGAAGACCCCCAGCACGCTGTCGGAGTATCGCTGCAGCCAGTCTGCCTGTCCCTCAACGGGATTCATCATCTGCTCCGTGTCGGTCACGAGTCGTCCCCCGGCAGGATCATGGTGCCGATGCCCTCGTCGGTGAAGACCTCGAGCAGCAGCGAGTGCGGTGACCGCCCGTCGATGACGTGGGCCTGCGGCACCCCGCCCCGCACCGCACGGATGCACGCGTCGAGCTTGGGCACCATGCCCGCGTCGACCTGCTGCACGAGGCGCTCGGCCTCGCCGAGCGACATGCGCGACAGGAGGCTGTCGGGGTCGGGCCAGCGGGCGTACACGCCTTCGACGTCGGTGAGCACGACGAGCTTGTGCGCACCGAGCGAGACGGCCAGCGCGGCCGCGGCGGTGTCGGCGTTGACGTTGAGCACGGTCCCGTCGCTGTCCAGGTCGGGTGCGACCGAGGAGATCACCGGGATGCGGCCCGCGGCGAGCAGGTCGCGCACCGCGGTGGGGTTGACCGTCTGCACGTCGCCGACGAGGCCGAGGTCGACCTGCTCGCCGTCGACGACGGTCGTGCGGCGCCGCGCGCCGAACAGGCCGGCGTCCTCGCCGGACATGCCGACGGCCAGCGGGCCGTGCTGGTTGATCAGGCCGACCAGCTCGCGGCTGACCTGTCCGGTGAGCACCATGCGCACCACGTCCATGGCCTCGGGCGTGGTGACGCGCAGCCCGCCGCGGAACTCGCTCTCGATGCCGAGCCGGTCGAGCATCTGCTGGATCTGCGGGCCACCCCCGTGCACGACGACGACGCGCAGGCCGGCGTAGCGCAGGAACGCGATGTCGGCCGCGAACGCCGCCTTCAGGGCGTCGTCGGTCATCGCGTTGCCGCCGTACTTGACGACCACGAGGGCGTCGCGGAACCGCTCGAGCCACGGGAGCGCCTCGACGAGGGTGGCCGCCTTGCCTGCGGCGTCGGACAGGGACCGGGAGCTGCGCACGCTCATGTGCTGTAGGCCGAGTTCTCGTGGACGTAGTCGTGGGTCAGGTCGTTGGTCCAGACCGTCGCGGTGTGCTCGCCCGCGTGCAGGTCGACCGCGACGTGGACCTCGCGCGGCGTCAGGTCGACCAGCGAGCGGTCCTCCCCCACCCCGCACTGCCGGCACACCTGCACGCCGTTGACGGTGACGTCCAACTGCGTCGGGTCGAACTCGGCCGCAGTGGTGCCGACAGCGGCGACGACCCGCCCCCAGTTGGGGTCGTTGCCGAAGATCGCGGTCTTGAACAGGTTGTTCCGCGCGATGGCGCGCGCGACCTCGAGAGCGTCGGACTCGCTTGCGGCAGAACGGATCTCGATGGCGATGTCGTGGGCAGCGCCCTCGGCGTCGCCGATCAGCTGACGGGCGAGGTCGGCGCACACGGCGGTGACCGCCGCGGACAGGTCGCGGCGAGCCGGGCGTACGCCGGACGCGCCCGATGCGAGCAGCAGCACCGTGTCGTTGGTCGACTGGCACCCGTCGGAGTCGATGCGGTCGAACGTCACCGCGCACGCCTCGCGCAGCACCGCGTCGAGCTCGCCGGGCTCCGCCTCGGCGTCGGTGGTGAGCACCACGAGCATGGTCGCCAGGGCGGGAGCCAGCATGCCGGCTCCCTTGGCCATGCCGCCCACGACGAAGCCGTCGCCCTCGGCGGTGGCCTGCTTGGGGACGGTGTCGGTGGTCATGATCGCGGTGGCCGCGGCCTCGCCGTCGGGGCCGAGGGCGTCGGCGGCCGGGGCGATCGCGGCGAGCAGCCGGTCCATCGGCAGCCGTTCGCCGATCAGCCCCGTGGAGCAGACCGCGACGTCGCCAGCGGAGACGCCGAGCGTCTCGGCGACGGCCTCGGCGGTGCGGTGGGTGTCGAGGAACCCGGGCGGCCCGGTGCAGGCGTTGGCCCCGCCGGAGTTGAGCACGACCGCGTCGAGCCGGCCGTCGGCGACGACCTGGCGCGACCAGGTGACCGGCGCGGCCTCGACCCGGTTGCTGGTGAACACCGCCGCGGCCGACCGCTGCGGTCCGTCGTTGACGACCAGCGCGAGGTCGGGTCGCCCGCTCGGCTTGAGCCCGGCGACCACGCCGCTGGCCCGAAACCCTTGTGCCGCAGTAACACTCACGGCGTGGCCTCCTGGTGATCGGTGGGTGCGAGGGTCACGGGGCCAGGCCCGTGGTCGGCAGGCCGCGCGTCTCGGGCAGGTCGAGCGCGAGGTTGAGGCACTGCACCGCGGCGCCCGCGGTCCCCTTGGTCAGGTTGTCCTCGGCGGCGACCACGACGACGCGGCCCGCGTGCTCGTCGACCGCCACCTGCAGCTGCACGACGTTGGACCCCAGCACCGCGCCGGTCGCCGGCCACTCGCCCTCGGGGAGAAGCCGGACGAAGGGCTCGTCGGCATACGTCCGCTCGTAGGCCGCGCGCACGGCCGCCGGGTCGCCGGCGAGGCGAGCGGTGCAGGTGGCGAGGATGCCGCGCGGCATGGGCGCCAGGGTCGGGGTGAACGACACGGTGACCGGCTGCCCCAGCGCCGTGCTGAGGTTCTGCTCGATCTCGGGGGTGTGGCGGTGGCCGCCGCCCACGCCGTACGGGCTCATCGACCCCATCACCGCCGAGGCCATCAGGTGCGGCTTGGTCGACCGGCCAGCGCCGGAGGTGCCGGAGGCTGCGACGACGACCACGTCGTCGGGCGCGACCACACCGGCGGCGAAGGCCGGGGCCAGCGCGAGGGTTGCGGCGGTCGGGTAGCAGCCGGGGATCGCGACGCGACGCGCCCCGACGAGGTCGTCACGCTGCTTGCTGCCGTCGGCGCGGACCAGCTCGGGGAGGCCGTACGGCCAGGAGCAGGCGTGCGGGGTGTCGTAGAAGGAGGTCCAGCGCTGCTCCTCGACGAGCCGGAAGTCGGCCCCGCAGTCGAGCACCAGCACGTCGTCGGGCAGCTGGGCCGCCAGCTGCGCGGAGGCGCCGTGCGGCAGAGCGAGGATCACGACGTCGTGGTCGGCGAACGCCTGCGGGGTGGTCTCGACCAGCTCGCGGTCGCGCAGCGGGGCCAGGTGCGGGGCCAGCTCGCCAAGGCGCTGCCCGACGGTCGAGGCGCCGGTGACCGCTCCCACGCGCACGTCGGGATGACCCAGCAGCAGGCGCAGCGCCTCGCTCCCCGCGTAGCCGCTCGCGCCCGCGACACCCACCGTCAGCATGCGCATGACTATACCGGAGCACACATGATCATGCAGACCACCCCGCGGGTGGGGGTACGTCCGCGGGGTCAGCCGCGCTGGGCGGCGCCGTGGTCGGTGGCGGCCTGCTGGACGGCGGCGTCGCGCAGGTCGTTGACCTCCTCGGTCTTCAGCGTGCGGTCGGGCGCGCGGAAGACGAGGCGGAAGGCGAGCGAGCGCTGCCCGGCCTCCAGCTGGTCGCCGGAGTAGACGTCGAACAGCCGCACCGACTCCAGCAGGTCGCCGGCGCCGGCGCGCAGGCTCGCCTCGACGGCAGCCGCCGGGACGCCCTGGCCGACCACGAGCGCGACGTCGCTGTGCGCGGCGGGCTGCTGCACCAGGGTCGTCGCCTCGACCGACTCGGTGCTCGCGCCCACGAGCGCGTCGAGGTCGAGCTCCCCGGCGACGGTGCGCGCGGGCAGCTCGAGGCGCTGGACGACCTTGGGGTGCAGCTCGCCCACCACGCCGAGCCGGGTGCCGTCGGCGAGCAGCACCTCGGCGCAGCGGCCCGGGTGGAACGGCGGCTCGTCGCCGGCGCGCAGCGTGACCTCGACGGCCAGCGCCTCGGCGACGGCGCGCACGGTGGCGGTGGCGTCGGTCCAGTCCGCGGCGCGCCCCGCGCCCCACCAGCCGGCGCGCTCGAGCTCACCGCTCAGCACGAAGGCCAGGTGACGCGGCTGCTCCGGGACGGCGTCGCGGATCTGCTGCACGGCGTCGGGCCCGGGATAGCTGCCGACGTCGTACGTCGGTGCCTGGCCCTGGCGCCCGGTCGTCACCAGCCCGATCTCGAACAGCGCGAGGTCGGCGGTGCCGCGGGCGACGTTGCGGTGGGCGACCGACAGCAGCGACACCAGCAGGCTGGTGCGCATGAGCGGCTGCTCCTCGCGCAGCGGGTTGGTGAGCCGCACGGCGGTGCGGCGAGGGTCGTCGGCGGCGTAGCCGAGCGCGTCGAACGCCTCGGCGCCGACGAACGGCGGGCTGAGCACCTCGGTGAGGCCGCGCGCGGCCAGCATCCCGGCGAGCAGGCGACGCACCTGCTGGCCGTGGGTGAGCCCGCGCCCGCCGGGGGCCGGCGGCAGGATCGAGGGGATCCGGTCGTAGCCGTCGATGCGGGCGACCTCCTCGACGAGGTCGGGCCCGCCGCGCAGGTCGGGGCGCCACGACGGCGGCCGCACCGAGACGTCTCCGGAGCCGGAATCGTCGACGGCACAACCGATCTCGCGCAGGATCTCCACGACGCGCTCGCGCGGGTAGTCGACGCCGACGAGTCGCGAGGCGAGGCCAGGCTCGAACGCGATCGGCTCGACCGGGCGCCGCTCGTCGACGTCGGTGACCGCGGGGTCGGCGGTGCCGCCGCCGTGCTCGACGAGCAGGTCGACGGCCAGCTGGGCCGCCGCCGCCGCGACGTCGGGGTCGACGCCGCGCTCGTAGCGCTTGCTCGCCTCGGTCGACAGCCGGTGGCGGCGGCTGCTGCGCGCCACCGTGGTCGGGTCGAAGTGGGCCGACTCGATCAGCAGGTCGGTGGTCTGCGGGCCGACCTCGCTGGTGGCGCCGCCCATCACGCCGGCGATGGCCAGCGGCGTCTCGCCGGTGTCGGTGATGAGCAGGTCCTCGGGGGACAGCTCGCGCGCCACGTCGTCGAGCGTGGTGAGGCGCTCGCCCGGGCGAGCCCGACGTACGACGATCGGGCCGGTGAGGGCCGCGGCGTCGAACGCGTGGAGCGGCTGGCCGAGCGCGAGCATGACGTAGTTGGTCACGTCGACCGGCAGCGAGATGGGCCGCATGCCCGCCTCGGTGAGCCGGGTCTGCAGCCACGCCGGCGACACGGCGGCCGGGTCGACCCCGCGCACCACGCGCGCGACGTAGCGGTCGCAGCCGGGGTTGCCGCGCAGCGGCGCCTCGTCGCGCAGCTCGACGGGGAACCCGTCGCCGGTGGCGGCCGGGGCGCGCTCGGCCGGGGCCAGCGCCGGGTCGGTGAACGCCGCGCCGGTGGAGTGGGAGAACTCCCGCGCGATGCCGCGCAGGCTGAAGCAGTAGCCGCGGTCGGGGGTGATGTTGACCTCGACGGTCTCGCGGTCGAGCCCGAGCAGCGCGATGGCGTCCTGGCCCGGCACGAGGCCCTCGTCGGCCGACAGCACGATGATGCCGTCGGTGCCATCGCTCGGCAGGCCCAGCTCCTCGGCGGAGCAGATCATGCCGGCGCTCACGTGGCCGTACGTCTTGCGCGCCGAGATCTCGAACCCGCCCGGCAGCACCGCCCCCGGCAGCACGACCACCACGAGGTCGCCGACGCCGAAGTTGTGCGCGCCGCAGACGATGCCCTGCGGCTCGCCCGTGCCGTTCGCGTCGCCGACGTCGACGGTGCACCAGTTGATGGTCTTGCCGTTCTTCTGCGGCTCGGGCTCCTGGGTGAGCACCCTGCCGACCACCAGCGGGCCGGTGATGTCACCGCCCCGGATGCTCTCCTCCTCGAGGCCGACGCGCACCAGGTCGGCGGCGACCTGGGCACCGCTGACGCCTTCGGGCAGGTCGACGTACTCGCCCAGCCAGTCGATCGGGACGAGCATCAGACCTCCAGTCCGAACTGTGCGTTGAAGCGGACGTCGCCCTCGAACATGTCGCGCATGTCGGAGACGCCCGTGCGGAACATCAGGGCGCGGTCGATGCCCATGCCGAAGGCGAAGCCGGTGTAGCGGTCGGGGTCGACCCCCACCGCGGCCAGCACGTTGCGGTTGACCATGCCGCAGCCGCCCCACTCGATCCAGCCGGTGCCGGAGCAGGCGCGGCAGTCGGGGTCGCGCCCCTGGCAGACGAAGCAGCGCAGGTCCATCTCGGCGCTGGGCTCGGTGAACGGGAAGTACGACGGGCGCAGCCGGGTGGTGATGCCGTCGCCGAACAGCTCGCTCGCCAGCCGGTCGAGCGTGCCCTTGAGGTGGGCCATCGTCAGCCCCTCGTCGACGGCCAGGCCCTCGATCTGGTGGAAGACCGGCATGTGCGTGGCGTCGAGCTCGTCGGTGCGGAAGACCTTGCCGGGGACCCCGACGTACAGCGGGACGCCGCGCTCGAGCATCGCGCGCGCCTGCACCGGGGAGGTGTGCGTGCGCAGGACCAGCCCGTCCTGCGGCGGGTCGACGTAGAACGTGTCCTGCATCTGGCGCGCCGGGTGGTCGGCGTCGAAGTTGAGCGCGTCGAAGTTGAACCACTCGGCCTCGACCTCGGGCCCCTCGGCGATCTCCCAGCCCATGCCGACGAAGATGTCGGCGATCCGCTGGGCCATCAGCTCGACGGGGTGGCGCCGCCCGAGCGGCAGGCGCCCCGGCACCATCGTGACGTCGACGGCCTCCTCGACGAGGATGCGCGCGTCGCGCTCGGCCTCGAGCGCGGCCTGCCGCTCCTTCATCGCCTGCGCCACCCGGCCGCGCGCCTGCCCGACCCGCTTGCCGGCGTCGGCCTTGGCGGTGGGCGGCAGCGCGCCGATCTCACGGTTGGCGAGCGCCAGCGGGCTCTTGTCGCCCTGGTGCGCCGGGCGGACCGCCTTGAGCTCCTCGAGGGTGCTCGCCTCGGCGATCGCCTGCAGCGCGGCGTCGACGGCCGCCTCGACGTTGGCCGGGTCGAGCGCGCTCACCTCGACCGGGTCGTACTGGCTGTTGGGGCCGGACATCGATCTCATTTCGCGGGGACGGAACGGCAGCGACGCCCACGGCTGGGCCGCGGGCGTGCTCGTGGGACAAGTCTATCGACGGGCGCCGCGCCGCCGACAACGGAGTTTGCCCCCGGCGTACGTCCGTGCCGGCTCAGCGCGCCGGCGGCGGCTCGCCCACGGGGAGCCGGACGACGAACCCCGCTCCCCCGGAGGGTGCGGGCTCGTAGGCGACCCGGCCGCCGTGCGCCTCGACGAGGCTGCGCACGACGTAGAGCCCCAGGCCGCTGCCGCCGCGCGAGCGGCCCTGCCAGAAGCGGCTGAACACCAGCTCGCGCTGCTCCTCGGGCACTCCTGGACCGTCGTCGAGGACGCGCAGCACGACCTCGTCGGGGCCGTCGGGCTGCCGGTCCTGCTCGATGGAGACCCGCACCAGGCCGGCGCCGTGGCGGATGGCGTTCTCGAGCAGGTTGCCGACGACCTGGGTGATGCGGTCGGGGTCGGCCCACAGGTGCGGCGGCTGCGGGGCCGGGCTGACCTGGAACCGGTCGGGGCTGTGCCCGGCGGCGAGGAGGCCGGCCACCTGGCCGCTGACGATCTCGAGCAGGTCGACCGGCTGGCGCACGAGGGTGAGCCGGCCGGTGTCGATGCGCGAGACGTCGAGCAGCTCGCTGACCAGGCGGCTGAGCCGGTCGGCGTCGCCCTCGATGGCCTCGAGCATCCACATCTTCTGCTCGTCGCGCAGCTGGTCCCAGCGCTGGCGCAGGGTGCGGCTGAACCCGCGCACGCTGGTGAGCGGGGCGCGCAGCTCGTGCGCGACGGTGGTGATCAGCGCGAAGCTGTCGGCGTCGTTGCGCTCGCGGGTGCGCGGGTCGCGCAGGGTGACCACGACGCGGCGGACCGACCGGTCGGGGTCGCGCACGATGCGCGCGGCCAGCAGCACCGCCCGGCCCTGCGGCAGGTGCAGCAGCTGCTCGGTGAACCGGGTGCGGGTGTGCAGCCCGCCGAACGGGTCGAGCGCCTCCCACCAGGAGCGGTGCTCGCGGTCGTGCAGCGGCAGCGCGGTGGTGACGTCGTCGCCGAGGCGGTCCAGCAGCGGCAGCCCGGTGAGCTGCTCGGCGCGGGAGTTGGCCAGCAGCAGGGTGCGGTCGGCGTCGGCGAGGACGAAGCCCTCGGGCAGCACCTCGATGAGCTCGCTCAGGTCGGTGCTGATCGGCTCGAACGCCGGCGGCTCGCGACGCGACGCCGGGCTCACGACGGGCCCCGCTGGGCACCGGCCGAGGCGTAGAGGCACACGGTCGCGGCCATCGCGAGGTTGAGCGACTCGGCGTGGCCGTGGATGGGCACCCGGACCACGTCGTCGCAGCGCTCGCGCACCGCCTCCTCCAGCCCCCAGGCCTCGTTGCCCATCACCCAGGCGTGCGGCCCGGTGAGATCGACCTGCGGCAGCAGCGTGCTGCCGGCCCCGTCGGCGGCCAGCACCCGCAGCCCGCGCGCGCTGCACGCCTCGAGCGCCTGCTCGATCTCGACGCCGCGCACGAGCGGCAGGTGCCACAGCGAGCCGGCGGTGGAGCGGACCACCTTGGGGTTGTAGATGTCGACGCTGGCGGCCGACACCACGACGGCGTCGGCCCCGACCGCGTCGGCGCAGCGGATGACCGTGCCGGCGTTGCCGGGGTCGCGCACGTTGGTGAGCACCACGACCAGCCGGGGGTCGGGACCGAGCGCCTGCGCGAGCGGCACGTCGACGGGCCGGCAGACGGCGATCAGGCCCTGCGGGTGCTCGGTGCCGGCCATGGCGCTCAGCACCTCGGGGCTCGTCTCGTGGACGGGCACGCCGGCCGCGGCGGCGGCGGTCAGCAGGTCGGCGTGCCGCTCGGCGACGCCGGGCTCGGCGTAGACCTCGACGACGGTGCCGGGCGCGAAGGCCAGCGCCTCGCGTACGGCCTGCGGACCCTCCGCGACGAACCGGCCGGCCCGCTCACGCGCAGAGCGCCGACCGAGGGCACGCACCGACTTCACCCGCTGGGCGCGGGGATTGGTCAGCACGGGCACTCGGTCGGCGCTCTGCGGGAACAGTGGCTGCTCGGGGCGCGGTCAGGCCGCGGAGCCGGCCTTGTCGCCGGCGGGGGCCTGCGCGGGCACGTTGGCCTTGGCCACCTCGACCATCGCGGCGAACGCGGTGGGGTCGTTGACGGCCATCTCGGCGAGCATGCGGCGGTCGACCTCGACACCGGCGGCCTTGAGGCCCTGGACGAACCGGTTGTAGGTCATGCCGTTGGCGCGGCAGCCGGCGTTGATCCGCTGGATCCACAGCCGACGGAAGTCACCCTTGCGGGCGCGACGGTCGCGGTAGCTGTAGCCGAGGGAGTGGGTGACCTGCTCCTTGGCCTTGCGGTAGAGCCGCGAGCGCTGACCGCGGTAGCCGCTGGCCTGCTCGAGGACGGTGCGGCGCTTCTTCTGGGCGTTGACTGCCCGCTTCACGCGTGCCATGTCTGAATCTCCTGGGGTCTGGTGAGGTGAAGGGGGCTTACTTGCCGAGCAGGCGCTTGATCTTGGCCTCGTCGGCCGGGGCCACGACGACGTCGGGCACCAGGCGGCGGGTCTGGCGCTTGCTGCGCTCCTGGAACTTGTGCACGTGGCGGGCGCGCTGGCGCTTGATCTTGCCCGAGCCCGTCACGCGGAAGCGCTTCTTGGCACCGCTGTGCGTCTTCATCTTCGGCATGTGCCGATCTCCTCTTTCGCTGTCCTCGACGCCGTCAGGGCGTCGATCGATGGTGTCGCGAGGGGCTCGCGACAAGTTCTGGGGCGGCGGCCGGGGCCGCCGCGCGGCTCACTCCGCGGCGGTCGGCTCGCCCTGCTCGCGGGCGGCCTTCTCCTCGGCCTGGCGCCGGCGGCGGTCCTCCGCCTTGGCCTCGGCCTTCTTGCGGGTCGGCCCGAGCACCATGATCATGTTGCGGCCGTCCTGCTTGGGCGAGCTCTCGACGAAGCCCAGCTCCTGGACGTCCTCGGCGAGACGCTGCAGCAGCCGGAAGCCCAGCTCGGGGCGGGACTGCTCGCGACCGCGGAACATGATGGTCACCTTGACCTTGTCGCCCGCCTTGAGGAACCGCTCGACGTGGCCCTTCTTGGTGCCGTAGTCGTGCGGGTCGATCTTCGGGCGGAGCTTGATCTCCTTGATGACCGTGTTGACCTGGTTCTTGCGTGCCTCACGGGCCTTCATGGCGGCTTCGTACTTGTACTTGCCGTAGTCCATGAGCTTGGCGACCGGCGGCTTGGCCATGGGAGCGACCTCGACCAGGTCGAGGTCGGCCTCGGTGGCCAGGCGCAGCGCGTCCTCGACGCGGACGATGCCCACCTGCTCGCCGTTGGGCCCGACGAGGCGCACCTCCGGAACCCGGATGCGCTCGTTGATACGGGGCTCAGCGCTGATGTCTGCTCCTTCGTGTTGCGTGCGGTGACGCCCGGGAACGAGGAAAGGCCCCTCGCGACCGGGGTGCGCGAGGAGCCTTCGAAGCGATCGGGACCGGGCGACGCCGCAGCGCCGGACGACGACAGCGCGGCTGCCGACCGTCAGGTCCGTGACCGAGAACCCGGCGACATGCCTGTCGACGCGGGTGGAAGCGGGGCTTCTCTTGCACACTGCCGTGCGAGCACGACAGTCGGTGCCACCAGTGTACGCACCCGCGCCGTCTGCGCGAAATCTCGCCTCAGGCGGCCAGGGCCAGGCGGCGCCGGCGCGCGAACAGCGCCGAGGCGCCGCCGGCGAGCGCGACGGCCAGCCCCGCGACGCTCACGACCAGGATCGCCGGCTGGTAGCCGCCGTGGTCGATGACGAACCCGGCGACCGGTGCGGCCGCGGCCGAGCCCGCGGTCATGCACGAGCCGTGCCAGCCCATCGCCTCCCCGCGCGCCGCGGTCGGCACGACCCGGCTGACCGCCTCGACCGACGCGGTGATCGTCGGGGCGCACAGCAGGCCGGCGACGAACGCGAGCGCGGCGAAGGTGTAGGCCGAGCCGGCCAGGGCCATCGGCATGGTGACCACCGCGAGGCCGGCGAGCAGCAGGAACGGGGAGAAGCCGCGCGAGAGCGCGCCGTAGGTCAGGCCGCCGACGATCGACCCCAGGCCCCAGCCGGCGAAGACCAGTCCGAGAAGGGCGTACTGGCCCCAGCCCTGCAGCGCGGCCACGACCGAGACCTCGCTGCCGACCAGCACCAGGGTCGAGGCGGCGGCCGCGAGGCACAGCACGACGAAGCGCGGCCGGAACCAGCTCGCGCGCGGGAGGGCGACCGCGTCGTCGGCGGAGCCCTCCTCGCGCAGCGGCGGGTCGAGCAGCCACAGGACGCCTCCCCCGAGGACGGCCAGCATCTGCACGACGAACAGGGTCGGGGCGGTGCCCCACTGGGTGCCGGCCCACACGGCCACGGCCGGCCCGGACATGTACGCCAGCTCGACCGCGACCCCGTCGACCGAGAGCGCGGTGCGCCGCTCGTGGATCGGGACGGCGGCGATGATGCCCTGGCGCGCCACCGAGAAGATCGGCACGACGAACAGCCCGGCCACGCCGGCGAGCACGAGCAGCGGCCAGTAGCCGACGAACGGCGCGACCGCCCAGGCCGAGCCGGTGATCACCAGCGAGGGCGCGACGACCTTGCGCAGGCCGTGCTTGTCCAGCAGCCGCCCGCGCCACGGCCCGCTGACCGCGATCGCGATGGTCGCGACCGCCGACACCAGACCGGCCTCGCCCCAGCTGCGCCCCAGCTGGTTCACCACGTGCAGCATCAGCAGCACGCCGGTGCCGAAGATCGGGATGCGCAGCAGCAGCCCGAGCAGCAGGACCTGGCGAGCACGCGGGCGCGAGAGCACGCTGCGGTAGGCGGCGAAGGACATGCCGACCATTCTTCCAGATCGAAGTGTTTGCCGGCGAAGGAGATTTGGTCCAGTCCGGGAGACGTTCGTCACCCCTTACCCGTAGGTAGGTGGTGAGACCGCCCGCACGTCTTCTTGACTCGTTCCAGAAAGGTGTGATCGGCTGCGCGTGTTGGGAGTTCGCGGGCCGCACGGCCCCGACCGGACGAGTTCGCCCGCCCCACCGGGCGCGTACCCAGACCGAGGAGCAGTGATGGCAGACCAGCAGACCGACCCCACCCGGGAATCGATCCAGACCGCCCCGTCGAAGGAGGCGCAGCTCGGGTCGACCACCGACACCGGCGCTCCCGCGACGAGCGACCGCAACAGCCTCACCGTCGGTCCGGACGGGCCGATCCTGCTGCACGACGTGCACTTCGTGAACCAGATGGCCCACTTCAACCGCGAGCGCGTGCCGGAGCGCAACGTGCACGCCAAGGGGTCGGGCGCGTTCGGCGAGTTCGAGTGCACCGAGGACGTCAGCAAGTACACCAAGGCCGCGCTGTTCCAGAAGGGCAGCAAGGTCGAGATGCTCGCGCGCTTCTCGACCGTCGCGGGCGAGCAGGGCTCCCCCGACACCTGGCGCGACCCGCGCGGGTTCGCGCTGAAGTTCTACACGCCCGAGGGCAACTACGACCTCGTCGGCAACAACACCCCGATCTTCTTCGTGCGCGACACGATGAAGTTCCCGCACTTCATCCGCAGCCAGAAGCGCCGCGGCGGCTCGGGCCTGCGCGACAACCACATGCAGTGGGACTTCTGGTCGCTCAACCCCGAGTCGGCGCACCAGGTGACCTACCTGATGGGCGACCGCGGCATCCCCAAGACCTTCCGGCACATGAACGGCTACGGGTCGCACACGTACCTGTGGATCAACGAGGCCGGCGAGAAGCACTGGGTGAAGTACCACTTCCACAGCAACCAGGGCGTCGAGGGCCTGACCGGCGAGGAGGCCACCCGCATCGCCGGGCAGGACGCCGACCACCACCGGCGCGACCTGTACGACGCGATCGACCAGGGCGACTTCCCGAGCTGGACGCTGTCGGTGCAGGTGATGCCCTACGAGGACGCCAAGACCTACCGGATCAACCCGTTCGACCTGACCAAGGTGTGGCCGCACAGCGACTACCCGCTGATCAAGGTCGGGACGATGACCCTCAACCGCAACCCGGAGAACTTCTTCGCCGAGATCGAGCAGGCCGCCTTCGAGCCGAGCGCGGTCGTGCCGGGCATCGGGTTCTCCCCCGACAAGATGCTGCTGGGCCGGGCGTTCGCCTACGCCGACACCCACCGCTACCGGATCGGGCCGAACTACCTGCAGCTCCCGGTCAACCAGGCGCGGGCGGTGGAGAACCAGAACACCTACACCTTCGACGGCCCGATGGCCTTCCAGCACAGCGGTGACGCGCCGGTCTACGCGCCGAACAGCGAGGGCCGCGGCTACGCCGACCAGGTCGGGGTCGTCGAGGACGGCTGGGAGACCGACGGCGACATGGTGCGCCAGGCGTACACCCTGCGGGCCGAGGACGACGACTTCAGCCAGGCGGGCACGCTCGTGCGCGAGGTGTGGGACGACGAGCAGCGCGAGCAGTTCGTGCAGACCGTCGCCGGCCACCTGCTCGGCGGCGTGAAGTCGCCGGTGCTGGAGCGGGCCTTCGAGTACTGGAAGAACGTCGACGCCGACACCGGCAAGCGCATCGAGGAGCTCGTGCGCGCCGAGCAGGGCGGCGACAACCCCGGCGGCATGGCCGACGAGGCCAAGGTCGTCGAGGAGCCGGTCGTCGAGCAGGCGACGAACGCCTCCCGCTGACCCGCCGTACGCCCTCGCGGAGGCCCGTCGGACGGTGCGCCTGAGCGCACCCACCGGCGGGCCTCCGTCGTGCCGGGGGCCGGCCGGGAGCCGGCCGGAAACCGGTCCAGGGCCCGCGTCAGGGCCGCGTCAGGGGCGCATCAGGGGTGCTGGGCGCGGGCGGCGTACTGCTCGCGGATGCGGGCGCCGGCGCGCGGGTCGCTCGGCGCCGGCAGCTGCGTCTCGTCGGCGCGGGGCCAGTCGGGCAGCTCGCCGGTGAGCGCCCAGGCGGCCTGGCGCGCGGCGCCGCGCCCGACGTACTCCCCCGGCTGCGGCACGACGACCGGCACGTCGAAGATCTGCGGCGTGAGCTCGCGCACCGCGCGCGAGGCCGACGCGCCGCCGATGAGCAGCACCCGCTCGACCGGGATGCCCTGCGCCTGCAGGGCGCCCACGCTGAACTGCAGGTTGCACAGCATGCCCTCGACGTGGGCCCGCGCGAGGTTCTGCGGGGTGGCGTTGCCGCGGGTGAGGCCGCTGAGCGTGCCGGTGGCGTCGGGCAGGTTCGGGGTGCGCTCGCCGTCGAGGTAGGGCAGCAGGGTCAGCCCGCCGGCGCCCGGCTCGGCCTGCAGCGCCAGCTCGTCGAGACCGGGCAGGTCGGTGCCGAGCAGCGCGGCGCCCGCGGTGAGCACCCGCGCCGCGTTGAGCGTGCAGGCCAGCGGCAGCCGCCCGCCGCTGGCGCTCGCGAAGCCCGCGACATAACCCTGGGCGTCGCCGGTGGCCGCGTCGTCGTCGGCGAAGACCGTGCCGCTCGTGCCGAGCGAGAGCACCACGTCGCCGCGGCGCAGGCCAAGCCCGAGGGCGGCGCCCATGTTGTCTCCGGTGCCGGCGGCCACGAGCATCCCGTCGGCGGTGCGCCCGGCGGGCTCGGCCGGGCCCAGCACCTCGGGCAGGTGCAGGTCACGGCCGAAGGCCAGGCGGACGATGTCGCGGTCGTAGTGGCCGGTAGCCGCGGACCAGTAGCCGGTGCCCGAGGCGTCGCCGCGGTCGGTGACCCACCGCTGGAAACCGTTGCCGTCCTTGAGGATCCGGCCGGTGAGCCAGTCGTGCGGGAGGACGACCGTCGCGGTGCGGGCGGCGTTGTCGGGCTCGTGGCGGGCCAGCCAGCGCAGCTTGCTGACGGTGAAGCTCGCGACCGGCACGGCGCCCACCCGGTCGACCCACGCCTGCGGCCCGCCGAGCTCGTCGACCAGGTCGCGCGCGTCGCCGGCCGAGCGGGTGTCGTTCCACAGCAGCGCGTCGCGGACCAGCTCGTCGTCGTCGCCGAGCGTGACCATGCCGTGCTGCTGCCCGCCCACGGCGACGGCCTCGACGCCGTCGAGCAGACCGCCGTCGGTCGCCGTGCGGTAGGCGTCCCACCAGGCCTGCGCCGACACCTGCGTGCCGTCGGGGTGCGGCGCCCGGCCCTCGCGGACCAGCTCGCCGGTGGCGGCGTCGTGGACGACGACCTTGCAGGACTGCGTGGAGGAGTCGACCCCGGCGACGAGCCGTCTGCTCATGCGGCGGTCCTCGGCTGCGCGGTCATCCCGGTCACCGTAGCGAGGCCACGACGGCCTCGGTGGTCGCGTGCGCGCCGCGGGCGTGCAGCGACTCCAGGTGCCGCAGGTAGGGCTCGGTGAAGGCCGGGCGCTCGGCGAGGTCGCCGAACAGCGTGGGGTCGCGCAGGAAGGCCAGCGGGTCCTCGGCGCGACGGGCGGCCGCGGCCATGACGGCCTCCTTGCGGTGGTCGACGACCTCGATCGGCTCGCCCTGCTCGTCGACGCCCTCGGCGTAGCGGGCCCAGGACGCGACGACCAGCGCCGACCGCTCCACCGGCCGGCCCGCGTCGAGGTCGTCGCGGATCACCGGGACCAGCCACTTGGGGATCCGGTCGGAGCTCTCGGCGCACAGCCGCGCGAGCGTGTCGCGCACCTCCGGGTTGGCGAACCGCTCGACGAGGGTGCGGGTGTAGTCCTCGAGGTCGGCGCCGGGGACCTCGGGCAGCGTGGGCAGGCCCTCCTCGCGCATGTAGCCGAGCAGGAGGTCGACGAAGACGGGGTCCTGGCAGACCTCGTGGGCGTAGCGGTAGCCGGAGAGGTAGCCCAGGTAGCACAGCGCCTGGTGCGAGGCGTTGAGCAGCCGCAGCTTCATCAGCTCGAACGGCACGACGTCGTCGACCATCTGCACGCCGGCGTCCTCGAACGGCGGTCTGCCCGAAGGGAACTCGTCTTCCAGCACCCACTGGGTGAACGGCTCGCACACCACCGGCCAGCCGTCGTCGACGCCCAGCTCGTCGGCGACCCGACGCACGTCCTCGGACGAGGTGACCGGGGTGATCCGGTCGACCATCCCGTTGGGGAAGGCGACGTGCTCGCGCATCCAGTCGGCGAGCTCGGGGTCCAGCAGCCGGGCGAAGGCGGTGATGGTGCTGCGGGCGACGTCGCCGTTGCCGGGCAGGTTGTCGCACGACATCACGGTGAACGGCGCGACGCCCGCCGCGCGCCGTCGCCGCAGCGCCTCGACGATCAGGCCGAACGCGGTGGCGGGCACCGCGCCCGGCACGAGGTCGGGCTGGATCGAGGGGTGGTCGGGGTCGAACTCCCCCGTCGCCTGGTTGACCAGATAGCTGCCCTCGGTGATGGTCAGCGACACGATGCGCACCCGCGGGTCGGCCATCGCCTGCAGCACCGCCTCGGGGTCGTCCGGGGCGAGCAGCATGCGCACGATGCTGCCGACCACCCGCGCCTCGAGCCGGCCGTCGGAGTGCTTCTGCACCAGGGTGTAGAGGCCGTCCTGGGCCTGCAGCGTCTCGGCGATGCGCCGGTCGTGCGGCAGCACCCCGACGCCGACGATGCCCCAGTCGAGGGCCTCACCGCGGTTCATCAGCGCGTCGAGGTACATCGCCTGGTGGGCGCGGTGGAACCCGCCCACGCCCAGGTGGACGATGCCGGGGGTCACCCGGCCACGGTCGTACGTCGGGGTCGGGAGGCGGTCGGCGAGCTCGCCGATCGTGTTGTCCGACAACGGGATCGGGGCGTTGCTCATCGCACGGCTCCCATCGACAGACCCTGCACCAGCTTGTCCTGGGCGGCGAAGCCCGCGGCGAGCACCGGCAGCGACACCACGAGCGAGGCGGCGCAGACCTTGGCCAGGAACAGCCCCTGGCTGGTGACGAACCCGGTGAGGAAGACCGGCGCGGTCTGCGCCTGGGTGCCGGTGAGCACCCGGGCGAACAGCAGCTCGTTCCAGGAGAAGATGAAGCAGATCAGGGCCGCGGCCGCGACGCCCGGCATGATCACCGGCGCGATGATCTCGCGCAGCGTGCGGACCAGCCCGGCGCCGTCGACCTGGGCGGCCTCCAGCATCTCGTCGGGCACCTCGGCGAGGAACGAGCGCAGCATCCACACCGCGATCGGCAGGTTCATCGAGGTGTAGAGCACGACCAGCAGCCAGATGTTGTCGAGCAGGTTGACCTGCTGGGCGAACAGGTAGACCGGGAGCAGGCCCGCGACCACCGGCAGGAACTTGGTCGACAGGAAGAAGAAGAGCACGTCGCTCCACCGCTTCACCGGCTTGATCGACAGGGCGTACGCCGCCGGCAGCGCGAGCACGAGCACCAGGATCGTCGAGACGACGCTCGCGGTGAGCGAGTTCAGCAGCGGCGGCCACGGGCCGGCGTCGAAGAACGCGCGGTACCCCTCGAGGCTGAGCGGTGCTGCGAACCGGGGCGGGTTGGACGCGGCGTCGGTCTCGCTGTGGAAGGAGGTGAGCACCATCCACGCCACGGGGAGCACGAACAGGATGCCGACCATCCAGGCGAGGCCGGTGAGCAGCAGGCCCGAGCGTGGCCTGCGGCCGGCGGCCCGGGAGTCGGGGCCCTTCTGGGCCTCGGCGACGGTGGTCATCACGACTCCTCTCGGAACAGGCTGAGCACCGTGCGCAGCGCGAAGGTCGCGATGACGATGGTGCCCAGCACGACCACGACGCCGGCGGCCGAGGCCCGGCCGTAGTCGTGGGCGGTGTAGAAGGTCTGGTAGATGAAGTACGGCAGGTTCGCGGTCCCGAGCCCGCCCGAGGTGATCGTGAAGACCGCGTCGAAGTTCTGCACCACGTAGATCGCGCCGAGCAGCCCGGACAGCTCGATGTAGGGCCGCAGGTGCGGCAGCGTCATGTGGGTGAAGATCTGCCACGGCGAGGCGCCGTCGATGCGGGCCGCCTCGACGACGTCCATCGGGCGGCTCTGCAGCCCCGCCAGCAGGATGAGCATCATGAACGGGGTCCACTGCCACACCAGCGAGGCGACGATCGCGATCAGCGGGTTGTTCGTGATCCAGTCCGGCTGCGGCGCGTCGTCGCCGAGGACCGTCCGCAGCAGCCCGTTGAACAGGCCGTACTCGGGGTTGTAGAGCGCGTGCTTCCACAGCAGCGCGGCCGCGACGGGCACCACGAGGAACGGCGTGATCATCATGGTGCGCACCACTCCCCGACCGCGGAACCTGCGGTCCAGCAGCAGCGCGATGCCGAGGCCGAGCAGCAGCGAGAACAGCACGACCGACGCGGTGAGCACGATCGTCACGAGGATCGCCCGGCGTGCGCTCACGTCGGTCAGCACGGCCGCGAAGTTGCTGAAGCCGGCGAACCCGCGCTCGTCGGGGTAGTAGGCGTTCCAGTTCATGAACGACACGAACAGGGTGACCAGGAACGGCAGCTGGGTCACGACGATCAGGAACACCAGCGCCGGCAGCAGCGGGGCGCGCCTGGCCCAGCCGCCGGCCCGGGCCAGCGCGGGACTGGTCTGCGGACGCTCGGTAGTCGGACGCTCGTCGACGGCGGCGCTCATCCTCGCTCCCCCTCTCGGTAGGGACGGGCCACGTCGTCGGCCAGCTGCTGGCCGAGGTCGAGGGCGTCGCCCACGCTGGTCTTGCCGGCGATCGCCGAGCTGACCTCCTGGCTGACCTGGGTGCCGAGGTCGGGGAACTCGGGGATGCCGACGAACTGGATGCCCGGTGCGGGTCGTGGCTGCAGACCCGGGTTCGTGGGCATCGCCGTCTCGATGGCCTTCTTGGTGGCCGGGGCGAAGGCGCCGGCCGCCTGCAGGTAGCGCGGGTCGGCGTACGTCGAGGCGCGCTTGCCGGCCGGGACGCTGGACCAGCCGATGCGCTCGCCGACGAGCTGCTCGTACCGCTTGGAGCTGGCCCAGGAGACGAACTTCCAGGCCTGGTCCTTCTTGGTGCTGGCCTGCTCGATGGCCCACGCCCAGGTGTAGAGCCAGCCCGAGCTCTTGGTGCGCATGACCGGGGCGGGGGCATAGCCGATCTTGCCCTTGACCGGCGATCCCGCGGCCTCGAGCGAGCCGGCGCCGGAGGTGGCGTCGTACCACATCGCGACGTTGCCCTGGGTGAGGTTGTTGAGGCACTCGGTGAAGCCGGCCTGCGGCGCCCCGGACTGGCCGTGCTTGCGGACCAGGTCGACGTAGAAGGAGGTGGCCCGGGTGAACGCCGGCGCGTCGACCTGCGGTCGCCAGTCCTGGTCGAACCAGGTGCCGCCGAAGGTGTTGACGACGGTGGTGAGCGGGGCGAACAGCTGCCCCCAGCCGGGCTGCCCGCGCAGGCAGATGCCGCGCATGCCGGGCTGGGCGCCGTCGACCTTGGCCGCGATGTCGGCGACCTGGGTCCAGGTCGGGTTGGCCGGCATCGTGATGCCCTTCGCCGCGAGCACGTCCTTGCGGTACATGAGGAAGGAGGACTCGCCGTAGAACGGCTGCCCGTAGACCTTCCCGTCGACGCTGAGCGCGGTGCGCATCGGCCCGAGGATGTCCTGCTGGTCGAAGCCGGGGTCCTTCGCGAGGAAGGAGTCCATCGGGGCGACCCAGCCGCTCTTGGCGTAGATCGGGATCTCGAAGTTGCTCAGGGTCGCGACGTCGTACTGCCCCGACTGGCTGGAGAACTCCTGGCTGGCCTTGTCGCGCAGGTCGTTCTCGGGCAGCACGGTGAAGCGCACCCGGATGCCGGTCTCGCGGGTGAACTGCGGCGCCAGGCGCTGCAGGTCGACCATCTGCGGGTTGTTGACCATCAGCACGTTGATCGTGTCGGCGCCACCACCGCCGACCGACCCGCCCCAGCCGGCACACCCGGCCAGCGTCAGGACTGCCGCGCCGGTCATGGCCACCGCCCTGGTGGTGCGGCCTGCTGCGCTGCGTCCGCCCGCTGCTCTGCGTCGCACGGAAAACCCTCGCTCTCCGACGTGCGGCTCATGTGCTCATTTGAGCACCCGTCTGCACATCTGAGGTAGTGTGGCAGACATCACCCGCGACCGGAAGGATTCGCGGGCAGGAGTTCTCGACCACCCGAGCGAAGACGAGGTGCCGCATGCCGCGGTCGGACCGCAGCCCCAGCGACCAGCGGCTGATCACGACCGTGGCGCGGCGCTACTACCTCGACGACGAGTCGAAGGTGCAGATCGCGAGCGACCTCGGCATCAGCCGGTTCAAGGTGGCGCGGCTGCTCGACGAGGCGCGGGCCACCGGGGTGGTGCGCATCGAGATCGCCCCCGAGGCCGGGTCCGACGAGGCGCGGGGCGACCGGCTGGCGAGCGCGCTGGGGCTGACCCGCGCCGTGGTCGTCGACCTGTCGCTCGTCGGGAGCAGGGGCGAGGCGGCCGACCCGCGCGCCCGGCGACGCGAGCTCGGCCGGGTGGCCGCGCACGTGCTGCACCAGGCCATCGGCCCGCAGGACGTGCTGGGGCTGCCGTCCTCGCGCACCGTCGCGGCGATGATGCCCGAGCTGCGCGACCTGCCGCGCGTGCCGGTCGTACAGCTCAGCGGCGCGCTGGCCCTGGACAGCGACGAGGTCACCTCGGTCGACGTGGTGCGCGACGCCGCGCGGGTCAGCGGCGGGCCGGCGCACCAGTTCTACGCGCCGCTGGTCGCGACCGACCGGGCCAGCGCCCGCATGCTGCGCCGCCAGCCGAGCATCGCCGACACCTTCGCGAAGATCCCCGAGGTGACGGTCGCGGTCGTCGGGGTGGGCGCCTGGGCGCCCGGCGAGTCCACGCTGTACGCCCTCGCCACCGACGCCGAGCACCGCGCCCTGAGCCGGGCCGGTGCGGTGGGCGAGATCAGCGGCGCGTTCTTCGACGCCGACGGCGCCGCGGTGCACGCCGGCATCGCCGACCGGGTCATCTCGGTCGGCACCGACCAGCTGCGCGCGATCCCCGACGTCATCGGCATCGCGCTCGGCCCCGCCCGCACCGAGGTGGTGCGCGCGGCCGCCGGCGCCGGCCTCGTCGACTCGCTGGTGTGCGACGTGGAGCTCGCCGACGCACTCCTTGACGGGGCGGGCGAACCCACGGGATAGGCTCGGCCTCGTGGCTGATCACTTTGACGTCGTCGTGCTCGGTGCCGGTCCTGGGGGTTACGTCGCGGCGATCCGCGCGTCCCAGCTGGGTCTGAAGACCGCGGTCATCGAGAAGAAGTACTGGGGCGGGGTGTGCCTCAACGTCGGTTGCATCCCCAGCAAGGCGCTGATCAAGAACGCCGAGATCGCGCACACGCTGCTGCACGAGAAGGACAAGTACGGCATCGAGGGCGACGCGACGATGTCGTACGCCCCGGCGCACAAGCGCAGCCGTCAGGTCAGCGAGGGCATCGTCAAGGGTGTCCACTTCCTCATGCGCAAGAACAAGATCACCGAGATCGACGGGTGGGGCACCTTCACCGACCCCAGGACGATCCAGGTCGAGCTCAACGACGGCGGCCAGCAGACGGTCACCGCCGACAACGTGATCATCGCGACCGGCGCGGTCACCCGGATGCTCCCCGGCGTCGAGGTGTCCGACAACGTCGTGACCTACGAGGAGCAGATCCTCGACCCCGAGCTGCCGAAGTCGATCATCATCGCTGGCTCCGGCGCGATCGGCGTCGAGTTCGCGTACGTCATGAGCAACTACGGCGTCGACGTCACCATCGTGGAGTTCCTCGACCGGATGGTGCCCACCGAGGACGCCGACGTGTCCAAGGAGCTGCTCAAGCAGTACAAGAAGCTCGGCATCAAGGTCATGCTCGGCACCAAGGTCGAGTCGGTCGAGGACACCGGTTCCGGGGTCAAGGTCAGCGTCTCCCCCGCCGACGGCAAGGGCGAGGGCCAGGTGCTCGAGGCCGACAAGCTGCTCTCGGCGATCGGCTTCGCGCCCCGCCTCGAGGGCTACGGCCTCGACAAGATCGGCGTCGCCACGACCGACCGCGGCGCCATCGAGATCGACGACTACCTGCGCACCAACGTCGACGGCGTCTACGCCATCGGCGACTGCACCGGCAAGCTGATGCTCGCGCACGTGGCCGAGGCCCAGGGCGTCGTCGCGGCCGAGACGATCGGCGGCGCCGAGACCATGCCGGTCGACTACGACATGGTGCCGCGGGCGACCTACTGCCACCCGCAGATCGCCTCGTTCGGCTACACCGAGCAGCAGGCCAAGGACAAGGGCTACGACGTCAAGACGGCTTCGTTCCCGTTCAGCGCCAACGGCAAGGCGATGGGGCTCGGCGACACCGTCGGGTTCGCCAAGGTCGTCGCCGACGCGACGCACAACGAGATCCTCGGCGCCCACCTCATCGGGCCCGACGTCACCGAGCTGCTGCCGGTGCTGACGACCGCGCAGAAGTGGGACCTCACGGCTGACGAGGTCGCGCGCAACGTCTTCGCGCACCCGACGCTGTCCGAGGCGGTCAAGGAGGCCGTCGAGGGCATCGCCGGCCACATGATCAACCTCTGATCCGCCGCTCCGCACGCGTCGTGACCGCCCCGCGCACCGCCTTCGTGCTGGGTGGTGGCGGCATCCTCGGCGCCACCCAGATCGGGATGCTGCGCGCGCTCCTCGAGCGTGACCTTCGCCCCGACCTCGTGCTCGGCACGAGCATCGGCGCGGTCAACGGGGCGTTCCTCGCGG
Organism: Barrientosiimonas humi; assembly: GCF_006716095.1. Lineage (NCBI taxonomy): Bacteria > Bacillati > Actinomycetota > Actinomycetes > Micrococcales > Dermacoccaceae > Barrientosiimonas > Barrientosiimonas humi. Next base: position 1,710,893 of record NZ_VFOK01000001.1, read on the forward strand.
CCGACCCGACGCTCGCGGGGCTCACCCGGCTGAGCGGCGTCTGGGCCGACCTGGCCGGCGGGGCGCCCGCGCTCGCCGGACGCGAGCCCGCCGCCGCGCGGGGTCGCCGGCTCACCCGCCCGAGGACGTCGGCGAGCGACGGGGAGACTGCGGCGGACGTACGGCGGGAGCGGCGGGGTCGGTCGCGTCGCCCGGGACGGCGGGTGCCGATGCACCTGTATCCGCCGGGCCGGTTCCTGCGGATGCTGCGCCACCACCTGCCCGTCGAGGAGTTCGGTGAGCTCGCGGTGCCCTTCCAGTGCGTCGCGGCCAGCGTGGAGCGGTCGGTGGCCCACTGGTTCTCCGCCGGGCCGATCGCGCCCGCGGTGCTGGCCTCCTGCGCGGTGCCCGGCATCTTCCCGCCGATCCAGGTCGGCGACGAGCACTTCCTCGACGGCGGGCTCGTGCACTCGATCCCCGTGGGCCGCGCGGTGGCCCTGGGCGCCGAGCGCATCTTCGTGCTGCACGTCGGACGGGTCGAGCAGCCGCTGGAGGTGCCGCGCTGGCCGTGGGAGGTCGCGCAGGTGACGTTCGAGATCGCGCGGCGGCACCGCTACGTCGAGGAGATGGCCTCGCTGCCCGACGACGTCGAGGTGCATGCGCTGCCCAGCGGCGCCGACGACGCCCCGACCGTCTCGTTCCTGCACGCCAACGAGCGCTACGTCTCGCGCCGGGTCGAGGCGGCCTACGACGCGGCAGGTCGATACCTGGACCGGCGATGAGCGTGCCGGTCCCGCCCCTGGTCGTGCGCCGGGTGCTGCGGGACCCGCTGTGGCCGGTGCTCCTCGGGGCACTCGCGCTGCTGCTCGGGCTGCTGGCCCTGCCCCTGCTGGTGCTCGAGCCGTGGCGCCGGCGCAACCGGGCGCTGCGGCTGGTCCGGCTGGCGATCGCCGGCATCGCGGCCGACCTCGGCATCCTGCTCGGCTGCTGGTGGCTGTGGCTGCGTCACCCGCCGTGGCGCCGCGACCCGGTCGCCTGGCGCGAGCAGCACACGGCGCTGCTGGACCACCGGCTCACGACGGTGCTGCAGGTGGCCGAGCGCACCGTCGGGCTGCAGCTGCGCACGGACATCCCGCCGGTGGTCGCGCGCACGCCGCACCCGCTGCTGGTGCTGTCGCGGCACATCGGCTCCGGCGACTCGCTGCTGGTCGCCTACCTGGTTGCGCACACCTTCGGCCGCACGCCCCGGGTGATGCTCAAGCGGTTCCTGCTGTGGGACGCCGCCGCCGACCTGCTGCTCAACCGGCTGGGGTCCTACTTCCTGCCGCCGCGCCGGGTCAACGTCGCCGAGCGCGACCGCCGGCTCGAGGCGTTCGCCCGCTCGCTGGACGCCCACGACGCGCTGATCCTGTTCCCCGAGGGCGGCAACTGGTCGCCCCGGCGGCACGCCGCGTCGATCGAGTGGGCCGAGCAGAACGGCAACCCGGCGCTGCAGGAGTGGATCCGCGACCACCCGCGGGTGCTGGTGCCGCGGGCCAAGGGCACCCAGCAGATGCTCGAGGACAGCCCCGACCTGGTGCCGGTGATCATCGCCCACCACGGCCTGGACCGCACCGGCAGCCTCGGCCAGATCTGGCGGGCGGTGCCGCTGGCGCACCCGGTCGACGTGGTCGTACGCGTCGTCGACCGGCCGCGCAGCAGCGACCTGGAGGTGGTCGACCTGTGGCTGCGCGAGCACTGGTCGCAGATCGACCGGTGGGCCGGCGAGCTCGCGGCCGCCGTGGGTGAGCAGCCGCCACCCCCGTCGCGCCTGGACTGACGTCTCGCCCGGGGGCGCACGTTTCCCCCGATATCGGCGCGTGATGACGACCTGGAGCCCCGACCCACCGTCACAACCCCCGGTATCGGCGCTTGACGACGCCCCCGCGCCCCGACCCACCGTCACAACCCCCGATATCGGCGCTTGACGACGCCCCCGCGCCCCGACCCACCGTCACAACCCCCGATATCGGCGCTTGACGACGCCCCCGCGCCCCGACCCACCGTCACAACCCCCGATATCGGCGCTTGACGACGGCCCTGCGCCCTGACCCACCGTCACCACCGCCGATATCGGGGTTTGTCGGGCCGGGGTACGCGCGTGCCGCGTGGCCGGGTCAGGCGCGGCGCAGGGCGCGGAAGCTGCGCAGCCGCAGGCTGTTCAGCACCACGAACACCGACGAGAAAGCCATGGCGGCGCCGGCGAGCATCGGGTTGAGCAGACCCAGCGCGGCGACCGGGAGGGCGGCCACGTTGTAGGCGAACGCCCAGAACATGTTGCCCTTGATCGTCGACAGGGTGCGCCGCGACAGCCGGATGGCGTCGACCGCGGTCGCGAGGTCGCCGCTGACCAGGGTGAGGTCGCTGGCCTCGATCGCGACGTCGGTTCCGGTGCCCATCGCGAGGCCCAGGTCGGCCTGGGCGAGGGCGGCCGCGTCGTTGACGCCGTCCCCGACCATCGCGACGACGCGCCCCTGGTCCTGCAGCCGGCGCACGACGTCGACCTTGTCCTGCGGGAGCACCTCGGCGATCACCTCGTCGATGCCGACCTCGTCGGCGACCGACCGGGCGACGAGCTCCTGGTCGCCGGTGAGCAGGATGGGCCGCAGCCCCAGCTGCTTGAGGTCGGCGACCGCCTGCGCCGAGGTCGGCTTGACCGCGTCGGCGACCGCGACCGCTCCCCGCGCCCGGCCGTCCCAGCCGACGAGCACGACGGTCTCGCCGCGCCGCTGGGCCTCGTCGACGTCGGCGGCCAGCGCCTCGGGGACCGTCATGCCCTGCTGCTCCAGCAGGCTGGGTCGGCCGACGAGAACCGTTGTGGCAGAGCCGGATTCGCTGTCGGAGCTGACGGCTCCGGCGACACCGAGCCCGGCGTGGTTGGTGAAGTCGTCGACCGGGGGCAGCGCACCGTGGCGTGCGGCCGCCTTGGCGACGGCCTGCGCCACGGGGTGCTCCGAGGCGGACTCCACTGCCCCCGCGAGACGCAGCACCTGGTCGGGCGACTCGTCGGGAGCAGCCAGCACCTGGCGTACGGCCATCGCACCGGTGGTCACGGTGCCCGTCTTGTCGAGCACGACCGTGTCGACGGTGCGGGTGGCCTCGAGGGCCTCGGGGCCCTTGATGAGGATGCCCAGCTGCGCGCCGCGGCCGGTGCCGACCATGAGCGCGGTGGGCGTCGCGAGCCCGAGGGCGCACGGGCAGGCGATGATCAGCACCGCGACCGCCGCCGTGAACGCCGCGGACGCGCCGGCACCGATCAGCAGCCAGACGACCAGGGTGCCGAGCGCGAGCAGCAGCACCAGCGGCACGAAGACCGAGGAGATGCGGTCGGCGAGGCGCTGCACCGGGGCCTTGCCGGTCTGGGCGTCCTCGACGAGCTTGGCCATCTGGGCCAGCTGGGTGTCGGAGCCGACGCGGGTGGCGCGGACCACGAGTCGGCCGGAGGCGTTGACGGTCGCGCCGACGACGGTGTCGCCCGCGGCCACCTCGACCGGCACCGACTCGCCGGTGAGCATCGACAGGTCGACCGCGGAGCGGCCGCTGACCACCTCGCCGTCGGTGGCGATCTTCTCGCCCGGGCGCACGACGAAACGGTCGCCGACCGCGAGGTCGGCCACCGGGATGCGCTCCTCGCGCTCGGCGCCGGCCGGCCCGCGCAGCACCGCGACGTCCTTGGCGCCGAGGTCGAGCAGCGCCCGCAGCGCCGCCCCGGCCGCCCGCTTGGAGCGCGCCTCGATGTAGCGGCCGAGCAGGATGAACGTGGTGACGCCCGCGGCCGCCTCGAGGTAGATGTTGGACAGTCCCTCGCCGCGCTGCACGGTGAGCTCGAACGGGTGCTTCATGCCGGGCATGCCGGCGTGACCGAAGAACAGGGCGACGACCGACCAGGACAGGGCCGCGAGCGTACCGATCGACACCAGGGTGTCCATGGTGAAGGCCCCATGCCGCAGGTTGGTCCACGCGGCCCGGTGGAACGGCCAGGCGCCCCAGACCACGACGGGCGCGGCCAGGGTCAGCGACAGCCACTGCCAGTTGTCGAACTGGAGGGCCGGGACCATCGCCATGAGGATCACCGGGACGCTGAGCGCGGCGCTGACGAGCACCCGCTGGCGCAGCGTCTGCAGCTCGTGGTCGCGGGCGTCGGGCGCGGCGTCGTCATCCGCGTCGGCGCGCTCGGTGCGGGGCACTGCGGCCTGGTATCCCGCGGCCTCGACCGTGCGCAGCAGGTCGTCGGTGGAGACGTCGGCGGTGTGCTGGACGGAGGCCTTCTCGGTGGCGTAGTTGACCGTGGCGGTGACGCCGTCGAGCTTGTTGAGCTTGCGCTCGATGCGGTTCGCGCACGAGGCGCAGGTCATGCCGGTGATGTCGAGCTCGACGACGCCGTCGACGCGCGGCTGCTGACCGAGGTCGGTGCTCATGAGCGCACCAGCCGACCGATCGCGTCGCTCGCCTCGCGCAGCTTGCGCTGGGCCTCCTCGTCGTCACCGGCCTTCGCGGCGTCGACGACGCAGTGGCTCAGGTGCTCCTCGAGCAGCCCCAGCGAGACGGCCTGCAGCGCCTTGGTCATGGCGGACACCTGGGTGAGGATGTCGATGCAGTACTTCTCCTCCTCGACCATCCGCTGCAGACCACGCGCCTGCCCCTCGATGCGCCGCAGCCGCTTGAGGTAGTCGTCCTTGTTGCCGATGTAGCCGTGCGTGTGCTCGTCCATGCCCATGCCAACCAGCATACCCCCTTGGGGTATTTCACCCCGCATGAAACCCGGTCACGTGCATCTGACCTCAACGCATCAGGGTCAAACCCACGTAACCCGGTTTCATGCGGAGGTGCGGGGGTGGGGCGTGGGTCGTACGGCCGGGGGCGGGGTGGGCGTACGACTCGGGTCAGGCGGGCTGGATGGAGAAGGTGATGCCGTCGATGCGGGCGCGCACCTCGCCGTCCGTGGCGAGGCGTTCGCCGATGCGGGTCGCGAGCTGCTGCAGCTGCTCGGCGGAGCGGCCGGGCGGCACCGACAGCACGATGCGCAGCAGACCCGGCTCGAGGTCGTCGCCGGACTCGCACACGGCGGCGCGCACGTCGTCGTCGTCACGCGCGGCCAGCGAGACCGCTTGCTGCACAACAGGATCGGTGTACGCCGGCAGCCACGGCCGATCCTGCGCCAGCGCCCACACCATGCTGGGCCGCAGGACGAACGGGTGCTCGTCGGCGACGTCGACGACCATCACGTCGCAGCGCTCGGACACGGCGGCCTGGGCGGCCCGGGCGGCGGTGACGGGCGTGGGCCGGGCGGCGGCGTCCCAGGCCGCGAGGGCCGCGACGCCGGTGAAGACCGGGAGGGCCTGCTGACCGTCGGGGGCGCGCAGGGTCACCGCGGCCATGTCGGTGCCGGTGTCGTCGCCCTCCCCCGGCGCGGCCACGATCGGCACCAGCAGCCGGGCGGCGGCGATGGCGCGCATGGCGGCCTGCTCGTCGCCGGAGCGCAGCGCCGCCAGCAGCCGCGGGTCGGTCTCGCCGCTGTCGCCGTCGAAGCCGGTGCCGGACAGGCTGCGCCCGTGCCAGCCCTGGCCGCCGGAGTCGACGGTCACGGCCGGCCGGCGACGTCGAGCGCGTCGGGCAGGGTGAACGCGTCGCGGTAGAGCGCCGACCCGATGATCGCGCCCTCGACCCCCTCGGGCGTCAGCTCGCGCAGCGCGCGGACGTCGTCGAGGGTGGACACGCCGCCGGAGGCGACGACCGGGCGGTCGGTGCGGGCGCAGACGTCGCGCAGCAGCTGCACGTTGGGGCCCTGCAGCATGCCGTCCTTCGCGACGTCGGTGACGACGTAGCGCGCGCACCCCTCGCGGTCGAGGCGCTCCAGCGTCTCCCACAGGTCGCCGCCCTCGCGGGTCCAGCCGCGCGCGGCCAGGCGCGTGCCGCGCACGTCCAGACCCACCGCGACGCGGTCGCCGTGGTCGGCGATGATCGCGGCCGTCCACTCGGGGTTCTCCAGGGCCGCGGTGCCGAGGTTGACCCGGCGGCAGCCGGTGGCCAGCGCGGCCCCGAGCGTGGCGCTGTCGCGGATGCCGCCGCTCAGCTCGACGTCGATGTCGAGCCGGCGCACGATGCCGGTCAGCAGCTCGGTGTTGTTGCCGCGGCCGAACGCCGCGTCCAGGTCGACGAGGTGGATCCACTCCGCCCCCTGGTCCTGCCAGGCCTTCGCGGCCCCCCAGGGGTCGCCGTACTGACCCCCCGTGCCGGCCACGCCCTGCACCAGCTGCACGGCCTGACCGCCGGACACGTCGACGGCGGGCAACAGCTCGAGTCGCGGTGAGCTCATCGGATCTCCTTGTCGGACAACGGTTCTCACAACCGGTAGAGCCAGGAGCTCAGCAGCTGAGCACCGGCGTCGCCGGACTTCTCGGGGTGGAACTGGGTGGCGCTGACCGGCCCGTCCTCGACGGCGGCGACGAACCGGCCGCCGTGCTCGGCCCAGGTGGCCGCCGGCGCACGACCGGCGCGGGTCGGCGCCTCGTCGGCGGCGTAGGAGTGGACGAAGTAGAACCGCTCCTGCTCCAGCCCGGCGAACAGGTCGGACCCCTCGGGCGGCGCGACCTGCGACCAGCCCATGTGCGGGACGACCGGGGCCTGCAGCCGGTGGACGGTGCCCGACCAGTGGCCGATGCCCTGCTCCTGCGGTCCGCTGCTCGGCTCGACCGAGCCCTGGAAGAGCACCTGCATGCCGACGCACACGCCCAGCACCGGCGCGCCCGCCGCGACCCGCTCGCGCACCAGGCGCAGCCCGTCGACGGCACGCAGGCCCTGCACGCAGGCGTGGAAGTTGCCGACACCGGGGACGTAGAGCCCGTCGGCGCGCAGCACCGCGTCGGGCTGCGACGTCAGGCTGACCTCGGCGCCCACGCGCTCGAGCATGCGCACGACCGAGCGCACGTTGCCGCTGCCGTAGTCGAGCACCGTCACCCGGCGCCTCACGACTCCTCCCCCAGCTCGACCCGCAGCTCCTGGTCCTCGCGGATGTCGCGGTCGAACCGCTGCACCGCGCGGGCGTCGGGCGTGACCAGCACGGCCTCCTCCTTGGTGGGTACGCCCGTGCCGGCCAGCAGGTCGCCGCCGGGCAGGGCGAGGGCGGACACGAGCGCGGCCAGCATCGACGGACAGCTGCCGCCGCGGCGGCGCAGCACGCCGAGCACGCCCTCGCGCTCGGAGTCGGCGAGGCCGGCGACGCCCATCAGGTCGCGCACGGTGGCGGGCTCGTGACCGGGCAGCACGAGCGACCCGTGCTCGGACTCCCAAGCGAGCCAACGGGATCCGGACCGCCCGCCGCGCGGGTGGACGACCAGCACGGCGCGCTCGCCCACGACGAAGAAGCCCATCGCAGACCGCAGCTGGCCCGGGACCGGGCGAGCCGCGAGGACCGAGGTGGCGCCGTCATACGGCGGGGCGGCGGCGGACGGACCCGCAGGCACGACGGCGGTCCAGCCGCCGAGCGGGACGACGTATGCGGGCACGGTGCCGCGCCGCAGCCAGCTCCGCGCCTTCGCCGGCGCGGCCTGCAGCAGCAGGAGCCCGGGAAGCGTCGAGGAGGCGGACACCGTCAGAGGGACCCCTTGGCGCTGGGCACGCCCTGCACCCGGGGGTCGATCGCGACCGCCGCGCGCAGCGCGCGGGCGAGCGCCTTGAACTGGCACTCGACGATGTGGTGCGGGTCGCGGCCCGCGAGCAGGCGCACGTGCAGCGCCAGCCCCGCGTTGTGCGCGAGGGACTGGAAGACGTGCTGGGTCATCGAGCCGAAGTAGGTGCCGCCGATGACGGCGTACGCCTGCGCGTCGGGCTCGCCGCTGTGCGCGACGAACGGCCGCCCGGCGACGTCGACGACCGCCTGGGCGAGCGCCTCGTCGAGCGGCACCATCGCGTCGCCGAAGCGAGAGATGCCGGCCTTGTCGCCGAGCGCCTCGCGCAGCGCCTGCCCGAGCACGATCGCGGTGTCCTCGACCGTGTGGTGCCCGTCGACGTCGACGTCGCCGACGGCCTTGACCTGCAGGTCGATCAGGCTGTGCTTGCTGAAGCTCTCGAGCATGTGGTCGTAGAAGCGCACGCCCGTGGAGACGGAGTACTCCCCCGACCCGTCGAGGTCGAGCGACAGCTCCACGGTGCTCTCCGACGTGCGTCGGGTGAGCGAGGCCGTCCGGTTCATGCGGTCTCCTGCTGTCGGTGGTCGGCGACCAGGTCGCCCAGCGCGGTGAGCACGGCGTCGGTCTCGGCGGGGGTGCCCGCCGTGATCCGCAGGTGGTGCGGGATGCCGACGTCGCGCACGAGCACGCCCCGGTCGAGCAGAGCCTGCCAGGTTCGCGCCGCGTCGGCGAACCCGCCGACCAGCACGAAGTTGGCGTCGCTCGGCACGGGGTCGAGCCCGAGGTCGCGGGTGCCGGTGACGAGACGGTCGCGCTCGGCCTTGATCGCCTCGACCATGCCGAGCAGGGCGCCGGTGTGCTCCAGCGCCGCGCGCGCGGTGGCCTGGGTGACGCTGCTGAGGTGGTACGGCAGCCGCACCAGGCGCAGCAGCTCGGTGAGCGCGGGGTCGGCGGCGAGGTATCCCAGCCGCACCCCGGCGAACGCGAACGCCTTGCTCATCGTGCGGGTGACGACCAGCCGCTCGCGCCCGGGCAGCAGGGTGAGCGCGCTCGGCGTGCCGGGCCGGGCGAACTCGGCATAGGCCTCGTCGACGATCACCACGGCGCCCTGCGCCGCGTCGTGCACGGCCTCGACCACGTCGAGCCCGAGCGCGGTGCCGGTCGGGTTGTTGGGCGAGGTCAGGAAGACCAGCGCCGGGTCGGCCGCGCGGACCTGCTCGACCGCGGTGGTGACGTCGAGGTCGTAGGCGCCCGAGGGCGTACCGCGCAGGCCGTCGACCCAGGTCGTGCCGACCGAGCGGGCGATGATCGGGTGCATGGAGTAGGACGGGGTGAAGCCGAGCGCGACCCGGCCTGGCCCGCCGAAGGCCTGGACCAGGTGCGAGAGCACCTCGTTGCTGCCGTTGGCCGCCCACAGCTGCTCGGTGGCGAGCGGCTGACCGGTCGTGGCGGTCAGGTAGCCCGCGAGCGCCGCGCGCAGCGCGGTGAACTCACGGTCGGGGTAGCGGTTCAGCGTCGGGGCGACCTCGCCCACCGCCGCGACGATGGCCTCGACCACCTCGGCCGGCACGGGGTAGGAGCTCTCGTTGGTGTTGAGCGCGACGGGCACGTCGAGCTGCGGGGCGCCGTAGGGCTCCTGGCCCCGCAGGTCTTCGCGCAGCAGCGCGCGCAGGTCACTCATCGGCGAAACGCACGGTGACCGCCTGCCCGTGGGCCGGCAGGTCCTCGGCCTCGGCGAGCGTCACCACCGCGCGGGAGACCTCGCGCAGCGCGTCGCGGGAGTAGTCGACGACGTGGATGCCGCGCAGGAACGACTGCACCGACAGGCCCGAGCTGTGGCACGCGCAGCCACCCGTGGGCAGCACGTGGTTGGACCCGGCGCAGTAGTCGCCGAGGCTCACCGGGGCGTACGGCCCCACGAAGATCGCGCCGGCGTTGCGCACCCGCGCGGCGACCGCGGAGGCGTCGCGCGTCTGGATCTCGAGGTGCTCGGCGGCGTAGGCGTCGACCACCCGCAGCCCCGCCTCGACGTCGTCGACCAGCACGATCGCCGACTGCTCGCCCGCGAGGGAGACGCGGATGCGCTCGCTGTGCTTGGTGGCGGCGACCTGGGCGGTCAGCGCCTCCTCGACGGCGCCGGCGAGCGCGTCGCTGTCGGTGACCAGCACCGCGGCGGCGAGCTCGTCGTGCTCGGCCTGGCTGATCAGGTCGGCGGCGACGTGGCCGGGGTCGGCGCTGTCGTCGGCGAGGATCGCGATCTCGGTCGGGCCGGCCTCGGAGTCGATGCCGATCAGGCCCTTGAGCAGCCGCTTGGCCGCGACGACGTAGATGTTGCCGGGGCCGGTGACGAGGCTGACCGGCTCGCACACGGTGGTGCCGTCGGCCTCGCGGGCGCCGTAGGCGAACATCGCGATCGCCTGGGCGCCGCCGACGGCGTAGACCTCCTCGACGCCGAGCAGCGCGCAGGCCGCGAGCACGCCCGGGTCGGGGTAGCCCGCGAAGGCCCCGGTGTTGGTGCGCTGCGGCGGGCTGGCCACGGCGATCGAGGGGACCTGCGCCTCCTGCGCCGGCACGACGTTCATGACGACGCTGGACAGCAGCGGCGCCTTGCCGCCGGGGACGTAGAGCCCGACCCGGTCGACCGGCACCCAGCGCTCGGTCACCGTGCCGCCGTCGGCGAGCGTCGTGGTGACGTCGGTGCGGCGCTGGTCGGCGTGGACCGCCCGGGCGCGCTCGATGGAGGTCTCCAGCGCGGTGCGTACGTCGGGGTCGAGCTGCTCGAGCGCGCTCGCCAGGAGCTCGGCCGGCACCCGGAGCCGGGTGGGGCGCACGCCGTCGAACCGCTCGGACAGCTCGCGCAGCGCGTCGGCGCCGCGGTGATGCACCTCGTCGCAGATCGGTCGCACGGCGTCGAGGGCGGCCTCGACGTCGAAAGCGGCACGGGGCAACGCGTCGCGCAGGCCGCGGGCGTCGAGCGACGCCAGCGCGGGACCGCGCAGGTCGGTACGGCTGATCACCCCTCCAGTCTAGGGAGCGGTGGGAAGTGGCCCCGGCCACGTCTGGTGCCTGGGACGGCGGACGAGGTGGGGTCAGTGGCGGGCGGTGCGCGCCCCGGGACCGGGCGGGGTGCCGTAGAACACGTCGTCGACGACCGAGCGGGCGTGGCGCGCGCGGCGGCGGTACTCGTCGTGCAGCTGCGGGCCGGAGGCGGGCGGGTAGCCGAGGATGCGGCCGATGCCGTCGCCGTCGCGCAGGTCGGACGGCAGCGCGTCGACCGCGCGGCCGCGCCAGAGCACCGAGGCGTTGCGCAGCCGGGTCGCGAACGTCCACGCCTCGCGCAGCGCCTCGGCCTGCTCGGCGTCGAGCAGCCCCGCCTCGGCCGCGGCGGCCAGCGGGGTCATGGTGCCGGGGTGACGAAGCCCGGGCACCTCGCTCGCGTGCTGCAGCTGCAGCAGCTGCACGGTCCACTCGACGTCGGAGAGCCCGCCGTGACCCAGCTTGAAGTGGGTCTTGCGGTCGCCGCCGCGCGGGATGCGCTCGGCCTCCATGCGCGCCTTGAGCGTGCGGATCTGGCGCACGGCCGAGGAGGAGATGCCGCCCTCGGGCCAGCGCAGCGGGTCGATGAGCTCGACCATCCGCGCACCGAGGTCGCGGTCGCCGGCCACCGGGGTCGCGCGCAGCAGCGCCTGGGCCTCCCACCCCTCGCTCCAGCGGGAGTAGTACGAGCGGTAGGACTCCAGGCTGCGCACCAGCGGGCCGGACTTGCCCTCGGGCCGCAGCGAGGCGTCGATCTCGAACGCCGGGTCGGGGCCGTTCAGCTTGCCCAGCCGGCTCAGCTCGGTGACGACGGCGAGGGCGTGCTCCTGGGCGTCCTGGTCGTCGGCGCCGTCGTGCGGCTCGTGCACGAACATCACGTCGGCGTCGCTGCTGTAGCCCAGCTCGCGACCGCCGAACCGGCCCATGCCGATGACCGCGATCGCGCACGGGGCCGCGCCGTCGCGCTCGGCGGCGACCTGGCGCTCCGCCAGGTCGAGCAGCACCTGCAGGGTGGCCGCGGTGATCTCGGTGAGCCCCTCCTCGACGGTGTCGAGGTCGATCTCGCCGAGCAGGTCGGCGACCGACACCCGCAGCAGCTCGGTGCGGCGCACCGCCCGGACGGCGTGCGCCGCGGCCTCGAGGTCGTCGTGGCGGGCGGCAGCGCGCTGCATCTGCTCGGTGATCGCGGCCCGGTCGCGCGGGCGCAGCGGCTCGGAGCTGCTGAGCAGGCTGACGGCCGACGGCGAGCGCTCGAGCATCGCCGCGGCGTAACGGCTGCGCGCCAGCACCCGGGCGAGCTGCTCGGCGCCGCTGCCCTCGCGCAGCTGCTTGAGGAACCACGGGCTCGAGCCGAGCTCCTCGCTGATCTTGCGGAAGGCCAGCATACCCGCGTCGGGGTCGGCCTCCTCGGCGAACCACTGCAGCATCACCGGCAGCAGCGTGCGCTGCATGACCGCACGCCGGCTCACGCCGCTGGTGAGCGCCTCGACGTGCCGGATGGCACCGCCCGGGTCGCGAAAACCCAACGCTGCCAAGCGATCTCGTGCGTCGTCCAGGCTCAGGCGCGCGTCGTCGTCGTCGAGCCGCGCCACGGCGGACAGCAGCGGGCGGTAGAACAGCCGCTCGTGCATGCGGCGCACCTCACGGGCCTGCTCGCGCCACAGCCGGGTCACCGCCTCGGCGGAGTCGCTGCGCAGCCCGACCGACCGGCCCAGCCGCCGCAGGTCGGCCTCGGCCGTGGGCATCAGGTGGGTGCGGCGCATGCGATAGAGCTGGATCCGGTGCTCCAGCACCCGCAGCCGGCGGTAGGCGTCGTCGAGGTCGTGCGCGTCGGTGCGACCGACGTACCCCCGCTCGGAGAGGGCCTCCAGCGCGGCGAGGGTGCCCCGCATGCGGATGTTCTCGTCGGTGCGGCCGTGCACCAGCTGCAGCAGCTGCACGCTGAACTCGATGTCGCGCAGCCCGCCCGGGCCGAGCTTGAGCTGGCGCGCGGCCTCGGCGGGCGGCACGTGCTGCTCGACGCGCCGGCGCATCGCCTGCACGTCCTCGACGAAGTTGTCGCGCCGGGACGCCTGCCAGACCAGCGGACCCACGGCATCGAGGTACGCCTGCCCCAGCTCGGCGTCGCCGGCCACCGGGCGGGCCTTGAGCAGCGCCTGGAACTCCCACGTCTTGGCCCAGCGGTCGTAGTAGGCGCGGTGGCTCGCGACGGTGCGCACCAGCGGCCCCTGGGCGCCCTCGGGCCGCAGGTTGGCGTCGACGGTCCACAGGCTCCCCTCCCCCGTGGCCGCGGAGCAGGCGCGCATCGTGGCGGTCGCGAGCGCGGTGGCGACGGCGAGGGCATCGTCCTCGTCGGCGCCCTCGGCCGGCTCGGCCACGAAGATGACGTCGACGTCGGAGATGTAGTTGAGCTCCCGGCCGCCGCACTTGCCCATCCCGATGATCGCGAGCCGGCAGCGGTCGGCGCCCTCGACCTCCTCGCGCGCGATGTGCAGCGCCGCCTCGAGCGCGGCGGCGGCCAGGTCGGCGAGCGCGGCCGCGACCTGGGGGAACTGCGCCTCGGGGTCGCCGGTGAGGTCGACCGCGGCGATGCGCACCAGCTGGCGGCGGTAGGCGATGCGCAGCGCGTCGTAGCGCGTGCGGTCGTCGGGCCGGGCGTCGATGTCGGCCTGCAGGGCGGCGGTGAGGGTCTCGGCGTCGTCGATGCGCGCGTCGAGCAGGTCGTGCCAGTGCTGGGGGTGGCGCACCAGGTGGTCGGTGAGCGCGGTCGACCCGCCGAGCACCTGGACCAGCCGTTCGCGGCCCGCCCCGTCGTGCAGCAGCAGCCGGCGCAGCTCCTCGACCTCCGACCGCGGCAGCACCTCGGCGAGCCGGACCAGGCCCAGCAGCGCCTGGTCGGGGTCGGCGACCCGGCCGAGCGCCTCGACCAGCTCGCGCGCGCTGGCGTCGGTGACGTCGCGCACGCCGAGCTCGTCCAGCAGGCCGACGGCCCGGGAGGTGTCGGTCAGCCCGGCCCGGGCGAGCGTGCTGGCCTGCCCGTCGTGCCGCTTGGCGCGATCGCTCACAGCCGCTTGAGGTACTGGTCGAGCTCGAACTGGGTGACCTGCTCGCGGTAGGCGCTCCACTCGGCCCGCTTGTTGCGCAGGAAGAAGTCGAAGACGTGCTCGCCGAGCGTCTCGGCGACCAGGTCGGAGTCCTCCATGATGCGGATCGCCTCGTCGAGGGAGGACGGCAGCGGGTCGATGCCCATGGCGCGCCGCTCGCGGTCGGTGAGCTGCCAGACGTCGTCCTCGGCCTCGGGCGGCAGCTCGTAGCTCTCCTCGATGCCCTTGAGCCCGGCCGCGAGCAGCACGGCGTAGGCGAGGTAGGGGTTGCACGCGGAGTCGATGGATCGCACCTCGACGCGCACGCTCTGCTCCTTGCCGGGCTTGTGCATCGGCACGCGCACCATGGCGCTGCGGTTGTTGTGGCCCCAGCACACGTGCGCCGGCGCCTCGCCGCCGCTCCAGATGCGCTTGTAGGAGTTGACCCACTGGTTGGTCACGGCGCTGATCTCGTTGGCGTGGACCAGCAGGCCGGCGATGAACTGCCGCCCGGTCTTGGACAGCTGGTAGGGCGCGCCGGCCTCGTAGAACGCGTTGGAGTCGCCGTCGAACAGCGACAGGTGCGTGTGCATCGCCGAACCCGGTTGTCCCACCAGGGGTTTGGGCATGAACGAGGCGAAGACGCCGCGCTCCAGCGCGGTCTCCTTGACGATCGCGCGGAAGGTCATGACGTTGTCGGCGGTGGACAGGGCGTCGGCGTAGCGCAGGTCGATCTCGTTCTGTCCGGGGCCGCCCTCGTGGTGGCTGAACTCGACCGAGATGCCCATCTGCTCGAGCCGGGTGATCGCCGCGCGGCGGAAGTCGTGGGCGGTGCCGTAGGGCACGTGGTCGAAGAAGCCGGCCTCGTCGACGGGCTGGGGCGGGCGTCCGGGCTCGAGGTCGGGCTTGAACAGGTAGAACTCGATCTCGGGGTGGGTGTAGAAGGTGAACCCCTGCTCCCCCGCCTTACTCATCGCCCGGCGCAGCACGGTGCGCGGGTCGGCCTGGCTCGGGGTGCCGTCGGGCAACCGGATGTCGGCGAACATGCGCGCGGTCGTCGGCCCGCCCTCGCCGCGCCACGGCAGCACCTGGAAGGTCGCCGCGTCGGGGCGCAGCAGCATGTCGGCCTCGAACACGCGGGCCAGGCCCTCGATCACGCTGCCGTCGAACCCGATGCCCTCGGCGAAGGCCCCCTCGAGCTCGGCGGGCGCGATGGCCACCGACTTCAGGGTGCCGAGCACGTCGGTGAACCACACGCGCACGAACCGGATGTCGCGCTCCTCGATGGTGCGCAGGACGAACTCTTGCTGGCGGTCCATGTCACGATCCTCCCGCACGCGTCGGCCGCGGCGCAGGCGGGCGTCCGGTGACGGACGGGACGGACCGCCACAGCACCACCGCGGCCAGCAGCCCGATCACCCCCGACGCCGCGATCGCGGCCCCGAGCGAGAGCAGCGCGGTGAAGCCCGACAGCAGCGCCGGGCCGCCGGTGGCGCCGATGTCGGACAGCTCGCGCCAGATGCCGAGGAACTGCGCCCGGCCCACCGGGGGCGAGAAGTCGGCGCCGAGGGTCATGACCATCCCCGAGCCGATGCCGTTGCCGAAGCCGAGCACGCAGGAGACGACGGTGAACGCGACGAGGCCGCTGGTGAGCGGCATCGCGAGCAGCGCCAGGCCCATGACGAGCATCGAGGGCACGGTGACCCAGCGCCGGCCGCGCACGTCCATGACCTTGCCGGCGGGGTAGAACACGAGCATGTCGATGCCGCCCGCGACGCCGTAGACGATCGACGCGGTCTGCGGGGACAGCCCCAGGTTCTCGGCCCACAGCGGGATGACGACCTGGCGCGAGGCGCGCACCGCGGCGACGAGCATGATGCCGACGCCGACCGTGAGGAAGGTCCGCCGGTGCTCGCTCAGCACGCCGCGCACCGTGACGGGGGTCGCCGCGGATCCCGTGCTGCGCGAGGGCAGCTCGGGCAGCAGCGCACCCACGAGCCCGGCGACGACGAGCGCGAGGCCGCAGACGACGTACGCACCCCGCAGGTCGGTGAGCTGGATCGCCGCCGCGCCGAGGAACGGCCCGACGAACACGCCCACGCGCATGACCCCGCCGAGGGTGGACAGCGCCCGCGCGCGGTAGTGCGCGGGGATCGCCTCGGTGAGGTAGCTCTGTCGGGCGAGCATGAAGACCGAGGCGCTGACCCCGAAGAGCAGCACGCCGGAGGCGAAGACGGCCAGGCTCGGCGCGAGCGCGCACAGCACCGAGGCGACCACGCCGAGCGCCGCCGCGCCGACGATGGCCCACCGCTCGCCGAACCGGTGGGTGATGACCGACGCCGGCACGTTGAACAGCAGCGACCCGACGTTGATGAGCATGACCACGGCCGCCGCCATCGGCACGCTGGCACCGAGGTCGCGCGCGGACAGGGCGACCACCGGGAGGATCGCGCCCTCGCCGAGGCCGAACAGCAGGCTCGGGCCGTACGCCGGGATCGCCAGCCGGCGCAGGTCGACAGGGCGGTCGGTGGTCACCGTCGCCAACCTAGCCAGCGGCGACGGGTGCCGATCAGCGGGGCGTCACAGCATCCGGCCGTGCACGTCCCAGCCCTCGGTGGGCACCCGGCTGAGCGCCTTCATCCGGCGGAAGCCGACCGCGTGCCCGGACATCAGGTTGGCGAAGCTCAGCCAGAAGCCGTCCTTGTGCCGGTCGACGGAGCGCAGGTAGGCGGGGACGTCGACCTGCCGCGCGACGTTCTTGCCGGCGAACAGGGCGACCATGTCCATCGCGTGCTGCGGGGCGTAGTAGGCCCCGACCCGGTCGGCGGTGTACTCCTGCGCGCGGCTCAGGCTCGGGGCGAGCCGCAGCAGGGTGAGGACCGGCGTGATGCCCTGGCGCCACAGGTTCACGTGGCCGCACTTGATGTGCCCGAGCTCGTGGGCGAGCACGAAGCGCAGCGCGCCGGCGTTGCCGTGCACGTAGGCCAGGTCGGCGAGGTCGCTGTAGACCACGACGTAGCCGCGCTGCAGCTGGCACTTGGCGGCGAAGGCGTTCATCGTGCCGTTGCCGTTGACCATGTACAGCCGCGGGACCTGCGCCATCCGGCCCGGGCCCGCGCCGAAGCCCATCTGCCGGGCCAGGTCGGCGTAGATGGCCCACAGGTCGGGGAACTGCTCGTCGGTGACCTCGACCCCGTTGGCGATCTGCGTCCAGTACATCCACCGGATGTAGACGAGGCTGAGCACGGGCAGCGCGAGCCCGCCCAGCACGACGATCGACCACTGCGCGAGCTGCACGCCCGAGAGCAGCGCCCCGACCGCGCCGATCGCCACGACGGCGGTGAGCCCCACGCCGAGGGCGAGCATCGGCACCTCGGCCCGGTGCCGCAGCTGCGGCACGGTCGGGCCGGTCTCGACCGCCCGCGTCCGGTCGTCCTCGATGCGCACGGTCATGGCGCCCCCTCTCGTCGACGGCCGGCCCGGTCTGCGGCCGCACCTGTCGGCCGGCCGGCCGTGGGCCAACGCTAGCGAGGGGTCTCGGCCAGCACCCACCGATTGCGCCCGGCGTCGAGCCGGACGGCTCCGAGGCGCTGCATCTCCAGCAGCCAGCCGAGCATCGGGAACTCGCCCCAGCGCTCGTGGAAGAGGTTGGCGTTGCGCACGATCGACGCGGCGTGCTGCACCGGCGGGCGGCTCGTCGGGTGGTGCTGGTGGTAGGCGACCGCGCCCCCGACCCAGGTCATGCCGCCACCGAGCGCTCGCACCCGCCAGGCCAGGTCGGTGTCCTCGCCGCCGTAGCCGGTATAGGCCTCGTCGAAGCCGCCGACCTGCTGCCAGGACCCGCGGTCGATCGCGAACGACAGCGACCAGAACAGCCGCAGGTCGGCGCCGTGCACGACCTGGCCGGGCGCCGGGGCCGGTCGGGCCGGGTGCGGCCGGGAGCGGGCCAGGTCGGAGTCGTCGTACGCCGTCCGCCCCTCGGCGAGCGGGTCCAGGTAGTGCACGACGCCCGACCACAGGTGCGCGCGCCGGGTGGGCCGGGCGACCTCGGCATAGCGCGCGAGCAGCTGCGGCGCGGGGAGGCAGTCGACGTCGAGCAGCACCACCACGTCGGCCCCGCGCTCGAGAACCGTTGCGGCGCCGAGGTTTCGGGCCGCCGCCAGCGGGAGCTCGCGGTCGGCGAGCGGCAGGTGCAAGGTGGTCGCCGAAGGGGCGCCCTCGACGACCACCTGCTCGACCTCGGGGTCGCCCATGGCGACGACGACGTGCGCGTCGGGCGGCTGCGCCTGCCGCCGCAGGTGCGCCAGCTGCGCGCGCAGGTGGCGGTGCCGGCCGTGCACCGTCGTCACGAGCCCGATGCGCGTCACGGCGCCGCCTCTCCGTGCGCGACCCGCTCGAGCACCTCGGCGGCCCGGGCTGCGCCGCGGCCGTCGTTCCACAGCAGCCACTTCTCGGCCGGGAGAGCCGTCGCGCGCGCCAGCAGGTCGGGCCAGTCGTGCGGCTGCGGCCAGTCGTCGAGGGCGACGGCGAGGTCGAGCGTGCGCAGCGCCGCCACCGTCGCCTGCTGCTCGTCGAACGGGCGGGGCTGGGCGATCACCACCGCGGGGCGCTGGGCGGCGGCCACCTCGGCCACGGCGTTCTGGCCAGCGTGGCAGACCACCACCGCGGCCTCCTGCAGCAGCCGCCACACCTCGTCGCCCGACCGCTCGTCGCGCGACCCGTCGGCGAACACCCACCGCCAGCCCGGCGTCGCCTCGCGCGCCGCGCTCAGCTGCGCCGACGGCACCGGCCCGCCGCCGCCCCACAGGCACAGCACCGTCCGGCTGCCCGGGTCGGCCGACGCGACGGGCCGACCGTCGAAGCGGGACAGCGCCCCGACGTGCGCGGTGCGGGAGAGCACCTCGCGCGGCCACGGCTCGGGCGCGGCCGCGGGCCACGGGGCGACGAGCGCCTCGGCCACGTCGTAGGCCAGCCGGTGCGGCCGGTCGGACCGGTCGCCCCGCATGGCCATGACCACCACCGGCACACCCAGCAGGCGGCCGAGCGCTGCAACCTCGGCGGAGACGTCGACGACCAGGGCGCGCGGGCGTACGTCGGTGACCCAGGTGGCGATGCGCTGCATCCGGTCGCGAAAACCGTTGTGTTGCAACGGTGCCCAGTGAAGCGCGCCGTACGCCGTCACGTCGCCGTCGGGGCGCGGCTGGTCGTCGCGCGGCAGCTGGAGCCAGGGGCCGGAGTGCTCCAGCGGGCGGGCCAGGCTGCTGATGCCGGTGACCGGCAGGTCGAGCGCGGCGGCGATGCTCAGCATCCGGTGCAGGTGCCCCGAGCCCTGGTGGTGCACGTAGTAGCCGATCACCACGCCACCCCCTGGACCACCCTGCGGTAGCAGCGCGCGTGCGACGCGGCGATGTCGCGCTGCTGGCTGCGGCGCTCACCCTCCGTGGCCTGCCGCCGCTCCTGCGACCGCGCGAGCCCGACCGCCGTGACCAGCTCGTCGACCGCCCGGTCGTCGGTGCCCTCCGGCCAGTGCAGCAACCGGTGCTGCTGGTGCCAGTAGCCCCGGTCGGAGGCCAGGACCGCGGTGCCGGTGTCGTACGCCGCCTCGACCCAGCCGGAGTGGCTGCCCCACGCGTAGGGCAGGGCCAGGGCGTCGGCGTCGTCGAGCCAGGCGCGCACCTGCTCCTCGGGCACCCGCCGCTGCAGCGCCTCCACCCGCCAGCCCGGCTGCTGCGACAGCCGGCAGACCTCCCGGGCGATCTGCCGGTCACGCTCGTCGCGGGGCGCCTGCACGACCGCGAGGTCGAGCACGACGGTGCGCACGAGCGGCCGGTCGGCCGGCCAGCGCTCGAGCAGCTCCAACGCCTGCAGCACGTGCAGGTTGGCGCGAGCGGCCCGCACGGGCAGCAGGATCCGCGGGTCGGCGTCGTCGTCGCGGACGGGGTCGCGGGACGGGCCGACGAGGTGCAGCGGGAGCTGGTGCGGGTGCGGCACGACCGTGGCGTGCCGGCCCCACCGGCGCCGGATCTCGGTGGCGGCCCCGGGGGTCAGGGTCAGCACCTCCCCCGCCGCGTCGGTCACGTCGGCGAGCAACGCGTGGTGCCGGTCCTGGGTGCGCAGGTGCGGGTTGTCGATGTCGTGGACGGTCACGACCAACGCGATGCCCGAGTCGGCCAACGCCCTGATCCAGCAACGCATCTCGGCGTCCGACAGATGCTCGTAACCGAAGTGCAGATGGATCACGTCGACGTCGTCGGCGTGCGCCCTGACCCACTCCGGCGACAGTGCCGGCGAGGGCGACCATCCCTGCGCCGGCCTCGGCTCGCGATCCGTGACGTGCTGCACCCCCCACTCGCCGATGCCGGTCATCACGTGCCGGACGTACGGGTGGTCACCGGGGACGTGGCAGACCCGCAGGCTCACGCGACGCTCGGGGTGCGCTGACGCACGAGGTGGGCGTACAGCTCGAGGTAGCGCGCGACCATCAGGTCCAGCGACAGGTGCTCCTCGGCGAACGCCCGCACCCGCGCCCGGGACAGTCGGGTGGCCTCGCGCAGCGCGCCGGAGAGCGCGTCGACGTCGCCGGGCCGCACGAGGCGCCCGACCGCGGGGTCGGTGAGGGTCTCGGCGATGCCGCCGCAGGCGTACGCCACGACCGGGGTGCCGCACGCCAGCGCCTCGGCGACGACCAGCCCGAACGGCTCCGGCCAGTGCGGCGTCACGAGGGCCACCGCGGACCGGCCGACGAGCTCGGCGAGCGCCGGCGCAGCCAGGTGCCCGACGTACGTCGTGCGCGGGCCGAGGAGCGGACGGATCCGCTCGGCGAAGTAGACCGGGTCGTCGACCGGGCCGGCGAGCCGGATGGCCAGGCCCGCGCGGGCGGCCGCGTGGATCGCGTCGTGCGGCGCCTTCTCGGGCGTGATGCGACCGGACCAGACGACGTCGTCACCGCCCGGGCCGGGGCGCCACAGCCGCAGGTCGACGCCGTTGGGCACCACGCTCGGCGCGCGGTCCAGGCACCAGCTATCAGCGGTCGCCCGGCTGACCGCGGTGACCTCGCCGGCGCGCGCGCCGGCGACCTCGAACGCCGACTCCATCCACGCGATGGGCGGGGTGTGCAGCGTCGTGACCAGCGGGCAGGGCAGCGTCTCGGCGAGGCTGATCGGGAGGTGGTGCAGGGAGTGGTTGTGCACCACGTCGACGTCGGCGCGGGCCAGCGCGGTCATCGCCCGCAGGTAGGCGTGGTGCTCGCGCAGGAACCCGGCGGGCGGGGCGTAGCGGTCGCCCAGCGCCAGGTCGGACGGGCTCCACCCGCCCCCGTCCAGCTCCAGGCCCGGCGTGAGGAAGTCCGAGCCCTCGGGCGCGACCACGAGGGTCTGCACCCCCTCGGCCCGCAGTCCCCGGGCGAGGTTCCAGACCATCGCCTCCATGCCGCCGAGGAACGGCCGTCGCAGCGGGTGCCTCGACGGAGCTACCAGGGCTACCCGCAACGGACGACGCGTGATCGCCATCTGATCTTCGACTCCTTCGTCTCCTCCGCCGGCGCACACCCACGCACCGGCCCACCTCGGTCAACGTACGGTCGCGGGGGCCCCCCTCCCCACACCCCCCCGGAGGTTTCTGGGGGGCCCGAAAGCACCCGTGCGGGGGTAGTGACGTCGCCCCGTCTCTCCTAGCGTCGCAGGTATGGCGCAGACACCGACGTATGTCGTCGTGGGCCCGCAGGAGCACGGCGTCACGCGCCACGCGCTGGCCCTGGCCGGCGCGGGCGACGCGGTCGTGCGCCGCCTGCCCGCCCACCCGACGGTGGACGCGCTGCTCGCTGCCGCCGACGGGGCCGGCGCGGTGCACCTGCACCTGACCGACCACCTGCTCGCGGGCTCGCCCGCCGCCGCGGCCGACCTCGTCGAGGCCCTCGCCGACCGGTGCCGCACCACGCTGACCCTGCACGACGTCCCCCAGCCCGCGGAGGGCGCCGAGCGGTACGCCCGCCGGGCGCGGGCATACGGGCGGATGCGGCGGGCCGCCGCCGTCTGCGTCGTCGCCAGCGAGCACGAGCGCGAGGCGCTGGAGCGCTGCGGGGACAGCGACACCCCGATCGAGGTCGTGCCGCTGCCGGTCGAGCGCAGCGTGCACCGGCCCGCCGGGGCGAGCGCCGAAACCCCTTTTGCCGTGGCGGTTCTCGGGTTCGTCTATCCCGGCAAGGGCCACCTCGACGTGCTCGCGGCGATGCGTGACCTGCCGGCCGAGGTCGGGCTCGACGTGCTGGGCGCGCCCTCCCCCGGCCACGACGGGCTGCTGGACGAGCTGGCCGCCGGGGCCGCCGAGCAGGGGCGCCGGCTGCGGGTCACCGGTTATGTCGACGACGCCGACCTCGCGGGCGAGCTGACCCGCCCCGTGGTGCCCGTCCTGGCCCACCGGCACGCGTCGGCGTCGGGCAGCGCCGCCACCTGGATCGGGCACGGCCGGCGGCCGGTGGCGCTCGACGGCGGCTACGCCCGCGAGCTCGCCGCGCGGTACCCCTGGGCGGTGACCGTCGTCGACGACCTCGCCGCGGGGATGGCCGCCGCGCTGAGCGGCGAGGTGAGCACCTGGATCGACCCGGGCGACGGGCGTACGGCCGTCGTCGACACCGCCGAGGCGGCGCGCCTGGAGGCGCTGGCCGTCGGCGAACGGGCGCTGGCATGACCGGTCCCCGCGTGAGCGTCGTCGTCCCGCACTACGACGACCCCCAGCGCCTGCGGTGGGTGCTGCAGGCCCTGGAGCAGCAGCGCGGCGCACCTCCGATCGACGTGGTGGTCGCCGACGACGGCTCGCCCGAGCCGCCCGCGCTGCCCGACGTGCGCCTGCCGGTGCGCCTGGTGCGCCAGGACCGCCAGGGGTTCCGCGCCGCCGCCGCCCGCAACCTCGGGGCGGCGAACGCCTGCGGCGACCCGCTGATCTTCCTCGACGGCGACACGCTGCCCGCGCCCGGATTCGTGCGGGCGATGGTCGAGGCGATCGCCCGGCACGAGCGCGGGCACGGCGTGCTGGCCGTGGGGCGGCGTCGGCACGTGCGCCTCGAGGGGCTGGGCGACGCGCAGATCCTGCACCACCTGGTGCGCGAGCAGGTCCCGGCCGACCGTGACCTCGGCAGCCCCGCCTGGCTCACCGGGGGCTACGCCCGCACCCGCAACCTGACCGCGGCCGGTCCCGAGGACTTCCGGCTGGTGATCAGCGCGGTGCTGGCCACCACCCGGGGACTGTTCGAGCGGATCGGCGGGTTCGACGCGTCGATGGTGGGGTACGGCGGCGAGGACTGGGACCTGGCGTTCCGCGCGTGGGTGGCCGGCGCCGACCTGGTGCACGCCCCCGACGCGGTCGCCTGGCACGACGGGCCCGACCTGGCCGGTCGCGGCTTCGACATCCGCGACCGCAAGAACCTGGAGTCCCTCGCGCTCGCCGACCGGATCCCGCTGCGCTCGGCCCGCCCGCCGGGCGTGCACCACCCGGTGCCGCGGGTGCTGGTGACGCTGCGGCTCGGGCGCAGCGGAGCCGCCGCCGCGCTGACCTGCGTCGGGGAGCTGCTGCGCGGCGACGACGTCGGCGTCTGGCTCCTCGACCGCGACGAGGTGCCCGGCCCGCTCCGCCACGACCCGCGCGTGCACGCGGGCTCCCCGCCACCGGCGGCGCTGGCCCGATCGCCCCGACGGGTCGACCTGCGGCAGCCGCTGCTGCTCGGGCGCACCGTGGACCAGCTGACCGACCTGGAGGTGCCGAACCTGTTGTCCGCCAGGGACGCTCGCGATCTTGCCCGAGGAGTCACCCTGCCTCCCACTCCCCTGCCCGACGGCATGAGCGTGCTGCACGACGAGCCGTTCCTGGAGCGTCGCTGGGCCGTGGCGGAGGCCGAACGAGGAGCCGTGCCGTGCTGACCGACACCACCACCGACGGGGCCCTGCTCGACCCGTCCGACGACCTCGTCGGCAGGGTCACCCGCTGGGCCGGGGAGGTTACCGAGCTCGACGACCCGGTGGGCGCGACCCTCGGCCAGCTGCCGGGGCTCGGCCGGGAGGCCCCACGACCGGGCTCGGGCGACACCCTGCGGCTGTTCGACCTGCTCTCGCGGGTGGCGGCGGTCGACCTGGTCGTCGCGCGCACGGTCGAGCCGCACCTGGACGCGCTGTCGATCCTCGACCAGGCCCCCGAACCCCCGAACCTCGACGCCATCGGTGTCGGGCCGAGCGCGACCTGGGGCGTCTTCGCGGCCGAGGGCCCGGGCGTGCGCGTCACCGCGACCCGGCGCGGCGACGGCTGGACCGTCAGCGGGCACAAGCCGTGGAGCTCCCTCGGTCGCCGGCTCACCCACGCGCTGGTCACCGCCTGGACCGGCGAGCGCACCCGCCGGTTGTTCGCCGTGCCGCTGCGCCACGAGGGCGTCGCGGTCGAGTCGAGCGACCGGTGGATCGCGCGCGGCATGGCCCTGATCCCCTCGGTCGGCATCGACCTGACCGACGTTCCGGCCGTCCCCGTCGGCGAGGACGGGTGGTATCTCACGCGGCCCGGCTTCTGGTGGGGCGCGGTCGGGGTGGCGGCGTGCTGGTACGGCGGGGCCACCGCGGTCGCCGAGCTGCTGCACCCGCGCCCCGGCCGGGAGCCCGACCAGGTGGCCCTGATGCACCTCGGAGAGGCCGACACCGCGCTGTTCGCGGCGCGCACCGCCCTGCAGCACGCCGCGGCGCAGATCGACGCGAGCGGCCAGGGCGCCGCCGGCCGGTCCACCGAGCTGCTCGCCCGGCGGGTGCGCGGCCTGGTCCGCCAGGTCGGCGACGACGTGCTAGCCCGCACCTCCCGCGCGACCGGGCCCGGGCCGCTGGTCTCCCAGGAGCGGCACGCCCGCCGGGTCGCCGACCTGCACCTCTACCTGCGCCAGGAGCACGCCGAGCGGGACGCGGCCGCACTCGGTCAGGCGCTGCAGCAGGACGGTGCGTCATGAGCTTCCACCACGCGATGCGCGGCACGCCGGAGGCCGACTGGCTGACGGCGCTCGAGGACCGTCCGCCACCCGCGTTCGAGCTGCAGCCGGGCACCCGGCTGCTCGTGGTCGTCGCGGCCCACCCCGACGACGAGACGCTCGGCGCGGGCGGGCTGATCGCGCACGCCCACGGCCGCGGCATCCCGGTCGAGGTGCTGGTGCTGTCCGACGGCGAGGCCTCGCACCCCGACTCCCCCACCCGCACCCCCGAGGAGCTCGCCGAGATCCGCCGGCGCGAGGTGGCGCACGCCGTGCACGCCCTCGCCCCCGACGTACGTCCTCGGCAGCCGGGCCTGCCCGACGGGCGCCTCGCCGAGCACGTCGACAGCGCGACCTCGCTGCTGCGCGAGATCGTCGGCGACGTCGGCGTGGGTGCCGTGCTGGCGGCCCCCTGGGAGGGCGACCGTCACCCCGACCACGAGGCGGCGGCGCAGGCGGCCGAGCGGGTCGCGCGCGAGACCGGGGCGCTGCTGCTGGAGTACCCCGTCTGGGCGTGGCACTGGGGCCGGCCGCAGGACCTGCCGTGGGACCGGCTGGTCGCCCTGCCGCTGACGGAGGCCGACCACGCGGCCAAGCGCACCGCGCTCGCCCGGCACCGCAGCCAGGTCGAGCCGCTGTCGGACGAACCCGGCGACGAGTTGCTGCTGAGCGCCGACATGCTGGGCCACTTCGACCGCGGCACAGAGGTTTTCGTCGATCCGGCGGGAGACGCCACCCGGCCCGTGCTGGAGCGGCTGCACCGCCGCTCGGCCGACCCGTGGGCGGTCGGCGCGAGCGCCTACGAGCACGACAAGCGCGCGGCGACGCTGGACGCGCTGCCCGCCGGGCGCACCTTCGAGCACGTGCTCGACGCGGGGTGCTCGATCGGCGCGCTGACCGCCGAGCTGGCCGCCCGCGCGCACCGGGTCACCGCCCTGGACCTGAGCGAGACCGCCGTGGCTGCCGCGCAGCGGCGCCTGGCGGGGCTGGCCCACGTGGACGTACGCACCGCGCGGCTCCCGCAGGACTGGCCCGACGGGCGGTTCGACCTGGTGGTCGTCTCGGAGATCGCCTACTTCCTGTCGCCGGAGGAGCTCGACGGGCTCGCCGACCAGGCCCGCGCGGCGCTGGCGCCCGGCGGACTCGTGCTGGTGTGCAGCTGGCGGCACGAGGTCGACGGCTGGCCCTGGCCCGACGGTCAGGCGGCGCACGCGCACCTGGTGGCGGCGCTCGGGCTGGAGCCGACCCTGGAGCGCGCCGAGCGCGACTACCGACTCACGGTCCTGGAGGAACGATGATCGAGCGACCCGTCATGGGTGTGGTGGTGCCGGCGCGCGACGAGGAGGCGCTGCTGCCCGAGTGCCTGGAGCACCTGCAGGTCGCCGTCGACGAGCTGCACCGGCGCACGCGCTGGCGCGCCCGCGCGGTGGTCGTGCTCGACTCGTGCACCGACGGCAGCGCCGGCGCCGTGGCCGCGGCGGCCGGCGTGGAGGCGTTGACGATCAGCGCCGGCAACGTCGGGCTCGCGCGGGCGGCCGGCGCCGACCACCTGCTGCGCACGGGCGTCGCGGTGTCGTGGCTCGCGTGCACCGACGCCGACTCGCGGGTGCCGCGCAGCTGGCTGTGCGACCAGGTCGAGGCGCACTCGCTCGGCATCGAGCTCGTGATGGGCAGCGTGCTGCCCGACGCGCGCTCGCTCACGCCGGCGCAGCTGGCCGCGTGGCTCGCGCGGCACGACCTGGGTGACGGCCACGAGCACGTGTTCGGGGCCAACCTCGGGATCAGCGCCCGCGCCTACGCCCACGTCGGCGGTTTCGCCCCGCTGCCGCTGCACGAGGACGTCGACCTGGTGCGGCGGGTGCGCGCGGCCGGCTTCGTCTGGCACGCGCGCGGCGGCGACCCGGTGATCACCAGTGCCCGCCGGGTCGGCCGGGCCGCCGGCGGCTTCGCGACCGACCTGCGGCTGCGCCTCGCCGAGCCGGTGCCGACGGACCGACCGGCGGCGCTGGGGGCCGATGCGCCGCCGGTGCCTGCTCCGGCGGGTGGGCCTCAGCCGTTGTCGGTGGTGCCGTCGGCGGAGCCGCCCTCCTCCCAGGCGCGGTCCTCCTCGTCCCAGGCCTCGGTGCGCCTGCGCGCGAGCTCCAGGGCCGACTCGGCCTCCTCGCGGGTCTCGTAGGGACCCATCAGCTCGCCCTTGGGCTCGGTCTGACCGTCCTGCTCGACCTGACCGGTCGAGACGTTGTACCAGTACGCCATCGTCGGCTCCTCCTGTGCGCGTCGTGCTGCGTGCGCTCACGCACGCCCTCTTTCGCCCACTCTATGGGTGGCCGGTGACAGCGCCCCTCATACACTCGGGCGCATGTCCCAGACCACGGCTGTGCGTCCCGGCCGCGTCGCACCGCGACGCCCTGTGCCCTCGGCCATCGCCCGCCCGGAGTACGTCGACCGCACCTCTCCCGCCCCGTGGACCGGGCCGGAGGTCAAGGACGCCGGCACCATCGAGCGGATGCGCGTCGCGGGGCGCATCGCCGCCCAGGCGCTGCAGGCCGCGGGCGCGGCCGTCTCGCCGGGCGTCACCACCGACGAGCTGGACCGGGTCGGCCACGAGTTCCTGCTCGACCACGGCGCCTACCCCTCGACCCTGGGCTACCGCGGGTTCCCCAAGTCGCTGTGCACCTCGGTCAACGAGGTCATCTGCCACGGCATCCCCGACGACCGCCCGCTGCAGGACGGAGACATCGTCAAGATCGACATCACCGCCTTCGTCGACGGCGTGCACGGCGACAACTGCGCCACCTTCCTCGTCGGTGAGGTCGCCCCCGAGGTGCGCGACCTGGTCACCCGCACCGAGGAGGCGATGCACCGCGGCATCAAGGCCGCCCTCCCCGGCCGCGAGGTCAACGTCATCGGGCGGGTCATCGAGCGCTACGCCCGCCGGTTCGGCTACGGCGTGGTGCGCGACTACACCGGCCACGGCATCGGCGAGACGTTCCACTCCGGCCTGGTCATCCCGCACTACGACGCCGCCCCGGCGCACGCCGACGTCATCGAGCCGGGCATGACCTTCACCGTCGAGCCGATGCTCGACCTCGGCACCCCCGACTGGATCATGTGGGACGACGAGTGGACCGTTGTCACCGCCGACGGCAGCTGGTCGGCACAGTTCGAGAACACCATCCTGATCACCGAGTCGGGCCCTGAGATCCTCACCCGGCCGTAGACGTACATCACCCGCAAGACCTGGAGCACGAGGAGAATCCATGGCCAAGGCCAAGCAGTACCCGCTCGGGATCGACATCGGCGGCTCGGGCATCAAGGGTGCGCCGGTCGACCTCGACAAGGGCGAGTTCGCGAAGGACCGGCTGCGCGTGCCGACGCCGGAGAAGTCCACGCCGGAGGCCGTCGCCGACTGCGTGGTGCAGATCGTCGAGCACTTCTCCGCCGAGATCGGTGACGAGGCCGTGGGCATCACGATCCCCGGCGTGGTCACCCACGGCGTCGTGCGCACCGCCGCCAACATCGACAAGTCGTGGACCGACTTCCCGATCGAGGAGGAGCTGGAGAAGCGCCTCGGCCGCAACATCACCGTGCTCAACGACGCCGACGCGGCTGGGCTCGGCGAGTGGCACTACGGCGCGGCGAAGAAGTGGACCGAGGGGCTCGTCGTCATGACGACGCTCGGCACCGGGATCGGCAGCGCGCTGCTGAACAACGGTGTGCTCGTGCCGAACTCGGAGTTCGGCCACCTCGAGATCGACGGGTTCGACGCCGAGAGCAAGGCCTCGTCGCGGGCACGCACCGAGGAGGGGCTGACGTATCCGCAGTGGGCCGAGCGGCTGCAGCGCTACTACACCGTCGTCGAGAACCTCGTGTGGCCCGACCTGTTCGTCGTGGGCGGCGGGGTGTCCAAGGACGCCGACGAGTACCTCCCGCTGCTCGACCTGCGCACGCCGATCGTGCCGGCGAAGCTGAAGAACGCCGCGGGCATCGTCGGCGCGGCCCGCACCGCGCACGACCGGGCGGGCATGGCCAGCCGCACCGACAAGGGCGCCAAGAAGGGCGGCAAGAAGAAGTAGCCCCGGGCTACTGCTTCGCGCGCACCGCCCGGTCCCGCTCGCGCAGCTCGCGCACCGCGCCCCGGGGGTCGCGCGCGGCCTTCTTGACCGCGGGGAGCCCGCGCTTGAGCCCGGAGCGCACCAGCGGCAGGGCCGTGGCGAACGCGGGGTACAGCGGCGACAGCGGCTTCTCCCAGGTGCCGACGAGCAGGTCCTCGTGCTTGGCGAACTGGCGCTTGAAGTCGGAGATGCCGTCGTTGAGCAGCCCGTTGAAGTCGTACCGCTCGACGCCCTGGGCCTTGACGTGCTTCATGGCGTGGAACTTCAGGCCGTAGTTGAGCCGCAGCTTCATGCCGCGCGGGTTGACCCCGCCGTAGAGCTCGAAGGCGGTCTCGGCCGACACGACCAGCCACACGAACGCGACGACCTCGTCACCCTCCCAGGCCGCGAGCAGCTGCGACCGCTCGCCCATCAGGTCGCGGATGCCGCGGTGGTAGTCGTCGCTGTGCACCGCGAAGTCGGCGCGGCGGGCGGTCTCCCGGTTGATCGCGAGCACCTGCTCCAGGTCGGCGTCGGTGGTGACCTCGCCGAACCGGACGTTCTCCGCGCGGAACGACTTGCGCACGTTCTGCCGGGTCGAGGACGACAGCTCCTTGAGGATCGTGTCCTCGTCGCGGGTCAGGTCGACCACGAGCGTGCGCGGGATGAGGCCGGTGCTGGCGGAGCGGCGGAAGCCGGCCGCCTCGACCTGGGCGAGCCAGCCGGTCACCGGCTTGGCGAGCTCGGCCTCGGCGATGTCGTCGGCCTCGCCCTTGGGCATCGGCGAGAACGGCTCGGGCCAGTCGGGCTCGACGGTCAGCGCCACCGGCCCGTGCTCGCGGCGCACGTGGTCGGCGAGGGCGGACAGCACGGCGGCGCGGTCACCCTCGGCGGCCTGCGGCCCGCGCGGGACGTACGCCAGCGACCGGAACGGCGGCGGCAGTCGCCGCAGCAGGACCTGGGCCGAGCCGACCACCCGGTCGCCGTCGCGCACGACGTAGCGGTGGGCGGTCCACTCGTAGCGAGCCTTCAGCTCGCCCCAGCCCCACAGCTGCAGGGGGTGGCCGCCGGCGTCGTCGACGATGGCGTCCCACTCGGTGCGGTCGAGGACGGGTTCGACGGCAAGGCTCATGGCCGAAAGGCTATCGACCCTCAGCCGGACAGCTCGCGGGGCTGGCGGTCGGCGCCGTCCAGCACCTCGACGCCGCCCTCGAGGCCGAAGTCGCCGAGGTGCTGGAGGTACATCGCGCGGCCCTGCTCGGCCAGCAGCGCGTCGTGGATCGGGACGATCGCGCGGGTGGGCTCGATCCGGCGGACGAAGTCGAGCGTCTCGCGGATCGCGCACCAGGGCGCGTTGACCGGCACGCCGAGGTAGTCGACCCGGCCCGGGTCGGCGTCGAGCGCGTCGCCGGGGTGGAACAGGCGTACGCCGTCGGCCTCGAGCAGCAGACCGACGTTGGGCACGCGGGGCACCCACTGGTGGTTGACGGCGTGCAGCTCGCCGACCGGGGTGACCTCGAGGTCGCCGACCGTGAACGGCTCCCCGGGCACGGTCACGGTCGCCTCGATGCCGTCGGCCTGCAGCTGCTCGGCGGAGCCGGGGTCGGTGCGCAGCCGCGCGTCGGGGTTGGCGTCGAGCAGCGCCCGGATGCGCTCGCGGTCGAGGTGGTCGGCGTGCTGGTGGGTGACGAGCACGGCGTCCAGGCCGGTGACGTCGTCGAAGTCGGAGAAGCTGCCCGGGTCGATCAGCACCGACGTGCCGCCGGTCTCGACGAGCAGGCAGGCGTGCCCCAGATGCGTGAACCTCATGCCTGCAACGTAGGCCAGCCAAGCACGCCGACCAATCCAACCCAGGCCACTCAAGGCTGTGTCGACGATGCCGGGTGGCCGGAGCGTGCGACGGTCACCCGGAGGAGGAGACGCAGCAGAACTAGAATTCGCCCGTGAGATTTCTGAAGGACGAGCTGCCGCCGTACGACCTGACCTACAACGACGTGTTCATGGTCCCGTCGCGCTCGTCGGTGACGAGCCGGATGGACGTCGACCTGTCCACGCCCGACGGCATCGGCACCACGATCCCGCTCGTCGTCGCCAACATGACCGCGATCTCGGGTCGCCGGATGGCCGAGACGGTCGCCCGGCGCGGCGGCATGGCGATCCTGCCGCAGGACATCCCGGTGCACGCGGTGCAGGAGACGATCGACTACGTCAAGGGCCGCCACCCGGTGTTCGAGACGCCCGTGACGATCGGCCCCGACGCCCCGGTCTCGCAGGTGCTGGCGCTGATCGGCAAGCGCGCCCACCGGCTCGTGGTGGTCGTGGACGACCAGCGCCGCCCGCTCGGCGTGGTCACCGAGAAGGCCTGCCAGGACGTCGACCGGTTCGCGACCGTCGCCGACGTGATGAGCACCGACCTCGTCACGGTCGATGCGTCGGCCGACCCGAGCGAGACCTTCGACCGGCTCGCCCACCAGCACATCGCGCTCGCGCCGGTCACCCAGGACGGGCGCCTCGTCGGCGTGCTGACCCGCAAGGGGATCCTGCGCTCGGCGATCTACTCCCCCGCGCTCGACGCCCGGGGCCGGCTGCGGCTCGGCGTCGCGATCGGCATCAACGGCGACGTGCAGGCCAAGGCCGAGACGATGCTGTCGGCCGGCGCCGACGTGCTCGTGGTCGACACCGCGCACGGCCACCAGGACAAGATGCTCGACGCGCTGAAGCTGGTGCGTCAGGCGCGCGACATCCACGCCGACGAGCACGGCGTGCCCGTGCCGATCGCCGCCGGCAACGTCGTCTCGGCCGACGGCGTGCGCGACCTGCTGTCCGGCGGCGCCGACATCGTCAAGGTCGGTGTGGGTCCGGGGGCCATGTGCACCACGCGGATGATGACCGGCGTCGGCCGGCCGCAGTTCTCCGCTGTGCTGGAGTGCGCGGCCGCCGCGGTCGACGAGGGCGCCCAGGTGTGGGCCGACGGCGGCGTGAAGTACCCGCGCGACGTCGCCCTGGCGCTCGCCGCGGGTGCGGGCAACGTGATGATCGGCTCGTGGTTCGCCGGCACCTGGGAGAGCCCGGGCGACCTGGCCCGCGACCCCGAGGGCCGGATGTTCAAGGAGTCCTTCGGCATGGCCTCCGCGCGGGCGGTGCGCCAGCGCACCCAGGCGCAGAGTGCGTACGACCGGGCCCGCTCGGCGCTGTTCGAGGAGGGCATCTCCTCGTCGCGGATGTATCTGGACCCGGAGCGGCCGGGCGTGGAGGACCTGATCGACTCGATCGTCGCGGGCGTGCGCTCCAGCTTCACCTATGCCGGCGCGCGCAGCATCGCGGAGTTCCGCGAGCGCGCCCTCGTCGGCGTGCAGAGTGCCAGTGGCTACGACGAGGGGCGCCCGCGGGAGACGTCCTGGAGCTGAGCGCTCGGGGCTAGCCGCTCAGGCGGAGGCCGCGGCGCCGTCCGTGGCGTTCCCGGCGCCTGCCCGGTCCGCCCGCACGAAGCGGTAGGCCTGGTAGTCCTCCATCGCCGCCTCGTAGTGGTCGGTGATCGCCTCGACCATCGGGGTCGTCGACACGTGGACCATGCCGCGGTCGGTGAACTCCTTGACGATGTCGTGGGGGTACTGCCGGTGGCTGAGCCGGTTCTCCGGCTCGATCGCGAGGATGTTCGGGGCGACCCGGACCATCGCGTCGAACACCGGGGCGGCCTCGACCGGGTGCAGGTGCTCGATGACGGCCATCGTGTAGATCAGGTCGAACGAGTCGTCCTCGAACCCGGGCAGGATGTCGCCGGCCGGGCCGATGTGCACCTCACGCCCCTCCAGCTGGGGGTACTTCTCGCGCAGCATCTTCACGGCGTGCGGGCTGATCTCGATGCCGGCGACCTCGGGGTAGCCGTTGTCGTGCAGGTAGGCGATGTTGCGGCCCACGTTGCAGCCGACCTCGAGGATCTTGCTGTCGCCGTCGAGGTCCTTGATCAGCCGGTGCAGCGCGCGGCTGCGGTGGACCGGGCCGAGGTAGGCCTGCGGGGTGTTGCCGTGCGGCAGCGGCTGGCGCCAGAAGTCGTGCAGCGTCGACTGCGCCTCCATGCGGCGCAGCACCGAGATCGTCTCCTTCTCGGCGCCCTCGACGGGGTGCTCGGAGCGACCGGTGAAGCCGGCCTGCTCGAGCAGGCTGGTGCTGACGGTGACCTGCTCCTGCGGCTGGACGAGCACGACGGTGCTCGCGACCCGGGCGACGTGCCCGAGCAGCTCGCGGTCGAAGTCGGCGTCGGGCCCGCGGGTGGCCACGACCACGCGGAACTGGTCGTCGCCGAACGTGGCCAGCGCGGACGCGTCGGTGGTGGTCGTGATGGTGGAGAACCCGCGGGTGCGCAGCTCGGAGGCCACCCGCTCGACCTCGTCACCGAGCACGAGGATGCTGCTGGTCTTGGGCAGCGTGAAGTCGAACTCGGCGGTGATCGCCTTGGCGATCGGGTCTGCGGGCGGGGGCGGGGGCGGGCTCGACGTGGCGGGGGCGGCTCCGACGCCGACCTTGCGGGCGCGCAGGGTGTCGCGCACGGCCCGCGCCCCGGGGACCCGTCGAGCGACCTTCTTGAGGGTGTTCTTGGGTTCGGCCATCGCGCCAGTCAAGCATGCGGCCCTGTCCCGCGCTGAGGGCGCACTGGACTCGGGCTGAGTCCGCGCTCCTTCGGGGCCGCTGGTCTCAGGTGGTGGGCCGCACGGGGATGCTCGCGCTGGGCGCCCCGATGCGCTGGAACGTCACCGAGACCCGGTCGCCGTCGACCGAGACGACGCGCGCCTCGTAGCTCACCCGCTCCCCGTCGACCGTCGCCGAGCACCCGGAGTCGGCACCGACGTACCGCGGGATCGGGGTGCACCGCAGCGTGTCGGCCCGGCTGCCCGGGGCCGTCTTGCGCAGGTGCGCCTCCAGCTGCCGCGCGACCTGCGAGCCCGGCGCAGTCCCGGCCCGGCGGGGCGGCGTGGACGCGGACCCGGTGGGGTCGCCGGGGTCGCCGGTCGCGCTGCGCTGGCTGGGGTCGCTGGTCTCGGACGGCTTGGTCGGCGAGGGCGACGTGCTGGACGGGGCCGGCGCGGACGTACTCCCGCCCGGCTCGCCTCCCCCGCCCCCGTTGCCGCACCCGGTCACGGTGAGCGCGACCAGCGCGCCCAGTGCTGCCGCCCTGCGCATGGCTCTCGCCCCTTCCGTCGCTGGTCCGACCGTACGCCGCCCGCCCGGGAGAACCCTGCGCGGCGACTCTTCGTTGGGGCGCCTGGTGCACCAGTCCCAGGTGGTGCACGACCTGCCCCAACGAAGAGGGGCCACGCGGAGTCCCCGGCATCGCATCCCGCGTCAGGCGTCAGCTCACCTGCCAGGTGATGGGGGTTGCTCCGATGGCGGTGTACGTCAGCTTGTCCGCAGCCGCGCCCTTGTCGATTCCCAAGTAGACCCAGCCTTGCCGGCACTGACCCGGCGGCACTGTGTTGAGTCCATCCGGGAAGAGCGGGCGCGGAAAGGGGTCGGTGAAGCTGGAGTCAGGCGTCTGGAAGGCGATCCCGTCGGCCGTCGACGCCTCCCAGCCGACCCACGACGCCTCCACGGGAACGCTCAGTGCACAGATCTTGGCCTGGATGCGAGCCCACTGCTGCCCTGCCTTAAGACCGAGGAACTCCTGGTCCTCGTACGTCACGGTCACGGACGGTTCGAACTTCAGCGCGGTGATACTGAACTCGTCCTCGACGGTCGCCTCGGTCCCTAACGGCAGCGCCTGTCCGTCGTACGAGGTCGTCGCTGCGTCCGGTGCCGGGGGCGTGTCGGCTGCGTCCGCGCCTGCGTTGGGCGGGGAGGCAGTGACGGTCACCGTGACGGTTGACGGACTGGAGCTTCCTCCAGCGCACGACGCCAACATCATGACTGCGAGAACACTTGCGACTGCTACCGAACTCTTCATGGCCGCGCCCCTTATCGCCGTGAGGCTGACGGTATGACCGACCGCATGACCAGAACGGGTTCGCGACCCGAATTTTCCCGACGAGGGCGTACGCGCGTCGCCGGCGGTAGGTATGTCGGTTTCACCTGGTGTGGATTCAGGCGTGAAGCGCGGGGAGGCTGCCAACTCAGAACCACGGGGGCTCGGTCACGAGCCAACACGTCCTCGTGATCACGGCGAATGCCGCCGGGATGGCAGCGGGGCCTCCTGCTGCCCGCTGGGCGTTCCTGGTGGTGACGGTGGCCCTGACGGCGTGGGCGGTGTGTTTCTGGGGACGTCCGCGTCTGCGCCCTGACCAACCAGCGTCAGTACAAGGGCCAACATGGCGATCACGGCCCCGACCCCACTCCACGCCGGGTCCCTGAGGATCGTCAGCACCTTCGCAGCCAGCGTCGGGCTCGCCTCGCGGACCGCCTTCAGCTGCTCCTCCTCCGAGCGCCCTTCCTCGCGCAACTGGTGGAGTCTTTGCGCGAGCCGACGCGCGACCTCAGCCTCGACGCCAGCCTCGTGAACCGCGCGACTGAGAGCGGACACAACAGCCCGCGTGGTCGGCGGCCCGCTCCGCACCTCCGAGAGCGCGCCCCCAGACCCGGCGAAGACGCCGTCCAGCACGCGTGCCCAACCGCCGCATCCAGGGCAGGTGATCTGGTTTCCCGTGAGGTGGACCGTCGCGCCGGGCATGACGTCGATGAGGTCCGTGACGAACGCGACCCCGCAGCTCCCACAGACCGCCGGCAGACCACTCACGGGCCCTCCCCTGATCGCATGCGCAGAGGCTAGCCGGGCGCGGGCGTACAAGCTGTGCGGGAGCCAAGACTTTGGCCCGTCTCAGCGCGAAACGCCGCCCCCTGGTCCGTGTGAGGTCCGTGTCGAACGCAGCAGAACACGCCGATTCGCAAAGCGCGCTTCGATGCGCTTCCCTAGTTCAGCGGCCTGATTCCCGCCAGCTCCCCGCCCGGCAGTGGATGAGCCGGTCGATACGCCGGGTTCTGTCGCCGCGCACGGTTGCCCACGCGCGGCTGGCGACCATCCATCTAGGACGACTGTTGCCAGTCGCCTCCAGCGGTCTACCCGCATGCTCGGGCGGGCCGCCCTCGAACGCATGCTGTCCGACCTTGCTCCGGGTGGGGTTTACCTAGCCGCCCCAGTCGCCTGGGACGCTGGTGGTCTCTTACACCACCGTTTCACCCTTACCGGGCCGAAGCCCGGCGGTCTGCTCTCTGTGGCACTGTCCCGCGGGTCACCCCGGGTGGCCGTTAGCCACCACCCTGCCCTTCGGAGCCCGGACGTTCCTCGGCACGGACGGATCCGTGACGCGGCCGCCTGACCGGCTCATCCACCGGTGGGCCATCCTAGGTCCCGTGCAGCCCGTCCGCGATGTGACCGCCTCCGCCCCTGTC
The DNA here is from genome assembly GCF_006716095.1 of Barrientosiimonas humi. Lineage (NCBI taxonomy): Bacteria > Bacillati > Actinomycetota > Actinomycetes > Micrococcales > Dermacoccaceae > Barrientosiimonas > Barrientosiimonas humi. The sequence continues at coordinate 1,747,119 of NZ_VFOK01000001.1, forward strand.
GACCGCAGCTGGACCCAGGAGGCCGTGCGCCGGCTGCTCGCCGACGCGAACCGCTCGGCGGACACGCACCTGCACAAGGTCAACCTGCCCGCCGGGTGGGACGTCGACCTCTACCTCAAGGACGAGTCCACCCACCCGACCGGCAGCCTGAAGCACCGGCTGGCGCGCTCGCTGTTCCTCTACGGCATCTGCAACGGCTGGATCGGCCCGGGCACCACGGTCACCGAGGCCTCCAGCGGCTCCACCGCCATCAGCGAGGCGCACATCGCGCGGCTGCTCGACCTGCCGTTCATCGCCGTCATGGCCCGCTCCACCAGCCCCGAGAAGGTCGCGCTGATCGAGGCCGAGGGCGGGCGCTGCCACCTGGTCGACGACCCCTCGGCGGTCTACGACGAGGCGCGGCGGCTCGCCGAGGAGACCGACGGGCACTACATGGACCAGTTCACCTACGCCGAGCGCGCCACCGACTGGCGGGGCAACAACAACATCGCCGAGTCGATCTTCGACCAGCTCGCCCTGGAGCGGCACCCGGTGCCGGAGTGGATCGTGGTCGGAGCCGGCACCGGCGGCACCAGCGCGACGATCGGGCGGTTCACCCGATACCGCGGCCTGGACACCCGGCTCGCCGTGGTCGACCCCGAGGGGTCGGCGTTCCTGAAGTCGTTCGCCGGCGAGGGCGGCACCGGCGCGGGGTCGCGCATCGAGGGCATCGGGCGGCCCCGCGTGGAGCCGTCGTTCGTCCCGCAGGTCGTCGACCGGATGCTCGGCGTGCCCGACGCCGCATCGGTCGCGGCGATGCGATTCCTGAAGAGCCGCACCGGGATCCGCGGCGGCGCCTCCACCGGCACGAACCTCTACGGCGCGCTGCTGCTCGCCTGCGAGATGCAGTCTGCGGGGCGCGCCGGCAGCATCGTGACGCTGGTCAACGACCACACCGAGCGGTACTGCCAGACGGCCGACGCCGACGCGTGGGTCGAGCAGCAGGGCCTGGACCTCGAGCCGTACGACCGGGTCCTGGCGCGCGCCTGGGACGACGGCGTCTGGGGCGGCTGAGCCGCGTCGCTCAGCCCTTCGCGAGCTCGAACGTCACCGTGCGTGCCGCGATGTCCGCGGCGACGACCGTGACCTGCACGGTCGAGCCCAGCTCGGCCTGACCCTGGCAGGTCGCGACGACGGGGAGGTCGACCAGCTGCACCTGCAGCTTCCCCTTGTCGCGCTGCTCGACCACGACTGCCGCGAAGGTCTGCCCGACCTTGTCGCTGAGGATCGCGGCCTCGACGGCGTCGGCGCTGCCGCGCTCGACCTTGCCCGCGATCGTGTCGCTCGCCTTCATCAGCTCCGGCAGCGTCGGGAGCGCCTCGCGCACCCACCCCGGCACCTCACGACCGTTCGCCACCGACTCGCAGATCACCAGCCCGAACCGGTCGACCAGCCGCCGCAGCGGCGCGGTGACATGGGCGTACGCCGCGGCCACCGCCGCCTGCTCGACCTGCTCCGGCGTGCTGCCGTCGAACGGGGTGTATCCGGCGCCGCGGAACAGCGACGTCGCCGCATAGATCAGCGCCAGGTGCTGGCCGTCGGTGCGCTCCAGAGTGCGCAGGAACTCGCCGTACGGCACGCCCTCCTCCCACGGCACCCCCAGCGCCTTCGCCTGGCGCCGGAACCGGGCGATCGCCTGCTCGTCGGCGGGCGGCATGGTGCGCAGGATGCCGACCTTGGCCTGCAGCATCAGGTCGGCCGCGGCCATGCCGGTCATCAGCGAGATCTGGGCGTTCCAGTCCTCGCTCGCGACCGGAGGGCGCAGGTGCATCCGGTAGGAGCCGTCGACGAGGGTGACCTCCTGCTCGGGCATCGGCAGCGACGCACCGCCACGGGCCCGCTCCAGCGCGATCCGCTTCTCGCCGATCTCCTTCAGCAGCGCGAAGCTCTCGCGTGGCGAGCCACCGTCGACCTCGGCCTGCACCTGCTCGTAGTCGAACCGCTCGGTGCTGCGCACCTGCGCGCGGTAGACCGTGGCGGAGGCGACCTCGCCCTGCGCGTCGAGCTCGAAGTCCCAGACGTACGCCGGGCGCACCTGGCCCGGCAGCAGGCTCCCCGCCTCCTCGCTGAGCACCGCCGGGTGCAGCGGGATGCGCATGTCGGGGAAGTACATCGTCTGGCCGCGGCGCCGCGTCTCAGCGTCCAGCGGACCGCCCGGAGTGACGAACGCGGGGACGTCGGCGATGGCGTACCGCACCCGGTATCCCTGGCCCGCCCGCTCCAGGAACATCGCCTGGTCGAGGTCCCGCGCGCTCGGCGGGTCGATGGTGAAGAACGGCACCGCGGTCTCGTCGCGCTCGGGCAGCGCCAGCTCGGCGATCGCGCGCTCGGCGTCGGCCACCGCCTCGGGCGGATAGGTCTCGCTGAGCCCCAGCTCCTCGCGCAGCGCCTGGAACGACTGCTCCAGCGGTCCGCGCTGCTCCGGCGATCCGGGAGTGGCCTGCGGGGCGACGATCGGTCGTTTCGGCATGTCCCACACCCTAGGCACCGCGCCGCCCGCGTCGGCGCAAGCCCATGACCCGGCCCAGCCTGCGCCACCCATGACGTCCCCTCTAACCTCGCGACGTGCTCATCCTGCTCCCGCCCTCGCAGACCAAGCAGACCCGCCCGCGCGGCCGCCCGGTCGACCTGGAGCGGTTGTCCTTCCCCGAGCTCACCGACACCCGTCGCCGGGTCGCCGACGCGCTGGCTGCGACCAGCGAGAAGCCTGACGCCGCAACGAGACTCGGCGTCAGCGCCAACCTCGTCGAGGAGATCGCGCGCAACACGCGCCTGACCTCGGCTCCGGCGCTGCCCGCCCAGGACCTCTACACCGGGGTGCTCTACGACGCGCTCGACGTCGGCTCGCTCGACGCCGCGGCACTGCGCCGCGCGCGACGCTGGGTGGTCGTGGTCTCCGCGCTCTACGGCGCCGTCCGGCTGCGCGACCGGGTCGCGCCCTACCGCGCGTCGATGGCGGTCAACCTCGAGGGTGTCGGGCCGCTCGCGAGCGCCTGGCGTCCCGAGCTGGCGCGCGTCCTGCCCGAGGCCGCCGGCCGCGGGGTGGTCGTGGACTGCCGCTCCTCGACGTACGTCGCCGCCTGGGCTCCCGAGGAGGAGCTGGCTCGTCGCTGGGTCCAGATCCGCGTGCCGGGGGCGACCCACATGGCCAAGCACACCCGGGGGCTGGTCACCCGGGCGCTGTGCGAGGCCGGGGTCGACGCCCGCACCCCCGCGCGGCTGGCCGAGGTGCTCGAACCGGGCTTCGAGGTCGCACTGCACGAACCGGCCCGCGCCGGTCGCCCCTGGATCCTCGACACCACCGCGCGCACGACGCCGTGACCGCCCTGGCGACGGAGGCGGCCGGGCGGGTGCTCCCCGTCCTGCTCTTCCTGCTCGCCATCACCGTCGTGGCCGAGATCGCAACGCTCGCAGGCGTGTTCGATGTCGCCGCACACCGGGCGGCACGGGCCGGGCGCGGCCGGACCTGGCTGCTGTGGCTGCTCGTCGTCGTGCTGTCCACGGTCAGCACCGTCCTGCTCAGTCTCGACACGACCGCGGTGCTCCTCACCCCCGTCGTGATCGCCGTCGCCCGCCAGCTGCGCCTGCCGGCGCTGCCGTTCGCCATGACGACGGTGTGGCTGGCCAACACCGCCTCGCTGCTCCTCCCGGTCTCCAACCTCACGAACCTGCTGGCGCTGCACCGCTTCCAGGAGCTCGGGCTCGGCACCCACGAGTACCTCGCGCTGGCCTGGGCGCCGGCGCTGGCGGCGGTGGTCGCGACCGTGGTGGCGCTCGCGGTGCTCTTCCGCCACGAGCTGTCCGGGCGCTACGCCCTCGCCCCGCCCGCCGGGGAGCACGACCGGTGGCTCCTGGCCGGCAGCACCGGCGTGCTGGTCGCGCTCGCCGCCGCGGTGGTGGCCGGGGTGCCACCGGCGGCGGCCGCCACGGCCGCGGCGGTCGCACTCGTGGTGCTGACGGCGTGGCGCGACGCTGCCCTGCTCCCCCAGGTGCAGCTGCCCTGGCGGATGATCGGGCTCACCGGCGTCCTGCTGCTCCTCGTCCTGGTCGTGGCGCAGACCGCTCCGGTGGAGACGCTCACCCGGCACCTGTCCGACGCGCCCCTGTGGCAGGTGCCGGCGGTCGCCGCGCTCCTCGCCAACGGGGTCAACAACCTTCCCGCCTACCTCGCGCTCGAGCCCGCGCTCGACCACGACCCGACCCGGCTGATGGCGCTGCTGATCGGCACCAACGTCGGCCCGCTGATCACCCTGCACGCCTCGCTGGCGACGCTGCTGTGGCGCGACCGCTGCCGCCGCGCCGGCGTGGTGGTCGAGGCTCGCGCGTTCGCCGCCCGTTCGGCCCTGGTCGTGGGTCTAGCCGTCGCGAGCGCGACCGCCGCTCTGCTGCTGCGGACCTGAGGCGCCGCGACCTGCGCGGGCAGCCTCAGGGGCGCGGCGGGCGCGGCAGCGCGGGCATCCCCGGCGTCGACAGCGTGAGCACCGCCTGGTCGACGAACTGCACCGCGGTGAGCTCCTGCTCCACCCGGTTGACCACGGCAGCGACCTCGTCCTCCGACCGGTTGCCGGTGAGGTCGACCGCCGCGATGAGCAGCACCCGCGCCGGCCCGACGAACTCGGGGTGGACGAACGTGACCTTCTCGATCTCGGGGTTGTCGTACAGCGCGCGCAGCATGTTCTCGCGCACCGCCGGCAGCACCGGCTGACCGACGAGGAAGTCGAGGTTGCGGCGGATCAGGAAGACCGCCATCACCCCGAGCAGCAGGCCGACCGCGATCGAGCCGAGCGCGTCGTAGACCGGGTCGCCGGTGATCTGGTGCAGCGCCAGCCCGGCACCGGCGAGCAGCAGACCGATCAGCGCCGAGGCGTCCTCGACGAACACCGCGCGCAGCGTGGGGTTGGAGGTGCGCTCGATGAACCGCAGCGGGCGCAGCCCCATCTTCGCCCCGTCGGTGCGCGCCTGCCGCACCGCCTGCCGGAACGAGGTGCCCTCGAGCACGAACGCGATGGCGAGCACGACGTACGCGACGAGGTAGTCGGTGTCGCCCGTCTCCGGCGCGTCCAGCGACGTGATGCCGTGCCACACCGACACGCCGGCACCGGCGACGAACAGGCCGAACGCCGCGAACATCGACCAGACGTACGCCGCCCGCCCGTAGCCGTACGGGTGCAGCTTGTCGCTCGGCCGCTGGGAGGTCCGCTCGGCGATGAGCAGGAAGACCTCGTTGCCGGTGTCGGCCCAGGAGTGCGCGGCCTCGGCGACCATCGAGGCCGACCCGGTGATCAGGGCGGCGACCGACTTGGCGACCGCGATCAGCGCGTTGGCGGCGAGCGCCACGAGCACCGTCAGCAGGCTGGCCGGCTTCGGCGCGGCGGCCGCCGCGGCCTGGTCAGGCATCCCCGTGGTGGTGCGTGTCGTTGGTGAACGCGACCGACATGACGCCGTCGGCCCAGACCTCGACGCCGGTCAGCGAGGCCGGCGCCGCCGCCAGGCGCCAGGAGCGCTCGGTCGTGAGGCCGAGCACGTGCTGCAGCACGACCATGATGGGTTTGCGGTGCGTGGCGACCACGACGGTGCCGCCAGGCCCGGCGAGCTCGACCGCCCGCTCGAACGCCGCGACCACCCGCTCGGCCAGCTGCCCGTGCGACTCGCCGCCCTCGACCGAGAAGTCGTCCTCGACGCGCATCTGCTGCAGCTGCTCGGGGAAGGCCGTGACCAGGTCGCGCATGCTCATGCCGTCCCAGTGACCGAACGCCTGCTCGTCCCAGTCGGCGTCGACGGTGGTGGGCACGCCGAGCGCGTCGGCGACGGCACCACCGGTCTCCTTGGCCCGCGCGAGCGAGGACGTCACGACGTGCACGCCGTCGACGCCCGCGACCCGCTCGGCCACGCCCTGCGCCGCCCGCTTCGCCTGCGCGACGCCGCGCTCGCTGAGGCTCGGGTCGGCGCCGCCGCGGCCGTCGAGGCGCCCCTGCTCGGTGAACGACGTGACGCCGTGCCGCACGAGCAGGATGCGCGCCGGCTTCCCGGCGTCCGGCGGGCTCGCCGGGCTCTCGTCGGTCGAGAGCACCACCTGCTCGGCGACCTCGACCACGGCCGGTTCGGCGGGCGGGGAGTCGCTCGAGTCCGCTTGTGCCCCCACCGATCCCGACGTACGCCAGTGGTCGCGTCGGACGGTCTCGCCGTCCATCCCGTCGTTGGACAACGCGTCGGCCACCGCGTTGTCGGCGCGCGGGATCCAGGCGTAGTCCACGCTCCCGCCGGCCTGCTCGATCCGGGTCGCGAGCTCGCGCGCCTCGATCGCGAGCCGGCGCATGTCGGCGTGCTTGATCTTCCACCGGCCGGCCATCTGCTCCACGACCAGCTTGGAGTCCATCCGCACCTCGACGTCGGCGCCGGGCTCGATCTCCAGCACCGCCTCGAGGCCGGCGATCAGGCCGGAGTACTCCGCGACGTTGTTGCTCGCCTTCCCCAGCGGCGCGGCCCGCTCGGCGAGCAGGTCACCGGTCTGCAGGTCGCGCACCACCGCGCCGTAGCCGGCCACCCCCGGGTTGCCCCGCGAGCCGCCGTCGGCCTCGACGCCCAGCCGGCGGCTCACAGCCCCGACTCGGCCGTGCGCACCAGGATGCGACCGCACTCCTCGTGCCGCAGCACCTCGTCCTCGGGCGCGTTGCGGATCGCCGTGAGGTCGGCCGGCGTGAGCTCCAGGTGGCAGCCGTCGCAGCGGCGCTGCAGCAGCGCGGCCGCCCCGACCCCGCCGTGCTGGGCCCGCACCCGCTCGTAGAGCCCCAGCAGGTCCTCGCCCAGACCCGGCGCCAGCTGCTCGCGGTCGCGCTGCACCTGCGAGCGCTCGCGCTCGATCTCCTGCAGCGCCTCGTCACGCTCGGCGCCGAGGTCGCGCACGTCGCCCTCGGCGTCGGACAGCGACGTCTCCTTCACGCCCAGGTCCGCGCGCAGCGACTCGGCACGCTCCATGACCTCCAGCTCGACGTCCTCCAGCTCGGACTGCCGCCGGGCCAGCGCCTGCTGCTCGTGCTGCATCGCCTGCAGCTCCTTGGCGCTGCCCTGGCCGCTGTCGAGGCGCTGGGTGTTGCGCGCGGCGCGGTCACGCACCAGCTGCACGTCCTGGTCGGCCTTGCTGATCTCGCGGTCGACGTCGCCGACAGCGGTGCGCGCGAGCACGACCTCCTCCTCCAGCGACGAGCGACGCTTCTCGGCGTCGGCGAGCCGGGTCAGCACCGGCATGGTGCGCTCGCGGTGGGCGAGCTGGTCGAGCCGCGTGTCGAGCTTCTGCAGGTCGAGCAGACGCCACTGGCGGGTCAGGTCGGCTTTCAGCGGGGGCCTCCGGTCTGGTCGTCTCGGGTCGTCCGGGGATCGCCGCTCGGCACGAGGAAGTCCCACGGGTCGGTGCGGCGCTGCGACACCTCGATCTCCACGCTATCCGCCGCGGCGCCGAGCGCACCGGCGATCCGCTCACGGGCGCCCTCCAGCCACAGCCACTCGGTGGCCCAGTGGCCGGCGTCGATCAGGAACGGCGTCCCGCCCCGGGCCTCCTCCCGCGCCTCGAGCGCGGGGTGGTGGCGCAGGTCGGCGGTGACGTAGACGTCCGCCCCGCTCGCGCGTACGGCGTCGAAGGCACCGTCGCCCGCGCCCCCGTGCACCGCCACCCGCCGCACGGTCGCGTCGGGGTCGCCGGCAACGCGCAGACCCACCGGCGCGGCCGGGAGCCGTCCGGCGAGCTGCTCGGCAAAAGCCTTGAGGCTCAACGGTTCTCGCAAGTCACCCACGATGCCCAGCGGCTGGTCGTCCTCGTACGTCAGCGGCTCGCCGGCCACGACGCCCGCGGCGTCGGCGAGGGCGTGGTTCACCCCCGGGTCGGCCACGTCGGCGTTGGTGTGCGCGACGTACAGCGCCAGGTCGGCCACCACGAGCGCCGTCACCGCCGCGCCCTTGGCCGAGGTCGTCGCCACCGAGTGCACGCCGCGGAGCAGCAGCGGGTGGTGGGTGATCAGCAGGTCGACGCCGGCCGCGCGGGCGTCCTCGATGACCGCCAGGGTCGGGTCGACCGCGAGCATGATGCGCTGCACCGGCTGCTCCGGGTCGCCGCTCACCAGACCCACCTGGTCCCACGACTGGGCGGTCTGCTGCGGGTAGAGCTGGTCCAGGACGGCCACGACGTCCGCGAGCCGAGGGTCAACGGGCGGGGTGTTCACGTGGGCCCGGCCGGGATCGAACCGACGACCTACGCGGTGTAAACGCGGCGCTCTACCAGCTGAGCTACAGGCCCTGGACGTTCTTTGTCGCATCTCCTCCTCCGGCCGGGCTCGCAGGCTCACCCGGTCGGCATCGTCGTTGCGACGTTCAGTCTCTGTCGCAGCTCCTCCTCCGCCCGGGCTCGCAGGCTCACCCGGTCGGCATCGTCGTTGCGACGCCGTGGATCCTACGCACTCGCCGGACCCAGGACGAACTTGCTCAGTCCGTCGGCACGGCGGACTGATCGACGCAGAGCACTCCCCGGTTGCCGTCCTGGTCGGCGATCACGGTGAGACCGTCGCTGTCGTCGACGACCGTGCCGCCCGCGGCGACGGCGGCGTCGATGCGCGACCGCGCGGTCTCGGGCGCGACGTAGACCTCGACGTGGAACCGCGCGTCCGCCGACCCGCCCTCCTCGAGGTCGCCGAACCACAGGTTGGGCACCCGCCCGGTGGCGTCGCGCACCTCCTCGCCCGGCGTCCCCCTCCCCTGGGCGTCGGCGTCGCCGGTCAGCAGCGCCGCCCAGACCGGGGCGACGGTCGCGGCGGCGGCCGTGTCGAGCCCGAGCTCGGCCTCGCTCACCGCGGCCGGGTCGGGCGCCAGCCCCTGGTCGGCGGCGAGCTGAGAGATGCGCCGGGCGAGGTCGACGTCCTGCTGGGTCACCCACTCGACGACGTGCTCGGTGCCGTCGTCCGCGCGGTAGACCGCGTCGTCGCTGACCAGCTCCAGGTCGACGTGCCCCGGGCCCATCGCGACCTTCGGGTGGTGGCCCACCGTGTCGCCGACCTTGCCCACCGCCGCGAGGAACCGGACACCGGTCCCGAAGTCGGCGACGAGATACCGCGCGTGCAGACCCTGCGCCAGCTTGCGCCAGTCGGCGAGGCCGGCGGCCGCGATCTGTTCACCCCGAAGCAGGTCCATGGCCTCGACGCTAGCGGCGCCGACCGCCCCGGCGCGCCGGATTGGCGAGGCTCCCGGCGAGGCGCAAGAACGGCGCGGAGCCGCCGGGGCCTACTGCAGCGCCTGCTCGAACGAGGCGAGGTCGCGAGCCTCGCCCGGCCCGTTGACCAGCGACCACCGGACCGTGCCGTCGGTGCCGATCAGGAACGTGCCGCGGATGGCCATCCCGGCCGCGTCGTCGAACACGCCGTACGCCTGCGCCACCTGGCCGTGCGGCCAGAAGTCGGACAGCAGCGGGAAGTCGTACCCCTCCTGGTCGGCCCAGGCCTTGAGCGAGAACATCGGGTCGCAGGAGATCGCGACCGTCTGCACCCGGTCGTTGCTGAACCGGGTGAGGTCGTCGCGCACCGAGCACAGCTCGCCGGTGCAGATGCCGGAGAAGGCGAACGGGTAGAAGACCAGCAGCACGGCGCGCTCGGCGCGCAGGTCGCGCAGCGAGGTCTCCTGGCCGAACTGGTCCTTGAGCGTGAAGTCGGGCGCGCTCGCGCCCACGGTGACCGGCTCGCTCATCGCTGCTTCGCCGCCCCGCCCTGGACCAGCTTGGTGCCGATCCACTCCTCGCCCGCCTTGCTGGAGGAGGAGGCGTTGAGCCCGGCGGTCTGCGCGGCTTCCTGGATGTCGCTGGCGTCGACGTGGTCGGGGTGCCCCGCCCGCGGCACCAGCAGGGCGATGAACCCCTTGTCGGCCAGCCCGGCGAGCGCGTCGACGCAGTCGTCGATCAGGTCGCCGTCGCCGTCGCGCCACCACAGCAGCACGGCGTCGACGACGCCGTCGTAGTCCTCGTCCTCCAGCGGCGAGCCGACGGCGTCCTCGATCTCCTCGCGCAGCGCCTCGTCGACGTCCTCGTCCCAGCCGAGCTCCTGCACCACCTGGCCCTCGGCGAACCCCAGCCGTGCGGCCGTGGCTGTGCGGTTGCCGTCGCCGGCGGATCCGTTCCCTTCCTCGGTCATGGGTCAGTAGTCCACTAGGAACTCCGCGCCATTGCAACTAGCGGACAGCGCGCGAGCGCGCGTCGGATGGTCGGACCATCGTGCGGACCGTCGTTCCGAGTACTGGTTAGTAACGGGACCCGATTTCACCAGCACCAGGCCGGGGAGCAGACTGATCTTTCGTAGGAGCGTCAGAGAGGACGTACGACTGTGTCGAACAACCCCACCGGTGCAGGACCGATCCTGAACGGCATCCCGAGCCAGCTGCCCGACATCGATCCGGACGAGACGCAGGAGTGGGTCGACTCGCTCGACGCGGTCATCGAGCACGGCGGTCAGGCACGCGCGCGCTACGTCATGCTCAAGCTGCTCGAGCGCGCGCGCCAGCGGCAGATCGGCGTGCCGTCGCTCACCGCGACCGACTACATCAACACCATCGCGCCCGAGGCCGAGCCGTGGTTCCCCGGCGACGAGGAGATCGAGCGGCGATACCGCGCCTGGATCCGCTGGAACGCCGCGGTCATGGTGCACCGCGCGCAGCGCCCCGACGTGGGCGTCGGCGGCCACATCTCGACGTACGCCTCCGCGGCCACCCTCTACGAGGTCGGCTTCAACCACTTCTTCCGCGGCAAGGACCACCCCGGCGGCGGCGACCAGATCTACTTCCAGGGGCACGCCTCCCCCGGCATGTACGCCCGCGCCTACCTCGAGGGGCGCCTCACCGAGACCCAGCTCGACGGGTTCCGCCAGGAGAAGTCGCACATCGTCGACGGCGAGCTGCAGGGGCTGCCGTCCTACCCGCACCCGCGGTCGATGCCCAGCTTCTGGGAGTTCCCGACGGTGTCGATGGGCCTCGGCCCGATGAACGCGATCTACCAGGCGCAGTTCAACAAGTACCTGCACAACCGCGGCCTGAAGGACACCAGCGACCAGCACGTCTGGGCCTTCCTCGGCGACGGCGAGATGGACGAGCCGGAGTCGCGCGGCCTGCTGCAGCTGGCGGCCAACGAGGAGCTGGACAACCTCACGTTCGTCATCAACTGCAACCTGCAGCGCCTCGACGGCCCGGTGCGCGGCAACGGCAAGATCATCCAGGAGCTGGAGAGCTTCTTCCGCGGCGCGGGCTGGAACGTCATCAAGGTCGTCTGGGGCCGCGGCTGGGACCCGCTGCTGGCCGCCGACCGCGACGGCGCGCTCGTGCACCTGATGAACTCCACCTCCGACGGTGACTACCAGACCTTCCGCGCCAACGACGGGGCGTACGTCCGCGAGCACTTCTTCGGCCGCGACCCGCGCACCGCGAAGATGGTCCAGGACTGGTCCGACGAGGACGTCTGGTGGAAGCTCAAGCGCGGCGGGCACGACTACCGCAAGGTCTACGCGGCGTACAAGGCAGCGACCGAGCACCACGGCCAGCCGACGGTGATCCTGGTCAAGACGATCAAGGGCTACAGCCTCGGCACGCACTTCGCCGGCCGCAACGCGACGCACCAGATGAAGAAGCTGGCGCTGGACGACCTCAAGCAGTTCCGCGACTCGCTGCAGATCCCGATCAGCGACGAGCAGCTCGAGGCCGACCCCTACCTGCCGCCGTACTACCACCCCGGCGACGACGACCCGGCGATCAAGTACATGCTCGACCGGCGCAAGCAGCTGGGCGGCGGGCTCCCCGACCGCCGGGTGTCCTCGGGCCCGCTGAAGCTGCCCGACGACAACGCCTACGCCGTCGCCAAGAAGGGGTCGGGCAAGCAAGAGGTCGCCACCACGATGGCCCTCGTGCGGGTCTTCAAGGAGCTCATGCGCGACAAGGACCTCGGTCCGCACATCGTGCCGGTCATCCCTGACGAGGCCCGCACGTTCGGCATGGACTCCTTCTTCCCGACGGCCAAGATCTACAACCCGCACGGGCAGAACTACACCTCCGTCGACGCCGAGCTGATGCTGGCGTACAAGGAGTCGACGCAGGGGCAGATCCTGCACCTGGGCATCAACGAGGCCGGCTCGATCGGCGCGTTCACCGCGGCGGGCACGTCCTACGCCACGCACGGGGTGCCGATGGTGCCGTTCTACATCTTCTACTCGATGTTCGGCTTCCAGCGCACCGGCGACTCGATCTGGGCCGCGGCAGACCAGATGGCCCGCGGCTTCCTGATCGGCGCCACCGCCGGACGCACCACGCTGACCGGTGAGGGGCTGCAGCACGCCGACGGTCACGGGCTGCTGCTCGCGTCGTCGAATCCCGCTGTGGTTGCTTACGATCCGGCGTACGGCTACGAGATCGCGCACATCATGAAGGACGGCCTGCGCCGGATGTTCGGCGACAAGCCGGAGAACGTGATCTTCTACCTCACCGTCTACAACGAGCCGTACGTCCAGCCCCCGGAGCCGGAGAACGTCGACGTCGAGGGGATCCTGCGCGGGATCTACCGCCTGTCGGTCGGCGAGGGCGACGGGCCGAAGGCGCAGCTGCTCGCGTCGGGCGTCGGGGTGCCGTGGGCGCTGGAGGCCCAGCAGCTGCTCAAGGACGACTGGGGCGTCGTCGCCGACGTGTGGTCGGTGACCTCCTGGAACGAGCTGCGCCGCGACGGCCTGGCCGCCGACGAGCACAACTTCCTGCACCCCGACGAGGAGCCCCAGGTCCCCTACGTCACCGAGGTGCTGCGCGACGCGCAGGGTCCGGTCATCGCGACCTCCGACTCGATGCGCGCCGTGCAGGACCAGATCCGGCAGTGGGTGCCGCAGGACTTCGTCTCGCTCGGCGCCGACGGGTTCGGCTTCTCCGACACCCGCGCCGCGGCCCGCCGCTACTTCCACATCGACGGGCCGTCGATGGTCGTGCGCACCCTGCAGCTGCTCGCCGAGCGCGGCGAGATCGACGACGACATCCCGGCCAAGGCGGCCGAGAAGTACCAGCTGCTCGACGTCACCGCCGGCACGTCCGGCAACGTCGGCGGCGACGCGTGATGCGGGGCCGGCGTGAGGCCGGGGAGGACCTCACGCCGGAGGACCTGATCACGGTCGAGCTCGGGCGTGCCCGCAGAAGCGACCCCGGGTACGACGAGGGCGCGGTCGACGACCTGCTCGACGACGTCGTGGCCGCGATGCGCGAGGGCAGCCTCACCCCCGGGCAGCTCGCCCGGTGGCGGCAACGGCTGGAGCCGGTGACCCGGCGGCTTCGTCCCGGCTACGACCGGGGTCAGGTCGACGCGCTGCTCGACCGGCTGCACACGCAGCTCGCCGCGCCGACCCCGCCCGCCGGCGCGCCGACGGCCCCGGGGCCGAGCGGTGCCGGCATCGGCAACGATCAGGAGGCGGTGGCGCAGCAGTACGCCCGCGAGGACCGCCTCGAGACGCGCCGCAGCGTCTGGCGCGGCACGGCCGACGGCACCGACCCGGTGGCGGTGGCGGTCGAGGCGCTCGCCGCGGCGGCGCCGCGCGACCTGCTCGAGATCGGTTGCGGCACCGGCGAGTTCGCTTCGCGCGTGGCCGCGCGCCTGCCTGGCGCACGGCTCGTCGCGACCGACCAGTCACCCCGCATGGTCGAGCTCGCCGCCCAGCGCGGGCTCGACGCGCGCCCGGTCGACGCGAGCGAGCTGCCGTTCGGCGACGACGCCTTCGACGCGGTCGCCGCGATGTGGATGCTCTACCACGTGCCCGACCTGGACCGGACGCTCGCGCAGGTGCGGCGGGTGCTGCGCCCGGACGGGGTGCTGATCGCCATGACGAACGGCGACGGGCACCTCGCCGACCTGCTGACCGCCGCCGGCGGCGAGCCGATCCGCACCCAGTTCAGCCGCGAGAACGGCGCCACCACGCTGCGGCGCCACTTCGCGCACGTCGAGCAGATCGACTTCGACACCCGCGCGGTCTTCCCCGACCACGGCGCCGCCCAGGCCTACCTCGCAACGTTCGACCCCGCCCTCGCCGAGCAGCTCCCGCCGTTCGCCGGCGAGGCCGAGTTCGCCGGCGCCGCAACGCTGTTCATCGCCACCTGACCCACGCTGGTCGAGTGCCGGCGAGGCGCTGGCCGAGCCGGTGTATCGAGACCCCTCGGCGCCCTACGGAAGCAGCGCGCTGACCACCGCGGCGAGGATCACCGTGTTGAACACGAACGCGATGAGCCCGTGCACGGTGATGGTGCGGCGCATCTGCGTCGAGGTGACGTCGACGTCCGTGGTGCCGAACGTCGTACTCACCGCCACCGAGAAATAGATGTAGTCGCTCCAGTCGGTCGCCTGCGCGCTCGGCTTGTCGCCGGGGAAGTTCAGCCCCTGGCCGTCGGTGAGCGCGTCGTCGGCGTGGTAGGCGACGGCGAACGCGATGAGGATCGCGACCCACGACACGACGATCATGCCGACGCCGATGGCGACCCGCGCCCAGGTGGGCAGCTCGGAGTGCCCGGCGCCCCGCGGCAGCCACAGCACCGCGACGAACAGCGCCGCCGCGCTGATGAAGATCGAGAACCCCGGGCCCGGCGCCGTGCCGAGCAGGTATCGCTGCACCCGGGTGCCCCGCCCGCTGCGCGTCGCCCAGTGGCGGACGGCAGCGGGCGTGGCCCGGGAGAACACGACCACGGAGACCGCGACGTAGACGAGCAGGTAGGCCAGCAGGATCAGGACCACCCGGTCCAGCACGGCCGCGAGGCGGGTGTCACCGGAGTCGATGAGGGCGACCGCGAGCACACCCACGACGAGCGCGACCGCGCCGGCCACCCCCGCCCGCCACGTCTCCTGGAGCCACTTCTCCCCGCCGAGGGTCTCCCGGTCGTCGGTCTTCCGGTCGTCGTCTGCCAACGCGGGTCAGCCGCGCCAGGTGTCGCGCGCGACGACGGCCACGTCGGGGTTGTCGCTGAAGATGCCGTCGATGCCGGCGTCGTAGAGGCGGTGCAGCAGGTCCATGACACGACCGTAGTCGTTCGGGTCGGCGCCGATGCGGTAGTCGGTCGGCAGGAACTGGTTCTCGGCGCGGACGGTGTAGGGGCACACCTCCAGCCCGACGGCGTGGGCGTTCTTCACCAGGGCGGTCTCGGCGCCCAGCGTGCCGTCGCTGTTGCGGGCGATGACCTGCGACCAGTCGGGTCCGAGCCCGTCGATCTGGTCGGCGTACGTCCGCAGCCCGGCCGGCGACAGCAGCTCGGCGTAGGTGCGGTCGTCGGCGTACGGCGTGCCGCTGGCCGAGGTCAGGAACACCAGCGGCGCCTTCACCTTCATCTTCGAACGCATCATCAGCAGGTTCGTCAGCTCGAACGACTGGATGCGGATGGCGGCGTTCTTGTTGTTCAGGCCGTAGCGCTGCACCAGCGGGACCAGGCGCTCCTCGAGCGGCAGCCCGATCTCGCGGAAGTACGTCGGGTGCTTGGTCTCGGGGTAGACACCGATCTCGCGGCCGAGGTCGAGGCTGAGCTGCTTGCGCAGCTTCAGCACCTCCTCGAACGTCGGCACCTGCCAGAGGCCGTCGTAGATGGTGTTCTCCTGGCGCACCTGCGGCAGCCGCTCGACCGCGCGCAGGGTGCGCAGCTCGGCGAGGGTGAAGTCCTCGACGAACCAGCCGGTGGTCGCGACCCCGTCGAGGGTCTTGGTCGTGCGGCGCGCGGCGAAGTCGGGACGCTCGGACACGTCGGTCGTGCCGCTGATCTCCGGCTCGTGCCGGCACACGAGCACCCCGTCCTTGGTGATGACCAGGTCGGGCTCGATGAAGTCGGCACCCATGTGCGCGGCGAGGGTGTAGGAGGCGAGCGTGTGCTCCGGGCGATAGCCGGAGGCACCGCGGTGACCCACGACGTACGGCGTGGGGAGGCTGCGGCGCCCGCGCCCGCGCGACCGCGAGGCGGCGGGGGCGGCGCTGCTGGCGCTGACGGGAAGGACGGTGGCGGCGGCTGCGGTGGCACCCACCAGTGCGGTGAAGGAACGACGATCCATGACGGTCATCACACCGCACCCGCGACCTCGCGCGGTGGACAGCGGGTGGACTTCCCGGGACGAGCGGATGGCCGCTCGGCGGCGCCCGCACTCCCGGGACTGTGCAGGTCCTACAAACGACGGACGTACGCTGGCGGCATGCCCGGCACCCGCCGCCCGCGCGGCACGACCGCGACCCGTCGTCGCCTCGAGCGCAACGCGGGGCAGCTGGCCACCTCGGCCGTGCAACGGATGGACGCGCAGCACGAGTGGTACCGCGAGCTCAGCGCCGAGGACCGCAGCTGGGTCGGGCTGGTCGCCCAGGCGGGCATCGCGTCGTTCATCGCGTGGTACCGCGACCCGACGTCGACCCCGGCCGACATCGTCGACGTGTTCGGCACCGCGCCGCGCGAGCTGACCCGCTCGATCAGCCTGCGCCGCACGCTGGACTTGGTGCGCACGGTGATCGAGGAGATGGAGTCCCAGGTCGAGCGCATCGCCGCGCCCGGCGAGGGCGAGGAGCTGCGCACGGCGGTGCTGCACTACTCCCGCGAGATCGCGTTCGGGGCCGCCCAGGTCTATGCCCAGGCGGCCGAGACGCGCGGCGCCTGGGACGCGCGGCTGGAGTCGCTCGTGGTCGACGCGGTGCTGCGCGGAGAGGCCGACGACTCGCTGCAGTCACGGGTCGCGGCGCTCGGCTGGGACCGGGTGACCGCGGTGTCGGTGGCGGCCGGCGAGGCGCCGCAGGGCGGCAGCGCGGCGGTCGTCGACGCGCTGCGCTCGGCCGCCGCCGACCGGGGCATCGAGTGCCTCGCGGCCGTGCAGGGCCACCGCCTCGTCGCCGTGCTCGGGCAGGTCGAGGACCCGGTGCGCACCGTCACCGACCTCGCCGACCACTGGGGGCAGGGGCCGATCGTCGTCGGCCCCCGCGTCCCGCACGTCTTCGCGGCCGGACGCTCGGCCCGTTCGGCCCTGTCCGGTCTTGATGCGGCCCGCGCCTGGCCCGAGGCGCCACGGCCGTGCAGCGGGGCCGAGCTGCTCGGCGAACGGGCGCTGGCCGGTGACGAGCGCGCCCGTCGCGCCCTCGCCGAGCGCGTCCACCGTCCGCTCGCGAGCAGCGCGCAGCTGCTCGAGACGGCCAGGGCCTACCTCGCCTCCGGCAGCCTCGAGGCCACCGCCCGCACGCTGTACGTCCACCCCAACACCGTCCGCTACCGGCTCGGCCGGATCACCGACGAGACCGGGTACGACCTCACCGACGGCCACGACGCCTTCACCGTGCGCATCGCCCTGGCCGTGGCGCTGCTGGACGCCCCGCGGCAGTGGCGCCGCCGTACGACCTGACGCGGCACGCTCGTGCGCGCCGCCGCCGCACCCCCCGCCGGTCCTCCGCCGAAACGTGCGCTCCACCGCACCCGCCAGCGGTCCTCCGCCACCCCGTGCGCGCCGCCACCGCACGCCTCAGCGGTCCTCTGCCGAAACGTGCGCCCCACCGCACCCGCCAGCGGTCCTCCGCCACCCCGTGCGGCCCCGTCCCTCACGCCCTCGCGGTCCTCCGCCGAACCGTGCGCCCCCGGTCCCTCACGCCCTCGCGGTCCTCCGCCGCCCCGTGCGCCCCACCGCACCCGCCAGCGGTCCTCCGCCACCCCGTGCGCACCGCCACCTCACGCCCTCGCGGTCCTCTGCTGAACCGTGCGCTCCACCGCGCCCCTCAGCGGTCCTCCGCCACACCGTGCACGCCGCGCGGTCGACCTACGCCGGCGTACGCTCTCGCCGGCTTCGCATTTTGGAGGAAACCTCCAAATCTGGCGGGCGAGCGTCGTGGGAGAAGACCGCGCGCGGCGGGGCCCGCTGGGGCAGGCTGGAGGTGTGCTCGCGATCGTCAGCCCTGGACAGGGCTCCCAGTCCCCCGGCTTCCTCGCCCCCTGGCTCGAGCTGCCCGGGGTGGCCGACCGCCTGGCCGCGCTGAGCGACGCGGCGGGACTGGACCTGCAGGCGCACGGCACCACCTCCGACGCCGAGACCATCAAGGACACCGCGGTCGCCCAGCCGCTCATCGTCGCGGCCGGCCTGCTGGCGCTCCCCGAGCTCGACGCGATCGGCTCGTCCGGGGCCCTCGCCGGGCACTCGGTCGGCGAGGTCACCGCCGCCGCCGCGGCGGGCGTGCTCGACGACGCGCAGGCGATGCGGTTCGTGAGCGTGCGCGGGCGCGCCATGGCCGAGGCCGCTGCGGCCACCCCCACGGGGATGGCGGCCGTCCTCGGCGGTGACCCCGACGACGTCGCGGCCACGCTCGAGCGGCACGGCCTCACCCCGGCCAACATGAACGGCGCCGGCCAGGTCGTCGCCGCCGGCACGCTCGACCAGCTGCAGGCCCTGCAGGGCGACCCTCCGGCGAAGGCTCGGGTCATCCCGCTGCAGGTGGCGGGCGCGTTCCACACCGAGCACATGGCGCCGGCCGTGCAGACCCTGCGCGCCGAGGCCGACGCCATCCAGCCCGGCAGCCCCACGGTGACCCTGATCAGCAACGCCGACGGCGCGGTCGTGGCCGACGGGGCCGAGGTGCTGCGCCGCCTGGTCTCCCAGGTCAGCAACCCGGTGCGCTGGGACCTGTGCATGGAGCAACTGCAGCAGCTCGGCGTCACGGGCCTCATCGAGCTGCCGCCGGCGGGCACCCTCGTCGGCCTGGCCAAGCGCGGCCTGCGCGGCGTCGAGACGCTCGCGCTCAAGACTCCCGACGACCTCGAGACCGCGCGGCGGATGGTCGCCGAGCACGGCTCGACCACCGAAGACCACTGAGGAGCGGACCCCGAATGAGCCTCTCTCCCAAGGGAACCGGCACGATCACCTCCCCCGCCGGCGCGCGTCACGCGCGCATCAGCGGCGTCGGCGGATACCGCCCCGAACGGGTGATCACCAACGAGGAGGTCTGCACCTGGATCGACTCCTCCGACCAGTGGATCCGCGAGCGCTCGGGCATCGTGACCCGCCGCTGGGCGCGCGAGGACGAGTCGGTCGTCGACATGGCCGAGGCGGCCGCCGGGCCGGCCCTGCAGATGGCCGGGATCTCCCCCGAGCAGATCGGCGCGGTCATCTGCGCGACGGTCACCCACCCGTTCGCCACGCCGGCCGCCGCCCCGCTGCTCGCGACGCGCCTGGGTGCCAACGGCGTACCCGCCTTCGACATCTCGGCCGCGTGCGCGGGCTACTGCTACGCGATCTCGCTCGCGAGCGACATGGTGCGCGGCGGGTCGGCCGAGCACGTCCTGGTCGTCGGCGTCGAGAAGCTGTCCAGCGTCACCGACACCTCCGACCGCGGCACCGCGTTCATCTTCGGCGACGGCGCCGGCGCCACCGTGGTGAGCCCCTCCGACGAGCCGGGCATCGGCCCGACCGTGTGGGGCTCCGACGGCGAGAAGTGGTCGACGATCCAGCAGCGGCTCGGCTGGGACGAGATCCTGCGCCGCTGGGAGGCCGAGGACGCCGGCCAGACCGTCGACTGGTCCGACGCCCAGGCCCACGACGCCCGCTCGGCGAGCACCCTGGCGATGGCCGGGCAGTCGGTCTTCCGCTGGGCCGTGTGGGGCATGGCGCCGGTCGCGCAGCAGGCCATCGACAAGGCCGGCATCACCGCCGCCGACCTCGACGCGTTCATCCCGCACCAGGCGAACATGCGTATCGTCGACGCGATGGTGAAGCAGCTCGGCCTCCCCGAGGACATCCCGGTCGCGCGCGACATCGCCGAGACCGGCAACACCTCGGCCGCGTCCGTGCCGCTCGCGACCGAGCGGATGCTGCGCGAGGGCGAGGCGCCGCGCGGCGGGCTCGCCCTGCAGATCGGCTTCGGTGCCGGGCTGGTCTACGCAGCCCAGGTCGTACGCCTGCCCTAGCTCTCCCGTCGGCCCGGCGGGTTGAAAACCGGGTCAGCCCAAGGAAGTTCGAATCCAGGAGGTAACCCCCATGGCCATGAGCGACCAGGAGATCCAGGCCGGTCTCGCCGAGATCATCAACGAGGAGACCGGGCTCGACGCCGAGGCCGTCCAGCCGGACAAGTCGTTCACCGAGGACCTCGACATCGACTCGCTGTCGATGATGACGATCGTCGTGAACGCCGAGGAGAAGTTCGACGTGCGCATCCCCGACGACGAGGTCAAGAACCTCAGCACCGTCGGTGACGCCGTCGCCTTCATCAAGAACGCCCAGGGCTGACCGACGTCGGGCGGGCACCCAGGAGCCTCGGGTGCCCGCCCGCGCACGGCCCTCCCCAGCACCGCCTGCCCGCACCACCTCACAGGAGCCCGCACCCATGACCGCTGAGAAGCGCATCGTCGTCACCGGCCTCGGCGCGACCACCCCGATCGGGGGCACCGCCACGGAGACCTGGGACGCGCTGCTCGCCGGCACCTCCGGCGCCCGCACGCTCGAACAGGACTGGGTGCAGCAGTACGACCTGCCCGTGCACTTCGCCGCGAGCATCAAGCAGGACCCGGCCGAGGTGCTCAAGCGCGTCGAGACCCGTCGGATGGACCCGTCGGCGCAGTACGCCATGATCGCCTCGCGCGAGGCGTGGGCCGACGCGGGCGCGCCCGAGGTCGAGCCGGAGCGCCTCGGCGTCGCCATCGGCACCGGCATCGGCGGGGTGCACACCCTGCTCGACCAGTACGACGTGCTCAAGGAGAAGGGCCCGCGCCGGGTCTATCCGCTGACCGTGCCGATGCTGATGCCCAACACCGCCTCCGGCAACGTCTCGCTGGAGCTCGGCGCCCGTGCGGGTGCGCACACCACCGTGTCGGCGTGCTCGTCCGGCGCCGAGGCCATGGGCTACGCCGCCGAGATGATCCGCCAGGGCCGCGCCGACGTCATGGTCACCGGCGGCACCGAGGCCGCGATCCACCCGCTGACCGTCGCGGGCTTCGCCGCGATGCAGGCGCTGTCGACCCGCAACGACGACCCGGCCGGGGCCTCGCGCCCCTACGCCGCCGACCGTGACGGGTTCGTCATGGGCGAGGGCGCGGGCGTGATCGTGCTGGAGAGCTACGAGCACGCCACGGCCCGCGGCGCCACGATCTATGCCGAGCTGGCGAGCATCGGGATGTCCTCGGACGCGTACCACATCACCGCGGGAGAGCCCGAGGGCGCGGGTGCCTCGCGCGCCATGCTCGAGGCGATCGAGCGCGCCGGTCTCCAGCCCGCCGACATCGCGCACATCAACGCCCACGCGACCTCCACCCCGGTCGGCGACATCGCCGAGACCAACGCGATCCGGCGCGCGTTCGGCGGCACCGCCGACGACATCGCGGTGACCGCCACCAAGTCGATGACCGGCCACCTGCTCGGTGCGGCCGGCGCGCTCGAGACGGTGCTGACGATCCAGACGGTGCAGCAGCGGCTCATCCCGGCGACGATCAACCTCGAGCAGCAGGACCCCGAGATCCCGCTCGACGTCGTCACCGGCGAGCACCGCCCGCTCCCCGACGGCGACGTGGCGGCGCTGAACAACTCCTTCGGCTTCGGCGGCCACAACGTCGCCCTGGTGATCAAGAGCGTCTGACCTTCTCGGTCCAGGCTCCTCCTCCAGTCGCCCGGCATCGTCGCCGAGACGCGGGGCTGCTCTTCCGCATTTCGTTCACCGGGGAACGATCTGTACGCCCGCGCCCCGGAATCCCGCGGGTCACCTCCGCATTTCGTTCACTCGGGAACGAAGTGCGGAGTCCTGGGGCGCCTGGCCCGAGCCCGCGGCCCGGACGGGCGGTCAGCTCACGCGGTGCAGCCAGCGCACGGTGGCGCCGTCGCCGGCGCACCGGAACGGCTCGAGCTCCTGGTCCCACGCGGTACCGAGCAGGTCGGCCATCTCGACGCGGAACGCCTCGGGGTCTCCCGCGCTCGCGGCCAGCGCCGACCGCAGGCGGTCCTCGTTGACGACGGCGTCGCCGCTCGCCGAGGTCCACGTGTGGTGGATGCCGAGGTCAGGGGTGTGCGCCCACCGGCTGCCGTCACAGCCCGGGCTCGGTTCCTCGGTCACCTCGTAGCGCAGGTGCTCCCAGCCGCGCAGCGCACTCGCCAGCCGCGCGCCGGTGCCCGGCTCGGCGGTCCACGCCAGCTCCCCGCGCACCATCCCCGGTGCGATGGGTTGCTTGGTCCACTCCAGACGTACGGGCGTCTCGAGGATCGACTCCAGCGCCCACGTCAGGTGTGGGCACAGCGCGGTGGGGGTGGAGTGGATGTAGACCACCCCGCGCGTGACGGCACGCGGCATCGCGACAGACATCCTGACCTCCTTGGCTGCGAGGGACGTCTTCCCCAACGACCTCGCGTGGAGCCGGGATGCTGCTCGTGGCTGCTCATGCCTGTTGTGCCGCCCATTGTGCCCCATCCGTCACAGGCGTACCACCCCACGGTGTGCCCAGAGCCGCCCGCCGGGGAAGCGGCGCGCGAGCGTACGCCCGCGGCAGCTGCCGCCGCAGCGCCTAGCGACGCTTGATCGCGGCCGCGATCACCAGGCCGAGCGTGAGCGTGCCGAACAGCGGCACGAGGTAGAGGCCGATCGACCCGACGGCCGGGTTGGACACCTCGGAGTCGCCGGTGACCGTGCCGACCCCGGCGAGGTAGATCAGCGCCGACCACAGGCAGCCGGGGATGGCCACCAGTGGCCATGCCACGTGCGGGCGGCGCAGCGCGGCAGGCAGCCCCATCGCCGCCACGATCAGCATCGGGACGGCGAGGAGCCAGCCCACGAAGTCGCCCGAGGCGTCGGCACCCTCGGTCAGCTCGTCGACCGAGGACAGCTGGAACAGGTTCCAGCTGTCGCCCTGGTAACTCGCGAACGGCAACAAGCACGCGAGCGCGGTGAGCACCGCCGCGACCACCCAGCCCTGGGCGATGTTCCGCGCGGTCGAGCCCTGCGGGGGCCTCGGCTGCGGGAATCCCGGGTAGCCGTGGAAGCCGGAGGGGGCGTACGGATTCGGTTGCGGCGCAGGCGAGCTCGGCCCGGGCATGCTCCACGGCTGCGGCTGCGGCCGGGGCGTCGGTGCCGGCGTCGTCGGAGCCGGAGCGGCCGGGTGGGGCGTCTGGTGCGCCGAGGGGCCAGGCGGCGGGGTGCCGGCGCCCCGGGGTCCCGAGGTCGCGGGCTGTCCGTCGGCAGCGGCGCGCAGCTCGCGGGCGAAGGCGACCGTGCCGCGGGGGCGGCGGTCGGGGTCCTTGGCCAGGCCGTGCAGCACCGCGGCCGCGACGCGGGGCGGGACCGAGGGCGGCAGCGGCGGTGGGGGTTCGTTGACGTGCAGGAGCGCGAGCGACACGGCGGAGTCGGCGTGGAACGGGCGGCGCCCGGCGAGCAGCTCGTAGGCCACCACCGCCAGCGAGTAGACGTCGCTCTGCGGGTCGGCCTCCAGCCCCACGGCCGCCTCCGGCGACAGGTAGTGCACGGTGCCGAGCACCTCGCCGGTGCGGGTCACCTTGGCCTCGCCGAGCGCCCGCGCGATGCCGAAGTCAGTGAGCTTCACGACGCCCTTGCGGGTCAGCAGCATGTTGGCGGGCTTCACGTCGCGGTGGACCATGCCCTCGTCGTGGGCGGCCTCGAGCCCGGCCGCCGCCTGCTCCACGAGGTCGGCGACCTGCCGCGGCGGCAGCGCTCCCCGGGAGGTGAGGTCGGCGACCGAGCTGCCCTGCACCAGCTCCATGACGATGTACGCCGTCTCGTCGCTCTCCCCGAAGTCGTAGACCTGCGCGATGTTCCCGTGGGTCAGCCGCGCTGCGAGCCGGGCCTCGTTGCGGAACCGCGCGATGAAGCTCGCGTCGTCGGCCAGCGAGGGGCGGATGACCTTGACCGCGACGGCCCGGCCGAGCACGCCGTCCTGGGCGCGCCACACCTCCCCCATGCCGCCACCGGCGATGCGCTCGGTCAGCTCGTAGCGTCCGCCGAGCACGGTCCCCACCGATGTGGCCATGAAGCCCCCACTCCCTCGTCCGTCGAGCCAGGCTCACCGTAGTGGTTCGGCCGAGCCCGCGCCCTGGCGTCGGTGCTAGCGCAGCGGCACGAACAGATAGGGGCCGTGCCCCTCGGCGCCCGCGTCGGTGACCCGCAGCAGCTCACCACCGACCGGGATCACCAGCACCCCGTCGGAAGCGAGCTGGGCCACCAGGCTCGCGGGCAGCTCGCCCGCCATCGCGCTGACCAGGATCCGGTCCCACGGCCCTTCGGCCGGGGCGCCCAGCACGCCGGGCTCGGCCTGGCGGATGCTCGCCTGCGGCTGCTCCGTGGCCGCCAGGTTGCGCGACCCGAACTCGACCAGGTCCGGCTCCAGCTCCAGCCCCAGCACCTGACCCTCGTCACCGACCAGACTCGCGAGAAGCGCTGTGGTCCAACCGGATCCGCTGCCGACGTCGAGGACTTGCTGCCCCGGACGTACGTCCAGCAGGCGGAGCAGGTTGCGCACCGTCGTCGGCTGGGAGCAGGTCTGCCCGCGCATCAGCGGCAGGGCGCGGTCGAGGTCGGCGTTGGCCTGCTGGTCCGGCGTGAGGAACCGGGCTCGCGGGCTGCGCTGCATGGCCGCCTCGATGGCGGCGTCGGGTGTGCGCTGTGCCATCCCCTCAGTATGCGAGGCCGCCCCTCCCGCGTCGGTGCACCGTGCCACGATCGCCGGGTGACTGCCGTACGCACGACGCACCTGCTCCTGCGCCCGCTCTCCGACGCCGACGTATCCGACCCGCGAATCCTGTTGTGGCACACCGCCCCTGAGGGTTACGCACTCATGGCGGAGGAGCCGAGCAGTGACGCCGAGGCGGCAGACCGGTTGAGCGCGTGGCGGCAGCAGTGGGCCGAGGAGGGCCTGGGCTACTGGATCGCCGAGCGCGACGGGCATCCGGTCGGGATCGGCGGGGTGCGGCCCATGGAGCACCAGGGGACGCGATATCTCAACCTGTACTACCGTCTCGCACCCGAGGGGCGCGGCCGAGGCCTGGCGGCCGAGATCGCCCAGGCCGCAGTCGCATTCGCGCTCGAGCACTATCCGCAGCTGCCGGTGGTCGCGAGGATCGCGGCCGGCAACGAGCCGTCGCTGCGCACCGTCCGCCGCTCGGGCATGCTCGACCTCGGTCTGATCCGGATGCCGCACGACCCGCCCGGGATGCCCGACAACCTGCTCTTCCAGAGCCCCGCGGTGCGCCTCGGCCTCGACGACACCTACGAGGAGGTGCTCGACCTGTGGCAGCGGGTCAACGCCGCGGGTGGCGCCGTGGGGTTCGAGGGCGACGCCCCGCGCGCCGACGTCGCCCGCGCGCTCGACCGGCACCTGGGCGCCGAGGGCTGCACGCTCCTGCGGCTGCACGCCCCGACCCTCGACACGTTCGACGACCCGGCCCGCGTCGGACCGCTGCTGGGGTTCGGCTTCGTCCAGCAGGGCATCTCCCCCGTCGTCGCGCACCGCGGCACCCTCTATCGCGTGATGACCGACCCCGACCGGCGCGGACAGCGCCTCGGCACGCTGCTCGTCGCGGCGCTGCACGGCACCGCCCGCCGGCAGGGCGTCGAGATCTGCGAGATCTCCTATCGCGGCGGCACCGGGCTCGACCGGTTCTACGCACCGCTCGGCTACGCCGAGACCGGTCGCGTCGCCGGCGGGCTGCGGTTCAGCTGGGGCGACGTCGACGACGTGACGATGGCGCGGCGGCTGTGATCCGAGGTCGTCGACGCCGTGCAGCGGCTCGGGCAGGGCGGGTAGCCGGTCTGCGACGACCACTCGATGTCCGAGCGGCGCACGCCGACTATCGTGCTCGCGCACGGGGCGGTAGCTCAGCCGGTCAGAGCAGCGGACTCATAATCCGTCGGTCCTGGGTTCAAGCCCCAGTCGCCCCACCAGCCCCGGCACGGCCTGGCGCCCGCACGTGACTGTGCAGGACACGCGGTACGTCCTCGCGCGCCAACCGCGTGTCCTGCACAGTCACGGCGCGCTGGCTGCTGGCACCGGCTGGTGCTCACCCGACCTCCTCGCCGGCCAGCGCCTTGGCGGCCAGCCGCTCCTCGCCCGCGACCTCCCACACCTCACCGGCGGCGTGCACGGCGAGCGCGATGATCACCAACCCGAGCACGAGGTCGGGCCAGCCGGATCCGGTCCAGGCGGTCACCGCCGCCATCGCGATGATCGCGAGGTTGACCAGCACGTCGTTGCGCGCGGACAGGAACGCCGCGCGCCCGAGGCTCGACCCCGCCGTACGCACTCGCACCAGCAACCAGGCGCACAGCCCGTTGACGATCGCGGCCCCGGCCGCGGTCACCCACAGCGCGGTCGTCGCCGGCGCCACGGGGTCGCCCCACTTCGACCACGCCTGCCAGCCGGCGGCCGCGGCCGGCACCAGCAGGATGCCGGCCATCACGCGGCCGACCAGCGCCTGCCGGGCGACCGACCAGCCGAGCGCGATCGCGATCAGCAGGTTGATGGCGGTGTCCTCGAGGAAGTCGGCGCTGTCGGCGAACAGCGAGACCGACCCGATGGCCAGCGCCACGCTCGCCTCGACGAAGAAGTAGCCGAGGTTCAGCGCGGCGACGAGCAGGACGGTCCGCCGCAGCACCACCGATGAGGTCACGGCGACATTCTTTCGGATCGGGGACGCATTCATACGCTCTGGGGAAAGCGGTCAGACGCTCGTTCACCGGCATGTACGGTGTTCTCGTGTCTTGCGGCGGGGCGCCGCGGGGCACGACCCGGCTCTGAGGGGGGCCGGACCGACAGCGCCTCCGCCGGCGACCCTGGCCTCACCACCTGTGGTCGCGGCGGAGGCGCTGTTCTGGCTCTCCCGCCCTCCCTGCCGACCCTCCCCCGCTCCCCTGTTGTTCGCCGCGCCCGACGGGTGTCGTTGGCGCGTCGTTCACCTGCCCCTGGGACATTCGCGCTCGTGCGCATCGTTCGGCTGGCCAACTTCGTCGGGCCGCGCACCGGCGGCATCCGCACCGCGCTGGAGCGCTGGGGACTGGCGTACGCCCGGCTCGGCCACGACCCCGTGCTCATCCATCCCGGTGACGAGTTCGCGCACCGACGGGCGGAGTTCGGCGACGTCATCACCCTCGGCGGCACCGACCTGCCCGGCCGCACCGGATACCAGCTCGTGCTCAACCGGCGCCGCGTGACCAGCCTGCTCGAGCGGCTGCACCCCGACGCCGTCGAGGTGTCCGACCGCTCCAGCCTGCGCTGGGTCGCGAGCTGGGCGCGGCGGGCCGGCGTCCCGAGCGTGATGGTGTCGCACGAGTGCCTGACCGGGGTGCTGCAGGAGTTCGGCGCGCCGCCCGCCGTCGCCACCCGCGTCGCCGACCGACTCAACACCGGCACCGCGCGGTCGTACGACGCCATCGCCTGCCCGAGCAGCTATGCGGCACAAGAGTTCTCGCGCATCGGCGCCGAGGCCCACGTGGTGCCGCTCGGCGTCGACCACGACGTCTTCACCCCTGCGCCCACCGCCGGCAGCCCGGCCCCCGCCGCGGCGCTGCGACTGCTGCACTGCGGCCGCCTCTCCCCCGAGAAGGACCCGACCCTGCCCATCCGCACCCTCGCCGAGCTGCACCGGCGCGGGGTGCCGGCCCGGCTGGACGTGCTCGGCCACGGACCGATGGCGAGCCACCTGCGCGAGCTGGCCCGGCCGTACGACGTCGCGTTCCTGCCCTACACCCGCTCGCGGGCGCAGGTGGCCGGCCGGCTACGCGCCGCCGACGTGGTCATCGCGCCCGGGCCGATCGAGACGTTCGGGCTCGCCGCGCTGGAGGCGCTGGCCTGCGGCACCCCCGTGGTGTGCCCGACCACCGGCGCCCTGCCGGAGGTGGTCGGCGCGGGCGGGCTCGCAGCGCCCTCGCACGCGGCGGACTTCGCCGACGCGGTGCTGCGCCTCGCGGCCGATCCGCTGGCGCCGGCCCGCGCACGACGCCGCGCCCGCGAGCTGACCTGGGACACCTCGGCGCGCGGCATGCTCCAGGTGCACCACGCGGCGGCGGCATCGATTGGGTCACGTACCCGCGATTCCGCGGGTGGCTGATCCGCCGGATCGCTACTGTCCCCCGCATGACAGAGCCGTCCGATGCTGCCTCCGCGCCGCGCGAGCAGTCGATCAACGTCGCCCGCGGTGAGCCCCTGGTCGTCCTGCAGGACGTGCAGAAGCACTTCGGGCCGCTGCACGTGCTCAAGGACATCGACCTGACCGTGCACCACGGTGAGGTCGTGGTCGTGATCGGCCCGTCCGGCTCCGGCAAGTCGACCCTGTGCCGCGCGATCAACCGGCTCGAGACCATCGAGTCCGGCAGCATCACCATCGACGGCAAGCCGCTGCCCGAGGAGGGCCAGGAGCTGGCCCGGCTGCGGGCCGACGTCGGCATGGTCTTCCAGTCGTTCAACCTGTTCGCGCACAAGACGATCCTCGAGAACGTCACCCTCGGCCCGATCAAGGTGCGCAAGCAGGGCAAGGCCGCCGCAGAGAAGCGGGCGATGGAGCTGCTCGAGCGCGTCGGCGTCGCCCACCAGGCGAGCAAGTACCCCGCCCAGCTGTCCGGCGGCCAGCAGCAGCGCGTCGCGATCGCCCGCTCGCTCGCGATGGAGCCCAAGGTGATGCTCTTCGACGAGCCGACCTCGGCGCTCGACCCCGAGATGATCAACGAGGTCCTCGACGTGATGACGGCCCTCGCCAAGGAGGGCATGACGATGATCGTCGTCACCCACGAGATGGGCTTCGCGCGCCGCGCGGCCGACCGCGTGGTGTTCATGTCCGACGGTCAGATCCTCGAGGAGAACGTCCCCGAGGAGTTCTTCACCAACCCGCAGACCGATCGCGCCAAGGATTTCCTCGGCAAGATCCTCACCCACTGAGCAGGACACACCACAGAGGAGATCCACATGCAGCACACCCGACGCATGGCTGGGGTGGCGGTCGCCGCGGCGGCCGCCCTGACGCTCGCCGCGTGCGGCGACAGCGAGACCCCGGCGGCCGGCAGCGGATCCGGTAGCGGCGACGGCGTCACCGTCGGCATCAAGTTCGACCAGCCCGGTCTCGGCCTCAAGAGCGGCAACAGCTACAGCGGCCTCGACGTCGACGTGGCCAACTACGTCGCGAAGGACCTCGGGCTCGGCACGGTGACCTTCCGCGAGGCCCCGTCCAAGCAGCGCGAGCAGCTGATCAAGTCCGGCCAGGTCAACATGGTCATCGCGACCTACTCGATCACCGACGCCCGCAAGAACGAGGTCTCCTTCGCCGGGCCGTACTTCATCGCCCAGCAGGCGCTGCTGGTGCGCAAGGGCTCGGGCATCACCGGCACCGAGGGCCTCTCGGGCAAGAAGCTGTGCTCGGTCTCCGGCTCCACGTCGGCGACCAAGATCAAGGAGAAGGTGCCCGGGGTGAACCTCCAGGAGTTCGACACCTACTCCAAGTGCGCCGAGGCGCTCGGCGCCGGTCGCATCGACGCGATGACCACCGACGACACGATCCTGTCCGGCTACGCCAACCAGAACCAGTACAAGGGCAAGTTCGAGGTCGTCCAGGGCGTCGGCGGCGACGAGATCTACGGCATCGGCATCAAGAAGGGCGACACCGGTCTGTGCAACCGGATCAACGGGGCCCTGAAGAAGATGGTCGACTCCGGCGAGTGGAAGAAGGCCGTCACCAAGAACCTCGGTGACGACTACAAGCTCGACTCCGCGAAGAACCCGCCCCAGGCAGCAGCCTGCTCCTGATCTGAGCACCGCAGCCCCGGTGGCTCGCCGCGCGCGAGCCGCCGGGGCCGCGCTCCGCCTCCCCACCCCGCAAGGACTCGCATGGCCTCGCTGTTCGACCAGTTCGACGTGCTCGGCGCGATGTGGATGACGATCAAGCTCACCGCGATCTCCGCGGTGCTGGCCCTGGTCCTCGGCACGATCGTCGCGATCATGCGCCTGTCGCCCGTCCCGGCGCTGCGCCTGCTCGGCACGTCGTACGTCAACCTCCTGCGCAACACGCCGCTCACCCTGATCGTGTTCTTCTGCCTGCTCGGCATGTGGCAGACGATGGGCATCGAGCTGTCGCCCGAGCTGAGCGTCAACGCGTTCCGCTACGCCATCATCGGGCTGACCGTCTATCACGCGGCGTTCGTGTGCGAGGCGCTGCGCTCCGGCGTCAACACCATCCCGCTGGGCCAGGCCGAGGCGGCCCGCTCGATCGGTCTCACCTTCGGGCAGAGCCTGCGCGAGGTCGTGCTCCCGCAGGCGTTCCGCGGCGCGATCACCCCGCTCGGCAACACCCTGATCGCGCTCGCCAAGAACACCACCGTGGTGGTCACCATCGGCGTCGCCGAGCTGGCCTACTTCATGGCCGACGTCAACGAGCAGGCCTCTGACCAGCTGACCAACGCGTTCATCATCGCGGCGGCCTTCTTCGTCCTGTTCACCATCCCGATGGGCCTCGGCACCGGCTGGCTCTCCAAGCGACTGGCGGTCAAGCGATGAGTCAGAACGCCTCCGTCCTCTTCGACGCGGCCGGCCCCAAGGCCCGCACGCGCTACCGCCTGTTCGGCGTGCTCGGCGCGCTGCTGATCGCCGCGATCCTGGCCGCGGTCGTCTGGAAGTTCAACGAGCAGGGGCAGTTCGAGGCCGCGAAGTGGAAGCCGATCGTCGGCGGCGAGCTGTGGACGGCGTACCTGCTTCCGGGGTTGTGGGGCACGCTCAGGGCGGCCGCCATCAGCATCGTGCTGGCCGGCGCCTTCGGCGGCATCTTCGCGCTGCTGCGCATGTCCTCGATCGGCCCGGTCCGCTGGGTCGCGGGTGCGATCGTGGAGTTCTTCCGCGCCGTCCCCGTGCTGCTGATGATGATCTTCAGCTGGGGCATGTACGTGAAGTACAACCTCGTGCCGAGCGAGTACTTCGCGCTGGCCGGCGTCGTCACCGCCCTGACGCTCTACAACGGGTCGGTGATCTGCGAGGTCATCCGCTCCGGGGTCGACCAGCTGCCCAAGGGACAGCGCGAGGCGGGCCTGTCGGTCGGCCTGACCCAGCAGCAGACGCTGCGCACGATCCTGCTCCCCCAGGCCATCACCGCCATGCTGCCCAGCCTGGTCAGCCAGCTCGTGGTGATCCTCAAGGACACCGCGCTGGGTTACAACATCACCTACCTGGAGCTGCTCTACTCGGGCAACACCGCCGCCAGCAACTACGGCAACCTCGTGCCGCTGCTGCTGGTGATCGCCGCGATCTTCATCGTCATCAACTACTCGCTGACCAAGCTGGCCGAGTGGATCGAGCGACGGCTCGCCCAGCGCGGACGCTCGGTGGCCGACCCCGACGCGATGGCCGGCGGCGGCATCGCCGGCAGCACCGCCGGGCCCAGCCTGCAGCACAACCGCGACCTGGCCTGAGGCCGAACGGCGTTCAGCGACAGAGGAACTCGGCCACCACCGGCGCCAGCTCGTCGGCGCTGGTGACCAGGCCCAGGTGCCCGTCGTCGAAGACGTGCAGCGTCGAGTCGGGCAGCAGCCGGTGCATGATCCGGGCGTTGGCGAGCGGGATCAGCGGGTCGTCGTCACCGGCGAGGATCAACGTCGGCTGGCGGATCAGCGGCAGCGCCGGGAGGCTGCTCCAGCCGGCCCCCGCCAACAGCTGGAAGGCATAGCCGCGCCCGGACCCCACGCGCGACCCGTCGTGCAGCAGGTGCGGCACGGCTCCTGGGCGGCGTCGCATCGACCCGCCGTAGAGCTCGGCCCCCACCTGCGCGGCGTAGGCGGGGTCGCGGTAGCGCCGCGGCGTCAGCATCTTGCCCAGCACCGCGGGCCGCGCCGGCACCATGAGCGACCCGGTCGCGGTGCTGACCAGCACCAGGCGCCGCACCCGGCGCCGGTGCTGGAAGGCCAGCTGCTGCGCGAGCCCGCCGCCCCAGGAGATGCCGAGCACGTCGAACCGCTCGTGCCCGAGCCGCTCCATCAACCGGGTGACGAACCAGGCCAGCCCGGCGAAGGTGTACGGCACCGGCGGGTCGGGAGTGCCGCCCACCCCGGGCACGTCGAACCGGACCACCGTGATGGCCGGGTCGAGCGCGTCGACGAACGGCTGCAGCAGCTCGAGGCTGGCCCCGATCCCGTTGCACAGCAACAGGATCGGGCCCCCCGGGCTGCCGTCTCGCACGGCCACCCGCACCGACTGCCCGAGCACCTCGACCGTGCGCAGCTCGTCGCTCAGGTCGCTCACGCGAACGCCCCGATGCCGGTGATGTCTCGGCCCACGATGAGCGTCTGGATCGTCTCGGTGCCCTCGTAGGTGTGCAGCGCCTCGATGTCGGCCATGTGCCGCATGACGTGGAAGTCGAGCAGGATCCCGTTGCCGCCCAACAGGTCTCGCGCCTCGGCCAGCACCTCGCGCGCACGCCTGGTGTTGTTCATCTTGGCGATCGCGGCGATGGTGTCGGTGAGCCGCTCCTGCTCGATCAGCCGCGCCAGCCGCAGGCAGTACAGCTGCATCGAGCACACCTCGGCGAGCATCCGCACCAGGCGCTCCTGCACGATCTGGAAGCTCGCGAGCGGCCGACCGAACTGGGTGCGCTCCCCGGCGTAGGTGATGGCGATGTCGTACGCCGCCGTCGCGTGCCCCAGCGCTCCCCACGCGACCGCGTTGCGCGTGCCGGCGAGCACCCGTGCGGTGTCCTTGAACGAGCCTGCCCCGGGCAGCCGGTTCGCCTCCGGCACGCGCACGCCGTCGAGCGTGATCTCGGCCTGCCAGACCGCCCGCAGCGAGCCCTTGCCGGTCATCTTCTCCGCGGTCCAGCCGGGGGTCGGCGGCTCCACGAGGAAGCCCTTGACCTGACCGTCGCCGGTGTCGCGCGCCCAGACCACCACCACGTCGGCGATGCTGCCGTTGCCGATCCACTTCTTGCGCCCGTCGAGCACCCACTCCTCGCCCTCGCGCCGCGCCGTGGTCTCCAGCGACACCGAGTCGGAGCCGTGCTCGGGCTCGGTGAGCGCGAACGCGCCCAGCGCCTCGACCCGCGCCATCCGAGGCAGCCACTGCTCCTTCTGCTCCTGCGACCCGAGCATCGCGATCGACTGCATCGCGAGCCCGGCCTGCACCCCGAGGAACGTGCCGAGGCTGCCGTCTCCCCGGTTCAGCTCCATGTGCACCAGGCCGACCGCCATCGGACTCATCGGCGGGCAGCCGTAGCCCACGATCCCGTCGCCGACCAGGCCGAGCTCGCCCATCCGCTCGGCCAGCGCGCGGGGGAACTCCGCCTCCTCCCACGCCTCGTTGATGACCGGCAGCACCTCGTCGTCGACGAAGTGGCGTGCGCGGTTCCAGTAGTCGCGCTCCTCGGCGGTGAGCTCCTCGCCGATGCCGAAGTAGTCGGTCCCTCGCGACCGGCCGATGTCGTCTGGCATGTCACTCACCTCACTTGTCGAAGACGTACGTGCCGGGCGCCTCGCCGAGCGGCGGGTGGAGGGCGGAGCCGGGCTCGGCCGGCGCCGCGACCTTCTTGCCGTTGTGCGCCGCGAGCCAGGTGTCGGCGTCGCGCCACCAGCTCCCCTGCTCCTTGGTGGCCGCGCGCAGCCAGTCCTGGGCGTCGGGCGCGTTGTCGCCGCCGGCGAAGAAGCTCGCCTTCGGGTTGTCCGGCGGGTTCACCAGGGCCGCGATGTGGCCGCTCGTCGACAGCACGAACCGGGTGTCGCCGCCGAGCAGCTGGGTCGTGCGGTAGCAGTTCTCCCACGGAGTGATGTGGTCGGCGATGCCGGCGACGACGTACGCATCGACGGTCACCTGCCCGAGGTCGATGGGCTGGCCGAGCACCATGAGCGACCCCGGCCGGGTGAGCAGGTTGTCCATCGCCATGTCGACGAAGTCCGCGTGCAGCGCGGCGGACATGCGGGTGGTGTCGGCGTTCCAGAACAGGATGTCGAAGGCCGGCGGCGTCTTGCCGAGGAGGTAGTTGTTGACCCAGTAGTTCCAGATGAGGTCGCCCGGCCGCAGCCAGGCGAAAACCTCCGCGAGCGCCGTGCCCTCCAGGTATCCCTTGCGCGCCGACATCTGCTTGGCGCGTTCGGCGAGCGCCGGGTTGGTGAGCGCCGAGACGGTCCCCGCGTCGGCGTTGTCGAGCACGGTGACCGCGAGCAGCAGCCCGGCGAGGCGGTCGGGCTGTCCGGTGCCCGCCAGGTAGGCCGCGGTGATCGAGGCGAGGATGCCGCCGGAGCAGATGCCCCCGAGCATCACCTGGTCGCTGCCGGCGATCTCCTCGACCGCCTCCAGCGCCTCGAGAATGGATCGCACGTAGGTGTCGAACCCCCACGCGGCGTGCCGGGCGTCGGGGTTGCGCCAGGAGATGAGGAACATCTGCTGCCCCTGCTGCACCAGGTGCTCCACCAAGGAACGGCCGGGCGCGAGGTCGAGCGCGTAGTACTTGTTGATCGTCGGTGGCACGACCAGCACCGGGGTCTCGCGGACCTTCGCGGTCTGCGGGGTGTAGTGGATCAGCTCCAGCACCTCGGTGCGCAGCACCACCGTGCCCGGGGTCGCCGCGATGTTGCGGCCCACCTCGAAGCCGGACCGGTCGACCATCTCGGGGATGCGCGGCGCGGAGGCCACGTCGGTGAGCAGCCGGCGGCTGCCGCGCACCAGGCTCATCCCGGCGGTGTCGATCGCGGTCTTCGCGGACGTCGGGTTGACCAGGGGCACGTTGCTCGGCGACGCGGCCTCGACCACGTTGTCGACGAGGAACTGCACGCGGGCGGCGTCGCGCGTGCCCAGGTCGGCGGCGGCCACCAGCTCCTCCAGCGTGCGCCCGGAGGCGAGATACAGCTGCACCACCCGGCGCAGCAGCGGGTTCTCGCTCCAGGCCGGGTCGGTGAACCGGCGGTCGCGCTGGTCCGGAGCCACCTCGGACGACCCGGTCGCGATGCGCCCGGCCTCGGCGGCCCACCCGAGCAGCCGCGAGCTCGTACGTCGGGGGTGCCTGACCATCGACGCCGCCCAGGCGGCGGTCGAGGAGTCCGGCGTGAAGCGGCGCATCGGACCGAGCGCGGCGTCGACCAGGAGCGAGTCGAGCGGGGCCGCGGCGTCGGCGACCGATGCGTCGGCCGTGTCGTCGTCGCGGGCCGTGGTGGTGTCGGGGCTCATCGCAGATCCTCCGTCAGCTCGGCGGGGACCTCGATGTCCCGCTTCTGGATCTTGCCCGTCGGGCCCTTCGGCAGGTCGTCCTCGACCCAGACCAGGCGGGGGTACTTGTAGGCGGCGACGCGCTGCTTGACGAAGTCGCGCAGCTCGTCGGCGGTGGTGCTCGCGCCAGTCTTCAGCACGACGGCCGCCCCGACCTCCTCCCCGAGGCTGGGATGCGGCACGCCCACGACGGCGGCCGCGGCCACGTCGGGGTGCTCGTACAGCACCTCCTCGATCTCTCGGGGATAGACGTTGTAGCCGCCCCGGATCACCAGGTCCTTCTTGCGGTCGACGATGTAGAAGTAGCCGTCCTCGTCACGCTTGCCGAGGTCGCCGGTGCGGAACCACCCGTCGTCGGAGAGCACCTCGGCGGTCTGCTCGGGGCGGTTCCAGTAGCCCTTCATGACGTTGGCGCCGCGCACCGCGATCTCCCCCACCTCCCCCGTCGCGACCTCCTGGCCCTGCGGGTCGAGCACCCGCATCTCGACGCCGCTCACCGGCACGCCGATGGAGCCGACGCGACGCTCCCGGTCGGGCAGGTTGAACGAGGCCACGGGCGAGGTCTCGGACAGGCCGTAGCCCTCGAGCACCGGGGCGTCGAACCGCTCCTCGAAGCGGCGCAGCACCTCCACGGGCATCGACGCGCCGCCGGAGACGCACACCCGCAGGTCCGGCAGTGCCGGCGCGTCGTCCAGACCCAGCAGCGCGGCATACATCGTCGGTACGCCCGCGAAGACCGTGGCGCGGTGGGTCGCCAGCAGCTCGGCGGCGACGCCCGCGTCGAAACGGGGCAGCAGGAGCAGCGTCGCCCCGGCGGCCATCGCGGTGTTGAGGGCGCAGGTCTGACCGAAGACGTGGAACATCGGCAGCCCCCCGAACACCACGTCGTCCGCGGTGAGCTGCAGCAGGTCGTCCTGGGTGACGCGCACGTTGCTGGCCAGGTTGGCGTGGGTCAGCTCGGCGCCCTTCGGCTGCCCGGTGGTGCCGGAGGTGTAGAGCAGCACCGCGGTGTCGTCGTCCTCGCGGTCGGCCACCTCCGGGCGCGGCTCCTGGTCGCGCAGCGAGGACACGAAGCCCGCGGGCTCCCCGACGATCACCACCTCGGCGCCGGACTGCTCGGCCCCCGCCTGCGCCTCCGGCCCGAAGGCCTCGGCCGCGAACAGCATCCGGGCGCCGGAGTCACCGAGGTAGTAGGCGACCTCGCGCGACTTCAGCAGCGGGTTCATCGGCACGACGACGCCGCCCGCGCGCAGCACGCCGTAGTAGGCGATCACGAACTGGGGCGTGTTGGGCAGCATCACGCCGACCGCGTCGCCCGAGGCGATCCCCCGGTCGGTGAGCAGCGTGGCGACGCGGGCGCTGGCCTCGTCGATCTCGCCGTAGGTGAAGACCGTGTCGTCCAGCAGCAGCGCCCGGCGGTCGGGGTCGGAGGCGACGGTGTCGGTGAACAGGCGGGCGAGGTTCATCGGGTGCTCCCAGGTCGGTGCCGGTGGTGTCCTCCACTCTCCGCCTGTGCGAGCCCCCGCGCCTGGGGTTCGCGTCACGAAAGTCCCCCGCCGGCGGCATCGGCACGCCGCTGAGAGTGCACGACACGCCCACCCGCAGCGACGAGAAGGGGCCACTCGTGCACTCTCAGCGGGGCGATCAGTCGAGCAGGAGGCGAGTGAGCCGCCGGCGCAGGTCGTCGGCGCCCGGGCCGAGGTCGTACGACGTCATCACCACGAGCGTGCATCCCACGTCGGTGATCATCGCCTGCCGTCGGTAGTCCTCGCGCCACTGTCGCCCGTGATGCTCCCCGTGGTACTCACCGGCCACCCCGCGCGAGCGCCACAGGAAGTCCAGGCAGGCGATCCAGCCGATAGGTCCGAACAGGTCGGCGTTGAGCTCCGGCTCCGGCAGCCCCCAGTCGTGGAACCGCAACCTGGCCAGACTCTCCCGCGGCGACGCGCTCCCGGGACGCACCAGCTCGACCGCCTCGTGCATCCTCGCCGCACCGCGCCTCGCCGCGAGCCGGTCCCACGCGGTGCGCAGGTCGTGCGCCGTGTAGCTCCCGGCATCGCCGTCGGGCGCGCGGTTGAGCACGGCGTCACCCGCCGCGACCAGGTCGTCACGCGTGAGCAGCGCCGCCAGGTCGCACCAGGTGTCGAGCAGCGTGGTCACCGCCAGACCTCGCAGGGCGTCCGGCTCTCGATCGGCGCGATGACCCGTGACGGCGGCGCCGCGGGGTTGGGGCGCCCCGCTCGGGACGGTCACGTGGATCGGTGCGTCGTCGCGCGCGAGGCGCTGCGGCAGCGGCAGGCGCCACAGTCGGGCGGCAGTCGTGTGGCTGAACACGGCGTCGGCCCGCAGTCCGCGGCTCAGCGCAAGCAGCCGCTCCTCCCACGATTCGTGCCCGGGCAGCAGCCGGACGCCTCGGAACGGGATGACCAGCGCCGGGCGGCGCAGCTGCTTGCGCGTGACTCCGACCGCCCCGGGCCTCGGCCGTGCTGAACGCAGGACCCAGCTCGTCGGTGAGCTCGAGGCGGCGCGGCATGCCAGCACCCTGCCAAATCCGCGACGGCCGACCGGCGCGCTGTCCACAGGCCCCGCTGAGAGTGCGCGACACGCCCATCCGCAGCGACGAGAAGGGGCCACTCGTGCACTCTCAGCGCGGGCCGAGCGCCCCGCGCCGGCGCCGAGCACCAGACGCGCGCCCGCGGCAGGAGAAAGGCCCCTGACCGAGGCGTGGTGCCTGGTCAGGGGCCTTGTTGCTCCCCCGGTTGGACTCGAACCAACAACCCTCCGGTTAACAGCCGAATGCTCTGCCAGTTGAGCTACAGGGGATCGGCGCCAGCTCCCTGGCGCGACCGAAACCATAGCAAACGGGTCGCCTCGCACTCCAATCGGCCGGAGTCGTCATTCGACTCGCCTTTCGGCTCACCGGTCGCCCCCGCCGCCCCGCTCACAACCCCGCCTGCTCCTGCAGGAACTCGCGCAGCTGGGCCACCCGCGCCCGCACCTCCGGGTCGTCGGCGGGGGTGCCCCGGCCGAGCACCTCCTGGACGAAGACCTCCTGCGCGGCCAGGTCCTTGCGCAGCACCACCCGGCCGGCGCGGCGCGGGCCGGGCAGCGCCAGCGGCTCGACGGCGACGACCGTGGCCTGCACCCGCTCGCGGAACGTCTCGGGCATCCGGTTCTCGCCCTCCTTGAACGTCCACTGCGCCGCGCGCGCACCGTCGACCCACGAGGCGGTCAGGGTCCAGGTGTCGGCGTCCCAGTGGCCGGCGTCGACCAGGTGCCACGGCCGGTCGGTCGTCACCGTGCCGTCCCCGCGGACGGCGACGATCCGGAAGGTGGTGGCGACGACGTACGCCTCGGTCGTGTCGTCGCGCGCCCAGGCGATGGCCTGCTCGCGGCGGCCGAGCCCGAGCGCGTCGCGCACGTCCTTGGGCAGGGTGTCCTTGCGGCGTCCGAGCACCGCTCAGCCCTCGACCTGGCCGCGGAAGCAGTCGGTGACGTGCGGCAGGGTCAGCAGCCCGCCGTCGGCCCGGCGCTCGCCCAGCACCCGCACGTCGGCGAGGATCTGCTCGCGCTCGGGGTGGATCGCGATGTGCGACCACGACGCCACCTGGGTCACCAGGTCGTCGGGGCTCAGCACCATGTCGTACGTCGTCTGCCGGTGCTCGAACCCGCCGAACCCGGGCACGCCGGTCAGGATCAGGCTGCCGCTGCTCTCCCCTGTCGACGCGGCCTCGGGTCGCCGGCACGCGGCGTACAGCTCCCGCGTCCAGTCCTGGCTCGTGTCGAGCTGGTGCCAGGCGAGCCCGAACCAGCCGCCCGGCCGCAGCACCCGCGCGACCTGCAGGCCGCCGCGCTCGGCGTCGACCCAGTGCCAGGCCTGCAGGCACACGGCGCCGTCGACCGAGTCGTCGTCGAGCGGCAGGTTCTCGGCGTCGCCCAGCACCGGACGTACGTCACGCTCGCCCAGTCCGTCGCGCAGCACCGCGAGCATCCCCTCGGACGGCTCGACCGCGGTGACCCGGTGGCCGAGGTCGGCGAGCGTGCGGGTGCCCTTGCCGGTGCCCGCCCCGAGGTCGAGCACGTCGAGCGCGCGGGTCGGGTCGCCGAGCAGCCAGGTCAGCGTCGCGGCCGGCCACTCCGGGCGCACCCGGTCGTAGTCGGCGGCCCCGGCGCCGAACGACGTGCGCCGCGCCTCGTGGGTCTCCTGCGAGATCAGCGGCCCGGTGACCGGTTCCTCGGCGGTGCTGCTCATGCGCCCGACCCTATGCGCTCACTCCCGCCCGGTCGCCGCGGCTTCGCGCACCAGGTCGGCGCACTTCTCGCCGACCATCATCACCGTGATGTTGGGGTTGACCGTCGTGTGCTCGGGGAAGACCGACGCGTCGGCGACGCGCAGCCCCTCGACCCCCTTGACCCGCAGCTGCGGGTCGAGCGGCGACGCCGCGTCGCCGGCCGGGCCCATCCGCACGGTCCCGGCCGGGTGGTAAACGGTGTTGTGCGTCCGGCGTACGTAGTCGGCCAGCTGCTCGTCGGTCGTCGCCTCGACACCGGGGTAGAGCTCGCGGCCGGTCCACTCCGCGAGGGCCGGCTGACCGGCGATCTCGCGCGCCCGGCGCAGCCCCGCCACCATGACGCGCATGTCGTGGCCGTCCGCGTCGGTGAAGTAGCGCGGGTCGACCTTGGGCTTGTCGCGGAAGTCCCGCGAGCGCAGCCGCACCGTGCCGCGCGAGCGCGCGTGCGTGACGTTGGGCGTCAGGCAGAAGGCGTTCTCGCTGGTGGGGTATCCCTGCCGCACCGTGTGCATGTCGAACGGCACGGAGCCGTAGTGCATCATCAGGTCCGGCCGGTCCAGCCCGTCCTCGGTCATGTCGAAGACGCCGATCTCCCACCACTGGGTGGAGGTCTCGGTCATCGGCTGCTTGGCCTCCCACTGGATCACGCCCTCGGGGTGGTCCTGCAGGTTCTCCCCCACGCCCGCGCTGTCGACGCGCACGTCGACGCCCACCTCGCGCAGGTGCTCGGCCGGCCCGATGCCGGACAGCATCAGCAGCTTGGGGCTGTCGATCGCACCGCAGGACACGATG
Source organism: Barrientosiimonas humi (assembly GCF_006716095.1). Lineage (NCBI taxonomy): Bacteria > Bacillati > Actinomycetota > Actinomycetes > Micrococcales > Dermacoccaceae > Barrientosiimonas > Barrientosiimonas humi. Next base: position 1,787,408 of record NZ_VFOK01000001.1, read on the forward strand.
ACCTCACGGGTCGCGCTGATCGTGCGCGCGTGGCCGAAAGCGTTGTCCACCACCGAGACTCCGGTGCAGCGCGGGGTCTGGCCGCTGTCGTCGAAGACCAGCTCGCGCGCCCACGCGCCGGTGACCAGCGTGAGGTTGGGACGGTCGAGGATCGGGTGCAGATAGCTCACCGATGACGACGAGCGGGTGCCGTCGGCGCGGCGGTTGATCTGGAAGAAGCCGGCGCCGCGGCGCACCGTCTCGCCGGTGTTGAACCGCACGGTCGGGATGCCGGCCTGCTCGGCGGCCTCGAGCAGCGCGACGCCGCACGGGTCGTTCGGCGGGATGGTCATCAGGTGCACCGGGCCGTCGTGGCCGTGGTGCTCGCCGTCGTCGCCGTTGCTCTCGAGGCGCTGCACCAGCGGCAGCGTCTGCTCCGCGCCCCAGCCGGTGCAGCCGTGGTCGCGCTCCCAGGAGTCGAGGTCCTCGCGCGGCGGCCAGAAGGCGATGCACGAGTTGTGCGACGAGCAGCCGCCGAGCACCTTGGCCCGGGCGTGGCGCATGAAGCTGTTGCCGTTCTCCTGCGGCTCGATCGGGTAGTCCCAGTCGAACCCCGACTCCAGCAGCTCCATCCAGCGGTCGAGCCGCAGCACGACCTCCTGGTCGACGTCGGACGGTCCGGCCTCGAGCAGCGCGACACGCACCTGCGGGTCCTCGGACAGTCGCGCGGCGACGACGGCACCGGCCGAGCCACCGCCGACGATCACATAGTCAAAAGTGTTGTCGGACAACGGATCTCCTCCTCAGCGCTGCGCGAACCAGCCGGTCACGCCGGGTCGCAGGTTGGTGTAGACGTGCTTGGCCTCCTGATACTCCGCGAGGCCGGTGGGACCGAGCTCCCGGCCGAAGCCGGAGCGGCCGTAGCCACCCCACTCCGCCTGCGGGAGGTAGGGGCCGAAGTCGTTGACCCACACGGTGCCGTGCCGCAGCCGCGCGGCCACCCGCTGGGCCCGGCCGCCGTCCGCGCTCCAGACGGCGCCGGCGAGGCCGTACGTCGTGTCGTTGGCGATCTCGACGGCCTCGTCCTCGGTGGTGAAGGTCTCGACGGTCACCGTGGGCCCGAACGCCTCGTCGTGCGCGCAGTCCATGTCGCGGGTCACCCCGTCGAGGACGGTCGGGAGGTAGAAGAAGCCGTCGTCGAGGTCGCCGCCGCCGAGGTCGCCCGTCGCGAACGCGCCGCCGGTGCGCAGCGTGGCGCCCTGCTCGACCGCGTGCTTGACGTAGGCGTCGACCTTGTCGCGGTGCTCGGCAGAGATGAGCGGCCCGGTCTCGGTCGCGGAGTCGAACGGCAGCCCGGGCACGATCGCCTCGGCCCGGCGCACCAGCTCGTCGACGAACCGCTCCTTGACCGACTCCTCCACCACGAGGCGCGCGCCGGCCGAGCAGACCTGGCCGGAGTGCAGGAACGCGGCGTTGAGCGCGTTGTCGACCGCTGCCGCGAGCCCCTCGTCGGTGTCGCAGGCGTCCGCGAAGATGACGTTGGGGTTCTTGCCGCCCAGCTCCAGGGCGACCTTCTTGACCGTCCCCATCGCCGTGGCCCCGATGCGCCGGCCGGTCTCGAGCCCGCCGGTGAACGACACCAGGTCGACGTCGGGGTGCTCGGCCAGCGGGGCGCCGGCGCGGGCCCCGGCGCCCAGCACGAGGTTGGCGACGCCGTCGGGCAGCCCGACCTCCTGCAGCACCTGCATCAGCAGGATCGCGGTGTGCGGGGTCAGCTCGGCCGGCTTCAGCACGAACGTGTTGCCCGCGGCCAGCGCCGGCGCGACCTTCCACGCCGCCTGCAGCAGCGGGTAGTTCCACGGCGTGATGAGCCCGCACACGCCGACCGGTTCGTAGACGATCCGCGAGGACACGTCGGGGCTGCCGGCGTCGACCACGCGCCCGGCGTCCTGACCGGCGAGGCGGCCGAAGTAGTCGAAACAGGCGGCGATGTCGTCCATGTCGATCTCGGACTCGTAGGGCCGCTTGCCGGTGTCGAGGGTCTCGGCCCGGACGAACTCGTCCTTGCGCGCGCGCAGGCGGTCGGCGACGGCGAGCAGCAGCGCGCCCCGCTCGCTCGCGGGCGTGCTGGACCACTCCCCGGCGTCGAAGGCGCGACGCGCAGCGGCGATCGCGCGCTCGGTGTCCTCGGACGTCGCCTCCGACACCACCCCGACCACGGATCCGTCTGCGGGGCAACGGATCTCGCGGGTCGCACCGTCCGACGACGGCACCCATGCACCGTCGACGAACAGCGTCTCGACGCTGGTCATGACTCCTCCTCCAGGTTGGGTTCACCGGCCGGGTGGGCCGCGTGGACGAACGACAGGTGGTGCTCGTAGTGATCGAGCACGTCACCGATGAGCTGCTCGGCGGTGTAGCCGTTGACGTGGTAGCCCTGGCTGCCCTCGGCGAGGTAGACCTCGCTGCGGTAGTGGTGCTCCCCGCTCTCCCCGGCCCGCGACGCGGCGAACGAGGGCGTGCGGGCCGGCACCGCGCAGATGCGGTAGACGAAGTCGGGCACACCGAGCAGGCTCACCCGTAGCCGCGGCGAACCGGGCTGCCCCGCCTCGCCGGGCAGCAGGTCGACCTCGGCGTCGGTGCCGGCGGAGCGCAGCTCGGCGGCGACCGACTCCAGGGCCGGCCGGGCCCGGGTGGTCAGGAACCGTTCGGTCGCCTCCAGCCCGGGGAAGGTCGCGGTGCGTGCGAGGCGCTGCTTCCAGCTGACCGGGCGGGTCTCGCCGCGGCCCGACGCGAGGACCGTGTGCAGCGACGCCCGGGTCGTCGCGAGCTTCATCGACTCCTCGCGCAGCGAGCGGTAGAGCCCGACCATGAGCAGGGCCAGCACGAACGAGAACGGCAGACCCATGATGATCGTGGCGTTCTGCAGGGTGACGATCGAGCCGCCCTCGCCGCCGGCGAACAGCATGCCGAGCGTCAGCACGCCGATGGCGACCGACCAGAAGATGCGCACCGGGCGGCCGCAGTCCTGCATCGGGTGCGACAGGCGCGAGGTGAAGTTGCCCATCACCAGGGCACCGGAGTCGGCGCTGGTGACGTAGTAGAGCAGCCCGGTCAGGGTCGCGACGCCGACGACGAACGTCGCCCACGGGTAGGTCTGCAGCAGCGAGTAGAACCCGGCCTCGGGGGTGTCGTACGTCCGCTGGGCGAAGCCCTCGTCGCGGCGGGCCGCCGCGAGCGCGCTGTTCCCGAAGATCGACACCCACAGCAGGATGAACACGAACGGGATGGTCAGCACGCCGAGCACGAACTCGCGCACCGTGCGGCCGCGCGAGATGCGCGCGAGGAACAGGCCGACGAACGGCGCCCAGGCGATCCACCAGGCCCAGAAGAACAGGGTCCAGGCGTTGAGCCACTCCGCCGGGGCGCTCCAGGCCATGGTGTCCATCGTCTTGCCGAGGAAGCCGGAGAGGTAGTCGCCGGTGTTCATCACCAGGCCGTTGAGCAGGAAGCCGGAGCTGCCACCCACGAGCACCCACAGCAGGAGCAGCAGGGAGAGCACGACGTTCAGCTCGGACAGCCGGCGGATGCCGCGGTCGACGCCGGTGACCGCGGAAATGGTGCCGAGCACGACCGACAGCAGGATCAGACCGATCTGGGCGGCCTTGCCCTGCGGGATCCCGAACAGCACGTCGAGGCCGTAGTTGAGCTGCACGATGCCGATGCCGAGCGAGGTCGCGATGCCGAAGATCGTGCCGAGCACCGCTGCCACGTCGACCACGTCGCCGAGCCGCCCCTCGGCCCGCCTGCCGAGCACCGGCACCAGCGCCGAGCGGATGGCCAGCGGCAGCCGCCGACGGAAGGCGAAGTAGCCGAGCGAGAGCCCCATGAGGGCGTACATCGACCAGCCGGTGATGCCGTAGTGGAACAGGGTCCACTCCACGGCCTCGCGCGCCGCGCCGTCGGTGCGGCCGCCGCCCTCCGGGGGCGAGAGGTACTGCGCCACGGGCTCGGCGACGGAGAAGAACATCAGGTCGATGCCGATGCCCGCGGCGAACAGCATCGAGGTCCAGGTGAACAGGCTGTACTCCGGCCGTGACTCCTCGGGCCCGAGCCGGTAGGCGCCGAACTTCGACAGCGCGACGTAGAGCACGAACCCGACGATCACCGTCGCGAGCAGGAAGTACCACCAGCCGAACCACGAGGAGATCCAGGTGACCGCGCCGCCGATCAGGTCCTCGGCCGTGCCGGGCGCGGCGAGGGTGAAGATCGCGAAGACGGCGACCAGCGACGCTGACGTCCCGAAGACGACCTTGCGGACCCGAGGCGGGTCGAGAGCAGACTCTGGGGTGGTCTCTGCAGGAACTGGCACGTAGATGCAGGCTAGCCCGTGCCTAGCCCCGCGCGGCCCGCACCCCGTGGATCTCTCGCTGCAGGCGCTGCAGCTCGACCGACAGCGCCCGCACCCGCTCGAGGTCGTCACCCGCGCGCTGCAGGGCGCTCATGGCGTCGTTGATGCGCCGGGTGAGACCGGCCTCCTGCACCCGCAGCACGAGCGACTCGACGTAGCGCTGGGCCGGTCGCCCGGCGTCGTCGCGCTCGGCCGGGATGGTCGCCAGGGACAGCTCGCGCACCAGGCGCTCGAGCGGCTCGGGCGTCGCCTCGACGACCTCGCCGAGCCAGGTGGCGAGCGACCGCTCGCCGGGGCGGCCGACGTCGACCAGGGCCGCCATCACCGCGGCGTGGGCCGGCGCGGAGAACGCCTGCGGGTCGAGCAGGCCCCACTGCTCCTCGCCGATCTGCGCCGGGTGCTGGACGAGCACCATGAGCAGCTGGTGCTCGGCGTTGACGACCGCGTCGCGCAGGTCCAGCGGCGGGTACGCCGGCGCGGACCGAGCGAGATCGTCGCCCTCGTCCTGGGGCGGGGTCGGCCGGCTCGCCTCGGGCGGCTGCGGCACCCTCCCGGCGCGAGCGACCTCGGTGGACAGCTGCCCCACGTCGACGCCCAGCCAGCCCGCCACGGTCCGGGTGTACTCCGGGCGCAGCGAGCGGTCGCGGATGCTCTGGATGATCGGGGCGGCGGCGCGCATGGCCTGCACCCGGCCCTCGGCGTGGTCGAGGTCGAAGCGGGAGATGGTGGTGCGCACCGCGAACTCGAACATCGGCACCGCCGAGTCGACGAGGTCGCGCACGGCGGCGTCGCCGGAGCTGTGCCGCAGGTCGCACGGGTCCTGCCCGCCGGGGGCGACCGCGACGAACGACTGCGAGGCCCACCGCTGGTCGTCGCCGAACGCCTTCATCGCCGCCTTCTGACCCGCGGCGTCGCCGTCGAAGGTGAAGATCACCCTGGCGGGGGCCTGCCCGGCCTCGTCGCGCAGGATGCGCCGCAGCGTCTTGATGTGCTCGGCACCGAACGCGGTGCCGCACGTCGCGACGGCGTGCGTCACGCCCGCGAGGTGGGCGGCCATGACGTCGGTGTAGCCCTCGACGATCACGGCCCGGCGGTCCCCGGCGATGGACTTCTTGGCCAGGTCGAGGCCGTAGAGCACCTGGGTCTTCTTGTAGATCGGCGTCTCGGAGGTGTTGAGGTACTTCGCCTGGATGCGGTCGTCGTCGAACAGGATGCGCGCGCCGAACCCGATGGGGTCGCCGGTGATGTCGCGGATCGGCCAGATCAGTCGTCCGCGGAACCGGTCGTAGAGCCCGCCGCGCTGCCCGCGGCCGGCCAGCCCGCCGAGGACGATCTCCTCCTCGCTGAACCCCTTGTCGCGCAGGTGCCGGGCCAGGGTGTCCATGCCGCGCGGGGCGAACCCGACGCCGAAGTGGTCGGCCGCGGCGCCGTCGAACCCGCGCGAGCGCAGGAAGTCACGGGCGGTGCGTGCCTCGCCGGGTGCGCGCAGCTGCCCGGCGTAGAACTCGGCGGCGACGCGGTGGGCCTCGACGAGCCGCGAGCGCCGCCCGATCGACTCCTCGCGGGGGCGCTGGCCGTCCTCGTAGCGCAGCTCGATGCCGGCCTTGGCCGCGAGCCGCTCGACGGCTTCGGTGAAGGACAGGTGGTCGACCTTCATCACGAACTCGAGCACGTCGCCGCCCTCGCCGCAGCCGAAGCAGTGGTAGGCGCCCACGGCGGGCCGCACGGTGAACGACGGTGTCTTCTCGTCGTGGAAGGGACACAGCCCCTTGAAGGAGCCCGGGCCGGCCGGGCGCAGCGTGACGTGCTCGCGGACGACGTCGTCGATGGCGGTGCGCTCCTTGACGAGCGTGATGTCGTCGGCCCTGATCCGTCCGGCCATGGGGTCGCGTCCTCCTCTCGCTGCGACGAGTCTAGGTCCCGCCCCCGTCAGCGCCGGCGGTCGTCCACGGGGGCGAGCGCGGCGACGACCTCGGCCGCCGCGGCCGGTCGCAGCCCCTGCCAGCGGGTCCCCGCCCATAGGCTCACGAGCTGGTGGTCCTCGACCTTGGCGGCCGCGGCCCGGATCGGTTTGGTGAGCTGGTCGACGACAGGGAAGACCGGCACCGACTGGGCGTCGTGGTCGCGCACGAACTGGTTGCGCAGCCCCCGCGCCGGGCGGCCGGAGAAGGCCCGGGTGACGACCGAACGGTCCAGGGCCGGGTCCTGCAGGCCCGCCCGGTGGGCGGCGCTGGTGCCGGCCTTGTCGGCGAGCAGGAAGGCCGTCCCCGCCTGCACCGCGACCGCACCGAGCGAGAGGGCGCGGGCGGCCTCGCGCCCGTCGGCGATACCGCCGGCGGCGACGAGCGGCAGCGCCGAGACGCTGCGCACCTCGCGCAGCAGGTCGACGTAGGACAGGTCGTTGGGGATGGCGTCGACCCGGTGGGTGCTGCGGTGGCCTCCGGCCTGGCTGCCCTGAACGCACAGCGCGTCGGCGCCCTCGCGGGCGGCGGCGAGCGCCTCGTCGGCGTCGGTGACCGTCACCACGACGTCGCTGCCAGCGGACTGCAACCGGCGTACGACCTCGGCACCCGGGCAGCCGAACGTGAACGAGACGGTGTCGACCGGGTCGTCCACCAGCAGGTCGATCTTGTCGGCGAAGTGGTCGGTGTCGTCCCAGCGCGGCTGCGGCAGCTCGACCCCGAGCGCGTCGGCCACGGCGAGCAGCTCGCCGCGGTAGGCCTCGACGTCGGCGCCCTGCCGCTGCTCGTCGAGCCGGGCCGGCACGAACACGTTGACCCCGAAGGGGCTGTCGGTGAGCGCGCGGGTGGCGGCGATCTTCTCGCGCAGCGCGTCGGGCGTGAGATAGCCGGCAGCGAGGTAGCCGAACCCGCCGGCCGCGCTCACCGCCGCCACCAGCTCGGGCGTCGACGGCCCGCCGGCCATCGGCGCGGCGATCACGGGGACGCGCAGCGCGGACAGGTCCATGCCTCGCAGCCTAGGTGCTGCCGATCGCGCGGCGGCGCCGTCGCCCGACTATGATTGTGCCGCGCGCTCGGCGTCCGCGGAGCTCACTGATGCGGGAGCGCCTGGAGAGAAGCTACTGACACGGCGAAAATCGCCATTGCTCAGCGAGCGGTACTGCCCCCAGAAGCAGATCGCGTATAGCCCAGATGCCTGCCTCGGGGAATAGTTGTGCTCAATCAGGTACAACAAGTACTTCGCCCCTTTGACGAACGGCGCAGTGGAGACCGCCCCGGCTATCAACTGCCCGCTGGGCTCCGTCGCTCGATCAGGCTGCACCACACGGATCACGGCGTTCATCGACACAGACCCTTTGACGACCTTGGTGACCCGGATGCGCGCGACGGGCATCGTTGCCGGGTCAGATCTGCCCAACGGGTCCTTCGCGTAGGAAGTCGACCGAATCTCTAGGACCAAGCCTTCAACGACCAGTCGACTTTCCCTTGAGACCTCAGCCAGGCTCGTTGGTCGCACCGGCGCACCGTCGGGGACCCTTCCGGGATTAACTATTTCAACCGATACGCCAGGCGTGGTCGCAGACGGCTTGGCCGCAGCTGGGCCGGCGTCAGACCCGGTGCAGGAGGTCAGGGCGGTTGCGATAACAGCCCCAACCGCAACAACCCGCGCGATAGAGAGTGTGCTCATCACGGCCTCCACTACTTCCAGCCATAGATGCGCGCCACAGCCACGATATCATCGCGCTGTGGTGCTATGGCACGGCACACAAGGTAGTTGTTCTCGTCTGGGTACATAATCGATGCCAGTACATGTCATAGGTCGCCGATAACCAGAATGCCCCAACCCCAAGATGGTCGCGGAGGCTCAAGTAGGCGGGTCAGCCTTCCCCGGGCCACGGGACGCTTCTCCACCCCTGGGCGGCACGCCCGTGGGCACGCCCCCCTTCCCAAGGAAGATCTCCAGGTGCTTCTGATCCCCATGAACCAGGCCCGCGTACCCCCGTTCATCGCCGTGGGCCGGACGGGGGGGAGCTGGTCGGTACCCGCCGGCAGTGGCGGAACGGTCACGACGGTCTGGGCGCCCGCCGGTAGTGGTGACGCGCCTTGCATGCCCGTGGTGGCTGAGTCCCAGCGTGCGGGCCGCAGCCTAGGTCCAGCGCTGGGCCAGGGCGATAGCTCGGGCGTCGGTGAGCGAGGCCAGCTGGTCGATGACCACTCGGGCGCGGTCGGCGTCGCCGTCGCCCGCCTCGAAGTCCTTGTGGTGCAACGGATCCAGCCGGTCGGGGTGCGCGCGATAGACCTCGTGCAGCGCGGCGAGCAGCTCGCGCTGCTCCTGCAGGGCGATCTTGCGCTCCTCGGACATCAGGATGTAGTGCGCGCTCACCGCCTTGAGCATGAGCACCTCGGCCAGCACCTCGTCGGGCACCACGACGTCGGCGGCGAACCGGGTGAGCCGGCCGGTGCCGTACCGCTCGCGGGTGGCCAGCTCGACGCTGTGCACGAAGTGCCCGATGAGCCGGCTGGTGGTGTCCTTCAGCGCCGCGAACCCGGCCCGGGTGGAGTCGTGACCGGTCGGCATCGCCCCCGCGGTGAGCGCCCGGTCGAGCGCCGCGGCGAGGGCGGCGTCGTCGAAGTCGGTGCCGTACCAGCTGCGCGCGGCGGCGGCCACGGCCGCGACGGTCTGCGGGTCGCGCAGCGCGCGCGGGTCGATGATGCCGGACGCGACGGCGTCCTCGACATCGTGCACGGAGTAGGCCACGTCGTCGGACCAGTCCATGACCTGGGCCTCGAGGCAGCGCCGGTTCGGCTCGCCCGCGGGCGCCGGCAGCCGGATCCAGTCGAACGCCTCGAGGTCGTCCGCGTAGGTCCCGAACTTCGTTGTGGGATAAGGGGATTCGTCACGCCGCCAGGGATACTTGATCGACGCGTCGAGCGTGGCGCGGGTCAGGTTGAGACCCGCCGACCGGCCGTCGGGGTGCTCGCGCTTGGCCTCCAGACGGGTCAGCAGGCGCAGCGTCTGCGCGTTGCCCTCGAACCCGCCGATGTCGGCGGCGAGCACGTCGAGCGCGGCCTCGCCGTTGTGCCCGAACGGCGGGTGACCGAGGTCGTGCGCGAGGCACGCGGTGTCGACCACGTCGGCGTCGCAGCCGAGCGCCGCCCCGAACTCGCGCCCGATCTGCGCGACCTCCAGCGAGTGGGTCAGCCGGTTGCGCACGAAGTCGTCCATCGTGGGCCGGTGCATCTGGGTCTTCTGCGAGAGCCGGCGCAGCGCCGCCGAGTGCAGCAGGCGCGCCCGGTCGCGAGCGAAGTCGTCACGGTCCGCGCGCTTGAGCGCGGGGTCCTCGCGCACCCACCGCTCACGGGCGGCCGCGTCGTACCCGGCGGTCATGCGCCGACCGGTCGCCGGAGGCGAGCCCGCAGCGGCACCACCGGCGCGTCGAGGTAGCCCCCTGCCGCGAGCCCGGCGTCACGCTCGAAGACGTTGCGCGCGCCCTTGGTGCCGGTGCGCAGCACCGACCAGGCCATGGCGAGGACGTACAGCGGGACGAAGGGCAGACCGCCGCACACGGCGTACTGCCAGGCGTGCCGTTCCTCGTGCGCGAGCAGGCCGGGATAGACCTGCACCCGGGCCGGCCACTCGTCGGCGGTGAGCAGCACGTCGCCCACGGTGAACGCGCCGGCGCGGGGGAAGTCGAAGCGGTAGCGGTCGGCGAGCCAGAGCCCGCGCGGGCCGCGGCGCACCCGGCAGCGACCGAGCGCCGCCACCCCGAGCCCGAGCACGGTGGAGCCGTTGACCAGGTTGGCGAGGCGGCGCACCCGCTGGCCGCGGCTGAGGCGCTCGCTCGGCACGAGCGCCACCGGGGTCACTGCGCCTCGCCCTGCATCCCGGCCAGCAGGTTGGCGACCCACTCGTCCATCCAGCCCACCTCGGCGACCTCCCAGGCCGAGGCCACCGGGTCGACCGGGAAGAGGATGGCGTCCTCCTCCGGCGTCGCGACGGCCAGGTCGGTGCCCTCCTGGTCGGTCACCACCCGCCACTGCAGGCGGGTGCGCCGCACCAGGTGCTCACCCATCGCCATGCCGACCATCGTGCAGAACGGCGTGGGGTCCTCGCGGTCCTCCGGGTCGGTGTCGACCATGCGCTCGACGTAGGCGTCGTAGGCGCCGCCGATCGAGCTCACGTCCTCGACGTCGATGCCCTGCTGGGCGGCCTGCTCGAGCCAGCCGTCGAGGGCGCGTCGCTCCTGCGCGCCCACGGGCGCGATCTGGATGTCCTGCACGGTCAGCCCGCCGTGGCGTAGCGCTTGGCGGCGCGCGCCCGGGCCTTGGCCGCCTCGACCTCGCGGTCCTTCGGCGGCGCCGAGGTCACCAGGGCCTCGAGCAGCCCGCGGCTGGCCCGGGCGACGGCCTCGACCGCCGCGTCGAACGCCTCGGCGTTGGCCTGGGAGGGCTTGGTCGACCCGCTGATCTTGCGGACGTACTGCAGGGCCGCCGCGTGGACCTCGTCGTCGGTCGCCGGCGGGGCGAAGTTGTGAAGCTGTCGGATGTTGCGGCACATGGCCGAAGCGTTGCACATCCGCCTGTCCGGGGTGCCGCGCTCACCCCTCCCGGGCCGGTCGCCGGCGCCCTACGCTCGGGGTCATGACGCGCCCGGACGGCCCCCTCGTGAGCGCCGAGCACCTGCTGCGTGACCTCGACAGCGACCCGACGCTGGTGGTGCTCGACGTGAGCTGGCGGCTGGGCGAGGACTCCCTGCGCGGGGAGTACGACCGCGAGCACGTCCCCGGCGCCGCGTGGGTCGAGTTCGAGGAGGCGCTGTCCGGCGAGCCAGGCGAGGGCGGCCGGCACCCGATGCCCGACACCGAGACCTTCGCCGAGGCGATGCGGGTGGCCGGCGTCGACAACGACGAGCGCGTCGTCGTCTACGACCGCGACTCGGGGCTGTCCGCCGCGCGCCTGTGGTGGCTGCTGACGTACGCCGGGCACGAGGCGGTGCAGGTGCTCGACGGCGGCCTGCGCCGGTGGCGCGCCCTGGGTTACCCCGTGGACGACGAGCCGGTGACCCCCCAGCGCGGTGACTTCGTGGCCACCCCGCCGCACCGTGAGGTGCTCGACGCCGAGGGCGCCGCGGAGTACGCCGACCAGCACCTGCTCCTGGACGCGCGGCCGGGCGACCGGTTCCGCGGGCAGAACGAGACGATCGACCCGGTCGCCGGGCACATCCCCGGCGCGGTCAGCGCCCCGGCCCTGGCCAACCTCGACGACGACGGGCGCTTCCTCACCGCCGACGACCTGGCGATGCACCTGACCCGGCTCGGGGTGCGGCCCGGCACCAAGGTCGGGGTCTACTGCGGGTCGGGCGTGCAGGCGATGCACGCGGCGCTGGCGCTCGAGGCCTCGCAGATCGGAGTGCAGCCCGCGGTCTACGTCGGGTCGTGGTCGGAGTGGATCACCGACCCGGACCGGCCGGTCGAGAACCCTTCTGGCTGAACGGAACTCAGCCTCCGGAGACCGACAGCTCGGCGTCGCGCACCGCGTCGGCCGAGGCCCCGTCGAGGCAGCGCGAGCCCAGCCAGCCCTCGGGGAGCACGACCCGCCGCTCGGACCCGGCGCGGCCGCGCGGACCGTCGGCGCCCTCGCTCGGCCACTCCTGGTCCAGGTCGAGGGTGGCCACCAGGTCGTCCAGCGTCGCGAGCGAGGTGACGGTGGCGAGGCTGGAGCGCACGTGCGAGCCGACCCGGAATCCCTTGAGGTACCACGCGACGTGCTTGCGGATGTCACGGCAGGCCTTGTCCTGCGAGCCGTGGAACTCCGCGAGGTACTCGGTGTGCCGACGCATCGTGGCGCACACCTCGCGCAGCGTCGGGCGCACCCGCTCGGCGGACCCGGCGAAGGCCGCGGCCAGGTCGGTGAACAGCCACGGCCGACCGAGGCAGCCGCGCCCCACGACGACGCCGTCGCACCCGGTCTCGCGCACCATGCGTACGGCGTCCTCGGCCGACCAGATGTCGCCGTTGCCGAGCACCGGCACCGAGGTGACTGCCTGCTTCAGGTCGGCGATGGCCGACCAGTCGGCCTGGCCCGAGTAGGCCTGGGCGACGGTGCGTCCGTGCAGCGCGACCGCGGCCGCCCCCTCGCCCTCGGCGATCCGGCCTGCCTCGAGGAAAGTCAGGTGGTCCTCGTCGATGCCCTTGCGCATCTTCACGGTGACCGGGATGTCGTACGGGCTCGCCTCGCGCACGGCCGCCGCGACGATCCCGCGGAACAGGTCGGTCTTCCACGGCAGCGCTCCCCCGCCGCCCTTGCGGGTGACCTTCGGCACGGGGCAGCCGAAGTTGAGATCGATGTGGTCACAACGGTTCTCGCTCGCCAGCAGGTGCACGGCACGGCCGACCGTGGTCGGGTCGACGCCGTAGAGCTGGATCGAGCGCGGGTCCTCGTCGGGGTCCTGCTCGATGAGCTGCATGGTGACCGGCGTGCGCTCGACGAGGGCGCGCGAGGTGATCATCTCGCTGACGTAGAGCGAGGTCGCGCCCGAGGCGCCACCGGCCGCGGAGCCTTCGGCGCCGTACTGCCGGCACAGCCGCCGGAACGCCCGGTTGGTGATCCCGGCCATCGGGGCGAGCACCACGGGAGAGGAGATGACGTGCCGCCCGATCTGCAGCGGCGGCAGCACGGGAGCGGGGGCGAGCACCTCGGTCATAGCCCGGACATTCTCGCCCAGCCGGCCCCTGCGGACCGAATCGAGCGGAGGACAGCCCGGCCCAGACGCATCCGTTCGCATCCGTTCGCAGCGCGATGCGCTCCGGTGCACACGGGCGTACGATAGGGGCATGAGCACCGTGGACCGCGCGGCCGACCCGGCCGCCCTGCTGCGCCGGCTCGTCACCAACGCCTCGGTCGAGGAGCTGGAGTACCTGCATGCCATGACCGCGCCGGACGTCTCCCGCGCGCGGCCGCTCGGCGACCCGGCCGCGGCGCCGCTGCCTGCGGACGAGGCCGCCGCCCTCGTCGAGCACAGCGGCCTGCCGCAGGAGCGCTCCCAGCAGCTCGCCACGACGCTCGCCAGCCCCGCGCAGGTGCGCGCCACGGCGGCCGCCGCCCGCCTGGCCACGCTCGCGACGTTGCTGCGCCAGACCCTCGACGCGGGCGCCGCCGCGCGACTGGTGGGCCGCCACCGCAGCACGATCACGCGCGCGATCCAGCAGCAACGCCTGCACGCGGTCCACACCGGGCACGGACTGCGCATTCCGTCGTGGCAGTTCGTCGACGGCGGCTTTCTTCCCGGGCTCGACCAGGTCGTGCGGGCCATCCCCTCGGAGGTGCACCCCTCGACCGTCGAGGCGCTGATGCGCACGAGCCTGGACGAGCTGGACGGGCTGACCCCGATCGCCTGGCTGGCCTCCGGGGGCGCACCCGACCCGGTTGCTGACCAGGTCGCTGCGCTCAGCGCCTGGTGAGCGCGAAGTACCCCGCGGCACCGACCCGGCCGCTGCAGCACTCGCCCGGCGATCTGGTCGAGCACACCGGGCCGGTCTTTCGCATCGCCCGCACCAGCGGGGACCACGTGCTCCCCTGGAACGCGCTGCGCGGTTTCGGGTGGCTGCCGTCGATGCGCTGGGACCCGCACCCGGACAGGATGCGCGAGCAGCCCCAGCACGCGGTGATGTACGCCGCGACCACCGTCGGCACAGCCGCGGCGGAGGTCTGGCAGGACCTGCGGGTCATCGACACGATCAGCGGAGCGCCGGTGCTGATCGGTTGGACGCCGGCGCGCCCGCTCCGGCTGCTCGACCTGAGCGGCGACTGGCTCGTCCGGCAGGGGGCTGCGCGCTCGCTGGCGCACGGACCCAAGGAGGTCTGCCGAGCCTGGGCGCGCACGATCCACGACACCTGGCCGGACCTGCACGGACTGCGCGTCGACTCGACGATGACGGGCACCAACCTCGTCCTGTTCGAGCCCGCCGCACGCTGCGGCCCGTCGGCGCCCGACCTGGTCCGCCCGCTGGCCGACCCGACCGTGATCGCGCTGCTCGCGGCGATCGCCACCGAGATCGGCTACGACCTGCTGGTCTGAGGGACGAACGGTCCGGGACGAGGTCACGGCGCACCTGGGGCGTCCCGTCGCACCCGGGGGAAGGAGACTCCGAGCGCGCCGCCTCAGCTGCGCCGTGACCGATGTCGCAAGGGATCGGAGGGGAGGGTGTCCTCGCGACAAGGCCACGGTAGGTCGGCGGGGGTGGGCGAGAGAACCACGGCACTTCCCGGTTTCCGTCAAGAGTTGGTCAAGTCCCGGGCGGTGGCTACCCTCGCCCCGTGCCGCCCGCAGACTCCCGCCCTTCCGTGCGTACGAACGCCTTCCGCAGCAAGGTCGAGCACGCGAGCAACGGCGTGCTGCAGAAGCTGGCGAAGCTCCCGCCCGCCGCGCTGCTCGTCGCGGCGCTGGCCATCGCGCTCGTCGGGGCGCTGGTGCGCGGCGTCGTCGGCGCGATCTGCTTCGGACTGCTGACGCTGTTCCTCGCCTGGCTGCTCTATCTCACCTGGCCCCGGCTCGCACCGCTCGACCGGCTGATGCGGCTGGCGGTGCTGCTGCTCACCGCCGTCGTCATGGTGGTGCTGGCCGTCCCGCGCTGACGCCGCGCGACTCGCAGTTGACAATCATTCTCACTTCTCCTGAGAATGATTCTCGTGAAGCTCCCTGCTGCCCTCCCCGCCCTCGCCCTCGCGGCGACCGCCGCGCTCGCCGGTTGCGGCACCTCGGGCGCCGGTGGGCCTGGCTCCGGCGGTGGCGACCGTCCCACGGTGGTGACGGCGGCGTACCCCCTGGACCTGCTCGTCCGCTCCGTCGGCGGTGAGCACGTCACCACGCTCAACCTGGCCAAGCCCGGTGTCGAGCCGCACGACCTGGAGCTGACCGCCAAGAACGTCGCGGCGATCGACGACGCGTCGCTGGTGGTCTACAGCAAGGGGTTCTCCACCGCCGTCGACACCGCGGCGAAGGAGCAGGCCGGCGACCGCGCGTTCGACGTGTCGGGGCCCGCGCGGCTGACCCCCACCCCGTCGGTGGAGCCGGTCGGCGAGGGCGACGCCGAGCAGCACCACGCCGACGACGGCCACGACCACGGGTCCGAGCCGGGCGCCGTCGACCAGCACTTCTGGCTCGACCCGCAGCGCTACGCCGCCGTCGCCACCGCCGTCGCCACGCGCCTCGGCCAGGTCGACCCGGCCAACCGAGCCGACTACGAGCGCAACGCCCGCGCCTTCAGCGGCCGGCTCACCACGCTCGACCGCGAGCTCGTCACCGGCCTGCGCTCGTGCCCGCGCACAGAGCTGGTCACGAGCCACGCCGCGTTCGGCTACCTCGCCCAGCGCACCGGCCTGTCGCAGGTGCCGATCGCGGTCTCCCCCGGCCAGGAGCCCGACCCGGCCGCGCTGGGCCGGATCTCCAGCTATGCCAAGGCGCACGGCGTCACCACGATCTACACCGAGCCGCTGGTGAGCTCCGACTTCGCCGACGCGATCGCGCGCAGCACCGGCGCGCGTACGGCCACGCTGGACCCGGTCGAGAGCATCACCGACCGTTCGGCCGGCGGCGACTACTTCGCGGTCATGCGCTCCAACCTCTCGACGCTGCGCACCGGACAGGGATGCTCATGACCGACACCACCCGCCCCGTGATCGAGCTGCGGCACGTCTCGTTCGGTTATGCCGACCGCGCCGTCGTGCGCTCGATCGACCTCGACGTGCGGCCCGGCGAGGTCGTCGCGCTGCTCGGGCCGAACGGCTCCGGCAAGTCCACGCTGGTGCGCGGCCTGCTCGGCCTCACCGACCAGCTGGGCGGCGAGGCGACCGTCCTCGGGCAGCCGCTGCGCGACCTGTCCGAGCGCTACCGCATCGGGTACGTCCCCCAGCGGCACACCCTCTCGGGCTCGGTGCGCGCCACGGTCGAGGAGGTGGTCGCCGTCGGGCGGCTGCCGCACCAGGGCTGGTTCGTCCGGCGTACTCCCGAAGACCGGCGCGCGATCACCGAGGCGCTGGAGCTGGTCGGCCTGGCCGAGCGGGCCGGCGACGACGTGTCGACCCTGTCCGGCGGCCAGCAGCGCCGGGTGCTGATCGCCCGCGCGCTCGCCGCCGAGCCCGACCTGCTGATCATGGACGAGCCGACGGCCGGCGTCGACGAGGCGAGCCAGCGGGTGCTCGCCGAGGTGCTGCGCCGGCTGACGGCGAGCGGCCGCACGCTGCTGATCGTCACCCACGAGGTGGCCGCGCTGCGCGACGTCGTCACCCGCATCGTCGAGCTGACCTCCGGTCGGGTCAGCTTCGACGGCACGCCCGAGCGCTACGCCGAGCACCGGCGCGAGCAGATCGTCGGCAGCCACCCGTGCCCGCCGACCGACCCCCCGCACGGGAGCCACCTGCCGAGCGCAGGCCCGCTGAGCACCGGAGCCGACCATGCTTGAGCTGCTGCAGTACGACTTCATGCAGCGGGCGCTGATCGCCGCACTGCTCGTGGGCGTGGCCGCGCCGATGGTCGGCATCTTCCTGGTGCAGCGCCGGCTGGCGCTGATCGGCGACGGCATGGGCCACGTCGCGCTCGCCGGCGTCGCCGTGGGTGTGGTCACCGGCCAGCAACCGGTCTTCACCGCGCTCGCGCTGGCAGTGGCCGCGGCCGTGCTCATCGAGCTGGTCCGGGCGCGCGGGCGCACCAGCGGCGACGTCGCGCTGGCGGTGATGTTCTACGGCGGGATCGCCGTGGGCATCGTGCTGCTGAGCCGCGCCGGCAGCGAGACCCCGGCCAACCTCGACTCGTTCCTCTTCGGCGCCATCACCACGACGAGCCCGACGGACGTGCGCGTCTTCGCGGTGCTCGCCGCGGTCATCCTGCTGGTCACCTGGATCATGCGACCGCGGCTGTTCGCCGTCGCCGGCGACGAGGAGTACGCCCGCGCCACCGGCATGAACGTGCTCGCCGTCAACCTGACGCTGGCGATCCTGACCGCGGTCACCGTCGTGGTGTCGATGCGCGTCGTCGGGCTATTGCTGATCAGTGCGCTGATGATCGTGCCGAACGCCGCCTCGCAGCTGCTCACCCGCAGCTTCGCGAGCGCGCTGCGGCTGGCCGTGCTCATCGGGGTCCTGTGCAGCGTGGGCGGGGTCGTGGTCTCCTACCACGCCGAGACCCCGTCGGGCGGCACCATCGTGGTGCTGACCGTGCTGGTGTTCGTGCTGGCGTCGTTCGCGACCTGGGCCGTGGCTCGGGTGCGGGCGGCGCGCCACGCGGAGTCGTCGCACCACGCGCACGAGCACCGGCCCGGCTGCGGCCACCGTGCGGTGCCGCACGGCGACCACGTGGACTACCTGCACGACGGCGAGCGGCACGCGGCGCACGCCGACCACTGGGACCGGCACGACGAGCCGGCCCCCACCGCGAGGAGGGAATCGTGAGCGAGAGCACCGGACGGCGACCCACCCGGCAGCGGGCAGCGGTCACCGAGACGTTGTCGGAGATCGACGACTTCACCTCGGCGCAGAGCCTGCACGAGCGGCTGCGCACCAAGGGCGCCTCCGTCGGTCTCGCCACCGTCTACCGCACGCTGCAGACGATGGCCTCCGACGGCGAGGTCGACGTGCTGCGCACCGACGAGGGCGAGGCGGTCTATCGCCGCTGCAGCACCGGGCACCACCACCATCTGGTATGCCGCGACTGCGGACGCACAGTCGAGGTCGAGGGCCCCGCGGTCGAGCGCTGGGCCGCCCGGGTCGGCCAGGACCACGGCTTCACCGACGTGGAGCACACCGTCGAGCTGTTCGGTCGCTGCGCGGACTGCTCGAGGGGCTGAGTGGGCTGAGGCGTGCGCGCACCGGCGCGTATCCCCCGACATCGGCGCGTACGACGGTCGGCGCGCCCCACGTGACGTCAACAACCCCCGATATCGGCCCTTGTGACCGCTCCCCCGCCCCGCCGCACGTCACAACCCCCGGAATCGGCGCGTACGACCGGCGCCATCGGGTCGATACCGACCCCATCTGCCCGCCCAAACCCCCCCCCCCCGGACGTGACGTTTCGGGTCGATACCGACCCCATCCGCCCGCCCAACCCCCCCCCGGACGTGACGTTTCGGGTCGATACCGACCCCATCCGCCCGCCCAAACCCCCTCGGACGTGACGTTTCGGGTCGATACCGACCCCATCCGCCCGGCCGCCCACCTCGCGCGTGATGCGTCGTACGTCCGCGCCGGGCAGACTGTCAAAGGAACTTCCCCTGCGACGAGCTCGTACGCTCGCGCACCGGGCCGACCGCCTGGAGGACCCGGTCCACCACGCCGCCCACGTCGTACTCGCCGCCGAGGACAACCTCGCCGGGCACCCCGAGGACATCCGACTCCAGGAACCACTCACGCAGCTTGGTGGAGTCGACCTCTGACGCCAAGGGGCGCCCTGCGTGCCGACGCAGGGTCTCCTCCAGCGGGACGTCGAGGTAGAAGACGTGGGTCGGGCCGTCGTGCCGGCCCATGAGCCTGCGCAGCATGTTTCCGTAGTGGCCGGAGTACAAGATCCCCTCGAGGATCACGTGATAGCCGATCTGCAGACAGTGCTGTGCCGTCTGCTCGATGAGGCCGATGTTGTCGCCGTCGGGGACGTCGTGCTCCCGAAGCACGACCCGTCTCAAGTGGTCCTGCCCGACGTTCGCGGCCCCGCGCCCCATCCGTCGCTGCAGCTCGACCGCCACCGTCGACTTGCCGGATGCCGAGTTGCCCCTGATCACGATCAGGTGCTGGTCCACGGACATGCCCGGTCTACGGGGTCGCGGTGCGGTCGACGGCGCCGCCGTAGCGGCGGTCGCGGGCGGCGTACGTCTCGATCGCCTGCCACAGGTGGGTGCGGTCGAAGTCGGGCCAGAGGGTGTCGAGGAAGACCATCTCGGCGTAGGCGGACTGCCACAGCAGGAAGTTGCTGGTGCGCTGCTCGCCCGAGCTGCGCACGAACAGGTCGACGTCGGGGGTGTCGGGCCAGTCGAGGTTGCGGGCGATCGTGGCCTCGGTGATCTTGTCCGGCTTGAGCCGGCCGGCGGCGACCTGCTCGGCGATGCGGCGGGTGGCGGCGGCGATCTCGGCGCGGCCGCCGTAGTTGACGCACATCTGCAGCGTCATGACGGTGTTGTGCTTGGTGCGCTCCTGCGCGCTCTCCAGCTCCTTGACGACCGAGCGCCACAGCCGCGGCCGCTGCCCGGTCCAGCGGCAGCGCACGCCCCAGGAGTCGAGCAGGTCGACGCGGCGGCGGATCACGTCGCGGTTGAAGCCCATCAGGAAGCGGACCTCGTCGGGCGAGCGCTTCCAGTTCTCGGTGGAGAACATGTACGCCGACAGCGTCCCCACGCCCGCCTCGATCGCGCCCGCGACGACGTCGATCAGCTGCGCCTCGCCGGCCTCGTGGCCCTTCGTGCGCGGCAGCCCGCGCGCGTTGGCCCACCGCCCGTTGCCGTCCATCACCAGCGCGACGTGCCGGGGCACGATCTCGGGCGGCAGCTGGGGCGCTCGGGCGCCGCTTCGGTGGGGCGGCGGCGGGACGGGCGTGCTCATCGGGCTCCTGCACGGTCGGCGGGCGGTGCCGGCAGAGCGGGGGTGCCCCGGTCGACCAGGCGCAGCGAGCGTACGCCCCGCTCCAGGTGCCAGTGCAGGTATGCCGTCACGAGTCCGCTGGCCTCGTTGCGCGTGCGCGGGTCGGCGGCCACGGCCGTCGCCCAGTCGCCGGCGACCAGCGCGCCGAGCAGCACGAACGTCTCGGGGCGCGGCGCCGCCGAGCCCGGCGGCCGGCACGACGGGCAGACCGCGCCGCCCGCCGCGAGGTTGACCGCCCGGTGCGGGCCGGGCGCGCCGCAACCTGCGCAGTCGCGGAACGACGGGGCCCACCCGGCGGTCGCCATCGCGCGCAGCAGGTAGGAGTCGAGCACCAGCCCCGAGTCGTGGCGCCCGGCGGCCAGCGCCGCCAGACCGCCCGCCAGCAGCGTGAACTGCCGCTGCACCGGCTCGCGCTCCTCGGTGAGCCGGTCGGCCGTCTCGAGCATCGCCGCGGCGGCGGTCCACGCGGAGTAGTCGGCCGCGACCTGCTCGCCGTACGGCGCGAGCATCGCCGCCTGGGTGATCGTGTCGAGCGAACGCCCTTGGTAGCACTGCAGATCCACGACCATGCCCGGCTCGAGGCGCGCCCCGAACTTGGACTTCGTACGTCGCACGCCCTTGGCCACGGCGCGCACCTTGCCGGTGCCGCGGCACAGCATCGTGACGATCCGGTCTGCCTCACCCAGCTTGTGGGTGCGCAGCACGATCGCGGCGTCACGGTAGAGGGCCATCGGTCCATTCTCTCCCGAGGGCGCACCGCCTCCGACCACCCCGCCCGGCGGGTCGCCCGTCACGTGCGACCCGCCGGGCGGGCGTGTGAGGATGTCTGCGCCACCCCCGACCCTGGAGGATCGATGACCGACTGGGCCCAGCTGACCACCCGCTCGCTCGACGAGCTGCGCGGGGTCGACGAGACCTACCGCCCCACCAACTTCTGGGGCCCGGGTGTCGACAAGCTGCTGGACGACATGCGCACCCTCGGCCTCGACAGGTTCAAGTCCTGGCCGGCCGCCTCGATCTGGTTCTACCCGCTGTACGGCAACGGCTGGACCAACGCGACCCTCGGTGCCCTCCTGCCGAAGGCGCGCGAGGTCAAGGGCACGGCCGACGAGTCCTTCCTGCGCTCGGCGCTGACCGGGTGGCACGAGGCCCGTCGCGACTACGACGTCGCGGCCGTCGGCTGGGACCAGGAACGGTGGCCGTTCGACCTGCGCACCCACGGCGAGAGCCGCGTCGGCACGCCGTGGCAGGCGTTCGGGCTCGACGTGGGCACCCACGCCACGTTCGGCCGGGCCTACGCCAACTACCTGCTGTGCCTGTCGGCGCTGTCCCACCACGTCGCCGGCCCGCCGCGCAGCTTCCTGGAGATCGGCGGCGGCTTCGGCGTGCTCGGCGAGATCGTCATGCAGCGCGACCCCAACGCCCGCTACGTCGACCTCGACATCCCGCCGCTGCTCACGGTCGCGTCCTACTACCTCACCGAGCTGTTCGGCTCGCGGGTCACGCTCTACGAGGGCGAGACCGCCGCGCCGGGGCCGATCACGGTGCCGGGCAGCGGGGTGCTCCCGAACTACCGGATCCAGGACCTCGACAGCGAGTTCGAGGTGTTCGTGAACTCCTTCTCCTTCCAGGAGATGGAGCCGCCGGTCGTCGACCACTACATCGACCAGGTCTGCTCCAAGGGCATCCGCTACGCCGTCTCGCTCAACTCGCGCAACGGCAAGCCCAAGGCGCAGAAGGCCGGCGACTGGGGCGCGCTCGACCCGGTCACGTCGGCCCAGATCATCGAGATGTTCGACCGTCGCGGGCTCGAGCTCGTCGGGCAGTACGACGCGCCGTACGTCCGCAGCGCCGGCCAGCTCAACGTGTTCCGCCGGCGCTGAGCGAGGGTCGTCGTGCCTGCCGGGACCGAGCGACGTGACGTCGTCGTCGTGGGCGGCGGGCACAACGCGCTGACGGCTGCCGCATACCTGGCCCAGGCCGGGTTGTCGGTGCTGCTGCTCGAGCGCGACGACCACCTCGGTGGCGCCACCGTCTCGGCCGAGGCGTTCCCGGGCACGGGGGCGCGGCTGTCGCGCTACAGCTATCTCGTGAGCCTGCTCCCGCAGCACATCATCGACGACCTCGGTCTGTCGATCACGTTGCGTCGCAGGCGTTTTGCGTCCTACACCCCACGGCCCGGCAGCGACGTGGGCCTGCTCGTCGACAACCACGACGCTGGCGCGACACGGCGTTCGTTCGAGGCGATCGGGGCTGGCGGCGACCACGCCGGGTTCACCGACCTGTACGACCGCACCACCCGCCTCGCGCAGGCGGTCTGGCCGTCGGTCACCGGCCCGCTCCCCCGGCGCAGCGAGCTGCGGCGCGCGCTGGGCGACGACGCGACCTGGGACGCCTTCGTCGAACGCCCGCTGGGCGAGGTGATCGAGCGCAGCGTGCGCGACGATCTGGTGCGCGGCGTCGTGCTCACCGACGGCCTGATCAGCACCTTCGCCCGCGCCCACCAGGCAGACCTGCAGCAGAACGTCTGCTTCCTCTACCACGTGATCGGTGGGGGCACGGGCGCCTGGGACGTGCCGGTCGGCGGCATGGGTCAGGTGTCGGGCGCGCTGGAGCAGGCCGCCCGCGCGGCCGGCGCGACCCTGGTCACCGGCGCCGAGGTGACCGGCGTCGACGGCGACGGCGTGGTGACCTATGTCGAGGGTGGGGAGCAGCGGCAGGTGCGGGGGGCGTACGTGCTGTGGGGCGGCGCTCCCGGTCACCTCGCGCGGGTGCGCGGCACCGAGCCGCCGCCCGCCGAGGGCGCACAGATCAAGGTCAACCTGCTGCTGTCGCGCCTGCCGCGGCTGCGCGAGACGGGCGTCGCCCCCGAGGCCGCGTTCGGCGGCACCTTCCACGTGCACGAGTCGTACGCCCAGCTGGACTTGGCGTACGCCCGCGCCACGTCGGGCGAGCTTCCCGAGCCGGTGCCCGCCGAGATCTACTGCCACTCCCTCACCGACCCGAGCATCCTGTCGCCGGGGCTGCGCGAGCAGGGCGCGCACACGCTGACGGTCTTCACCCTGCAGACGCCGCACCGGCTGATCGATCACGCCCGGCCCGACCAGCAGCGGGCGCGGTGGGAGCGCGCGGTGCTCGACTCGATCTCCTCGGTGCTCGCCGAGCCGCTCGACGACGTGGTGCTGCGCGACCCGAGCGGCCGTCCGTGCGTGGAGACCCGCACCACCCTGGACCTGGAGCGCTCCCCCGGCATGCCGGGCGGCAGCATCTTCCACGGTCCGCTCGACTGGCCGTTCGCCGAGGACGACGAGCCGCTCGACACGCCTGCCGCACGGTGGGGCGTCGCGACGGATGACCCGCGAATCCTGTTGTGCGGTGCGGGATCTCGACGAGGTGGCGGCGTGAGCGGTCTCGGCGGGCTGCACGCGGCGCAGGCGGTGCTCGAGACGACACGCCGCGGCTGACCGCCCGCGGCCGTTGCGCGCGTCGAACGCCTGTTCTAACCTGGCGCCATGTCCGAGCTCGCGCTGCAGGGGTCTCTGCTCGACCAGGTCGAGGAGGTCGGGCTGCGCCCGCTCGGCGGGTCCGTGCGGCGCACGCCGCTCACCCGCGGCGCGTGGGTCGACCTTCGGCCGGGCTGGCTCACCGGCGCCGACGAGCTGTTCGCGCGGCTCATGCCCGGCGGCGCCGGCGGGGTCGACTGGCACGGCGAGCGCCGGCAGATGTACGACCGCGAGGTCGACACCCCACGCCTGCTCCGGTTCTACTCCGAGACCGAGGCCTGGCCCGACCCGGTGCTGACCGAGGCCCGCGACCAGCTCTCCCGGCACTACGCGGCGGAGCTCGGCGAGCCGTTCCGCACCGCGGGCATGTGCCTCTATCGCGGCGGCCGCGACTCGGTCGCCTGGCACGGCGACCGCATCGGCCGCGGCAACACCCACGACACGATGGTCGCGATCGTCTCGGTCGGCGCGCCGCGCACCCTCGCCCTGCGCCCGCGCGGCGGCGGCGAGTCGCTGCGGTTCGTCCTCGGCCACGGCGACCTGATCGTCATGGGCGGCTCCTGCCAGCGCACGTGGGAGCACGCCGTGCCCAAGACCGCCAAGCCCGTCGGGCCGCGCATCAGCATCCAGTTCCGCCCGCGCGGCGTGCGGTAGCCGCCTGGCGCCTTCCGCCCATTCCGTTCCGGCCTCCGCGCGCCTCCCCGGCGCCCGGCCGCACCGGTCGTACCGTTCTTGGCCATGAGTGTCGCGACCATGCTGCAGCGCCGGATGGGGCGTCGGCGCCTGCACGCGCTGCCGGTCCGCCCTCGGCACGTCGGCGTGGTCGTCGACGGCAACCGCCGCTGGTCCAAGGCCGCCGGATACACCGACTCCTCCGTCGGCCACAAGGTCGGCGCCGAACGGGTCGGCGACCTGCTCGGCTGGGCCGAGACCGCCGGCATCGAGCACGTGACGGTCTATCTGCTCTCGGCCGACAACCTGCGCGAACGCCCGGCGCACGAGCTGGCCGGCCTGCACACGGTCCTGCGGCAGGTGCTTCCCCGGGCGATCGAGCGCGCGGGCAGCTGGCGGATCCACCTGTCCGGCGACCCGCGGCTGCTGCCCGAGGAGGTGGCGCACGACCTGCGCGCGGCGCGGGAGCGTACGTCCTCGCGGCCGCGCCACGTCACGCTCGCCGTGGGCTACGACGGGCGGCAGGACATCGTCGACGGGGTGCGGGCCGCGCTGCTGCGCGCCCCCGGCTCGGCCGACATCGCCGCGCTGGACGCCGACCAGATCACGGCCGCGCTGCCCGGCGGCCCGGTCAAGGACATCGACCTGGTCATCCGCTCCAGCGGCGAGCAGCGCCTGTCGGGCTTCTGCCCGTGGCAGACCCAGGGCGCCGAGATCTACCTCAGCCCCAAGCTGTGGCCGGCGTTCGCCCGCCGCGACTTCGCCGCCGCGCTGGCGCACTTCGCGGCGGCGCGCGGGCGTCAGGCCGGGTGAGCGGCCTCGCCGCGCTCCTGCTGCGCGGCGTCAACGTGGGCGGGGTGACGGTGCGGTCGGCCCCGCTGCGCGCGTGCCTGGAGTCGATCGAGGGCGTCGAGCAGGCCGCGACCGTGCTCGCCTCCGGCAACGCCGTGGTGCGCACCGGTCTCGACCCGGAGCCGCTGCGGGTCGCTGCCGAGGCCGCGGTGGAGCGCGACCTCGGAGCCCACGTCCCGCTCGTCGTCCAGACGTTGGCGCAGGTGGACGACCTGGTGGCCACGCTGCCGTACGCCCTCGACGACGAACGCACCCACGCCTACGTCACGCTCGCGCAGACCGAGGGCGGGCTCGACCCGTGGGTGCGGCTGGCCGTCGAGCTCGACCAGGAGCACACGCGCCTGAGCCCCACCGCACTCGCCTGGACCTGCCCGGTCGGCCGGTCGCTCGACACCCCGTTCGCCAGGGCGCAGGGCCGTGGACGGCTGCCCGGCTCGACCGGAGAGACGGCGCCGATCACGACGCGCAACGCCCGCACCCTCGCCCGGCTCCAGGCCACGGCCGACAAGCTCGGCTGACCGCAGCTCAGCTGCCCGAAACCCGCGCGACACGCGGCATGCCGCGGCCCTACGTTCGGCCGCATGAGCACACTCGACTTCCTCGGTCACCTGCAGACCGAGTCCGCCATGTTCTTGGACGCCGCGCAGGCGGCGGACCCGGCCGCCCGCGTGCCGAGCTGCCCCGACTGGGACGCCGACGACCTGCTGTGGCACCTGGGCGAGGTCCAGTGGTTCTGGGCCACGATCGTCGCCGACGACCTGCGCACCGGTCAGCAGATCGAGGACCTGGTCGAGCCCGAGCGTCCGGCCGACCGTGCGGGCCTGCTCGCGTTCTACCGCGAGCAGAGCCCCCGGTTGCACAGCGTCGCCGCCGAGGCCGACCCGGCAGAACCCCGCTGGATGTGGGTCTCCGACGAGGCGTTGCACGACGTGGCGTACGTCCGGCGCCGGCAGGCCCACGAGGCGCTCGTCCACCGGGTCGACGCGGAGCTGACCGCCGGCTGGCTGATCAGTCCGATCGACGTCGGGCTCGCCGCCGACGGGGTCGACGAGGCGGTCGTCGTGATGTTCGGCAACCACCCGTCGTGGGGCACGTTCACCCCCGGCGACCAGCGCGTCCGCGTGCGGGCGACGGACGCCGAGCGCAGCTGGCTGGTGCGGCTCGGACGATTCGCGGGTACGTCCTCGCAGGGCGAGGCCGTCGACGTCCCCTCCTGGCAGGCGGTCGACGACGACGGCCGAGCCGCCGACGCAACCGTCACCGGGTCCGCCGCCGACCTCGACCTGTGGCTGTGGGGCCGGCCGGTCATCGGCAGCGAGCCGGTGCTCACGGGCGACCAGCAGGCGCTGGCGACCTTCCGCGCGGTGCGCGACGACGGCGTCGGCTGACCGCCCGCCGAGCAGACCGGCCGGCCCGGAGCATCCCGCCGGCCGCGGCTCAGACCGCGTTGCTCGGATGCACCTGGGCGGGCTCCTCGACCGGCACCGGGGCGTCGCGCAGCGCCCGGTTCACCGCCGAGAGCACCGCGGTGAGCGAGGCCTTCACGATCGAGCTGTGCAGGCCGACGCCCCACAGCACGCGCTCGCCGATGGCCGCCTCGACGTACGCCGCCGCCCGGGCGCCCTCACCGGCCGACATGGCGTGCTCGGCGTAGTCGAGCACCCGCACGTCGATGCCGAGCGTCGACAGGGCGTCGGTGAACGCGGCGATCGGGCCGTTGCCCTGCCCCTGGATGGTGATCTCGCGGCCGCCGTTGTCGCGGTCGGTCATCGTGGCGGTGATCCGGTCACCGTCGGACGTGCTCTCGATGGAGTGCGTGATCGGGGCGAACCGGCCCCAGGCCGCCTCGCCCTCGCCCGCGCCGGGGACGTACTCGTCGGTGAAGACGTCCCACAGCTGCGCCGGGGTGACCTCGCCGCCCTGGGTGTCGGTGCGCTGCTGCACGACCCCGCTGAACTCCACCTGCAGCCGGCGCGGCAGGTCCAGCTGGTGCTCGCTCTTGAGGATGTAGGCCACGCCGCCCTTGCCGGACTGGCTGTTGACGCGCACGACCGCCTCGTAGGAACGGCCGATGTCGTGCGGGTCGATCGGCAGGTAGGGCACGCCCCAGACCAGCTCGTCGAGCTCGCGGCCGGACTCGCGCACCTGGCGGTCCATGTCCTCGAAGCCCTTCTTGATGGCGTCCTGGTGCGACCCGGAGAAGGCGGTGTAGACCAGGTCGCCGCCCCACGGGTGCCGCTCGTGCACCGGCAGCTGGTTGCAGTGCTCGACGGTGCGCCGGATCTCGTCCATGTCGGAGAAGTCGATCTGCGGGTCGACGCCCTGGCTGAACAGGTTCATGCCGAGCGTGACCAGGTCGACGTTGCCGGTGCGCTCGCCGTTGCCGAACAGGCAGCCCTCGATGCGGTCGGCGCCGGCGAGGTATCCCAGCTCGGCCGCCGCCACGCCCTCCCCGCGGTCGTTGTGCGGGTGCAGCGACACGACGATCGACTCACGGCGGTCGAGGTGGCGCACCATCCACTCGATGGAGTCGGCGTAGACGTTGGGCGTGGCCATCTCGACGGTCGCCGGCAGGTTGACGATCATCTTGTGGTCCGGCGTGGGGTCGATGACGTCGATGACCTCGTTGCAGATGCGCACCGCGAACTCCAGCTCGGTGCCGGTGTAGGACTCCGGGGAGTACTCGTAGTAGACGTCGGTCTCGGGAACGGTCTCCTCGAGCTTCTTGCACAGCCGGGCCGCCTGCAGCGCGATGTCGACGATGCCGTCCTGGTCGAGCCCGAAGACCACCCGCCGCTGCAGCGCCGAGGTCGAGTTGTAGAAGTGCACGATCGCCGACTTCGCGCCGCGGATCGCGTCGAAGGTGCGCTCGACCAGGTGGTCGCGGCTCTGCGTGAGGACCTGGATGGTCACGTCGTCGGGGATGTGGCCGCCGTCGATGAGCTGGCGGCAGAAGTCGTAGTCGGTCTGGCTGGCGCTGGGGAAGCCGACCTCGATCTCCTTGTAGCCCATGCGCACCAGGAGCTGGAACATGCGCATCTTGCGCTCGGCGTTCATCGGGTCGATGAGGGCCTGGTTGCCGTCGCGCAGGTCGACCGCGCACCAGCGCGGCGCCTTGGTGATCTGCTTGTCCGGCCAGGTGCGGTCGGGCAGGTCGACGGTGATCTGCTTGCTGAACGGTTCGTACTTGCCGATCGGCATCGACGTGGGCTGCTGGGGGTGGATCATCTCTCGCCTCGGGTTCGGGGCGGTGCGCTCGCCGGTGCCGCAGTGATGGCGCGGGGCCGACGGGTCCGCCAGTTCAGGTGTGGCTGAAGGGGATTCGGCCGCAGGAGGCGACTCCGCGGCGAGGAAGGCCGAAGATCAGGCCTCGCCGCGGCGACGAAGGAGAAGCAGCGAGTACGTCGTCCGCACGTGGTCACCATAGCCGCGCCCAGGTGCGTGGTGTCCACGGGTCGGTCTCGATTGCCCGGGATGCGGGACGCCCCCAACGCTGATCGAGTAGCCGAGCCGCTAGGCGAGGCGTATCGAGATCGCCCCCAGCCGGGCGGCGAAGTCGAGGATCGCCGGGCCGGACTCGGGGCCGCGGTCGCCGAGCGCGAGCACCGGCACGCGGGTGGCACCGGCGTCGGCGAGCTCGTACACCCGGTCGGTCAGCTGTTGCACCGACGCGTCGACGGGCAGGTCGGTGAAGACCACCACGTCGGGCTCGGCCGCTCCCGCCGGACGGGCCCCGCGCAGCCGTGCGACGGCCTCGCGCACGGCCGCGGCGGACGTCCCGCCGGTGAGGATCAGCCCGTCTCCGAGCTCGCCGGCGAGCGCGATCGTCTTCGGGCCGACCGCCCCGACGAGCACCGGCGGCACCTGCTCGGGCGGCCAGCGCAGCTGCACGCCGTCGAGCCGGACGTAGCGCCCCTCGACCGTGACCGACTCCCCAGCGAGGAGCGCGCGCAGGGCCGTGGCGTGCTCGCGCAGCAGCGTCATGGGCGACTCGGCGCGCACCCCGGCCTGGCCCATCCACTCCAGCACCCCGTGGCCGATGCCGGGCAGCAGCCGGCCGGGGAACAGCCGCGCCAGGGTGGCCAGCTCCATCGCGGTCAGCGCGACGTTGCGCAGCGGCACCGGGAGCAGCCCGACGCCGACCCGGATGCGCTCGGTCCACGCCAGCGCGGCGGCGGCCGGGGCCAGCCCGCTCTCGGCGAAGCAGTCTTCCCAGAACCACACCTCGGGCAGACCGGCCCGCTCGGCGGCCAGCACCGCCTCGCGGTAGCGCTCGGGCGGTTGGTCGGGCGGCACGATGAGTCCGGTCTCAGCCATGCCCGGCACGCTAGAGGTGCCCGACGACATCCCCCCGCCGATCGGCGCCGGCTCGCTAGCCTCCCGCCATGCGACGAGGACTCCCGGTGACCGCTGCGGCGGCAAGCGGTGCGCTCCTGCTCACCGGCTGCGGCGGCAGCGACGCCGCGGACGACGCACCGGCCAGGCCCGCCACCTGCGCGAGCCAGGCGCCGCGGGTGAGCCAGGCGTACGGCTGGGGGTCGAAGGTCGACGTCGACGACAGCGGCCGGCTGTACGCCCTCGCCACCGCCGTCGACGGACCCACCGTGCGCGACGCGCGCGTCGAGGTCGGGGTGGTCGCCACCCGCCGCACCGGCGACGTGCTGGCCGAGGCCAGCACCCTCACCCTCGGCGTCGTCACCAGCGACGGGAAGCTGTGCCGCGACCCGGTCGGGCTGCCGATGCTCGGTCTGAACCGGCAGACCTCGGTCGATGTCTCGGTGCGCACCGAGACCTCCGGCGAGAGCAAGGACGCGATCACGCTCGTGGTGCTCGACCAGGGCGGTGCGGTGCTCGCGGCGTGGCGCACCGGAGGCGCCACCGCCCCGAGCTGACAGGCACGACGACCCGCCGATCACCGCTCGAACCGCCACGCCCGGCGCGTGCGCTCGCTAGCCTGCCGGCCATGCGAGCTCTCAGGGGGACAGCCGCCGTCGGTGCGGCCATCGGTGCTTTGGTGCTGGCCGGGTGCGGCAGCGACAGCGGACCGGCAGCAGCGAGCTCCGCTGCGGGACAAGGCGATTCGCACGCGAGCGCATCAAGTGGTGACTCCCCCGACCGTAGCTCCGGACCGCGCAAGCCGTTCGGGTGCGAGGACTCCGCGCCCGAGGTGACGAAGACGTACGCCTGGGGTTCGCAGGCCGAGGTCTCCAGCGGCGGCGAGCGATACTCGCTCAACACCGCCAAGCAGGGCCCGGTCGTCAAGGGGTCGCGGATCACCGTGGCGCTCAACGCCGTGCGCACCAGCGGCGACCAGTTCCCCAGCCCCACCAAGCTGCGGTATGCCGTGGTCACCGGCGACGGGATGCTGTGCCAGGACCGCACGCCGTTCCAGATGCTCACCCGCGGCCGGGTAGAGCCGGTGAACGTGTCCGTGCAGGCCGACTCCCCCGGCGAGGACAAGAACCGGGTGACCCTCGTGGCGCTCGACACCGGCGGCCGGGTGCTCGCCGCGTGGCGGACCGGTGGCGAGGTGCGCACGATCGCGCCACCGACCGGGTGCACCGCGAAGCTGAAGGAGCCGTTCGACCCCGACCGCACGACCTCGTTCGGCAAGGCGGCACCGCTGCGCAAGAAGCAGGTCGAGGGCACGACGCTGCAGGTCGCGAAGCCGAAGGTCACGAACGAACCGGGTGCGCTGTCCAGCACGGTCACCGTCGAGGTCACGCTCACCAGTCCGTTCTCCGCCATCGTGGGACCGCAGCAGTTCGCCCTGGTGGACGGCAAGGGAAACCTGTGCCCGCGCGTGAAGGACGTCGTCGACCTGCCGCTGGTCTCCTCGGGCGACCCCGAGACCCGTGAGCTGACGTTCGAGCTCCCACGCGGTGTGAAGCCGGAGGGTCTGAAGGTCTTCTGGTCCAGCTCCGAGGAGACCGTCGAGTTCCGCTGACCGCCCCCGGGCACAGCTGCGCCCGACCCGACCGAGACCTCGGTCACAGTATTTGACAGAGTCAAGCATTTCGACATACTTGACGTTGTCAAACAACCCCGTGACCGAGGAGGCCGCCCCCGATGACCGATCTGGTGCACCGCAGGGCAGGCCTGCCACCCCTGCGACGGGTCCACCGCGAGCACCCGTGGCGGATGCCGATCCTGGTCGTCGCGGTCATCCTGTCCGGTCTCGCGGTGCGCTCGCCGATCACGGTGATGGGTCCGCTCGGCCAGCAGATCGGCGACGCGTACGGCTTGTCGGCCGCGGGCATCGGCGCCCTGACCACCGTGACGCTCGTGGTGTTCGTCGTCGCGTCACCGTTCGCGACCACCGTCGGACGCCGGCTCGGCATCGAGCTCGCGGTGGTGCTCGGCTTCCTGATCGTCGTGGCGGGGGCGGTGGTGCGCACGCTGCCCTCCACCGCCGCGCTCTACGCCGGCACCGTGCTCGTCGCGCTCGGGCTCTGCCTCCCGAACGTGCTGCTGCCCATGGTGATCCGCCGCGACTTCCCCCGCTCGATCGGGACGATGACCGCCCTGTTCACCTCGACGATGACCGTCAGCGGCGCCCTCGGCTCCTTCCTCGCCCTGCCGCTCACCTCGCAGTGGGGCTGGCACGTGGCGATCACCGTGATCCCGGCCGGCGCGCTGCTCGCCGCCGTGCTGTGGCTCCCCTTCGAGCGGGAGCACCACCAGCCCGACCGCACCGCCGGCGTGCCCGCCGGGTCGCTGTGGCGCTCGCCCCTCGCGTGGCAGGTGACCGCCTTCTTCGGCATGCAGTCGCTGATGTTCTACACCGCGGTCGCGTGGCTGGTGCCGATGCTCACCGACCGGGGCATGTCCGCCGCGGCCGCCTCCGGCCTGCTGGGCATGCTGGCGCTGATCGGCATGGTGCCGAGCCTGCTGGTGCCGCCGATCGCGGCCCGCGGGCGCGACCAGGTCGTCGTGGCCGCCCTGATCGGGCTCGTGCAGCTGGTCGGCGGCGTGCTCGTCGCGACCACGACGGGCGCGGCGCTCGCGGTCGGCGTGCTGGTCGTCGGCGTCGGCAGCGGGGCCGGCATGTCGCTCGCATACTCCTTCCTCGGGCTGCGCACCGGCACGAGCATGGCCGCCGGCCGGCTCGCCGGCATGTCGCAGTCCGGTGGCTACGCCATCGCCGCCCTCGGCCCGGTCCTGGTCGGGCTCGCGCACGAGTGGTCCGGCTCGTGGAGCGGCCCGCGGTGGACGTACGCCATCGTCGGGCTGGCTACCCTGACGCTCGGCATGCTGGCCGGTCGGGCCCGCCGCGTCTGATCAGGAGACCCCGCATGACGACTTCGAGCAAGCTGCCGCCCGAGCTGGCCGGTGGCCTCACGGGCCGGGAGCGAGAGACCTGGCGCGAGTTCGCGCGGGTCTCGCGGGCCATGGAGGCGCGTCTGGCCGCCGTGCTCGCCGACACCCCGGTGAGCACGGGCGAGTTCGGCGTCCTGATCGCCGTGGCCGAGCTCGGTGGGTCGCCCCAGATGTCCGTCGTGGCCGGTCACCTGTCCCTGTCCCCCAGCGACCTGTCCCACCGCGCCGCCCGGCTCGAGCGCAAGCAGCTGCTGCGGCGCAGCAAGTCCTCCGACGACGCCCGCGCGACCACCGCTGAGCTGACCGACGAGGGACGGGCGCTGCTCGCGGAGGTGCTGCCGACGTACGCCGAGACGGTGCGCGGCGGGCTGCTGGCCCGGCTGAGCGCCACCCAGCAGCGCTCGCTCGTGGACTGGCTGCGCGACATCCGCCCCTGATCGGAGCACGCACAACGCCCCCGCTGTCGGACCCTCGTTGCACAGTAGGGGCATGACCACGACTCGCTGCCACATCGTCCCGCCCCACCTGCTGCGTCGGCTGGCTCGCGACGCCGACCCCCGGGTCGCGCAGATCGCCGAGCGCACGCTGCTGATGGGCAACGACATGGTGGCGCGTCGCGAGGTGCGCGCCGCGCGCAGCGGCCCGCGGCGCGACAACCTCGGCGGCACCGGTCTGCTGCCGCCCGACGTGCGCGACCGCGGGCGCGCGGCACGGCCGGCTCCCACCGACCCCACCGTCGTGCGCCCCGAGCCGACCGACGAGCTGCAGCCCGACTCCGGCGCCGTCTCGCCCAAGCGCAGCATCTACGACGCGCAGCGCAAGCAGGAGCTGCCCGGGGTCCTGGTGCGCTCCGAGGGCGAGCCGCCGGTCGCCGACGAGTCGGTGAACGAGGCCTACGACGGGCTCGGCCAGACGTTCGCGCTGTTCGCCGAGGAGTACGACCGCAACTCCCTCGACGACCAGGGCTTGCCGCTGACCGCGAGCGTCCACTACGGCGTCGAGTTCGACAACGCCTTCTGGGACGGCGAGCAGATGGTGTTCGGCGACGGCGACGGCGAGTTCTTCAACTCCTTCACCGACAGCGTCGACGTCATCGCGCACGAGCTGGTGCACGGCTTCATCCAGTTCACCGCTGCGTTCACCTACGTCGGCCAGTCCGGGGCGCTCAACGAGTCGGTGTCCGACGTGTTCGGGTCGCTGGTCAAGCAGCGGGTGCGCGGCGAGACCGCCGACCAGGCCGACTGGCTCATCGGCGAGTCGCTGTTCACCGACAAGGTGCAGGGGGTTGCGCTGCGCTCGCTGAAGGCGCCCGGCACGGCGTACGACGACCCCACCCTCGGCAAGGACCCGCAGCCGGCGACGATGGACGACTACGCCGAGATGCCGCACGACGAGCAGAACGACAACGGCGGCGTGCACATCAACTCCGGCATCCCCAACCACGCCTTCTACCTCGCGGCGACCGCGATCGGCGGCAACGCCTGGGAGCGGGCGGGGCAGGTCTGGTACGACGCGATGACCCGGGGCGGGCTGCCCAAGGACGCCGACTTCGCCGTGTTCGCGCAGGCGACCGTCACCCAGGCCGGCGAGCGGTTCGGTTCCGGCAGCCCCGAGCAGCAGGCGGTTGAGCGGGCTTGGCAGCAGGTGAAGGTGCTGTGACTCAGCGGCGGCGGCGCAGGTCGGGGTGGCGCCGCACCGCGAGGTAGCGGTCGTCGATCTCCTCGATGCCGAACGAGCCGACCGGGATCTCGTCGACGATGGTGTCCTCGCTCAGGCCGTAGGGCCGCACCCGCGTGGACACCTCGCGCACCACCTCGCCGTCGCGCAGGGTGAGGTAGTCGTTGGTGATCTCGACCCGGCCGTCGTCGAGCGGGGTCGCGGCGAACCAGCGCTGATACTCCTGGCGGCCCATGGTGGCCGAGGCCGACAGCTTGCGCTCGACGGGGCCGTCACCGGCGCCGTACGACCTGCTCATCAGCACCGGCGCCCCGGGCACGAGCACCCGCGCCATCCGCTGCCAGAAGGCTTCGCGCTGCCGCTCGCCGAGGAAGTAGATCACGTTGAACAGCAGCGCACCGCCGCACTGGTCGGGCAGCCAGGAGTCGAGGATCGACTCGGGCAGCACGGTGGTGCGCGGGCGCAGGTCGTCGCGCTCGGCGATGCGCAGCATCAGCAGCGAACGCATCACCCAGTCGGGCTCGACCGCGACGATCTCGGCCTCGGGGTAGCGCTCGGCGAGGGTGACCGTGGTCAGCCCGGACCCCGACCCGATGTCGATCAGCGGCAGCTCGGGCTTGAAATCCGCTGCCTCCCAAGGGATGTCGGTGACGAAGTCGGTGTCCTTCACCGGCAGTCGCAGGGCGTCGCCGAACTCGGCCCAGGCTTCGTACTCGCTCATCGTCTCCCGCTCAGAAGCCGAGCTTGCTCAGCTGGTTGGGGTCGCGCTGCCAGTCCTTGGCGACCTTGACGTGCAGATCGAGGAACACCCGCTGCCCGAGCATCGCCTCGATCTGGGTGCGCGCCTGGGTGCCGACCTCGCGCAGCCGCGAGCCGCCGCGCCCGATGATGATCGCCTTCTGCGACGGCCGCTCGACGAACACGTTGACCCGCACGTCGAGCAGCGGGTTGTCCTCGGGGCGGTCCTCGCGCGGCACCATCTCCTCGACGACGACCGCCAGGCTGTGCGGCAGCTCGTCGCGCACGCCCTCGAGCGCGGCCTCGCGCACCAGCTCGGCGATCATCACCGACTCCGGCTCGTCGGTGAGCATCCCGTCGGGATACAGCTGCGGCGACTCCGGCAGGTACGACATCAGCACCTCGGCGACCGTGTCGACCTGGTCCATGCGCGTCGCCGAGCACGGGACGATCGCGTCGTAGTCGCCGAGCTCGCTGATCGCCACGAGGTGCTCGGCCAACCGGTCCTTGCTGACCGTGTCCGACTTGGTCGCGATGGCCACCACGGGCCGTCGGCGCCCCCGCCGCAGCTCGGCCAGCTCGGCGGCGATGAACGCGTCCCCCGGACCGATGCGCTGATCGGCCGGCAGGCAGAAGCCGACCACGTCGACCTCGAGCAGGGTCTCGCGCACCAGGTCGTTCAGCCGCTGCCCCAGCAGGGTGCGCGGCTTGTGCAGCCCAGGGGTGTCGACCAGCACCAGCTGGGCCTGGTCGGTCGTGAGCACCCCGCGAATCGTGTGCCGCGTCGTCTGCGGCTTGCTGGAGGTGATCGCGACCTTCTGGCCGACCAGCGCGTTGGTCAGCGTCGACTTGCCGGCGTTGGGCCGGCCCACCAGGCAGGCGAACCCCGCGCGATAACCCTCGCCGCCCGCACCCTGCGCTGCGCGCTCCTCGCCGCTCACAGCACTACCTCCTCGCCCGAGGACCGGGCATGCTCGCGGGGCTGCTCGTCGTCGGACGGCTCCCCCGGGTCGACGGGCTCCACCACCACGGTCGCCAGCTGGTGCCGGCGACCCGACATCCGCTCGGCGACCAGCCGCAGCCCGGCGATGTCGCCGGTGGCGCCCGGGATCGGCACCCGGCCGACCAGCTTGGTGAGCAGGCCGCCGACCGTCTCGACGTCCTCCTCGTCGATCGTGACGTCGAACAGCTCGGCGAGATCGTCGATGTCCATCCGCGCCGGCACCCGGGTGCGCCCGTCGGCGAGCTGCTCGACGCCGGGGGTGGCGCGGTCGTACTCGTCGTCGATCTCGCCCACGATCTCCTCGACGATGTCCTCCATCGTGACCAGGCCGGCGGTCCCGCCGTACTCGTCGATGACGACCGCGAAGTGACGCCGCTCGAGCTGCATCTCCTTGAGCAGGTCGTCGGCGGGCTTGCTGTCGGGCACGAACGCCACCGGCCGCATCACCTCGTGGACCGGCAGCTGCTCGGAGTCGTGGTCGGAGAACACGCGACGCGACACGTCCTTGAAGAACAGCAGGCCCTCGATGTCGTCGGGGCTGCCGTCGACCACGGGCAGGCGGGAGAAGCCGGAGCGCGAGAACAGGTACATCGCCTGCCGCAGCGTCTTCTCGCGGTCGATCGTGATCATGTCGGTGCGCGGCACCATGACCTCGCGCGCGAGGGTGTCGCCGAGGTCGAAGACCGAGTGCAGCATCTTGCGCTCGTCGTCCTCGATCAGCTGCGACGCCTGCGCGATGTCCACGAACTCGCGCAGCTCGGCCTCGGTCTCGAAGGGGCCGTCGCGGTAGCCGCGACCGGGGGTGACGGCGTTGCCGAGCAGGACCAGCAGGCGTACGACCGGGGCCAGCACGCGACGCAGCTGCACCACGAGCGGGGCGCTGACCAGCGCGACCGCCTCGGCGTGCTGGCGACCGAGCGTGCGCGGGGAGACGCCGACGAGCAGGAAGCTGACCAGCAGCATGACGCCGATCGCGGTGAGCAGCGCGGGCCAGAAGTCGTCGAAGAGCTCTTGCACGGCCAGCGTGACGAGCACGGCGGCGGTGGCCTCGGCGAGCACGCGCAGGAATGCCAGCACCATCGCCACGGCGCTGCGGTCGGCGACGACGGCCTGCAGCGCGGGCGCGCCGCGCTTGCCCTCCTCGACGAGCTCGGCCGCCCGGCCGGCCCCGACCCGGCGGATGGCCGACTCCATGGCGGCGAAGGCGAACCCCAGCACGACGCTCGCGAGGGCGACGATCCACAGGGCGGTCATGGTGTGCTCACTCCTTGCCCGACGGCGGGGTGATGCGCGCGTCGGAGCCTCGGCGGGCGAGGAAGGTCAGCAGCAGGGTGCGCTGCAGGTCGAACATCTCTTGCCGCTCCCGCGGCTCGGCGTGGTCGAAGCCCAGCAGGTGCAGCACGCCGTGCACGGTGAGCAGCAGCAGCTCCTCCTGCGTCGTGTGGCCCGCCTCGGCCGCCTGACGCGCCGCGACGGTCGGGCACAGCACGATGTCGCCGAGCACGCCCTCCTCGGACGGCTCGCCGGCGCGGCCGGGACGCAGCTCGTCCATCGGGAAGCTCATGACGTCGGTCGGCCCGGGCAGGTCCATCCACTGCACGTGGAGCACCTCCATGGCCGCCTCGTCGATGACCCGGATCGCGAGGTCGGCCTGCGGGTGCACGTGCATCTCGTCCATCGCGTAGCGAGCCACCTCGTGCAGCTCGTCGAGGTCGACCTCGACCTCGGTCTCGTTGAGCACGTCGATGCTCATCGCTCCCCCTGCGGGCGCCGGCCGGACGGCCCCTGCGGGCCGCGCTGGCCGTGCTGGCTGTGCTGGCCAGGGGCCCCCTTCTCCTGCTTGGCGTCCCACCGGCCGTAGGCCTCGACGATCTCGCTGACCAGGCGATGGCGTACGACGTCCTGGGCCTTGAGGTGCGCGAAGTGCACGTCCTCGACGTCGCCCAGGATCTGCTGCACCACCCGCAGCCCCGACGTGGTGCCGCTCGGCAGGTCGACCTGGGTGGTGTCACCGGTCACGACCATCCTGGAGCCGAAACCCAGCCGGGTGAGGAACATCTTCATCTGCTCGGCCGAGGTGTTCTGCGCCTCGTCGAGGATGATGAAGGAGTCGTTGAGGGTGTTGTGGGTGACCAGGAAGTCGTCGGTGACGTAGAGGGAGTCGGCCGCGGCCACCTGGATGCACACCGTCTCGGCCTCCCCGGCCGGCTCGATCGCGTGCACGAACCGCATCGGCCGCCCCGGCTCGCCCTGGGCGTACTTCACCCGCTTGCGCTCCAGCCGGAACGGTTCGAGCCCCGCCGGCAGCCGCAGGTCGACGACGTAGGCGTCGTGGTCACTCCCCGTGTCGGCGACGCCGCCCAACGACCGCACCAGCTCGACCACGTCGTCACGCAGCCCAGCCGAGCCGGACCGCACCTCGATCGAGGTCGTGCCTGCCTCGCCACGCACGTGGCCCGCCTCGCTGTCGAGCAGGCCCTGCAGCAACGCGTGCCGGACCGAGAGGCTGTTGAGCAGGTACGCCTGAGGAACCCGGTCCGGCGCGTCGCCTGGGGCCGGACTTGGATCGAGTGAGCCGCCGGCCGAAGCGTTGACCACCGCGCCCGCCGCGACCGGATTCGCCAGGGTCGCCCTCGACCCGTCACCGAGCAGCAGCCCCAGCACGTAGGGGTCCAGCGGGACGTCGGCCTCGGGCAGGTTGACCGGTGCCACCACCGGCAGCTCGAACCGGTGGGCGTGGGCGGCGCGCTCGTGGCCGATCATGTCCTGGGTCTGCAGCGTGCGCTGGGTGCCGCGGCGCTTGTCGCTCGCGGTGCGCACGGTCCACAGGTGCTCCCCGCAGCACAGCGTGGAGCTGCCGTCCTGGGCACTGACCCGGAAAATCGGCTTGCGACCCTGCGGGAAGACGCCGAGCACCGGAGTGGGCGACCCGTCGGAGCCGATCACCAGGTCACCGACGGCCAGCGAGCCGATCTCGCGGAAGCCCTCGGGGGTGAGCACCTTGGCGTCGAGCGGCTGCGCGCGGCCGCGCATATAGGCCAGCGGCGCCACCTCGATCGTGCCGGCGGCCATCAGCCGCGGGATCGAGTCGGGGTCGATCATGTCGTGCAGCGCGTCGTAGAGCGGCCGCAGGTAGGGGTCGATCTTGTCGTTCAGCGTGCCGGGCAGGAAGCCCAGCCGCTCGCCCGCCTCGACCGCCGGCCGGGTCAGGATGATCCGGTTGACTTCCTTGGCCTGCAGCGCCGCGACGGCCTTGGCCATCGCGAGGTAGGTCTTGCCGGTGCCGGCCGGGCCGATGCCGAAGACGACGGTGTTGGAGTCGATGGCGTCGACGTACTGCTTCTGGCCGAGCGTCTTCGGCCGGATCGTGCGGCCGCGGCTGCTCACGATGTTCATCGTCAGCACGTCCGCCGGCCGCTCGCGGGTCTTGGCCTGCAGCATGCCGATGGAGCGCTCGACCGCGTCGCGGTTGAGCGGGTGGCCGGCGTCGATGATGGTCAGCAGCTCGCCGAGCAGCTCCTCGACGATCGCGACGTCGGCGCTCGGGCCCTGCGCGCGGAACTCGTTGCCGCGCACGTGCAGCTCGACGCGCGGGAAGGCGCGCTCCATCGTGCGCAGCAGCTCGTCGCGCGGACCGAGCAGCGTGACCATCTGGATGTCGGGCGGGATGGTGACGGTGCGGCTGATCGAGTCGCCGCCCTCGGGGCTGGGGGTGTCGTCTGCGGGGACCTCGGCCGTGCCGGGATGCTCGCTCGGATGGTCGTCTGTCATCGCGGCCAGTCTACGGAGCCCCGCCGACAGCGGCCTCATCCTTTGTGCCCGACCAGCGGCTGCGCGCCAGCAGCACCGCGAGCGCCGCCGGCCCGGCCGTCGACGAGCGCAGGACCGTCGACCCCAGCCGTACGTCCGTCGCACCTGCCGCACGCAGCGCGGCCAGCTCGGCGGGCGAGATACCGCCCTCGGGCCCGACCACCACCAGCACCTCGCCCGCTGCGGGCAGCTCCACCGCGCCGATCGGCTGCTCGGCCTCCTCGTGCAGCACCAGCGTGGCCGCGGCGTCGCCCGCCACGGCGGCCAGGCCGTCGAGCCCGACCACGTCACCGACCTCGGGCACGGTCGCCCGCCGCGACTGCTTGGCCGCCGCCACGGTCGCGCTGACCCACTTCGCGTGCGCCTTGGCCGCCCGGTCGCCGCGCCAGCGCACGATGCTGCGCTCGGCCTGCCAGGGCAGCACCCGGTCGACGCCCAGCTCGGTGGCGGCCTCGACCGCCTGCAGGTCGCGGCCGTCCTTGGCCAGGGCCTGCACGAGCACGAAAGTCGTTGCAGGAGAGGGCGATCGGTCGACCGACTCGACGAGCAGCACCAGCTCGTCGCGGCCGGCCTCGGCCACCGTCGTGGTCGCGACCGCACCGGTCCCGTCGGCCAGCAGCACCTGCTCCCCCACCCCGATGCGCCGCACGGTCGCGGCGTGCCGCCCCTCCGCCCCGTCGAGCACCACCCGGGTGCCGGGCTGCGTGTCGGCGAGCCGGGCGTACGGCAGGTGGAACAGCGGCGCGGTCACGCGCTACTTCCCCCGAAGGCGTCGCGGATGCGGCCGAACAGCCCCTGGCTGACCGGCTGGAAGGCGGCCTGCGGCCGCTCCTCGTCGCGCTCCTTGGCCAGCTGACGCAGCAGCTCCTGCTGCTGGTGGTCCAGCTTCGTGGGCGTGCGCACGTTGGCGTGCACCATCAGGTCGCCGCGCACGCTCGAGCGCAGGTGGGTGACGCCCAGCCCGCGCAGCGTGACGACGTCGCCGGGCTGCGTGCCGGGGCGCACCTCGACGTCGCGCGGCCCGTCGAAGGTGTC
Source organism: Barrientosiimonas humi (assembly GCF_006716095.1). Classification (NCBI taxonomy): domain Bacteria; kingdom Bacillati; phylum Actinomycetota; class Actinomycetes; order Micrococcales; family Dermacoccaceae; genus Barrientosiimonas; species Barrientosiimonas humi. Next base: position 1,827,989 of record NZ_VFOK01000001.1, read on the forward strand.
GAGCGCGACGGTGGTGCCGAGCGCGGCCGCGGTCATCGGCAGCTCGAGCGAGCAGTGCAGGTCGTCGCCCTGCCGCTGGAAGACGGGGTGCTTGCGCACCCGGACCTCGACGTACAGGTCGCCGTTCGGACCGCCGCCCGGACCGGCCTCGCTCTCGCCGGCGAGCTGGATGCGGGTGCCGCTGTCGACGCCCGCGGGGACCTTGATGGTGATGGTGCGGCGGTCGCGCACGCGCCCCTCGCCGGAGCAGTCGAAGCACGGGTCGGTGATGATCTCGCCGAAGCCGCGGCAGGCGCCGCACGGTCGGGTGGTGCGCACCTGGCCGAGGAAGGAGTTCTGGATCTCCTGCACCTGGCCGGCGCCGTGGCACACGTCGCAGGTGCGCCGGCCGGTGCCCGGCCGCGCCCCGTCGCCGTGGCAGGTCGGGCAGACGACGGCGGTGTCGAACGTCAGGTCGGCCTCGCCGCCGAACACGGCCTCGCGCAGGTCGATCTCGAGCGGCACGAGGGCGTCCTGGCCGCGCTGCTGGCGACTGCGCGGCCCGCGGGCGCCGCCCGCCGCACCCGCGCCGAAGAAGGCGTCCATGATGTCGGTGAAGGAGAAACCCTGGCCGAACCCCGCGGCTCCGCCGGCCGCCATGGGGTCGACGCCGGCGTCGTACTGCCCCTTCTTCTGCGGGTCGGACAGCACCTCGTAGGCCACCGACAGCCGCTTGAACTCCTCGGCCGCCTCGGGGCTGGGGTTGACGTCGGGGTGCAGCCGGCGGGCCTGCTTGCGGTAGGCGCGCTTGATCTCCTCCGGGCTCGCGTCGCGCGAGACGCCGAGGGTGCCGTAGTAGTCATTCACTGGTCGAGGATCTCCGAGACGTAGCGGGCGACGGCGCGGACGGCCGCCATGGTCGAGGGGTAGTCCATCCGGGTCGGTCCGAGCACGCCGAGGCCGGCGACGCCGCCACTGCCGTACGTCGTCGTCACCACCGACGTGGACTGCAGCCCGGCGTGCGGGTTCTCGGCGCCGATGCGCACCGCGACGGCGTCGCGCTCGACGGGGTCGAGCGACTCCAGCAGGCGCAGCAGCACCACGTGCTGCTCGAGCGCCTCGAGCACGACACCGAGGTCTCCGGCGTCGACGCCCGTGCGCGCGAGGTTGGAGGTGCCGGCCAGCACCACCCGCTCCTCCCGCTGCTCGCGCAGCAGGTCGGTGAGCGAGGTGATGATCGCCTGCACGCTCGGCCGGTCGGCGGCGGGGAACTCCTCCGGCAGGCTGGACAGCTGCGCGGTCGCCTCGCCGAGCACCTGACCGTCGGTGACGGCGTTGATGCGGGCGCGCAGCTCGCCGAGCAGCTGCTGGCCGGCCGCGTCGGCCGGGTCCTGCGCCAGCTCGACGACGCGCTGCTCGACCCGGCCGCTGGACAGGATCAGCACCACCATCGCGCGGTCGATCCCGAGCGGCACCAGCTCGACGTGGCGCACCGTCGAGCGGCTGAGCGAGGGGTACTGCATGACCGCGACCTGCTGGGTGAGCGAGGCGAGCAGCCGCGCGGTGCGGTCGACGACGTCGTCGAGGTCGACCGACTGGTCCAGGAAAGTCCGGATGGCGCTCTTCTCGGCGCGGCTCATCGGCTTGATCCCGCTGAGCCGGTCGACGAACAGCCGGTAGCCCGCATCGGTCGGGATGCGCCCGGCCGACGTGTGCGGCGCGGCGATCAGCCCGTCCTCCTCGAGCGCGGCCATGTCGTTGCGCACGGTCGCGGCCGAGACGCCCAGGCGGTGCCGCTCCAGCAGCGCCTTGGACCCCACCGGCTCGGAGGTCGCGACGTAGTCCTGCACGATCGCGCGCAGCACCTGCAGTCGCCTGTCGTCGGACATGGTCACCACCTTCGTCGGCATCGGGAGCGGCGGGCGCGCTCGCACCGGCCCGGGACCGCCCGAGCTGGCACTCTGCACACCCGAGTGCCAAGTCTACGTCCGGTGCGGCGCAGCGAGAAAACCACGCGCCGGCGTACGAGCGTGTCGCCCGGGCGGGTCTGCTCCCCTTCCCTACCCTCACGGGGTGACTCCCGACCGCTACGGATCCGACGTGCTCGCTGGTGACTGGAAGGCGCCCCGGCGCGGCCGCTCGGCGCAGGTCGAGGCCGCGCGCGACCTGGTCGTCGAGGACGCCGACTCCGGCTGGGTCGGCGCCGTCGTGCGGGTCGAGAAGGCCGGCGGCATGCACGTGGTGCACCTGGAGGACCGGCGCGGCCGGGTCAAGGCGTTCCCGCTCGGTCCGGGCTTCCTCATCGACGGCAAGCCGGTCGAGCTCACCGCGCCGCGCACCGACACGGCCGCGCTCACCGCGCAGCGGGCCACGAAGAGCCGCACCGCCTCCGGGTCGGTGGCCGTGCCCGACGCCCCGGCCCGGGTCGCGTCGGCCTCGCGCATCCTCGTCGAGGGGCGGCACGACGCCGAGCTGGTCGAGAAGGTCTGGGGCGACGACCTGCGCATCGAGGGCGTCGTGGTCGAGATGCTCGACGGCGTCGACGACCTGCAGGCGGTGATCCGCGACTTCCGGCCCGGTCCGCAGCGCCGCCTCGGGATCCTCGTCGACCACCTGGTGCCGGGCAGCAAGGAGACCCGCATCGTCGAGCAGGCCCGCGCCGCGGCCCCGTCGGAGCACGTGCTGATCGTGGGCCACCCCTACGTCGACGTCTGGCAGTCCGTGCGCCCCGAGCGGCTCGGCTGGTCGCAGTGGCCGACCATCCCGCGCGGCACGTCGTGGAAGCACGGCATCCTCGACGAGCTGGGCTGGCCGCACGCCTCGCAGGCCGACGTCGCGCACGGCTGGAAACGCATACTGGGCACCGTGCGCACCTACGCCGACCTCCAGCCCGAGCTGCTCGGCCGGGTCGAGGAGCTCATCGACTTCGTCACGGTGCCGTGAGCCGCAGGCCCGGCGCGGGTGCCGTCGCGCAGGACACCACCGAGCTGGTGGCGCTGGTCGTCACGGTCGACGACGGCATGCCCGCCGCGCTGGCCTCCGGCGACCCGCGCCGGCTGCCTGCCGGCCCGCTGCACCCGCAGCAGCGCTCGCTGCAGGCCGGGGTGCGCGCGTTCGTCGAGGAGCAGACCGGCCACTCGCTGGGCTTCGTCGAGCAGCTCTACACCTTCGCCGACCTCGGCCGCGGCGACAGCGAGGGCCGCGTGGTGTCGATCTCCTATCTCGGGCTCACCCGCGCCGCCACCGACGAGCAGGGCTGGCTGGGGCTGTACGACGCGCTCCCCTGGGAGGACCGGCGCGGCGCGGCCACAGAGCCGGGGTCGGCCGACGGGTCGCCCGGGTCGGCCGGGTCGGCCGAGCCGGTGGCGCGGCTGGACCGCTGGGTCGGGCGCGGTTCGGGCGCGCAGGTGCGGGCGCGGCGCGAGCGACGCGACCAGCTGTTCGGGCTGGGTGAGCACGCCTGGCGCCCGGAGCTGGCGCTGCAGCGCTACGAGCTGCTGTGGGAGGCCGGCCTCGTGGCGGAGTCGCCGCAGTTCGGTCCGCGGTCGGGACAGGAGCCGCTCGGCGTGCCGATGCTGCACGACCACCGGCGCATCCTCGCCACCGGCCTGTCGCGGCTGCGCACCAAGCTGCAGTACCGTCCCGTCGTCTTCGAGCTGCTGCCCGAGGCGTTCACCCTCGGCCGGCTGCAGGAGGTCGTGGAGGCGCTGGCCGGGCAGACGCTGCACAAGCAGAACTTCCGCCGCGTCGTCGAGCAGCAGCATCAGCTGGTGGAGCCCACCGGCGAGACCACGCACGCGACGGGCGGACGCCCGGCCCGGCTCTACCGCTTCCGCCGCGAGGTGTTCGCCGAGCGCGAGCAGGTCGGCACCAAGCTGCCCATCCCCCGCTCCCGCTGAGCCGAGCCGAGCGCGGGCTCCGTCGAGGGCGTCGGGCGTACATCTGGACAGGAAGAACGCGTCCTCGGCACCGGAATAGCGCACCGCTGCGGGAGGGGCGCGGGCTTTGTCCCGTCCATCTGCACGGCGCCGCGCAGATTGGCCCTGTGGACAACGGCACAGCGACCCGGCGCGCGCCAGGCTGGTGCGCATGTCCCGAGCCGTCATCGACGCCCTGCGCGAGCGGGGCGGAGCCGCGCGGCTGGGCGACCTCCTCGGACCCGTCACCCGGCGCGAGATCGCCGAGTCGGTGGGGTCGGCGGACATCTGCCGCCTCGCTCACGGCGTCTACTGCCTGCCCGAGCTGGAGCCCCAGCTGCGCCGGGCCGTGGAGCTGAGCGGCACCCTGTCGCACGTCTCGGCCGCGGTCCGTCACGGGTGGTCGGTGAAGGCCGAGCCCCGGCAGGCCTGGGTCACGATCCCCCCGAACCGGCACCTGCGCGTGCCCCCGCCCCGCGACGTGCGGCTGGTCTGGCGGCCGGTCCCGCCCGAGGACGTCGTCGACGGGGTCACCGAGCCGCTGCGCACCACGCTCGACTGCGCGCGAGACCTCCCGTTCGACGAGGCACTGGCCGTGGCCGACTCCGCCCTGCGCAGCGGCATGGTCACCGCGCGCGAGCTGCGCTGGGCGGCCGACCGGCTGCGCGGGCCACGCTCTGCTGCGGCGCGCCGCGTCGCCACTCACGGCACCGGCGAGAGCGCAGGCCCCATGGAGTCGGTGCTGCGCGCCATCTGCCTGGACGTCCCGGGGCTGGCGGTCACCCCGCAGCTGATCATCAGCGACGACGGGTTCTGGGCGCGGGTCGACCTGGGCGACGAGGACCTGCGCATCGTGATCGAGGCGGAGGGGTTCGAGCACCACGGCACGCGCCAGGGGTTCGACAAGGACACCGAGCGCTACACCGAGCTGGTCAGCCGCGGCTGGCTCGTGCTCCGGTTCACCTGGACCCAGATCATGTTCCACCCCGAGTGGGTGCGCGAGCGGATCGTGGAGACGGTGCGCCTGCGCCGGGCCGCCGCCTGACCGGCCGCGCGGATCCGGGGAGCCGGGGAGCCGGGGAGCCGGGGAGCCGGCGCTGGCGTACATCTGGACAGGAAGAACCGATCGCGGCACCCCGATCGGCGCGGGTTTCGGCACGGCCCGAAGGCTTCGTCCCGTCGAGATGTCCGCACCCAGCCTCGTGAGATATGCTCACTCCTAGCATTTGCTCAATATGAGCAGATCAAACACTCGAACGAGGGAGCAGACCATGAGCGTGACCGCCCGCCCCAGCGACCTGGCGTACGACCGTGTCCGCCACGTGGTGCCCGAGGTCGAGTGGGCGACGTTCGCCGACGACATCGACGCGATCCACGCGCTGAAGCGGGAGCACGACGCGGTGATCCTGGCGCACAACTACATGACGCCCGAGGTCTTCCACGGCGTCGCCGACATCGTGGGCGACTCCCTCGCACTGGCCCGGGAGGCGCAGACGGTCGAGGCCGGCACGATCGTCCTGGCCGGGGTGCACTTCATGGCCGAGACCGCCAAGCTGCTCAACCCCGGCAAGCGGGTGCTGCTGCCCGACCTGCGCTCGGGCTGCTCGCTCGCCGAGTCGATCACGCCCGAGCAGGTGCGCGAGCTGCGCGCGCAGCACCCCGGTGTGCCGGTCGTGACCTACGTCAACACCAGCGCTGCCATCAAGGCCGAGAGCGACATCTGCTGCACCAGCGGCAACGCGCTGGCCGTGCTGGAGTCGCTCGGCGTGCCCGAGGTGATCATGATCCCCGACCAGTACCTCGCCCGAAACATCGCTGCGCAGACCGGGATTCGCGTGATCACCCACCCCGGCGCGTGCGAGGTGCACGAGCGGTTCACGCCGCTCGACATCGTCGGCATCCGGCAGGGCCACCCGGGCGTGCAGGTGCTCGCGCACCCCGAGTGCCCGCCCGACGTGGTCGCCGAGGCGGACTTCGCGGGTTCGACCGCGCAGATGCAGGCGTACGTCGAGCGCGAGCGACCCGAGCGTGTCGCCCTGATCACGGAGTGCTCGATGAGCGACAACGTGGCGGCCGCGAACCCCGACGTCGACTTCGTGCGCCCGTGCAACCTGTGCCCGCACATGAAGCGCAACACGCTGTCGGCGATCCGCGCCGCGCTGGAGCAGGGACGCCACGAGATCACCCTCGACCCGGCCACGGCCCGCGACGCGCGCCGCGCCATCGAGCGGATGCTGGAGGTGGCCTGATGCGGGCCCGCCCGATCGTGGTCGGGTCCGGCCTCGCCGGGCTGGTGGCGGCGCTGGAGCTCGCGGCGCGCGGCGGTTGCGTGCTGGTGACCGCCGGCCGGCTCACCGAGGGCGCGGCCAGCGCGTGGGCGCAGGGCGGCATCGCTGCCGCGCTCGCTCCCGACGACTCCCCCGCCCAGCACGCCCACGACACCTGGCTCGCGGGGGCGCGGGCGGGTGACCGCGAGGTCATCGCCCGCATCACCGACCTGGCGCCCGGCGTCGTCGCCCGGCTCGCCCGCGACGGGGTGCCGTTCGACAGGGACGCGAGCGGGGCGTACGACCTCGCGCTGGAGGGCGGTCACTCGCGCCACCGCGTCGCGCACGCCGGCGACCGAAGCGGGGCGGTGATCACCGCGACCCTGGCGGCGCTGGTCGAGGGGCACCCCGACATCGAGCTGCTCGAGGGCCGCAGGGTCGACGACCTCCTGCTCGACGAATCGGGAGTGGTGCGCGGGATCCGTTGCGGCGCAACGACTCTCGAGAGCGACCGGGTCATCCTGGCGACCGGCGGGCTGGGCGGCTTGTTCCCGCACACCACCAACCCGGTCACCGCGACCGGCGCGGGGGTCGCACTGGCCGCTCGGGCGGGGGCTCGCACCGACGACCTGCACCTGGTGCAGTTCCACCCCACCGCGCTCGACGTGGGCTCGCGTCCGGCGCCGCTGCTGACCGAGGCGCTGCGCGGCGCCGGCGCGGTGCTGCGGTCGGACGGCGAGCGGTTCGTCGACGAGCTGCAGCCGCGCGACGTGGTGGCCGCAGCCGTCTGGGCCGAGCTGCAGCAGGGGCGAACCGTGCACCTCGACGCACGACGCGTCGACGACGCTGAGCGCCAATTCCCAGCGGTGACAACGCTTCTCGCGGGCCACGGTCTGACGCTGCAAGACCTGCTCCCCGTCCGGCCCGCCGCGCACTACTCCATGGGCGGCGTCACCGTCGACGCGCAGGCGCGCACCGGCGTGCCGGGCCTGTGGGCGGTCGGCGAGGTGAGTCGCACCGGGCTGCACGGGGCCAACCGGCTGGCGTCGAACTCGTTGCTCGAGGCGGTCGTGACCGGCCGCGCCGCCGCGGCGTCGGTCTGGGCGCACAGTGCCGCCGACGGGTGGCGGGCCGACGGCCCGCCCGCGGACCCCGGCCTGGTCCGTCCGCGCGAGCAGGCTCCCGCGATCGCCACCGAGCAGGTGCGTGCGGAGCTGGGCCGCTCGTGCGGCGTGCTGCGCGAGGCGGGCGCGCTGCGCGACACGATCCGACAGCTCGAGCAGGCCACCGGGCAGGACGACGCCTACGTCGCCTGGCTGCTGGCGCGCTCCGCCCTGGCGCACCCGAGAAGCGTTGGGGCACACCGACGTACGGACACGACCGAGGCGGTGCCGGCATGACTTTCGACCCTCAGCTGGAGCAGGTTGTGCGCACAGCGCTCGCCGAGGACCTCGGCGCCGCCGGTGACCTCACGGCGGCGGCCGTCGTCCCCGAGGACGCGCAGGCGCAGGCCCAGATCGTGGCGCGCGAGGACGGGGTGCTGTCCGGTGTCGACGCGGTGACGACGACGTACGCCCTCGTCGACCCGCGCATCGAGGTCACCTGGCACGGCCAGGACGGCAGATCGGTGACGCCAGGGTCGGTGCTGGCGACGGTGCGCGGCCCCGCGCGCGGGGTGCTGACCGGTGAGCGGGTCGCGCTGAACCTGCTGGGCCGCCTGTCCGGCGTGGCGACCGCCACCGCCGAGCTCGTGCACCTGGTGGACGGCACCGGCGTCGGCATCGCCGACACGCGCAAGACCACCCCGGGCCTGCGTGCGCTGGAGAAGCGGGCGGTGCTGCACGGCGGCGGCGTGAACCACCGCTTCGGCCTGCACGACGCGATCATGGTGAAGGACAACCACATCGGGTTCGGCGGCGGGCTGGCCACGGTGCTGCGGCGGCTCGCCGACCAGCCCCGGCACATGGTCACCGTGGAGGTCGAGGTCGACACGCTGCAGCAGCAGCTGCAGGTGCTGCAGTTCGACGCCGAGCGGATCGCCCGCGGGCTGCGGCCGGTGTGCCACGCGATCCTGCTCGACAACATGACTCCTGGCCAGGTCGCCGATGGTGTCCGGCGGGCGCGCTCGCACCCCGCGCCGCTGGTGGTCGAGGTGTCGGGCGGGGTGAACCGGAAGACCGTGCGCCCGCTCGCCGAGGCCGGGCCCGACCTGATCTCGGTGGGCGCCCTGACCCACAGCGCGCGCTGCCTCGACGTGGGGCTGGATCTGGCGGGGCCGGACCTGGGCTGATCGACCTCGCCCGCCCGACCGCGCGTGCGCCCAGGGTGATCCCTGAGACGTCCCGGATCCGACCCTGATCCGGCCTGTCGGCGGAACGCCGCGGCGGGTTCGCGTGTTGTCATGGATGAAGCACCCGCACAGGAGGAGTGACTCATGAGCCAGCCCGGCCCGCAGCAGGGTCCCGGACCGTTCCCGCCCGGCGGCCAGCCCCAGCAGGGCTATCCGCAGCAGGGCTACCCCCAGCAGGGTTATCCGCAGCAGCAGTACGGCCACCCGCAGCAGGGCTACGCCCCGCAGGTCCCCACGGCCGACCAGCGCACGGCGGCCGTGCTCGCGCACCTGTCGGCGCCGATCGCCGGTCTGCTCAGCCTCGGCACGCTGAGCATGCTCGGGCCGCTGATCGTGTGGTTGGTCTACAAGGACAAGTCACCGGCGGTCCGGCAGGCGGCCGCCGGAGCGTTCAACTTCAACCTGTCGTTCTGGCTGCTCTACCTGCTGAGCTGGCTGCTGATCGTCACCGTGATCGGTGCGATCGTCGGCATCCCGCTGATGATCGTGATCTTCCTGGTGGCGCTCTGGTGCCACGTCAAGGGCGCGATCCGCAGCGCGAACGGCGAGCCCTACCGCTACCCCTTCCAGATCCCGGTGCTGTCCTGATCACCAACCCAGCAACCGGCGTACGACGGTGTCGGCGAGCAGCCGGCCTCGCCGGGTGAGCACGAGTCGCCCGCGCAGGGCCGCCGGCCCGTCGAGCAGCCCGTCCGCGATCAGCCCCGCCACCGCACTGCGGCCGGCGGGGCTGATCGCGTCACGCGGCAGACCCTCGACGAGCCGGATCCCGAGCAGCACCTCCTCGTCGTGGCGCTGCTCGGCGGTCAGCTCCTCGCGCGCGTACGCCGGAGAGTCACCGGCCGACAGGCGCTGGGCAAAAGCGTTGGGGTGCTTGACGTTCCACCACCGCACGCCGCCGACGTGGCTGTGCGCTCCGGGGCCGACGCCCCACCAGTCACCGCCTCGCCAGTAGCCCTCGTTGTGGCGGCACCGCGTGGCCTCGTCGCGCGACCAGTTGCTGATCTCGTACCACCCGAGCCCGGTGCCGGTGAGCAGCTCGTCGGCGAGCTCGTACTTGTCGGCCTCGTCGTCGTCATCGGGCATCGTGACCTCCCCGCGGCGGACCTGGGCGGCCAGCCGGGTGCCCTGCTCGACGACGAGGGCGTAGGCGCTGACGTGGTCGGGCTCGAGCGCGACGGCCGCCTCGAGGCTGGTGCGCCAGTCCTCGAGCGACTCCCCCGGCGTGCCGTAGATCAGGTCGACGCTGACCTGCATGCCCGCGGCGCGGACGCCGTCAACGGCGCGCGCGACGTTGGCCGGGTCGTGCGTGCGGTCGAGCGTGCGCAGCACGTGCGGGACGGCCGACTGCATGCCGAGGCTGACCCGGGTGAAGCCGCCGTCGGCCAACTCGCGCAGCGACTCGGGCGTGACCGAGTCGGGGTTGGCCTCGGTCGTCACCTCGGCGTCGTCGGCGAGCCCGAACCGCTCGCGCAGCCGGTCGAGCATGCGCACCAGGTCGCCCGAGCGGAGCATCGTGGGTGTGCCGCCGCCGACGAACACGGTGTCGACGCGCGGCCGGTCGTCGCCGAGAACCGTTGCAGCCAGGTCGATCTCGGCCATCGCGGCGTCGGCATAGGTGTCGAGGCTGGCGCCCTGCTGGCCCAGCTCGGGCAGCGTGTAGGTGTTGAAGTCGCAGTAGCCGCAGCGCACCGAGCAGAACGGCACGTGCAGGTAGATGCCGAACGGTCGCTCGCCCAGCCCGGCGAGGGCGTACGTCGGGAGGGCGCCGTCGCGCGGCGCGGGGTCTCCGTCGGGCAGGGCACTGGGCATGCGTGTCATTCTCGCCCGCCCAGCGCACAGGTGTGAGTCTGGGGCGGTGAGCTCATCCCTGCCCGGCACACCGACCCCGACCGACGTTCGGCCAGTGGGAGCACCGCCCTTCGCCGCTCCGGGGTCCGTCGTGCACTGGACCTATCGCGGGGCAGGGTGGGTCCACGGCGCTCCGCAGCACGTGAACCCGATGCGCGTCGTCCGCGACGACGAGCGCGGGCTGGTCGCGTGGCTGGCCGAGGGCACGGTACTGCTGCAACCCCGCTATCCCGACGGCGGAACTTTCCGGGAGCGCCCGCTCTCCGAGCGCTTCCTCCCGTCCACGCAGCGTGACCGCATCAGCGCTCGTGCTCGTTGGCGCGGACCAGGCATCCTGCGGATAGCCCCGACGGACCGGCCTTTCAGCGTGTGGCTCTTCTGGTCGACGCAGGGCCAGTTCGCGGGGTGGTACGCCAACCTCGAGAACCCGCTGCTGCGGGCCGGCGACCGCTGCTTCACGTCGGACCATGTGCTCGATGTCTGGATCACGGCCGACGGCCAGGTGCGCTGGAAGGACGAGGACGAGCTGGCTGAGGCCGTCGCTCAAGGCCGATACACCGAGGCGCAGGCGCAGGCGCTTCGCACCCACGGGGAACAGGCGATCGATGAGTTCCGTTCCGGCGCCTGGATGTTCGACGCGAGGTGGACCAGCTGGCGCGCACCGGCCGACTGGACCGTCCCCCACCTCCCCGACGACGCCCACTGGCAGCTGGATCTGCTCGACCGCGGTGGCCGGGGCAGTCCCGGGTGACCCTGGCGGCCCCACCGATAGTCGGGCGTACGTCCTCGCGGACCTCCGCCGAAGGGTGCGCCAGAGCGCACGGGTCGGCGGTGGACCGCCGGTGGGTGCGGAGCCGTACGTTCTCGCGGTCCTCCGCCGAAGGGTGCGCCAGAACGCACGGTTCGACGGTGGACCGCCGGTGGGCGTGCGGGCGTGGCGCACCCCCGCACACCGGTCCTCCGCCGCAAGGTGCGCTCCCCGCGTTAGCGTCCGGGCGTGACCTACGACATCCGCCTCGCCACCACCGACGACGTCGACGCGCTCGCACGGCTGAGCAGCGAGTCGTTCGGCTACCCCGTCTCCGACCACCCGCACCCGGACCCGCAGGCGACCGGGCGCACGACGTACGTCGCCGCTCACCAGGGCCGGATCGTCGCCTGCGTGGTGCACCGGCGCTACGACTCCTGGTTCTGGGGGACGCGGGTGCCGACGGCCGGCATCGCCGGGGTGAAGGTCGCGACCGAGCATCGCGGGAACGGCCTGCTCACACCGCTGTTCGAGCGCTGCCTGAGCGACGCCGCGTCCGAGGGGCGACCGGTCAGCACGCTGTACCCGACCGCGCCCGGCATCTACCGCCGGTTCGGCTACGAGCTGTTCGCGAGCTACGACCACGAGACGGTGCTGCCCACCGCAGCCCTCGCCCAGGTGCGCCCGGGAGGCGGCTCGTTGCGCCGGGCCGAGCTCGCCGACGTCCCCCAGATCCGGCGGGTCTACGACGAGTGGGCGAGGGCGTACAACGGTCCGTTGACGCGTGACGGCGCGAGCTTCCCGGCCACGGATTCCGAGCTGCTCGAGGCGTTCTCGGGCGCAACCCTGGCGCTCGACGAGGCCGGCGGCGTCGTCGGGTACGCCCTGTGGGAGCGCACCGGCGGCTACGGCGCCGACGGGGTGCTCGACGTGCGCGACCTCGTCACCCTGACCGCCGACGCGACGCGCCTGCTGGCTCACGCCCTCGGCTCGTCGGCCGGCGTGGCCCCCACCACGGTGCTCAGCACCAGCCCCTCCGACCTGCTCGACCTCCTGCTGCCCAGCAGCCCGCGCACGGTGCGGCGGGCATACCCCTACATGCTCGCGGTGCTCGACGTCGCCGGCGCCCTCACCTCTCGCGGTTTCGCCGAGATCCTCGACGGCACAACGACGTTCGCGGTCGAGGGTCTACCGCTCAGCGGCCAGGACGGCACCTACGCCCTGACCGTCGACGGCGGCCGGACGAGCGTCGAACGCACCGACGCCGCCCCGGCTGCGACCTTCACCGCCCGCGGCCTCGCCCTGCGCTTCGCCGGCACGCACTCCAACCTCGATCTGCGCCGCGCGGGCCTGCTCACCGGCCCGACCGGCGACGACGCCCGCTGGGACGCCCTGTTCAGCGGGCGGACCCCGCAGGTGCGCGACTACTTCTGAGCAGCGCACGAGCGGTCGCGCCGGCGCACAGCGACCAGGTGCCGACCAGACCGACGCAGACCACGACGCCCAGCAGGCTCAGCGCACCCGACCCGGTGCCCGCCGCCAGCTGGTAGGCGCCGAGCGACAGCGTCCCCACGGGGAAGGTCATGGCCCACCAGCCGGGGGTGAACGGCATCCGCGCCGCGAACCCGCGCAGCGTCTGCCACACCGCCCAGGCCACCAGCCCGGCTCCCACGACGAGCAGCACCAGGCCGTACGCGTTCACGATCCCGCGCAGTGCCGTCGCCGCTCCCCGGGTCAGCTCGGGCGTCGCGGCGGTGACGAGCACCTGCGCGGCGGCCGTCGACTGACCCACGATCCCGAGCGGGATCCACGCGCTCGGCGCCATGACCGGCGTGAGCGGCCGCACCCGCCAGTGGTGGTGGTAGGCCACCGCGAAGATCACCGCGCCGAGCAGCAGCGCCACGACGAAGCACAGCGACGACGCCAGCACGAGCCCCGTGCGCCACGGGTCGCCCAGCCGGTGCGCGATGCCGGCGCCGACGGTCGCCGAGACCATCGGCGACACCACGGCCAGCCCCCACGTCATCGCCGGCTCGCCGATGTCGCGCCGCAGCAGCACGAGCAGGAAGCCGATCGCCGTCCCGACGCCGAGCAGCGTGCCGAGCACCCAGGTGACCTCGTCGACCCGCCAGGACAAGTCGGTGAGCCGGGGCACCCACCCGGGAACCACTGTCGCTGTTGCGGATCCGGCCGACAGCACCCCCATCGACACCATGCCCCAGGTGACCAGGACCTTCGGGTCCCGCAGCGTGCTCGCCAGGGTGCCGGGCGTCGTCAGGCACCGTCGCGCGAAGCCGATCGACAGGCCGAGGCACACGACCCAGCTGACGAGCAGCAGGGTGCGCGCGGCGTACGTCGCCCCCGGCAGCCGGTCGTGGTGCAGCTGCAGCAGCGTCGCGAGGATGGACGTCCCCATGACCGAGCCGAACCACTGCGGCCCCGTCTTCGGGAGAGCAGGAGCCGGTGCAGCACCGGTCTGCGGACGCGCCGTGGTCACCGTCAGCATGCTTCCACGGCCGCTCCCCGGGCGATGCCACGGCCACCGCGCAGCAGCGCGTGCCCGGTCGCGAGCGCGCACAGCGTCCAGGTCCCGACGAGCGCCACGCAGACGACCACGGCGAGCCCGCGCAGCACCTCCAGCCCGGTGCCACCGGCCAGCGTGTAGGCGCCCAGCGACAGCGTCCCGAACGGGAAGACCAGCCCCCACCAGCTCGGCGAGAAGGCCATGCCCGCGCGGAAGCCGCGCACCGTGTGCAGCGCGGCCCACCCGACGAGCACGGCGCCGAACGCCACCAGCGCCAGCCCGTACGCATTCGCCACCATCCGCAGCGTCTCGCCCGTCCACGGGCCGAGTCCGCCGCCCGCGGCCGTGACGAGTCCCTGGGCCGCCGCCGTCGACTGGCCCACGACCCCGAGCGGGATCCACGCCGTGGTGGCGGCAGCCGGCAGCAGCGGCGCCACCCGCCAGTGGTGGTGGTAGCCGACGGCGAAGATCACCCCGGCCAGCAGCAGGCCGATCGTGAAGCACAGGGCGGCCGCGACGAGGAGCCCGGCCCGCCACGCCCCGTCCGTCCGCATGGCGAGCGCGGCGCCGCTGGTGGCCGAGACCACCGGCGGCACGACCGCGAGACCCCAGGTCAGGGTCGGGGCGCCGATGTCGTGGCGCACGAGCACCGACAGGAACCCCACGGCCGTCACGAGCCCGAGCGTGGTGCCCACGACCCACAGCACCAGGTCGACGCCCCACGCGAACCCCGTCAGCCCCGGCACCCACGCCGGCAGCACGACCGCCGTGGCCGACCCGACGCCGAGCACCCCCATGGCGACCAGGCCCCAGGTGACCGCGACGCCCACGTCGCGCACGGTGGCGCCGAACGCGCCGGGGACGGTGCGGCAGCGACGCGCGAACGCCGCGCTCAGTCCGATCAGCAGCGCCGCGGCGACGACGAGCAGCACCCGCGAGGCGATCTCGGCGCCGGGCAGCATCTCCCGGTGCAGGTGCAGCAGCGTCGCGAGGATGCCGGTGCCCATGACCGAGCCGAACCACTGCGGACCCGCCTGGGGCAGGTCGGGCGCGGTGGCGGCGCGGGCCAGGGTCGTGGGCTGCATGCTCCAAGGCTGCCGGGCCGCGCGTCGGCGCAGTAGCCCCCGGAACGGCATCACGACATATCCCCTGGATATGTCTCGCTGGCCATGTCGAATTCCACGAGCCCGGCTCCGACGTACGGTGACGGCCTATCGCGAGGCGGCTCGGCTCACCGCGAGCGCCCCCGAGCAGCGATACCTCAACCGGCGCCTCGCCGCGCTCACCGGATGAGGAGCCATACGCTTCGGGCATGACCGACTGGCCCGACCTCAGCGCCCTCGAGCTGCTGGTCGCCGTCGCCGACCACGGCAGCCTCAGCGCGGGTGCGCGAGCGGTCGGCACGGCGCAGCCCAACGCCAGCCGCTCCCTCGCCCGCCTCGAGCGCCGGCTCGGTCTCGGGCTGCTGCAGCGGTCCACGCGCGGCTCCACCCTCACCCCGGCCGGGCTCATGGTCGTCGAGTGGGCGCGTCAGGTGCTCACCGCGGCCACCGAACTGCGCGAGGGCGCGAGCACGCTGCGCGACGAGGGCACCGCGCGGCTCACCGTCGCCGCGAGCCAGACCATCGCCGAGCACCTGCTGCCCGGCTGGCTGTCGCACCTGCGCGAGACCGAGCCGTCGGTCTCGGTGGTCGCGCACGTCGAGAACACCCAGCAGGTCGTCGACGACGTGCGCCGCGGCCGCGCCGACGTGGGGTTCGTCGAGGGGCCGCAGGCACCGTCGGGCCTGCACCACGCCACCGTCGCGACCGACGAGCTGGTGCTCGTCGTCGCGCCCGACCACCCGTGGGCGCGGCGCCGCAAGCCGGTCGGGCCCGACGAGCTGGCGGCCACTCCCCTGGTCTCCCGCGAGGCGGGGTCCGGCACCCGCATCGCCCTGGCCGCGGCCCTGGCACCGCGCGAGCTCGCGCCGCCCGAGCTGGAGTTCGCCAGCAACGCGGCCGTGCGGGTCAGCTGCGAGGGTGGCTACGCCCCCGCGGTGCTGAGCCGCCTCGCGGTCGCCGACGCCCTCGCCTCCCGCGCGCTGCGCGAGGTCCCGCTCGCCGGAGTCTCGCTGCACCGCCGGCTGCGCGCGGTCTGGGGCGGGCCGCGGCGGCTGCGCGGCCCGGCGGCGAGCCTGGTCGCGATCGCCCGCGCCTGAGGCGCGCCCGCGCGGGCAGAACGGGTCGATACCGACCCCAAAGCACACGCCCGGGGCCGTCCAGCCGGGCAGAACGGGTCGATACCGACCCCCAAACACACGCCCCCGACGTACGCACTCCGCGGCTCAGGCGGTGGCCGGCACCTTCTCCTGGGCGGACGAGGCGGTCGGCGACGCACCCTTCGACGACGACTTCGCCGTCACCCAGATCGGGATCGTGCCGCGCACGACCTCGCTGCCGTCGTCGATGATCCCGGTGCAACGCACCTGCACCTCGAACGGCGGCTCCTGGTCCCAGTCGGCCGGGTCGGTCTCGGCGACGCAGCGCACGTCAGTGGTGACCTTCGCGAGGTAGTCGAGCCGAATCCCCTTGGGGATCCAGCGCATCCCGCGCGGCGTGGTCGCCTCGGCCAGCAGCCCCATCGCCGCCTCCATGCCGTTGGCGACCGCGATCGCGTGCACCGTGCCGATGTGGTTCTGCACGCCCCGACGCTTGCGGATCTTCACCTCGCCGCGGTGCGGGCGCATGTCGAGCACCCACGGCCGGACGGTGGCGAAGTAGGGCGCCTTGAGCATGAAGCCGACGCTGAACGCCTGCTTGCCGAGCGGGCGACGGTCGAGCTTGCGAAAGAGGTCGTACGACGAGGTCATGCCCCGATGTTACCCGTCGGTAGTCCTCGATTCGCGTGCTTGCGACGACGCGTCAGCGCTGCACGGCGAGCTTGCCGGCCAGGCCGATCATGGCGATCCCGCCACCGGCCTTCAGCCGCTGCATCCGGCGGGGCCTGCGCTGGAACCAGCCGCGCAGCGTCCCGGCCGCGCAGATCCACAGGGTCTCGATGAGGACCTGGGCGACGCCGCCGGTGATGCCGATGATGAGCATCTGCAGGGTCGGGCTCCCGAGGCTGTGGTCGACGAACTGCGGCAGGATCGCCATGAGCGAGACGATGCTCTTGGGGTTGGCGACGCCGACGGTGACCCCCTGGCGGATCTCTGCCGTCCTGGTCTTTGCCGTCCTGGTCGCCGGAGCTCCGGTCATCGATTCGACCTGGTGGTCGGGCTCGGCGTGGCGCGCTGCGAGCAAGGACTGCACACCGAGGAACAGCAGGTAGCACGCGCCGGCGATCTTCACCACCAGGAAGAGCTTCGCCGACGTGGCGACGATGACCCCCAGGCCCGCGAGCACCAGCGCGAGCAGGACCATTCCGCCCATGGCGTTGCCGAACATGATCCACATCGCCGACCGTCGTCCTCGGGTGATGGCGCGGCTGGTCTCCAGCAGCACCGACGGGCCGGGGATCGCCGACAGCAGTGCTGACAGGACGAGGAATCCAACGACCAGGCTGGGGTTCACGGGCACGGCTGCGACGCTACCGGGTCGCGCGGGGTCCGCTGGTCATGACGAGACGAGCGCCGGAGTCCGAGGCAAATCGTTTGCCTCCGACGACGCATCCGTCGTGCGATGGTGCGCGTGAACCAGCACCCGACCGACGCGACCCTGATCGCCGCGCTGAGCGCCGGCGACTCCTCGACGCGCCTGCGTGCCGCCCTCGCGGCCGGCACCGGCGCGCGCGCGACCCTGCTCGAGGTGCTGGTCGAGCGCTGCGCGGACGAGCCGGACTTCTTCGTGCGCGACATGCTCACCTGGGCGCTCACCCGTCTGCCGGTCGCCGCGACCGTGCCCCGACTGGTTGCCGAGCTCGACGCCGCGCAGGCGCAGGCGCGCAGCCAGGCGCTGCACACGCTGTCCAAGATCGGCGATCCGCAGCCCTACCCCGAGATCTTGCGGTTCCTGCGCGACCCAGACGACGAGACGGCACGGACCGCCTGGCGAGCAGCGGAGGCGCTCTCCCCGGAGAGCGAGAAGCCTGCTCTGGCAACGCAGCTGGCGACCCAGCTCGGTCGGGGTGAGCACGACCTGCAGCGCTCGCTCAGCCGGGCGCTCGTCGCGCTCGGGGACGCGGCAGAGCCGGCACTGCGCGACGCTGCTGCGAGCGGCGAGGAGGGCGTACGTCTGCACGCGGAGGCGACTCGGCGCCTCGCAGACGACCCCGACCTGGGGTTCGCGGCGGCGCTCGACGAGGCGACGAAGGCCTCGATCCTCGGGAGCTAGCGCGGGGCGTCCGCCGTCGAGGTGCCGAGCAGCGAGCGCACGAGCAGGTCGGGGGTCTCGAACGGCGTCATGTGGCCGACGCCCTCGAGCACCTCGAGCTCGGCGCCCGGGATCGCGGCAGCGAGGCGCTCGCCGAGCTTGCGGGGCGTGAGCCCGTCGCGGCGCCCGACGACGACGGTGACCGGCACCTGGGCGAGCGTGCTCATCGCGGCGGACTCGTCGTGGCGCATCAGCGCGCCGTAGTAGGAGCCCCAGGTGCTCACCCGGGTGCCGCCGAGCATGGCGCGGGTGGCGGCGACGTCGGCCCGGTCGGCGACGGTGCCGAACTGCTGACGCGCGATCTTGTTGCTCACCAGGCGACCCGGCCGCCCCGGCGCCTTGGCCGCGAACGCCATGACCTGCTGCTCCAGCGGCAGGCCGGTCCCGCGCAGCTCGCCCATCGCGGTCGAGGCGAGCAGCACGCGCTGCACCCGCTCGGCGAAGACGTCGGGGTGGGCGCCGGCGAAGGCCATCACCGTCATGCCGCCCATCGAGTGGCCGCCGAGGTGCACCGGCGATCCCTCCGGCACCAGCGCGTCGATGACCGCCGCGAGGTCGGAGCCGAGCCGGCGCACGGACTCCTGCTGCGGCCGGCGCGACCCGGCCGCGAAGGTCGAGTCGCCGTGGCCGCGCTGGTCCCAGGCCACGACGCGCACGTCGCCACGCTCGGCCAGCCGCTCGGCCACCGGCAGCCAGGCGCGGTACGACAGCAGCCAGCCGTGCGCGAGCACGACCGTGGGGGCGTCTGCCGGGAGGTCGGCGGGTTCGTGGCGATAGGCGGCGAGCCGGGCGCCGTCGGGCGTCGCCACGGTGTGCCGCTGGAGGGAGAGGGTCATGCCCCCACCCTCCCACGAGGGGTTACTGGCGCGTAACCGCTATCGCCGCACGACCGCCAGGTCGCGCACGACCCGCCCGGCCCGCTCGCCCTTCAGCTCGAACCGGGTGAGCACCCGGCCGGCGAACCGCGGCGCGAAGCCGCCCCGGTCGCCCTGCGGGTCGACCGCGGGGTCGCCGGCGTCGGCCAGCCGCCCGGCGTGCAGGTTGTCGAACGCCTCGCAGCCCTCGACCACGTCGCGCATCTGCCAGGCGTAGTCGGCCCAGTCGGTCGCGAGCCGCCACGTGCCGCCCGGCCGCAGCACCGTCGCGACGGTCTCGGCGAAGTCCGGCGTGACCAGCCGGCGCTTGTGGTGCTTCTTCTTCGGCCACGGGTCGGGGAAGAAGATCCACAGCTCCTCGAGCGACCCGGGCGCGAACAGCTCGGCCAGCGCCTGCCCGGCGTCGACCTGCGCGACCCGCAGGTTGCGCACGTCGGCGTGCGCCGCCTTGGCGAGCGTCTGGGCGACGCCCGGCCGCCACACCTCGAGGGCGACATAGTCACGATCGGTGTCCGAACCCGCAGCAGCGACAACGCAATCGCCCGACCCGGACCCGATCTCGGCGACGACCGAGGACGTACGTCCGAAGACCGTGGGCAGGTCGAGCCGGCTCTTGCCGGGCTGCACCATGCTGCCGGCGTCCTGCCGCGGCAGGTCGAGCAGGTAGGCCGGGCCGTGCTCGGCGAGGGCGCGGTGGTGCCGCTGCGGCATGCGCCCGCCGCGTCGGGTGAACGAGCGGATGCGCGCGGGGTGGGTGACGCCTTCGCGCCCGACCACCTCGTGCCCGACCACCTCGTGCTCGACGGCCTGCTCCTGGCTCGTCGGGACGGTCACTTCTTCGCCTTCTCGGCCGCGCCGGAGGAGTCCTGCGACAGCGCCGCGATGAAGGCCTCCTGCGGCACCTCGACGGACCCGACCATCTTCATCCGCTTCTTGCCTTCCTTCTGCTTCTCGAGCAGCTTGCGCTTGCGGCTGATGTCACCGCCGTAGCACTTGGCCAGCACGTCCTTGCGGATGGCGCGGATGTTCTCGCGGGCGATGACGCGGGCGCCGATCGCGGCCTGGATCGGCACCTCGAACTGCTGCCGCGGGATGAGCTCCTTGAGCTTCGCGGCCATCATCGTGCCGTAGGGGTAGGCCTTGTCGCGGTGCACGATCGCGCTGAACGCGTCGACCTTGTCGCCCTGCAGCAGGATGTCGACCTTGACCAGGTCGGCGGTCTGCTCGCCGTCGGGTTCGTAGTCGAGAGAGGCGTATCCGCGGGTGCGCGACTTCAGCGCGTCGAAGAAGTCGAAGACGATCTCGGCCAGCGGCAGGGTGTAGCGCATCTCGACGCGGTCCTCGGACAGGTAGTCCATCCCGCGCAGCGTGCCACGCCGCGACTGGCACAGCTCCATGATCGCCCCGACGTACTCGCTCGGCGCCAGCAGCGTCGCGCGCACCACCGGCTCGGTGATCGAGGCGATCTTGCCCTCGGGGAACTCGCTGGGGTTGGTCACCTCGACCTCGGTGCCGTCGTCGAGCTCGACGTCGTAGACCACGTTGGGCAGCGTCGAGATCAGGTCGAGGTCGAACTCGCGCTCCAGCCGCTCGCGCACGATCTCCAGGTGCAGCATCCCGAGGAAGCCGACGCGGAACCCGAACCCGAGCGCGGCAGAGGTCTCCGGCTCGTAGACCAGCGCGGCGTCGTTGAGCTTCAGCTTGTCGAGCGCGTCACGCAGGATCGGGTAGTCCGACCCGTCGATCGGGTAGAGCCCGGAGAAGACCATCGGCTTGGGGTCGCGATAGCCGCCCAGCGGCTGCTCGGCCGGCTTCGCGGCCGAGGTGACGGTGTCACCGACCCGGCTCTGGCGTACGTCCTTCACACCGGTGATGAGATAGCCGACCTCGCCAACGCCGAGCCCCTTGCTGGGCGCGGGTTCCGGTGAGATCACACCGATCTCGAGCAGCTCGTGGGTCGCCTTGGTCGACATCATCGCGATCTTCTCGCGCGGCGAGAGGGCCCCGTCGACGACGCGGACGTAGGTCACGACGCCGCGGTAGGTGTCGTAGACCGAGTCGAAGATCATCGCCCGCGCGGGAGCGTCGGCGTCGCCCTCGGGCGGCGGGAGCTGCGCGACGATCTCGTCGAGCAGCGCCTCCACGCCCTCGCCGGTCTTGCCCGACACCTTCAGCACGTCGGTCGGCTCGCAACCGATGAGGCCGGCGAGCTCCTCGGCGTACTTCTCCGGCTGCGCCGCCGGCAGGTCGATCTTGTTGAGCACCGGGATGATCGCGAGGTCGTTCTCCATCGCGAGATAGAGGTTGGCGAGGGTCTGCGCCTCGATGCCCTGGGCGGCGTCGACCAGCAGGATCGCTCCCTCGCACGCGGCCAGCGAGCGCGACACCTCGTAGGTGAAGTCGACGTGACCGGGGGTGTCGATCATGTTGAGGCAGAACGTCTCCTGCCCGTCGCCGAGGTCGGCCGCCCACGGCATGCGCACGGCCTGGCTCTTGATCGTGATGCCGCGCTCGCGCTCGATGTCCATCCGGTCGAGGTACTGCGCGCGCATCGCCCGCTCCTCGACGACGCCGGTGATCTGCAGCATCCGGTCGGCGAGCGTCGACTTGCCGTGGTCGATATGGGCGATGATGCAGAAGTTGCGGATCTGCTCCGGTGGCGTGGCTGCGGGGGGCAGCCCCTCAGGGGCCATCGGTGACACAGGGTTTCCTCGATGGGTCGACGAACGGGATCGACCCAGTGTCCCACGCGCAAGGAGCACACATGACCGAGCACGACTACGCCGTCAGCGTGGCCTGGACGGGCAACCGCGGCACCGGCACCAGCGACTACCGGGGGTACGGCCGCGACCACCTGATCTCGGCGTCCGGCCTGCCCGACATCGCCGGCAGCGCCGACCGCACCTTCCACGGCGATCGCGACCGGTGGAACCCCGAGCAGCTGCTGCTCGCCGCGCTCGCGCAGTGCCACATGCTCTCCTACCTGCACATGGCGGTGCGGGCGGGCGTGGTCGTCACGGCGTACGCCGACGCGGCCGAGGGCACGCTCGGACTGAACCCCGACGGGTCGGGTCAGTTCACCGCGGCGACCCTGCGCCCGCGCGTGACGATCGACGCCGGGTCCGACCGCGACGCCGCTCTCGAGGCGCACCACCCCGCGCACGAAGCCTGCTTCATCGCCCGGTCGGTGAGCTTTCCGGTGCGGGTCGAGCCGACGGTCGAGGTCGAGAGCTGAGGTCCCTGCGCTGGAGCCAGGCCGAAAGGCCCGCCACCAGCAGACCCGCGACGGCCAGCACCGCGCCCACCCGGCTCGGCCACTCGTAGCCGTAGCCGGCGTCGAGCACCACGCTGCCGAGCCAGGCGCCGAGCGCGTTGGCGATGTTGAGCGTGGAGTGGTTGAGCGCGGCCGCGAGCGACTGGCCCTCGTGCGCGACGTCCATCAGCCGCGTCTGCAGCATCGGGACGAGGATGGTCGGGACGAGGCCGAGCAGGAACACAGCCGGCACCGCGCTCCACTTCTGCTGCGCGGCGAACCCGAAGCCGGCGAGCAGCACGGCGATCGCCATGAGGCAGAAGAAGATTCCGCGCATGAGGCCCCGGCTGGCGACGCGGCCGGCGAGGAAGGCGCCGCACGTCATGCCGACGCCGTAGACCACGAGGATGAACGGCACCGCGCGCTCGCCGAACCCGGTCAGCTCGGTCATGGTCGGCGCGATGTAGCTGAACGTCGCGAACATGCCGCCGAATCCGACGGTGCCGATCGCGAGCGCCAGCCACACCTGCAGGCGGGTGAGGCTGCGCAGCTCGGAGCCGATCGAGGCGGTGTCGTCGCTGCGCTGCCAGGGCACCCAGCGCCAGATCGCGAGCACGGTGACGGCGGAGATGGCGGCGACGAGGGCGTACGGCCACTGCCAGCCGAGGTGCTGCCCCAGCAGCGTCGCGGCGGGCACCCCGACGATGTTGGCGACGGTGAGGCCGGCCAGCATCATCGCGACGGCCCAGGTGCGTCGCTCCTTCGGCACGAGCGAGGCGGCGACGACCGACCCGATGCCGAAGTAGGCGCCGTGCGGCAGGCCGGAGACGAAGCGCGCGAGCAGCAGCGGCAGGTACGCCGTCGCGAGCGCCGACGCGAGGTTGCCGATCCCGAACGCGACCATCAGCCACAGCAGCACCCGCTTGCGCGGCGCCCGGGCCGCGAGCGCCGCGATGGTGGGGGCACCGACGACGACCCCGAGGGCGTACGCCGAGACGACGTAGCCCGCCGCCGGGATGCTGATCCGCACGCCCTCGGCGATCTGCGGCAGCAGCCCCATCGTCACGAACTCGGTGGTGCCGATCCCGAAGCCGCCGAGCGCCAGGGCCAGCAGCGCGAGGTTGACGTGGGCAGCGCGCGGCGCGGGGGCCGGCACGGCCTCCTCGTCGCAGATGTCGCGCAGCGCGGCAGGTTCGGTCACTCGTCAACGGTGGGGCACCCGCTCCCCACCCGGCAAACCGGGGCGCCGAGACGCTGGTCACAGGAGCCGCATCGCCGAAGCCTTTCCACAGCGCGGCCCGCGCCGGGTCGTACGTCCACAGCGCCTCGTCCGCCCCTCGCCCCCAGACCTGGGTCGCCGCAGGCTGCCCGGGTGGAGATCGACGAGGAGACCGTAGCGGCGCAGGGCGACGTGGCATCCCGCGCCCAGCTGCGGGGCTGGGGCGTCACCAGGTGGCAGCTGCGCAACCAGGTGGGGGCGCGGCGGTGGCGCCTGCACGGCCTGCACACAGTGGCGTTGCACACCGGGGAGCTGTCCGCGACGGCCCGGTGGTGGCGCGCGTGCTGGGAGTCCGGGAGCCGCGCGGCGCTCGACGGCGTCAGCGCGCTGCTGTGCGCCGGGCTGACCGGTTTCTGCGCACCCGCGGTGACGGTGTCCCTGCCCTCCGGCCGCAGCCGCCCGGCCGTTCCCGGCGTGCGGGTGCACTACGTCGAGCGCCGGATCCCCGGCGAGCTGATCACCGCGGGGGCGCCGCGGACCCGCCCGGAGGTCGCTGCCCTGCGCGCGGCCTGCTGGGCCGACAGCGACCGCCAGGCTGCACTGCTGCTCGTCATGCCGGCGCAGCAGCGGCTGGTGTCGCCGGCCCGGCTGGCCGAGGCGTGCGACCAGGTGGCGCTGCACTGGCGACCGCGGCTGGTGCGGGCGGTCGTCGCCGACGTGGCGTCGGGCGCGCAGGCGCTGGGCGAGCTGGACTTCGGGCTGCTGTGCCAGCGGTACGGCCTGCCCCGGCCGGACCGTCAGGTCGTGCGGCAGGGGCCGAACGGACGCCTCTACCTCGACGCAGGTTGGGAGGCGCTGCGGCTGTTCGTCGAGGTCGACGGCATCCACCACCACCTCGGGCTGGGGCCGGTCGACGACGCCCTGCGGCAGAACGAGCTGCACCTCGGCGGGGACACGGTGCTGCGCATCCCGCTGCTGGGGCTGCGCACGCACGAGGCGGAGCTGATGGGCCAGGTGGTGCGGGCGTACCGCCTGCGCGTGGCTGCGGCCTGACCGCGCAGGCCGACCGGCCACATCGGTGAGTCGCATCGGTGAGCAGGCGTGCGGCTGAGCGCACGGTTGCTCACCGATCCCCCTCACCGATGCCCACGGCCGGCCGAACCCGCGGCAACCTCACCCCTGGGGGCGCTGTCGGTCGGACCAATGCCTGCTACGGTTTCCGCGTAGTGATCAGTCCTTTCCGCATCTCGGAAACGAACCGCAATCATGGAGGTCTGCATGCCCGCGCTCACGACGCCCGACGGGGTCGAGGTCACCGGTCCGCTCGAGGAGCGATACGAGGAGATCCTCACGCCCCAGGCGCTGGAGCTCATCGCCAAGCTGCACCGCGAGCTGAACCCGCGGCGCCTGGAGCTGCTCGAGGCGCGCACGCAGCGGGTGGCCGACGTCTCCGCCGGCAAGGACCTGCACTTCCTCGACGAGACCAAGAGCGTCCGCGAGGACGACAGCTGGCAGGTCGCGCCGCTGGCCCCGGGCCTGGAGGACCGCCGCGTCGAGATGACCGGTCCGACCGACCGCAAGATGACGATCAACGCGCTCAACTCCGGCGCCAAGGCGTGGCTCGCCGACCAGGAGGACGCCAACACCCCGCTGTGGGGCAACGTCGTCGCCGGTCCGCTGAACCTGATGGACTCCCTCGACGGGAAGCTGGAGTTCACCAGCCCCGAGGGCAAGGAGTACAAGCCGGTCCCGTTCGAGGAGCGGCCGACGATCATCGTGCGCCCCCGCGGCTGGCACCTGCCCGAGAAGCACATCACCGTCGACGGCGAGGAGACCTCCGGCTCGCTGGTCGACTTCGCGCTCTACCTCACCGCCTGCGGCCAGAAGCAGATCGACGCCGGCAAGGGCCCCTACTTCTACCTGCCCAAGATGGAGTCGCACCTGGAGGCGCGGCTGTGGAACGAGGCCTTCGTGATCGGCCAGGACCACCTGGGCATCCCGCAGGGCACCATTCGGGCCACCTGCCTCATCGAGACCTTCCCCGCGGCGTTCGAGATGGAGGAGATCCTCTACGAGCTGCGTGACCACTCCTCGGGTCTGAACGCCGGCCGCTGGGACTACATCTTCAGCGCGATCAAGACCTACCGCACCCGCGGTGAGGACTACGTGCTGCCCGACCGCGCCGCGGTGACCATGACGGTGCCGTTCATGCGCGCGTACACCGAGCTGCTGGTGCGCACCTGCCACAAGCGCGGCGCCTCGGCGATCGGCGGCATGGCCGCGTTCATCCCCAGCAAGGACGAGCAGGTCAACAAGAACGCCTTCGAGAAGCTCGACGCCGACAAGACCCGCGAGGCCGGCGACGGCTTCGACGGCTCGTGGGTGGCCCACCCCGGCATGGTCGAGGCGTGCGCCGAGGCGTTCACCAAGGTGCTCGGCGACAACCCCAACCAGATCGACAAGAAGCGCGAGGACGTCGACGTCACCGCCGAGCAGCTGCTCGACATCAAGAGCACGCCCGGTGAGGTCACCGAGGCGGGTCTGCGCAACAACATCGACGTCGCGCTGCAGTACCTCAAGGCGTGGCTCGAGGGTCGCGGCGCGGTCGGCATCCACAACCTCATGGAGGACGCCGCCACCGCCGAGATCTCCCGCTCGCAGATCTGGCAGTGGATCAAGCTCGGCATCAAGACCGACTCCGGCGAGCCGGTCACCCGCGAGCGCGTGCTGCAGCTGGTCGACGAGGTCATCGCCGACCTCCCGGGCGAGCCGTCCGACTACGACGACGCCAAGGCCACCTTCCTGGAGGTCGCCGTCGCCGACGACTACGCCGACTTCCTCACCCTGCCGGCCTACCGCCGGATGCCCTGATCCGTCGCTGCTGCCGCGCGTCCCTCCACGCGCGGCAGCAGCGCCGCGGGGCCCCTCGCCAGAAGGTATTTCAGGAGCCAGACCATGACGACGATCACGCCCCAAGACCCCGAGCTCGGCCCCACGACCGACAACTCGCCCGCGCCGCAGGAGAACTCCCAGGTCACTCCTGAGGTCGGTCTCGGCTCGGTCGAGCGGGTACGCCAGCGGCTGTCCCGCGAGCTCCCGCCCGAGGCGCTCATCACCGACCGCACCCGGCTG
The DNA here is from genome assembly GCF_006716095.1 of Barrientosiimonas humi. Classification (NCBI taxonomy): domain Bacteria; kingdom Bacillati; phylum Actinomycetota; class Actinomycetes; order Micrococcales; family Dermacoccaceae; genus Barrientosiimonas; species Barrientosiimonas humi. The sequence goes on from NZ_VFOK01000001.1 coordinate 1,854,456, forward strand.
CGCACGTACGAGTGCGACGGGCTCCTGCACTACCGCGTCACCCCCGCGCTGGTCGTCCTGGCGCACGACGCCGCGATGATCCAGGCCGCGGTGCGCGCGTGCGCCGACGAGCGGGTGCCGTTCGTCGCGCGCGGCTCCGGCACCGGCCTGTCCGGCGGCGCGCTCCCGCACGCCGACGGCGTGCTGATCGTGACGTCGCAGCTGCGCACCATCCACGAGGTCTCCCCCGACGACCAGCGCGCCGTGGTCGACCCCGGCGTCATCAACCTCAAGGTCTCCGAGGCCAGCCGGCCGCACGGCTACTACTTCGCGCCCGACCCCTCCAGCCAGCAGATCTGCTCGGTCGGCGGCAACGTCGCCGAGAACTCCGGCGGCGCGCACTGCCTGAAGTACGGCTTCACGACCACCCACGTGCTGTCGGTCGACCTCGTGGCCCCCGACGGCGAGACGGTGACCCTCGGCACCCGCGCGCCCGACGCCCCCGGCTACGACCTGCTCGGCACGGTCGTCGGCTCCGAGGGCACCCTCGGTGTCGCGACGAGCGTGACGGTGCGCCTGGTGCGCACGCCCGAGACGGTCAAGACGCTGCTCGCCGGCTTCCGCAGCACCGACGATGCGGGTGCGGCGACCTCGGCGATCATCGGCGCCGGCATCGTGCCCGCCGCGATCGAGATGATGGACGCCCTGGCCATCGAGGCCGCCGAGGCGGCCGTCTCCTGCGGCTATCCCGCGGGCGCCGGCGCGGTGCTGGTCGTCGAGCTCGACGGCCCCGTCGCCGAGGTCGACCACGAGTTCGCCCAGGTCGAGCGGATGTGCGAGGAGAACGGCTCGTTCGAGCGCCGGGTCGCCGTCGACGACGCCGACCGCGCGGCGATCTGGCGCGGTCGCAAGTCGGCGTTCGCGGCCGTGGGGCGGATCAGCCCCGACTACATCGTCCAGGACGGTGTCATCCCGCGCACCGCCCTCGCCGAGGTGCTGCACCAGATGGGCGAGCTCGCCCGCGAGCGCGGCGTCCGGGTCGCCAACGTCTTCCACGCCGGCGACGGAAACCTGCACCCGCTGGTGCTTTTCGACGAGTCGGTGCCCGGCCAGGGCGAGCAGGCCGAGGAGGTCAGCGGCGCCATCCTCGACCTGTGCCTCCAGCACGGCGGCTCGATCACCGGCGAGCACGGCGTGGGCTCCGACAAGGCCAAGCACATGCCCAAGATGTTCACCGAGGACGACCTCGACACGATGCAGCTCGTGCGCTGCGCGTTCGACCCGGCGGGCATCGCCAACCCCGGCAAGATCTATCCGACGCCGCGGCTGTGCGGCGAGCGGCCCGGCCGGCGCACCGAGGCCCACCCGGCGCAGCAGGCCGGACTGGCGGAGGTGTTCTGAGTGAGCACGCTCGCCCGCGTCCCCGACGTCGACGTCCAGGACGCCACCGAGACCGACTCCGTCGGCGGTGTACGCCCGCGCCTGGTCGCGCGACCCACCTCCACCGAGCAGGTGTCGCAGCTGCTGAGCGCCGCGGCCGAGGACGACCTCGTCGTCGTCCCCCGCGGCCGCGGGACGAAGCTGCGCTGGGGCGTCCCGCCACGGTCGGTCGACGTCCTGCTCGACCTGTCGGGCATGGACCGGGTGCTGGAGCACCAGGCCGGTGACCTCATCGTCGCGGCCGAGGCCGGCACCCCGCTCGCGGCGATGCAGGACACCTGCGCCCGCGCCGACCAGCGCCTCGCGATCGACGAGCTGGTGCCCGGCACGACCATCGGCGGCCTGATCGCCACCAACCTCAGCGGCCCGCGCCGCATGGCCTACGGCACGATGCGCGACCTGCTCATCGGCGTCACCGTGGTGCGGCCCGACGGGGTCGTGGCCAAGGCCGGCGGCAAGGTGGTCAAGAACGTCGCGGGCTACGACCTCGGCAAGCTGATGACCGGCTCCTTCGGCACCCTCGCCGTCGTCACCTCGGCCTTCTTCCGCCTGCACCCCGTGCCCGAGACCTCCACCTGGGTCTCGGTCGAGGCCGAATCCCCCTCTGCCGCAGCCGAAACCGTCCGCCAGGCGGTCCACTCGCAGATGGTCCCGGCCGCCGTCGAGATCGACGCGCAGCCGGGCCGGCCGACGCTCGTCTCGGCCCTGCTCGAGGGCACCGAGGTCGGTGTCGCGGGCCGGGTCGACCAGCTGCTTCGGCTGTGGGGCGACACGGCTGCCGTCGACACCCAGGAGCGGCCGCGCGGTTTCCCCCGCGAGAGCGAGTCGCAGGCTCTGCTGAAGCTCACCTGCGCGATCTCCGCCGTGCCCGAGATCGCCCAGGCCGCAGTCGATCTCGGGCTGCACGTGCGAGGCAGCGCCGGCACCGGCGTGCTGTTCGCGGCGCTGCCCGACGGCACCCCGCCCAAGACCGTGGCGAGCGCGCTCGAGCGGCTGCGCGAGCGTACGACCGCGGCGGGTGGGGCGGCCGTGCTGCTCGACGCACCCCCGGAGATCTCCACCGCCGTCGACGCCTGGGGCCCGGTCCCCGGCATCGAGCTCATGCGGCGCGTCAAGGAGCGCTTCGACCCCGAGAACCTTTTGTCCCCAGGCCGATTCGTGGGAGGAATCTGATGACCACGCACGCCGACCGCCCCCAGACCGACCTCGGCATGCCCAGCGTGCGCGGAGCCTTCGACGACCACCGGCCGCCGAGCAAGGAGCTCATCAGCGACTGCGTGCACTGCGGCTTCTGCCTCACCACCTGCCCCACGTACACGCTGTGGGGCGAGGAGATGGACTCCCCGCGCGGCCGCATCCACCTGATGAAGACCGGGCTCGAGGGCGAGCCGCTGTCCGACGAGATGGTCAGCCACTTCGACGCCTGCCTCGGCTGCATGGCCTGCGTGACCTCCTGCCCCTCGGGCGTGCAGTACGACCGGCTCCTGGAGCAGACCCGCGCGCAGGTCGAGCGCAACCACCGCCGCTCCCCCGCCGACCGGGCGCTGCGCACGCTGATCTTCAGCCTGTTCCCCTACCCCGCCCGGCTGCGCGCCGCGCGCGGACCGCTGCGCCTGGCCCAGCGGCTCGGCGTCGAGGACCGGCTGCGCCACTCGGCGCTGCTGCAGCGCCTCGCGCCGCGCCTGTCGGCGATGCAGAGCCTGACCCCCGCGCTGGCCGACCGCGAGGAGCTGCCCGAGCGCATCCCCGCCGAGGGCACCCGGCGCGCGACCGTCGCGATGCTCACTGGCTGCGTGCAGCGGGAGTTCTTCCCCGGCGTCAACGCCGCCACCGCGCGGGTGCTCGCCGCCGAGGGGTGCGAGGTGCTGGTCCCGCGCAGCCAGGGGTGCTGCGGCGCGCTGTCCGGCCACAGCGGACGCGAGGAGGAGGCCCAGCGGTTCGCCCGGGCCACCATCGAGGCGTTCGAGGAGGCCGAGGTCGACTACATCGTCGTCAACGCGGCCGGCTGCGGGTCGGCCATGAAGGAGTATGACTTCCTCCTCGAGGACGATGCCGAGACGCCGAACGGCCTTGCGCCCGAGCGGGTTCGGGCGTTCACCAGCAAGGTCCGCGACCTGTCCGAGGTGCTGGTCGAGCTCGGGCCGCAGGCGACGTACCACCCTCTCCCGACCACCGCCGCCTACCACGACGCGTGCCACCTCGGGCACGCCCAAGGGGTGCGCGACCAGCCGCGCGCGCTGCTCGCCGGCGTGCCGGAGCTGACCGTCAAGGAGATCCCCGAGGCAGCGATCTGCTGCGGCTCCGCGGGCGTCTACAACATCCTCAACCCCGAGCCCGCGCGCGAGCTCGGCGACAGCAAGGCGCGCAACGTCATGTCCACCGGCGCCGAGCTGCTCGTCACCGCCAACCCGGGCTGCCTCATGCAGATCGCCGCCTCGGTCGAGCGGCTCGGCGGCCGCATCGCGCTGGCGCACACCGCGGTCGTGCTCGACGCGTCGCAGCGGGGCCTGCCGGTCAGCGCGCTGCTCGACGAGGGCAGCTGATGAGCGCACCGGGGTCCACCCAGCGCCGCGGCAGCGTGCAGTCGGTCGAGCGCGCGCTCGACCTGCTCGAGGCCCTCGGCCAGGGCACGCCGATGGGCGTCAGCGAGCTGGTGCGCGCCACCGGGCTCCCGCTCGGCACCGTGCACCGGCTGCTCGCGACGCTCGGCGAGCGGTCCTACGTGCGCCAGGACGGCGAGCGCAAGTACGCCGTCGGCCCCGCCGCGCTCCACCTCGCCGACGCCGGGGAGCAGTCGCTCGCGTCGGCGGGTCGGCCGTTCACCGCGCGGCTCACCGCCCTCACCGGCGAGACCTGCAACCTCGCGGTGCAGCAGGGCAGCGAGATGGTCTACATCTCCCAGAGCCCGTCGCCGCACTCGCTGCGCATCTTCGCCGAGGTGGGGCGCCGGGTGCCGATGCACAGCACCGCGGTGGGCAAGGCCGTGCTCGCCTCGCTGCCGTGGACCGAGGCCGAGAGCCTGCTGCGCGCGGCCGGACTGACCCAGGCGACCCCGCACACGATCACCTCGCTGGGCCGCCTGCGCGAGGAGCTGGAGCGGGTCCGCCGCATGGGGTACGCCATCGACGAGCAGGAGCGCGAGCTCGGCGTGCGCTGCGTCGCCGCGGCCGTCCCCGGCGCGGGTAGTCTGCACGCCGCGCTGTCGGTGTCCGGCCCGGCCGAGCGTTTCCCGCTGCCGGCCGTGCGCCAGGCGGCTCCGGCGCTGCGCGAGGCCGCGGCCGAGCTCGCCGCCGAGCTGCGCCGCAGCGGCTGAGCAAGACTGGACCCGTGCCCGACTCCACGTCCTCGCCGTCCTCGCCGTCCTCGCCCCGCCCCGTCCTGCGCCGACTGATGGCGCGCGTGCGCCGGGCGGTCGCGCCCTCCACCGCGGCGGACCGCACCCGGCCGAGGCCGCCGGCCGGCGGCTACCCGGGTGACTTCACCGGCGTACCGCCCTTCGACTACGCCCCCGAGCCCGACGGGCAGCCCGACGCCGGCGAGATCGTGTGGGCCTGGGTGCCGTTCGAGGAGGACCACACGCGCGGGAAGGACCGGCCCGTCCTGCTGGTGGGCTGGGACCGGAGCGGCGAGGAGCGCGCAGCGCAGGTTGCGGGCGACGAAGGAGCACGCGGCCGGAGCGGAGTGCGACCGAGCGCGACAGAAGGTGCTACCCGCTGGCTGCTCGCGCTCCAGCTGACCAGCAAGGACCACGACCGCGACGCCGAGCAGGAGCGGCGCGCCGGGCGCCTCTGGATGGACATCGGCAGCGGCGCCTGGGACGTGCGCGGCCGGCCGAGCGAGGTGCGGCTGAACCGGGTGATCCGGGTCGACCCCGCGGCCGTACGCCGGGAGGGCGCGGCCCTGGACCGGCAGGTCTTCGAGGCGGTCGCCGCAGCCGCCCGAGCCGCCCTGGCCTGAGGCGCTCGCCAGCCCTCGCCCGCCACCCCGACGCTGAAACGCAGTTTCAGCGCTCTGACTCCGCTGCAGCGCGGTCCGAGAGCTGGAACGCGGTTTCAGCGGCCCGAATCCCCCGGAACGGCGCGGGTTCGCCAGGCTCCCGCTAAGTATCCGGTACCGAAAGTACCGTTTTCCTGTACGCTCTCCGAAACGACATCCGGCGACCACCGGCTGACTCAGGAAGGGCCAGATGAGCGACCTCACCGGCAAGCCCTCCCTCCTTGACCGAGGGCAGGCCCTGGGCCTGCGCTTCATCACCAAGGCGGGCGGGCTCGAAGCGATGAAGAACCCCAAGCTGCGAGGCCGGGTCGAGAAGGCCCTCTACCGCGGGGCCAAGGAAGGCTTCCGGGCGCAGACCGCCGCTGGGCGGCAGTTCGCCAAGAAGTCCAGCTCCGACTCCCCCACCCGCACGTCTCCCACCAAGCCGCGGCGCGAGTTCGACCTCACGCCGACCGAGGACCAGGAGATGATCCGCGGGGTCGCGCGCGAGCTCGCCCAGGAGCTGCTGCGCCCCGCCGGCGCGCAGGCCGACACCGACCGCCAGATCCCCGACGAGATCCGCGCCCAGGCCGGCGAGCTCGGGCTCGCGACCCTCGGGGTGCCGAGCGACCTGGGCGGCATCGCCGACGAGCGCAGCGCCGTGACCGGCGTGCTCGTGCTGGAGGAGCTGGCCCGGGGCGACATGGGCATCGCGGTCGGGCTGCTCGCCAGCGGCGCGGTGGCCACCGCCATCGCGAGCTACGGCGACGCCACTCAGCAGCAGACGTACCTGCCGGGCTTCACCGACGAGAACGCGCCGGCCACCGGCGTGCTGGCGCTCATGGAGCCGCAGCCGCTGTTCGACCCGTTCCGGCTGCAGACGACCGCGCGCAGCGAGGGCGAGGACCTGGTGCTCAACGGCATCAAGGCGCTGGCCCCGGGTGCCGACTCGGCCGACCTGTTCGTGGTGTCGGCGATGGTCGACGACGAGCCGCGCCTAGTCATCGTCGAGGCCGGCACGCAGGGCCTGGAGGTCGAGCCCGACCCGGCCATGGGCGTGCGCGCCGCGCGCACCGGCCGCATCCACCTGATCGACGTGCGGGTGCCCAGGGCCAACCTGCTCGGCACCGCCGAGGACCACCGTGACGCCGTGCGCCGCGGGCGCCTCGCCTGGGCCGCGGCGGCCGTCGGCACCGCGCAGGCGGTGCTCGACCACGTCACGCAGTACACCGTCGAGCGCAAGGCGTTCGGCGAGCCCATCGGCTACCGCCAGGCGGTCGCCTTCACCGTGGCCGACATCGGCATCGAGCTGGCCGCGCTGCGGCTGGTCGTGTGGCGGGCCGCGTCGCTGCTCGACGCCGACCGCGACGCCTCCGCCCAGATCGCGCACGCCCGCCAGCTGGCGGCCAAGCACGGCGCGGTCATCGGCTCCAACGCCGTGCAGCTGCTCGGCGGCCACGGCTTCGTCAAGGAATTCGACAACGAACGCTGGTACCGCGACCTCCGCGCGACCGGCATGCTCGAGGGAGGGCTGTTGGTGTGATCGATCTCGAGGTCCCCAAGAAGTTCGTTCCGCTGGTCCGTCAGGCCGGCTCGCTCGCCGACGAGGTCTTCCGGCCGATCAGCCGCAAGTACGACCTCGCCGAGCACGAGTACCCGCGCGAGCTCGACCTGACGTCGGCGCTGATCGACGGGCTCAGCGACTCCGGCGCCAGCCAGGGCGCGGGCGCGCGCGGCTCGACCAACGCCGGGGCGTCCGAGAAGCCCGCCGGGGTGGGCGCCGGTCGCCGCGAGAAGAAGGAGCAGGGCAACAAGAACGGCGCCAACCTCTCCTCGGTGCTGTCGGTCATGCAGACCTGTCGCGGCGACGTCGGCCTCACGCTGAGCATCCCGCGCCAGGGCCTCGGCAACGCCGCGATCGCCGCCGTCGCCAACGACGAGCAGAAGGAGCGCTACGGCAACCGGTGGGCCGCCATGGCCATCACCGAGCCCGACATGGGCTCCGACTCCGGCGCCATCCGCACCACGGCGGTCAAGGACGGCGACGAGTACGTCCTCAACGGCGAGAAGATCTTCGTCACCGCCGGTGAGCGGGCCGAGCTCGTCGTGGTCTGGGCGACGCTCGACCGCGACCTCGGCAAGAAGGCGATCAAGTCGTTCGTCGTCGAGCGCAGCAACCCGGGCCTGAAGCTCGCCCGGCTCGAGCACAAGCTCGGCATCCGCGCCAGCGACACCGCGGCGTTCAGCCTGCAGGACTGCCGGGTGCCCGCGCAGGACCTGCTCGGCGACCCGGAGATCCGCACCGAGGGCGGCTTCGGCGGCGCGATGCAGACGTTCGACAACACCCGGCCGCTGGTGGCCGCGATGGCGTGCGGTCTGGCCCGCGGCTGCCTGGACCTGATCACCGAGAAGCTCGCCGAGGTGGGCGTCGAGCCCGACCACGACGCCCCGCTGCACCGCCAGCCCGCGGCCGCGGCCCGGCTGGTCGAGCTGGAGGCGGAGTTCGAGGCGGCCTACCTGCTCACCCTGCGGGCGGCGTGGATGGCCGACAACGGCCACCCGAACTCGATGGAGGCCTCCATGGCCAAGGCCAAGGCGGGGCGCACCTGCGTCGAGATCTCGCTGGCCTGCGTCGAGCTCGCCGGCGCCTCGGGATACGCCGAGACCGAGCTGTTCGAGAAGTGGGCACGTGACTCCAAGATCCTGGACATCTTCGAGGGCACCCAGCAGATCCAGCTGCTGGTGGTCGCCCGCCGCCTGCTCGGCCTCACCTCCGCCCAGCTGAAGTGACGCCGTCGAGCTAGCCGCGCTTCCCCTCAGAGCAGCGCCGACCCGGCCGGACCTCCACCCTCCTGGTGGGTCCGGCCGGGTTTTTCTCGTGCCAATCCGCCCCGCCGACGCCCCGAACCGTGGAAACTATTTTCCTGAACCTCCTCACCTATGTGAGGAACCGATCATCCCGAGGGGTCCCCGCGGGCGGCGAAGGAGAGAGCGGATGCGTTGGTCACGGTCGTCAGGGGTGGCTGCGGTCGCAGCGTTCGGTCTCCTGCTCGCCGGGTGCGGCGACGACGGCAGCAGCGGCACGGGCGCGACGGGTGAGGGCAGCGGGTCCGGTGGCGCGCGCACCATCACCTGGTGGGTCATGAAGGGCACCAACCCCGACTCCACCGCCTTCTACAGCGAGGTCAAGGCCGCCTTCAAGAAGGCGACCGGCGCCACGCTGGTCGTGCAGGAGGTGGAGTGGGCCGACGCGCACGACCGGCTGGTCCGCGCGTTCGCCGGCGGCGGCGGACCCGACGTCGCCGAGATCGGCTCGACCTGGACCCCGGAGTTCGCGGCCGCGGGCGGCCTGGTCGACCTGACCGGTCGGATCACCTCCAGCGGGCTCAACAAGGACCTGCTCCCGGCGCTGAAGGACTCGGCCACCTACGACGGCAAGCAGTGGGGCGTCGGCTGGTACGCCGGCACCCGCGGCATCGTCTATCGCAAGGACATCTTCGCCAAGCACAACCTCAAGGTGCCGACGACCTGGGCCGAGCTGCAGCAGGTCGTGAAGACCCTCAAGACCAAGGAGCCGGGGCTGCTGCCGATGCCGATCGCCGGCGGCAGCTCCTACGCCGCCGCCCCGTTCGTCTGGGGCGCGGGCGGCGACTTCGCCAAGCAGGAGAACGGCAAGTGGGTCGGCACGCTCGACAGCCCGCAGGCGCGCGAGGGCCTGTCGTTCTACACCGGTCTCGCGACCAAGGACGGCTCCTCCAGCCCGGGCGCGGCGACCTGGAAGGAGACCCAGCTGCTGGACTCCTTCTCGCAGGGCAAGTCGGCGATGGTCATCCAGGGCAACTGGACGCCCAAGACCGCGGTGGAGAAGAACCCTGACCTGAAGAACAAGATGGGCGCGTTCGCGATCCCCGGCAAGAACGGCGGGATGGCCCCGACCTTCCTCGGCGGCTCCAACCTCGCGGTGCTGAAGACCACGAAGAACGCCGACCTGTCCTGGCGCCTCGTGCAGCTGCTGACCACCGGCGACCTCGCGACCAAGTGGGCGACCCAGACCGGCTTCTTCCCCAGCACGACCACGGGCATGAAGACGTTCACCCAGAGCAACGACCCGCTGGTGCAGCCGTTCGCCAAGGCGATGACCGAGGCGGGCAAGAACGTCCCGAACGCGCCCCAGTGGGGCACCGTCGAGGGCGACAAGACGCTCACCCAGATGCTGCAGTCGATCCTCACCGGCACTCCGGTCGACGCCGCCACCAAGAAGGCGTCCGACGCGATCGGCAAGACGCTGAACAGCGGAGGCTGATCCGCGTTGCCGGTCTCCCGCTGGCGGCCGTGGCTCCTGCTGGCCGCGCCGCTCACGGTCATCGGTGTCCTGCTGCTGTGGCCGATCGTGCGCGTCACGATCCTGTCCTTCCAGCAGTACGGCCTGCGCGAGGTCATCGCGGGCCGGCCCACCTTCGTCGGGCTGGACAACTTCCGCGAGGTGCTGACCGGCGACTACCTGTGGTCGACGGTCCTGCCCAACACGCTGATCTTCGCCTTCGTCGCCGTCGTCGGCACGATCGTGCTCGGCACCCTGGTGGCGCTGCTGCTCCAGCAGCTCGGCACCTGGGGCCGGGTCGTCGTCATCGGCTCCGCGCTCGTGGCGTGGGCCCTGCCCGCGGTGACGGGGACGTACATCTGGGTCTGGATCTTCGAGCCCGACACCGGGATCGCCCGGAAGGTGTTCGAGGGCCTCGGCCTGATCGGCCCGGAGGGGTTCAACTGGTTCACCGAACGCTGGTCGTTCTACTCCATCGCCGCGATCAACGTGATCCACCACAGCTACCCGTTCGTCGCGATCACGATCTTCGCGGGCCTGTCGACCGTGCCCGAGGAGCTGCACGAGGCGGCCAAGCTCGACGGCGCCTCGGCCTGGCGCCGGTTCTGGTCGATCACCGTGCCGATCATGCGGCCGGTCTTCGCCGTGGTCACGATCCTGTCGACCATCTGGGACTTCAAGGTGTTCGCGCAGATCTACCTGATGCCCGGCGGTGACGGCGGCAACGAGGAGATCTTCAACCTCGGCGTCTGGTCCTACATCACCGCCATGACCAAGACCGACTACGGCCTCGGCTCGGCCATCGCCGTGCTGCTCACCGCGGTGCTGCTGGTGATCACCGTGCTCTACATCCGTGCGCTCTTCCGGGAGGACGACCTGCAATGAACCGCTCTCCGGCCGCCCGGCTGGGTCTGGGGGTCGCGGCCACCGTGCTGGTCGCGTTCACCCTGTTCCCCGTCTACTTCATGCTCACCACGGCGTTCAACGCGCGGGCCACCTCGGGCACCGACTCGTTGCTGCCGTCGAACCTCACGCTGGACAACTTCGGCCGCGCGCTCGGCGAGGGCAAGTTCACCGACTTCATGGTCAACTCGGCGATCGTCACGGTCGCCACGGTGCTGTTCGCCTGCTCCATCGCGCTGCTCGGCGCGGTGGCGATGGCCCGCTTCCACTTCCGCTTCCGCACCACGATGCTCGTGCTGATCCTCGTGGTGCAGATGCTGCCCGCCGAGGCGCTGGTCATCCCGCTGTTCCTGCAGATGAAGGACCTGCGGATGCTCAACTCGCTCGCCGGGCTGGTGCTGGTCTACGTCGCGTTCTCGCTGCCGTTCGCGATCTGGAACCTGCGCGGCTTCGTGGCCGCCGTGCCGCGCGAGCTGGAGGAGGCGGCCTATCTCGACGGCTGCGGCTGGTGGCAGATGTTCCGCTACGTGCTGCTGCCGCTCGTGGTGCCCGGGCTGGTCGCCACCAGCGCCTTCTCGTTCGTGATGGCCTGGGAGGAGTTCACCTTCGCGCGCACCTTCCTCACCAACGAGGACCGGATGACCGTCGGCATCGGCCTGCAGCGCTTCTTCGGCCAGAACACCGACGACTGGGGCGGGCTGATGGCCGCCTCGACCCTCGTCACGCTGCCGGTGATGATCGTGTTCGTCCTGGCCCAGCGCCGGCTCGGCTCCGGGCTGGTGCAGGGGGCGGTCAAGTGAGCGACGCGGCCGAGCTGCGCCGGCTCGCCCACCGGGTGGTCATGCCCGGCTTCGACGGTACGTCCGCGCCGGCCTGGGTGCTCGCGGCGGCGGCCGAGGGGCTGGGCGGGGTGTGCCTGTTCGGCCACAACGTGCAGACGCCCGAGCAGCTGCGGGCACTGACCGACGAGCTGCACGCCGCCGGCCCGCTGCTCGTGGCCGTCGACGAGGAGGGCGGCATCGTGTCGCGGCTCGGCGCCATCGGCGGCTCGCAGCACGTCGGGGCCGCGGCCCTCGGCATGGCCAGCGACCCCGACCTGACCCGCCAGGTCGCGGCCGCGATCGGGGCAGACCTGGCCGCCGCCGGGATCGACCTCGACCTCGCCCCGGTCGTCGACGTCAGCAGCGACCCCGACAACCCGGTGATCGGGGTGCGGGCCTTCGGCACCGAGCCGAGCGTCGTCGCGGAGCACGCGAGGGCGTACGTCGAGGGGTTGCGCGAAGCGCGAATCCTCAGCTGCGCCAAGCACTTTCCCGGTCACGGCGACACTCGGGTCGACTCGCACGTCGGGCTCCCCCGCATCGACGTCGACCTCGAGACGCTGCGGGCGCGCGACCTCGTGCCGTTCGCGGCGGCGGTCGAGGCGGGGGCCGACGTGGTGATGACCGCGCACATCGTCTTCCCCGCGCTCGACGAGCGTCCCGCCACGCTCAGCCGCACCGTGCTGCGGTTGCTGCGCGAGGACCTCGGCTTCACCGGGCTGATCACGTCCGACGCGATGGACATGCGCGCGATCGTCGACTCGGTCGGGCTCGCCCCGGGCTGCGTCGCGGCGCTCGATGCCGGGGTCGACCTGGTGGGTCTCGGCAACCCGGTGCTCGGCTCGCCCGAGGGCGACGACGAGACGACGTTCCGGTCGGTGGTCGACGCGGTCGTCGCGGCGGTCGGGTCCGGAGAGCTGGCGCCGGAGCGGCTGCGGGAGGCAGCCGGGCGGGTCGACGCCCTGGCCGCTCGCGGTGCGGCTCGCGGCACGGCCGAGGACGCGGCGGCGGTGCGCGCCCCACGGTCCAGCCCCGCCGACGAGGAGGCCGCGGCCCGGTCGCTCCGGGTGACGCCGTGCGCCGAGGCGGTGCGCGGATCGCTGCGCGGGACCCCGTCGATCGTCGACGTGCGGCGGCACCGCAACGTCGCCGGCGGACGCAACGCCGGGCTCGTCGGCGACGAGCTGCGGCGCCGCCTGCCCGGCGCCACGATCACCCGCGCGTTCGAGGCCACCGGCGTCGTCGGCGGGCAGGCCGCGGGCGAGGTCTCCGAGGGCGAGCTGCCCGACCGTGCCGACGCGATCCTCACCGGGTCACCCTGGCTCGACGAGCGCGAATCTGCAGCGCTCGCAACGCTCCTCGCGCACAACCCCGACGCGGTGGTCATCTGCACCGGCTGGGCGCCCGAGGCGACGATGCTCTCCCCCGCCCGCAACGTCGTACGCACCTTCGGCGACAGTGCGCCGACGGCCCGGGCCGTGGCCGACCTGCTGGTGCGCTAGCCAGCGCCAACCCCGCCCGCCCCGAACACGGCTGCTGAAACGCAGATCGAGCGCTCTGACCGTGCTGCAGCGGAGTCAGAGCGCGGTAACCGCGTTTCAGCGCGGGGATGCGCGGCGGCAGCCTCCCGCCCACCCGCCTGTGGTCGACGCCACATCCGCCCCGTTTGCACTCATCGCGCCTGGAGTGCAAAACTGCACTCTGTGTTGAAGAGTGCCAATCCGAACCTGACGGCCGCGGACCAGCGACGACTGGCCCGCCGCCTGCAGATCCAGGACGCCGCGCTGGAGCTGGTCATGCAGCACGGCTACGACGGCTTCACCATGGACGACCTCGCCGAGGCCGCCGGCGTCAGCCGGCGCACGCTGTTCAACCACGTCGCCGACAAGGAGTCCTCCGTCCTCGGGCCGATGGAGGAGGACGAGGACATCCCCGTCGTCGCGGAGTTCCGCGCGGGCGGCCCGACCGGCGACCTGATGCAGGACCTGGTCATCACCGCGCAGCGGATCATGGACGAGGCGCAGGAGGAAGACACCTGCGCCGTCGAGCGGCACCTGCGCGTCGAGGACGCCATGCGTCGCGACCCGAAGCTGATGGCGCTGGTGGACGCCCGGTTCGCCCGGTTCACCGCGCTCGCCGCCGAGGCCATCTGTGCGCGGCAGCAGTGGCCGGACGACGATCTGCGCGCCCGCGCCATCGCCACCGCCCTGCTCGCGCTGATCCGGCTCAGCCTGGAGGAGCTGCGCGACCGCCCCGACAACCCCGGGCTCGGCGACGCTTTCCGCGAGGTGATCGCCGCCTTCAACGACTGCGCCGACATCGCTCGGCCGCCGTCCGCCTGACCCGGCGCGCCGATCCGGCCGCGCCGACCCGAACGCTCGAACCCGAAACCCCTTAGCCCACAGACTTTTTCGAGGAGATCCCCGTGGCCACCATGCTCTACCGACTCGGGCGGACGGCCTACCGCCGTTGGCCGCTCGTGCTCGTCGGATGGCTCGTCGCGCTGCTCGCCGTCGGCGGTTTCGCCGCGACGCAGTCGAAGCCGATGACCAACGAGTTCACCATCCCCGGCATCCCGTCGCTGCAGGCGGCCGAGACCCAGCAGGAGCTGTTCCCCGGCAGCAAGAGCGCCGACGAGCAGGTCGACGGCCAGGTCGTCGTGCAGGCGCCGGCCGGGAGCACCCTGGCCGAGCAGCCGTACAAGGGCCAGGTGGACCGGCTGGTCACCGAGCTGCGCGGCACGCCCCAGCTGGCCCCGGGCGCGCAGGAGCAGATCGTCAGCCCGGTCGTCGCCGGGCCGGCACAGCGGCAGCAGATGGTGAGCGCCGCGACGAAGCAGGGGGTGCCGCAGGCCGTCGCCGAGCAGAACGCCCAGACGCTGTCGCCGCTGTCCCAGGACCGGCGTACGGGCGCCATCACCTTCTCGTTCGACACCGACGACCCGATGTCGGTCGAGCCGGCGACCCAGGCGTACGTCGAGCGCGCGGTGGAGCGCGCCGACGCGGACGGCCTGACCGTCGCGGCCGGCGGTCGCGGCATGGAGAAGCCCATCAAGCCCGGGGCGACCTCGGAGATGATCGGCGTCGGCATCGCCCTGATCGTGCTCGTGCTGACCTTCGGGTCGCTCGTCGCCGCTGGGCTGCCGATCCTGACCGCCATCACCGGCGTCGGCCTCGGCCTGCTCGGGATCACCGCTGCCACGGCGTTCTTCGAGCTCGCCGACACGACGATCACCCTCGCCTCGATGATCGGTCTCGCGGTCGGGATCGACTACGCGCTGTTCATCCTGTCGCGATACCGCACCGAGCTGCGGCACACCGACGACCGGGCGCACGCGATGGGCCGCGCCCTCGGCACCGCCGGGTCGGCCGTGGTCTTCGCCGGGCTCACCGTCGTCATCGCCCTGTCCGGGCTGTCGCTGCTCGGCATCTCCATGCTGACCTCGATGGGGCTCGCGGCCGCGGCCACCGTCGTCATCGCGGTGCTCGTCGCGCTGACCCTGCTCCCGGCGATCATGGGGCTGCTGAAGCACCGGGCGTTCGCCGGCCGCATCCGCCGCGACCCCGCCGCGTCCGACAGCGACCACCACTCGGTGAACGGGTCGGTGCGCCTCGGCCGCACCATCCGCCGCGCGCCGTGGCTCGCGGCCCTGCTCGTCGTCGTCGGCCTGGGCGCCCTGGCGCTGCCGGCGCAGAACATGTACCTCGGGCTGCCCTCCGACGCGACCGCCGAGGTCGGCACCAGCGCCCGCACCTCGGCCGACCTCGTCGCCGACGGGTTCGGCGCCGGCCGCAACGCCCCGATGGTCGCCGTCGTCGACGCGCGCGAGCGCAGCGACGACCCGCAGTCGCGCGCGATGTCGTTCAACGCCGTCGCCCAGTGGGCGGCGAACGACCCGGGCGTCGCCAACGCCCAGGTGGTCCAGGTCAACGAGTCCAGCGACGGCGGGATCGTGCTGATCACCCCGAAGACCGGCCCCGCCGACCAGGCCACCGACGACCTGCTGCAGCGGCTGCGCGACGGGCAGGGCACCATCGAGCGCTCCAGCGGCACCGACATCGGCATCACCGGCATGACCGCCATCCAGGCGGACATCTCCGAGAAGCTCAACGACGCCCTGCCGGCCTACCTCGCCATCGTCGTCGGCCTCGCGCTGCTGCTGCTGGTCGTGGTCTTCCGCTCGATCCTGGTGCCGCTGCTGGCCACCGGCGGGTTCCTGCTGTCGGTGCTGGCCACGCTCGGCGTGACCGTGAAGATCGTGCAGGACGGCCTGTTCGGCATCTTCGACCCGCAGCCGATCATGAGCTTCATGCCGACGATCCTCATCGGCATCGTGTTCGGGCTGGCGATGGACTACCAGGTCTTCCTGACCACCCGGATGCGCGAGGCGTACGTGCACGGCATGGACGCGCGCGACGCGGTGATCGACGGCTTCCGGCACAGCGGCCGGGTCGTGACCGCGGCGGCGCTGATCATGATCTCGGTGTTCGCGGCGTTCGCCTTCCAGGACAACGCGCTGATCTCCTCGATCGGCGTGGCCCTCGCGACCGCGGTCTTCCTCGACGCGTTCCTGGTGCGCATGGTGCTGCTGCCCTCGCTGCTGCTGATGCTGGGCGACAAGGCCTGGTGGATGCCGCGCTGGCTGGACCGGATCCTGCCGTCGGTCGACGTGGAGGGTGAGGCACTGACGAAGTCGCCGCCGCGCCACCTCGCCGCCGAGGACCGGGACGGCGAGCCGAGCCAGGTCTGAGTCGAGCCCGGCCCGGGTCAGTCCGGCAGGCGTACCAGGTCGACCAGCACACCGCGGGAGAACTCGCGCGTGGCCACCACGCTCAGCAGCGGAGGGGTCGCGAGCTGGTCGACCTGGTCGCGCGTCCCGAGCTGGAGCACCCCGTGCCCGCCGGGGAGCAGGTGGTCGGCCATGGCGCGCAGGCAGGTGCGGGCGACGTCGAGGCCCTGCGCTCCCCCGTCGATCGCGACGGGTGGGTCCTGCGGGAAGCGGGTGATCTGCGCGTGCGGGACCCACGGCGGATCGGCGAGGACGATCGCGAACCGGTCGTCGGGGTCGAGCACCTCGTCGATCCGGCCGCGGCGGGTCTGCACCTGGCCGTCGAGCCCGGCCGCGCGGGCGTTGGCCTCCGTCTGGCGCACCGCGACCGGGTCCTGGTCGACCGCGAGAAGCGACCGACCGGTGAGCCGGGCCGCGAGCAGGCCGATCTGGCCGGCGCCGCAGCACAGCTCCAGCAGGGCCCCGTCGGGTGCGTCGGCCGCGAGCTCGGCGGCCCACTCGGCCTGAGCGACGGTCCACTCCCGGGGCTGCAGCAACCGGTCGTCGGCGACGATGCGCAGCCCGCCGAACGCCGTGACCGAGGCGCCGGCCGCGGCGTCGCTCACCGCGGCTTGCGGATCGGTGCGGAGCTGCCGGTCGACCGCAGCAGCTTGTGGGTGCCGTCGCACCAGGGCGCGCTGCCCGAACGGCCGCAGACGCACAGCGCGACGACCGGGCGCGACACCTGGTGCTCGTTGCCCTCGGCGTCGGTGACCGTCGACGCCCCGCGCACGAGCAGCGGGCCGTCCGGGCACGGCTGCACCGAGATGTCCCCGCTCATGCGCTGGCCGCCTGCGGTGCCGCGCCCCACTGCTCGAGCTGCTCGGCGCCGGCGCGCGCGTCGAGCTCGAGGCAGGCGGCCGCTCCGAGGAGCACGTCCGCGCGCAGCGCGGGGTCCTCGGCGACAAGCGACCCGCAGATGTTGCGCAGGGCGAGCTGCTCGTGCACCGCGTCGGCCTCGACGTGCTCGTCGTAGTAGCCGGCGAGCTCCTCGGGCAGCCCCAGCCGGCGTACGCCCGCCGCGATCTTGCGCGACGGCAGCGAGCTGGTGGCCTCGAACACCGCGAGGTGGCCCATCGCGGCACCCCGCAACCGCCGGTTGAGGCCGAAGAGCGACATCAGGTTGTTCACCGCCAACGTGGTCGCGTCGGCGTCGTCGAGATAGGCGCCGTACGTCCGGTCCAGCCCGCAGGCCTCCAGGGCGTCGCCGAACAGCGTGGCGTGCAGGGCGGGCACGCGGCCGCCGCCGAACTCGTCGTACTGCAGCTCGGCCAGCGCCACCTTCGCGGCGCCGTCGATCCGCGGCACGACGAAGGCGTGCGGGTCGGACTCCTTGAGGTGGTAGATGCTGCGCTGGCGCAGGAACGCCAGCACCTGGTCGGCGGTGGCGTAGCGGCGCACGAACGCGGCCAGCGACGGGCTGTCGTCGGCGTCGATGAGCGCAGTGACCTGGTCGGCCACGTCGGCCTCGTCGTCGTCCGCGACCGCGTCCAGCCGGTCCTGCACGGCGCGGCGGACGTCGCGCTCGAACGCGGCCTCGAGCCGGTTGCGGGTCGCGATGACGCGCGGGTCCCACTCCAGCTCGGGAGCCACGTCGTCGAACCCGCGGTAGTGCAGCTCGTAGAGGCACCACAGGGCCAGCTGGACGTCGGCGTCGGCGAGGACGTCGGGCCCGCCGGGGCGTCGCGGGTCCACCTCGACCGTGATGTCGTCGACCTGGCGGTCACTGCCCTGCCCGCCCA
The DNA here is from genome assembly GCF_006716095.1 of Barrientosiimonas humi. Classification (NCBI taxonomy): domain Bacteria; kingdom Bacillati; phylum Actinomycetota; class Actinomycetes; order Micrococcales; family Dermacoccaceae; genus Barrientosiimonas; species Barrientosiimonas humi. The sequence goes on from NZ_VFOK01000001.1 coordinate 1,872,465, forward strand.
GCAGGGCGAGCACCTGTTCGCTCACCGGCCCCCGGGACCGAGGTAGACGCACCTGTTCCACTCCTTCGCATGCCGGTCGCTGCCGCAGCAGCGACGAGGGTCGACCACGAGACTCGTGCGAACGACATTGCAGCACGGCGACCCGGGTGGCCGGTTCACCCCCAGGCGGGGTTGCGGGCCCGGGCGGAACGCGCCGGGGGCGGACCCAGCCTTGACCGCGCCTCAGCCCTCGGCCTCGTCCAGCTTCTGCTTCTCGGGGAAGTAGGCGTTCATGACCTCGCGCAGGTTGTCGGCGTCGTCGCGCGCCCAGTTGCGCATGAGCTCCGAGCCGAACGAGATCGCGGTGATCGGGTGGGCGCCGGCCTGGATCACCCGCTCGAGGGCGTAGTGGTGCGACTCGGGGCTGATGCCGCCGACGGCGTCGACGACCGGGTAGACCTCGAACCCCTCGGCGAGCATGTCCAGGGTCGGGAAGGTCATGCAGACCTCGGTCCACAGCCCCGCGATGACGACCTTGCGACGCCCCGTGGAGGTGATCGCCTCGCGGAAGTCGGCGTCCTCCCAGGCGTTCACGCCGGAGCGGTCGATCTCCTCGACGCCCGGCAACTCGTCCTTGATGACCTGGGCGGTCCCCTCGTTCTTGCCGAGGTCGACGCCGACGGTCGAGAGCACGACGGGGACGTCGTACTTCATCGCGAGACGGCACAGCGCGACGACGTTGAGGTCGATGCGCTCGCGGGTGCTGGAGGTGACCGTGCCGTACTGCTCCGGCTGGTAGTCGATGAGCGTCAGGACACAGTTCTGGGGGGTGAGCAGGTGGTCGGAGCGGGGGTCGCGGACCGGCTCGGGCTGGGTCTTGGCCATGGGCTCAGGCTACGGCGCCACGCCGCCGCCGGGGCCAGGACCTGCGGACCCGGCGACGGCGACGGGCCGCTCGCGCTGCGGCAGCATGGCGCCATGGATGTCGCCCGCTCGCTGGTCCTGTTCGTCGCCGCCGCGCTCGCCGAGATCGGCGGCGCCTGGCTGGTGTGGCAGGGCGTGCGCGAGCATCGCGGCTGGGCGTGGATCGGCGCCGGCGTGATCGCGCTCGGCCTCTACGGCTTCGTCGCCACCCTGCAGCCGGACGCCCACTTCGGGCGGATCCTCGCGGCGTACGGCGGGGTGTTCGTGGCCGGTTCGCTCGCCTGGGGCATGGTCGTCGACGGGTTCCGGCCGGACCGGTACGACGTCGCCGGCGCCCTCATCTGCCTCGCCGGGGTGGCGGTGATCATGTACGCCCCGCGCCCCGCCTGATCCTGTCCGTTCGGTGAGGAAATCGCCCGTCCGGTTGCCCGGGCGTCCCCGGCGGGGGACGGTGGAAGCCCGAGGACAAGGAGGTCCCGAGATGAGCGACTCCAACCGTGTCGTGGTGTACAAGGGCCCGGGCGAGGTGGCCGTCGAGTCGATCGACTACCCCAAGCTGGAGATCCCCCAGGAGGTCGCCTCGCACTTCGGCATCGCGCAGAAGGCACCGCACGCGGCGATCCTGAAGCTGGTGACCACGAACATCTGCGGCTCCGACCAGCACATGGTGCGCGGACGCACGACCGCCCCCGTCGGGCAGACGCTCGGCCACGAGATCACCGGTGAGGTGGTGGAGGCCGGCGAGGACGTGCTGTTCGTGAAGGAGGGCGACATCTGCTCGACCCCGTTCAACATCGCGTGCGGTCGCTGCCGGATGTGCAACGAGGGCAAGACCGGAATCTGCCTGAACGTCAACCCCGCTCGGCCGGGCGCGGCGTACGGCTATGTCGACATGGGCGGCTGGATCGGCGGGCAGGCCGACTACGTCATGGTCCCCTACGCCGACTTCAACCTGCTGCGGTTCCCCGACCGCGACCAGGCGCTGGAGAAGATCCTCGACCTGACGATGCTGTCGGACATCTTCCCCACCGGCTATCACGGCGCCTACACCGCCGGCACGACGACCGGATCGACGGTGTACGTCGCCGGCGCCGGCCCGGTCGGGCTCGCCGCCGCACACTCGGCCCAGCTGCTGGGCGCCTCCGTCGTGCTCGTCGGCGACATGAACCCCGAGCGGCTGCGCCAGGCCGAGTCGTTCGGCTGCGTCGGCATCGACCTCACGACCGAGGGTGACCTCGCCGACAAGATCGCCGAGGTGACCGGCGACCCGGTGGTCGATGCCGCGGTCGACGCGGTCGGGTTCGAGGCGCGCGGGCACGGCAAGGACGCCGACGAGGCGCCGGCGACCGTGCTGAACGACGCCATGACCGTCGCGCGGGCGGGGGCCGGCATCGGCATCCCGGGGCTCTACGTCACCGGCGACCCCGGTGCGGCCGACGACGCCGCGAAGGAAGGCACCCTGGGGGTGCGCCTCGGCCTCGGGTGGTCCAAGTCGAACTACTTCATCACCGGTCAGTGCCCGGTCAAGCAGTACAACCGGCAGCTGATGAACATGATCCTGGCCGACCGGACGCAGATCGCGAAGGCCGTCAACGCCACCACGATCTCGCTGGACGACGCCCCGCGCGGCTACGCCGACTTCGACCAGGGTGCCGCGCGCAAGTACGTCATCGACCCGCACGGCATGGTCGCCTGAGTCGGTCTAGGGGTCGGTGCGGGTGAGCTCGTCGGCCGACCCGATGCCCGAGCGGTCGGGCACCTTGACCGCCTCGGCGTCGAAGCCGGTCTGCGCGTCGCGCTGGCTCAGCTGGTCCAGCAGCTCCAGCTGCTGGACCAGCGGGGGCCGACGGTCCTCGGGCGCGATCGTGAGCAGGTCGTCCAGGGCAGCCCGGAGCCGGCGTACGACCTGGGGCGAGGCGGCGCCGGCCTGGCGCAGCTCGTCGAAGGCGATGCGGACGTACCCCGGCCACTGGATGGTCGGGACCACGAGGCGCACCTCGCCGTCGTCGTCGAGGTAGCGCCCGTCGTGCAGCGGCCGCTGCACGATGCGCCGCAGCACCTCGTGGATGCGGTCGATCGCCTGCACGGCGGTGGTCGGGTCCTCGAACGGACCCGCCGACAGCGTGCGGGCGCCGATGTCGACGAGCATGCGCAGGCCGTACGCCACGTCCTGGTTGAGCGTGCGCTCGGGCCCGACGTTGATGCACCTGGCGACGGCCGAGCGCGCGACGCCCGCCGGGTCGCCGTGGATCCGCACGAGGTCGCCACCCTCGGGCACGTAGTCACCGGTGGACCAGAGCAGCTCGAGGCGTACGCCGGCCCGCCGGGCCAGCTGCACCAGGCGATCGTGGTCGATGGCGAAGATGACCCCGCCTCGCGGGGCGGGGATCACCTGCGGGTCGTCGGTCTCGGCATCGGGGTCCGGCGGGTAGTTGCGGTCGAGCGAGCGGATGGTGTCCTTCGCCACCCAGCCGACGAGCGCGGCGGCGCGCAACGACTGCCCGATGTAGTTGATGTACCAGACCAGCGTGATCATGCACGCCATCCCCAGACCGATCGTGACCAGCACGGCCAGCCCGGGCACGACGGGGCCGCGGTCGCTCCGCACGACGCGCATGGTCAGGATCGCGTGGATGAACGTGCCGGCGAACAGTCCGATGGCGCACTGGCTCGGGCGGTCCTGCAGGATCTGGCGCACGATGCGCGGGGAGAAGCTGCCCATCGCCAGCTGCACGACGACGACCACCAGCGACAGCACCAGGCCGGTGAGCGTGAGCATTGAGAACGCGATGAGGTAGAGCATCTGGCTCGCCGCCGACGCGTCGCCGCTGATCGACTGCGGCACCAGCTCGCCGCGCGGGTCGAGCTGGACGGTCAGCAGGTTCAGGCCCGCCGCCGCCACCATGAACAGGAGCGGCACGACCCACAGACTCGTCTTCAGGTCGTGCTTGAGGTGGAACCAGCTCATCGACTCTCCCGCCCGTCCGATCGCTCCGGCGCTCGCTCCCGCCGGCGGGGGCAGGCGCCGACCGACCACCTTAGGTATCAGGTCCGCGCTTCCAGCTCACCCGAAAGCGCTCAAAGGTGGTCGAGCAGTGCGACCGATGGTGGTCGAGCAGCGCGACGAAGGAGCGCGGGTACAGCGAGCACCGGTCCGCATCCCTGACGAGGCGCCCCGACGATGGGTCATCCTGGAGCCATGAGCGACGACATCGACCTCACCCGCGACCTCCTGCGCGACGGTTTCGGCCGCGTGGCCGAAGGCGTACCCGCCGTCGTCGACGGCCTCTCCCCCGACCAGCTGCTCTGGCGCCCCGACGCCGACGCCAACCACATCGCCTGGCTGGTGTGGCACCTCGGGCGACAGCAGGACGGACAGGTCAGCCACCTCGCGGGTCGACGGTCGCTGTGGACCGGCGACGACTGGGTGGGCCGGTTCGCGCTGCCGTACGACCGCTCCGCCTCGGGATACGGGATGCCCAGCGACGACGTCGGCCGGTTCACGCTCGACGAGCCGCAGCTGCTCGTCGACTACTACGCCGCGGTGCACGCCATGACGACCGACGTCCTCGAGCAGCTGACGCCCGACGACCTCGGGGAGGTCATCGACACCAGCTGGGACCCGCCGGTCACCGCGATGGCGCGCCTGGTCTCGATCCTCGAGGACGCGACGAAGCACCTCGGGCAGGCGGAGTACGTCCGCGGCCTGGCCGAGCGCCGCTGACCCGACCGAACGCACCAGGGGGGACCCGATGGACCCGGACCAGGAAGCACTCGTCGAGGAGCTGCGCGCGCGACTGGCGGGCGAGTCACCGCTGCGCGAGGTGGCGATGTTCGGGGGGCGGTCGTTCATGGTGCGCGAGAAGCTCGCGGTCTGCGCCCTGAAGCACGGCGACCTGCTGGTGCGGGTCAGTCCCGACCGCGACGCCGACCTGGCTGCCCAGCCCGACGCGTCCCGCGCCGAGATGGGTGCCGGCCGCTCGATGGGCACCGGGTGGATCCGGGTCCCCGCGAGCGCCCTCGCCGACGAGCAGCGCCTGGACTTCTGGCTCGACGCGGCCCTGGAGCACAACCGCGCCGTGACCACGTAGCCCGCCGCGAGCGACGCCGGTTCAGGCGTCGCCTGCGCCGTCCTCCAGCCGCCGCGCCCATTCGATGAACAGCCTGGTCTCGCTGGCCCCCAGGACCTCCGGGTGCGAGGCCGCGCGCTCGATCAGCGAACGCGTCGCCTCCGAGGCCGACTCCTCCCCCGACGACGCGCCCGTGATCGCGGCGATCGTCCCGTCGCGCACGCTGGCGGACAGCTCGGGGTCGGCCTGGTCGAGGACGATCTGCCGCAGCGTCACGCCGATGTTGGCGACCAGCACGTGCGCGGCCGCCTGGTCCGGGTCCACCACGAGCCGGCCCTGCTCGGCGGCCTGGCGGGTGATGGAGCGCAGGATCTCGCTGGGCCGCCCCTGCGCCGGCGGGGAGTAGCCGGGCTGCACCTTGCCGTACATCAGCGTGTAGAAGCCCGGGTTCTCCAGCCCGAACGCGACGTGCGCGTCCCACCCCGCCCGCAGGTCCTGGATCGGGTCGCCGGAGGAGCCGACCGAGCCCTTGGCCTCGAGGTACATGTCGAACCCGCGCTCCACGACGGCCTCGATCAGCCCCTGCTTGCTGCCGAAGAAGTGGTACAGCGTCGGCATCTTCACCCCGGCCGCGTCGCACACCGCGCGCAGCGAGACCTCTTCGCCCGGAGCGGACGCGATCAGGTCCGCGGCGGCGTTGAGCAACCGCGTCCGTGTATCACTGTTCCGCTCCTCCGGCATGGTGTTACATTACCAGTGTGTAGCGCTGCTATAGCGATACATCACACCGATACAAGAGGAGCTGGACATGACGGAGCACACCCTCAACGGCAAGAACGTCCTCATCGCCGGGGGTGCCAAGAACCTCGGCGGCCTCATCGCCCGCCAGGTCGCCGATCAGGGCGCGAACGTCGCCATCCACTACAACTCGGAGTCCAGCCGCTCGGACGCCGAGCAGACGCTCGCCGCCGTCGAGGCGGCCGGTGGCCGGGGCGTGGTCCTTTCCGGCGACCTGACCAAGCCGCAGAACGTGACGAAGCTGTTCGACGACGCCACCGAGGCGCTGGGGCAGCTCGACGTCGCGGTCAACACCGTCGGCAAGGTGCTGCGCAAGCCGATCACCGAGACGTCCGAGGAGGAGTACGACGAGATGTTCGACGTCAACTCCAAGGCGGCGTACTTCTTCATCAAGGAGGCCGGCACCCACCTCGCGGACGGCGGCAAGGTCATCACCATCGTCACCTCGCTGCTGGCGGCGTTCACCGACGGCTACTCGACGTACGCCGGTGGCAAGAGCCCCGTCGAGCACTTCACCCGGGCGGCGGCAAAGGAGTTCGCCGAGCGCGGCATCTCGGTGACCGCGATCGCGCCCGGCCCGATGGACACCCCGTTCTTCTACGGTCAGGAGACGCCCGAGCGGGTCGAGTTCCACAAGTCGCAGGCGATGGGCAACCAGCTCACCAAGATCGAGGACATCGCGCCGATCGTGCGGTTCCTGTCGACCGAGGGCTGGTGGATCACCGGGCAGACCATCCTGGCCAACGGCGGCTACACCACCCGCTGAGCCGCACCGCCGCTCGCCAGCCCGAGCCACCACCAGCCACCAGGAGGCAGACATGAGCAGCACCGACATCCCCGAGCCCGTCGGCTCGTTCGTGGAGACCGTCAACCGGCACGACGGCGCCGGGTTCCTCGAGGCGTTCACCCCCGACGGCGCCGTCGACGACTGGGGCCGCACCTTCACCGGGCGCGAGGAGATCAAGGCCTGGAGCGACAAGGAGTTCATCGGCTCCGAGGGCACCCTGACGCCCGAGGAGGTCTTCACCGACGGCGACGAGCTCGTGGTCGTCGGCGACTGGCGCAGCAACCACGCCAACGGCCGCAGCCGGTTCGCCTTCCGCACCGAGGGCGACAAGATCGCGAGGATGACCATCCGCGAGGGCTGACCGACGCCAAGGACCGGCACCGAGCCGGCGGGCCGGCGTCCATCACCCGGCTCGGTGCCCACTGTCGTACGGCGCGCCTGCCGCACGACGCGAGAAGGCCCGGATCCGCAACGGATCCGGGCCTTCTCGTGCTGTACGTCCTCGCGGACGAACCGGGTGGAGCTGAGGGGATTCGAACCCCTGACCCCTTCCATGCCATGGAAGTGCGCTACCAACTGCGCCACAGCCCCGGGTGTCTCCGCTCTCGCGGTGACTGCCTCCGCTCTCGCGGCGACCGCCTTACTCTAGCGGGCGGATTCGGCCCCCTCCAAATCGGGTCGCGAAGCCCCTCGCTTGAGCCGGACGTAGACCTGCCGACGCGCGTGCGCGACCACCGTGCCGTCCTTCAGCGTGAGGTCGGTGTCGAACCAGCGCAGCACCTTCGCGCCCGACGCCGCCTCCCGCCGTACGTCCTCGGCCTCCTCGGGCGTGACCCGGAACGTGGCGTAGACGGTGCCCGCCCCGGGGCTGACGTAGCGGACCTGCGCCTCGGTGTCCCAGACGAGGTAGTCGGGCCCGAGCTGACCGATGAGCAGCAGCGCGTTGAACGCGTCGCTCATCGCGCCGATCGACCCGCCGAACGCGGTGCCGTGGTTGTTGCGGTTGAACGGCGTCAGCAGCAGCTTGACCCGCACCTCGGTCCAGTCGTCGGTCCAGCCGTAGATCCGCAGCCCGATGCCGAGGAACGGCGGGTAGAGGTTCATCACGCGCCACTGCTGCTTGGGCGTCATGCTCAGCGAGCGCTCCCGCCCGACGTGCGCGCGCGAGCGCACCACCCGGTTCAGCATCGAGGCCACACTCATCGCGCCACTCCCTGGTTCCACCGGTCGATCCGCCAGCCGAACCGGTGCTCTACGAGCTCGGCCCAGCAGCAGTTGTGCAGTCCGCCGAGCGCCATCCAGGCCGTACGCTGGTCGATCCCGACCAGGTCGGCCGCCAGCGCCCGCCCGGTCACCCCGTGCGTGGTCACCACCGCGGTCTCCCCCTCGGCGAGCTGCTCGGCCACCTCGCGCAGCGCCGGGCGACCCCGCTCGACCACCTGGCCGACGGTCTCACCGGTCACGCCGCGCGCCGGGTCCTCGCCGCGCATGACCTGGTCCTGCAGGTCGGGGTATCGCTCGGCGACGTCACCGGCGGTGAGCCCCTGCCACTCCCCCACGTGGATCTCGCGCAGCCTCGGGTCGACGCGCGCCTGCAGCCCCGTCACCTGCGCCAGCGCGTCGGCCGTGGCGGCCGCGCGCAGCAGGTCGGAGGTGACCAGCAGCGTCGGGCGGTACGTCGCCAGCACCTCGGCCGCGGCCCTCGCCTGCTCGCGTCCCACCTCGGACAGCTCGGTGTCGAGCTGCCCCTGCCAGACGCCGGAGGCGTTCTGGTTGGTCTGCCCGTGCCGCCACACGACGATGCGGCGCTGGCCGGAGCCGGCGCGCATGAGCCGTTCGGACGGGCCCGGGACCGGCTGCGTCTCGCCGCTCATCCCGCCAGGTCGAGGTCGAGGACCGGGCAGTCGCGCCAGAGCCGCTCGAGGGCGTAGAACTCACGGTCCTCGTCGTGCTGCACGTGCACGACCAGCTCGCCGAAGTCGAGCAGCACCCAGCGTCCGTCGCGCCGGCCCTCGCGCCGGATCGGCTTGGCGCCCAGCTCCAGGAGACGCTCCTCGACACCGTCGACGATCGCGTTGACCTGGGTCTCGCTGCTGCCGGAGGCGATGACGAACACGTCGGTGAGGGCCAGCTGGTCGCTGACGTCGATCGCGGTGATCGACGTCGCCTTCTTCTCGTCGGCGGCGGCCGCGGCGGCCTGCGCCAGCTCGGTCGCGCGCTCGGTGGCGGCCACGATCTAGACCTCCTGCAGTTCTCCGGCACCGGGCCGGTAGAGGTTGTACTTCCCGATGTACTGCACGACGCCGTCGGGCACGAGGTACCAGACCGGTTCGCCGTTGGCGACCCGCTCGCGGCAGTCGGTGGAGCTGATCGCCATGGCGGGCACCTCCTGCAGCTCGACCTCGTCCTCGGGCAGCCCCTCGTCGGTGAGCTCGTGCCCCGGGCGCGTCACGCCGATGAACTTGGCGAGGTCCCAGAGCTGGTCGACGCCCTTCCAGGACAGGATCTGCGCCAGCGCGTCGGCGCCGGTGATGAAGAACAGCTCGGCGTCGGGCCGCTGCCGCTTCAGGTCACGCAGGGTGTCCAGGGTGTACGTCGGTCCCGGCCGGTCGATGTCGACCCGGCTGACCGTGAAGCGCGGGTTGGACGCGGTCGCGATCACCGTCATCAGATAGCGGTGCTCGGCCTCGGTGACCCGCTTGCCCGCCTTCTGCCACGGCTGACCGGTGGGCACGAAGACGACCTCGTCGAGGTCGAACAGGGACTGCACCTCGCTCGCGGCGACGAGGTGGCCGTGGTGGATCGGGTCGAACGTCCCGCCCATCACGCCGACGCGCGAGCTCAGTGTGAACCCGCGCTGCTCTGCCGGTCGGCGCCCTGCCGGTCGGCACGGTGCCCGTCACCGGTCCGCCGGTCGCCCGCCCGCTCGTCGGCGGTGCGCTGCGCGTGCGAGTCCCGGGTGTGCTGGGCGTTGAGCTGCTGCTCCAGGCGGGGCGCACTGTTGCGGAAGGCCCACAGCAGCGCGAGCAGGGCGAGGAACATGCCGAGGGTGACCAAGCCGTAGGCGATGGGCGGCCAGGGCAGCGACTCCTCGCCGCCGGCCGCCTCGGTCTGTCCCGCGAGCGAGAGGAGCGAAGCCGTCATGCGGCCCAGCGTAACGGGTGGCCATACGATGCTCGCATCATGAGTCTGGAGCTGTCCGTCGTCGTACCGATGTACAACGAGCAAGAGGTGCTCCCCCTGTTCGTCGAGCGGCTCCGACCGGTGCTCGACGCCACCGGCGCCGACTACGAGGTGCTCGCCGTCGACGACGGCTCCCGCGACCAGACCCCCGTGCTGCTGCAGCGCTTCCTGCGCGACTGGCCGCAGCTGCGCGTGGTGCGGCTGCGCGCCAACGCCGGCCACCAGGCGGCGATCTCGGCCGGCCTCGCCGCCGCCCGGGGCGACTGGGTGGCGACGATCGACGCCGACCTGCAGGACCCGCCCGAGGTCATCGCCGAGATGCTCGAGGTCGGCCGCCGCGACGAGGTCGACGTCGTCTACGGCGTGCGCGGCGACCGCACCAGCGACTCGCCGTTCAAGCGGCGCACGGCCCGCGGCTTCTACCGGGTGATGCGCACCCTCGGCGACGTCGACGCCCCGGTCGACGCCGGCGACTTCCGGCTCATGTCGCGCGCGACCGTCGACGCCGTGAACGCCCTGCCCGAGCAGGGCCGCGTGCTGCGGCTGATCGTGCCGACGCTGGGCTTCCCCTCGACCTCGATCAGCTATCGCCGCGACGAGCGCGCGGCCGGCGAGTCGAAGTACCCGCTGTCCAAGATGCTCAAGCTCACCCTCGACAGCGTCACCGGCTTCTCGCACGCCCCGCTGCGGCTGGCCACCTGGTTCGGGCTGGCGGGCTTCGTCGTCGCCACCGGGCTGCTCGTCTACGCCCTCGCCGCGAAGCTGCTCGACGTCACCGTGGCGGGCTGGACCTCCACCGTGGTCATCGTCGCCGGTTTCGCGGCGGTGCAGCTGCTGTGCCTGGGCATCCTGGGTGAGTACGTCGGGCGCATGTACACCGCGCAGCAGGCCCGCCCGACCTACTACGTCGCCTACGACTCGCTGGAGCCCCGGCAGGGCGAGCAGGGCAGGTAGCCCCGCGACGGCGGCGTACGCCGGTGAAGGCGTGCGCCGGGCGCACGTCCTACGCGCGCACCTGCCCGTCGCCCTGCACGATCCACTTGGTGCTGGTCAGCTCCTGCAGCGCCATCGGACCCCGCGCGTGCAGCTTCTGCGTGGAGATCCCGATCTCGGCCCCGAAGCCGAACTCGCCGCCGTCGGTGAACCGGGTGGAGGCGTTGACCATCACCACCGCGGCGTCGATCTCGGCGACGAATCGCCTTGCCGCAGAACGGTCTTCGGTGACGATCGACTCGGTGTGCTGACTGCCGTACGTCGTGATGTGCTCGATCGCCGCGTCCAGGCTGGGGACCACGCCCACGCTCATCTCGAGCGCGAGGTGCTCGGCCGCCCAGTCCTCGTCGGTGACGGCGTCGTACGCCGCCCCCGCCTGCTCCGCGAACGTCGCCGTGCGCTCGTCGCCGTGCACCAGCACCCCGGCGCCGCCGAGCTCGGCGAGCACCTTGGGCAGGAACTCCTCGGCGACCGCCTCGTGCACCAGCAGCGACTCGGCGGCGTTGCACACGCTCGGCCGGTGGGTCTTGGAGTTGACCGCGATGGCGCGCGCCATGTCGAGGTCGGCGGCGGCGTCGACGTAGACGTGCACGTTGCCGATCCCGGTCTCGATCACGGGCACCGTGGCCGTCGTGACGACCGTCTGGATCAGGTCGGCCCCGCCGCGCGGGATGACCAGGTCGACCAGGCCGCGGGCGGTGACCAGCGCCCGCACGTCGTCGCGGCCGCCCTCGAGCAGCTGCACCGCGTCGGCGGGCAGCCCGCGCTCGGCGAGCGTGCCGCGCAGCACGTCGACCAGCGCCGCGTTGGTGCTCGCGGCCGCGCTGCCCCCGCGCAGGATCATCGCGTTGCCCGACTTCAGGCCGAGCCCCGCCGCGTCGACGGTGACGTTGGGCCGGGCCTCGTAGATCATTCCGACGACACCCATCGGCACCCGCACCTGCGTGATCTGCAGTCCGTTGGCCAGCGTCGAGCCGCGCACCACCTCACCGATCGGGTCGGGCAGCGCCGCGAGGTCACGCAGGGCCTGCGCCACCGCGCTCACCCGCTCCGGCGTGAGCCGCAGCCGGTCCAGCAGGTTGGCCCGGGTGCCGGCCTCCTCGCCGCGGCGGACGTCGTCGGCGTTGGCCGCGACGACGCGCTCGCTCGCCTGCTCGACCGCGTCGGCCATCGCGAGCAGCGCGGCGTCCTTCTCGGCGCGCGGCAGCAGCGCCAGGCGACGGGAGGCGACCCGCGCCGCCTCGGCGGCGACCCGCACCCGCTCGACGGACTCTTCGCTCATGCCTCCAGCGTACGAGCCGCCCGACTCCCGCGCCCGAGGCAGCCGAGTCCTGGGCACACCGCGTCGGGGGCAACAGGCCTACGCCTGCGCCGGGGTCTCCTTGCGGCTGTTGCGCATGCTCTTGATCATGATCACCACGACGATCGCGATGGTGATGTAGGTGCTGTAGCGCGCGATCAGCGAGACGGCGTCCTTGGCCGGCTCACCGATGCGGTAGCCGAGGTAGAAGTAGAACAGCCGGTTGGTGAGCGCCCCGAGGAAGTCGATGAGCAGGAACGTGCGCAGCCGCATCCGGGCCGCGCCGACGAACGCGAAGACGACCGCGCTCGGCAGGAACGGCACCAGCCAGACCAGGTAGGTGGCGATGCCGCCGAACCGCTCGGCCAGGCGCTCGGCGTGGTGCGCGGTGCGTGCCGCCCAGCGCGAGCGGCCGGCGATGATCTCGATCATGCCGCGGCCCCACAGCCGGCCGGCCCACCAGAAGATCCAGTCGAACTTCATCACCGACAGCGCGGCGATGGTCACCCACATCCACCACTGCGGCTCGCCGCCGAGGCGCAGCCCGGCCCCGATGTCGACCATCGCGATCGTCGATCCGGTGATGATGGCGAGGGCATAGGTGCTCATGCCGAGGATCAGCGGCCGCAGCGGCAGCATGACCAGGCCGTAGACCCCGAGCAGCGCGAACGCGATCCAGCAGCGCTTGTCGGCCGCGGTGGGCTCGCCCTTCCACGGCAGGCGGGGGTCGTCCCACCACTCCTTGCGCTCCGCGGCGACGCTCTGCTCGACCTGCTCCTGGTCGCTGAGCGCGTCCTCGGAGCGGGTCGCGCCCGTACGTCGGGGAGCCTGGCCCGGCTCGCCGCCCGCGGGCGTCTCGCTCGCCGGCTCCTCGCTCACGGGCTTGTCGGCCTCGTCGGTCACGGAGCTCCCCCTCGTCGCAGCACTACCAGATCATCGCGGTGCACCAGCTCGCGCTCGTAGGCGGGTCCCAGCTCGCGGGCCAGCTCCTTGGTGCTGCGGCCGAGCAGCGCGGGCACCTCGGCGCTGGCGTAGTTGACCAGGCCGCGGGCCACCGGCCGCCGCTGCTGGTCGACCAGGTCGACCGCGTCGCCCTCGCCGAACCGGCCGGTCACCTCGACCACCCCGGCCGGCAGCAGCGACTTGCCCCGCCGCGTCACGGCCTCGACCGCGCCGTCGTCGAGCACCAGCGAGCCGCGCGCGGTGGTCGCGTGCGCCAGCCACAGCCGGCGCGCCCGGCCGCGGCGGCCGGTCGGCACGAAGATCGTCCCCACGTCGTCCCCGTCGAGCGCCGCGCCGGCCAGCGGGGTCGCGGTGAGCACCGTCGGCACCCCCGCCGATGTCGCGATGGTCGCGGCCTCGACCTTGGTCTGCATGCCGCCGGTCCCCACCCCGCTGCCGGACCCGGCGATCTCTAGCTCGGCGAGCTCCTCGCTGCCGGCGACCCGCGGGATGCGGTGCGTGCCCTCGCGGGCGGGCGGGCCGTCGTACAGCGCGTCGACGTCGGACAGCAGCACCAGGGCGTCGGCGTCGATCAGGTGCGCGACGAGCGCGGCCAGCCGGTCGTTGTCGCCGAACCGGATCTCGTGCGTCGCGACGGTGTCGTTCTCGTTGACCACCGGCACGATGCCGAGGTCGAGCAGCCGCTCCATGGTGCGCCGGGCGTTGGTGTAGTGCGTGCGCCGCGTGACGTCGTCGGCGGTCAGCAGCACCTGGCCGACGGTCAGCCCGTGCCGCCCGAACGCGAGGTTGTACGCCGCGAGCAGCGCCCCCTGCCCCACGCTGGCGGCGGCCTGCTGGGTCGCGAGGTCGCGCGGCCGACGCTCGATCCCGAGCGGCTGCATGCCCGCCGCGATGGCACCGCTGGAGACCAGCACGACCTGCGAACCGGCCAGCCGGCGCCGGGCCAGCACGTCGACCAGCGCCCCCAGCCGGTCGGTCGAGAGCCCGCCCTCCTCGGCGGTCAGCGAGCTCGACCCGACCTTGACCACGACGCGCCGCGCAGCCCGGATCTGCGGCCGCTGCGGGGCCTCGGATTCGCTCACGGGACGAGGGTACGCACCGCCCCCGCCGATGCGCCCGCTCGTCCGGGGGCTGTAACAGGGCCTTCGCCGCGACCGATGTCCTCGAAGGTTGCCTTTTTCGTGGCCGCCTCTCGGCTGCGCCGCGACATCGGCGACCTGGACCTGTCCCCGAGCCGAAAGCTCCTCATGACACGCCCCCTCGACCAGACCCTCCCCACCGACGACGCGAGCCCGGCGCCCAGCCGGCGACGCTTCCTCGGTGCGGCCCTGGCCGGAACGGCCGCCGTCGCCCTGCCCGTCGTCACCGCCGGGCCCGCCCGGGCGGCGACGCACATCACCGCCGAGGACGCCTACAGCGCGTACTGGACCGCCCGCTACCGCTACGCCGGCAAGGTGCCCTACGTCTACGGCGGCATGGACCCCGACACCGGGTTCGACTGCTCGGGCATGACCAAGTGGCTCTACTCCCGCTTCGGCGTCTACCTCCCGCGCAGCGCCGACGAGCAGTACCGCTACGTGCGGACCATCGACAAGGGCTCCGCCCGACCCGGCGACCTGGTGTTCTACGTCAACAGCTCCGGCCGCGCCTTCCACAACGGCCTGTACGCCGGTGGCGACATGCTGGTCGACGCCGGCAACCCCGAGGTCGACATCTCCTACCGCCGCATCTACTACGGCAGCAAGGTCGTCTTCGGAACCCAGCGGTACTGACGCCTTTGGCCTCGGCTCCTCCGCCGGCCGTCCGTCGCACGCTCCGGCCGGCCGGCATCGTCACCGAGGCGCTGGGTCCGCTCCGGCTGGCCGGCATCGTCGCCGAGGCGCTGGGTCCGCCTCGGTGACGGTGCGGATCTGCTTGCGGCGCAGCCCTACTCGTCGTCCTCGTCGAGGTCGCGGTCGGTCCAGATGCCCGAGCGGCGCTCGGTGTCCAGCTCCTCGCGGGCCTCGCGCTGGGCGTCCTTGCGCGCGTGGAACTCCTCGCGCTTCTCGGCGCGCGTGGGGCGGTGGTGGTCCTCCAGGCGCAGGTCGGTGCCGCGGCGGCCGAGCAGCTCGGGGCCGGTGCTGAGGGTGGGTTCCCAGTCGAAGACCACCGCGTCGTCGGCGGGGCCGATGAGCACGGTCGACCCGGCGACCGCGCCGGCCTTGAACAGCTCCTCCTCGACGCCGAGGCGGTTGAGCCGGTCGGCGAGGTAGCCGACGGCCTCGTCGTTGCCGAAGTCGGTCTGGCGCACCCAGCGGGTAGGGCGCTCGCCCACGACCCGGAAGACCTCGCCGTCGGAGGTGTTCTCGCGGCGCACCTCGAACCCGGAGTCGTCGACCGCCTTCGGGCGCAGCACGGTGCGCTGCGGGACGACCTCGGCCTCGATCTCGGCGCGGGCCTGAGCGACGTGCCGGGCGAGCGAAAAGCTGAGCTCCTTCAGCCCCAGGTGGGCCACGGCCGAGACGATGTGCACCTCGAGCCCGCGCGCCTCCAGGTCGGGCCTGACCATCTCGGCGAGCTCGCGGGCGTCGGGCACGTCGGCCTTGTTGAGCACCACGACACGGGTGCGCTCGGAGAGGGGCACCCCGCCGAGCGAGGCGTCGGGGACGTACGCCGCGAGCTCCTCCTCGATGACCTCCAGGTCGGTCATCGGGTCGCGACCGGGCTCGAGCGTGGCGCAGTCGATGACGTGGACCAGCACCTCGCAGCGCTCGACGTGGCGCAGGAACTCCAGGCCCAGCCCCTTGCCCTGGCTCGCGCCCGGGATCAGGCCCGGCACGTCGGCGACGGTGAACCGCTCCTCGCCCGCGGTGACGACGCCGAGGTTGGGCACCAGGGTGGTGAACGGGTAGTCGGCGATCTTGGGCCGCGCCGACGACAGCACCGACACCAGGCTGGACTTGCCGGCCGACGGGAAGCCGATCAGCGCGACGTCGGCGAGCGTCTTCAGCTCGAGCACGATGTCGCGCGTCTCCCCCGGCTCGCCGAGCAGCGCGAACCCGGGCGCCTTGCGCCGGGGCGAGGCCAGCGCCTTGTTGCCGAGGCCGCCGCGGCCGCCGCGCGCGACGACGAACCGCGTGCCGAACCCGACCAGGTCGGCGAGCACCTCGCCGCCGCGAGTCTTCACGACGGTGCCCTGCGGCACGGGCAGCACGAGGTCGTCGCCGTCGGCGCCGTTCTTCTCGTCGCCGGCGCCGGGACGGCCGTTGGTGGCCTTGCGGTAGGGGTTGCGGTGGTAGTCCAGCAGCGTGGTGCTCTGCGGGTCGACCTCGAGCACGACGTCACCGCCGTGCCCCCCGTTGCCCCCGTCGGGGCCGCCGAGCGGCTTGAACTTCTCGCGGTGCACCGAGGCGACGCCGTGGCCGCCGTTGCCGGCCGCCACCTGCAGGACCACGCGGTCGACGAACTGCGTCGCCATGACGCTCCTTCTGCTCGGGCCTTCTCCGGCCTCTTCGCGGGGCGCCGTCCCCCGAGGGGCCGGGCCAGGCCGCTGCTGTCGTACGGACGACGCGAGGGGGCGGGCCGTTCGGCCTGCCCCCTCGCGAGAGTGTCTAGCTGGTGCGCAGTCTCAGACGGCGCTGGCCTCGACGTCGGCGGTGCGGGTCGAGACGATGTTGACGACCTTGCGGCCGCGCTTGGTGCCGAACTGCACCTGGCCGGCCTCGAGGGCGAACAGCGTGTCGTCGCCGCCACGGCCGACGTTCTCGCCGGGGTGGAAGTGCGTGCCGCGCTGGCGGACGATGATCTCGCCCGCGTTGACGAGCTGACCGCCGAAGCGCTTCACGCCGAGTCGCTGTGCGTTGGAGTCACGACCGTTGCGGGTCGAGGACGCACCCTTCTTGTGTGCCATGAGCTGATCTCCTCAGATGCCGTCGATCGACGTGACCTTGACCCGGGTCAGCGGCTGGCGGTGACCCTGGCGCTTGCGGTAGCCGGTCTTGTTCTTGTACTTCATGATCGTGATCTTCGGGCCCTTGGCGGCCTCGACGACCTCGGCCTTGACGGTCACCTTGGCGAGCTTGTCGGCATCGCTGGTGACGGTCTCACCGTCGACGAGCAGGAGCGGCGTGAGGTCGATGCTGTCGCCGGCCTCACCCTTGACCTTGTCAATGACGAGCACGTCGCCGACGGAGACCTTCTCCTGGCGGCCGCCAGCGCGAACGATCGCGTACACGTTGCGTCTCACTTCTCTTAGTCGTTCAGGGTGGTCGTTCGCTAGGGAACGTCAGGTGCGTCTCGCGTCGAGGTCATCGCCGTGCGGGAGGAGACCCCCGCTGCAGAACCCGGAAGAAACCAGGCCGACCGCCGCGACGGCGCACCGAGGATCAAAGATACCGGTCGGCCACCGGCATCTCCAAACTCAGCCGCCGGCGGGGTCCTGGTCGGCGTCGGTCGAACCGCCCTCGGCGGTCTTCGCGGCACCGGGCGGACCGGCCGGGGCGACGACCCGGCCACGCCGACGGCGCGGACGGCGTACGGGCTCGGCCGGCTCCCCGGCGTCGGCCTGGCTCTGCGCCGCGGCCGGCGCCTCGGACCGACCCTGCGCGGCCGGCGTCTCCGGCTGGGCGGGGGCGTCGTCGCGCGCCTGCTCGTCCTTGGCCTGCTCCAGCTTGCCGACCGCCGCGGCGTGGGCGGCGGCGGCGATCTGGGCGGGCGTGCGCCCGTTGGAGTCGACCCGCTCGTGCTGGCCGTTCTGGCCGTTCTGCCCGGACTGGCCGTCCTTGCCCTCGCGGCCGGAGTCCTGCTGGCCAGACTTGCCGCCACGGCCCCGGCGGCTCTTGCCGCCGCCCCCGCTGTTGCTGCCACCGCCGTTGCCGTTGCCGCCGCCCTGCTTCTCGACCGGGTGGTCGTGCACGACGACGCCGCGGCCCTGGCAGGTCTCGCACGGCTCGGAGAAGATCTCCAGCAGCCCGCTGCCGACCCGCTTGCGGGTCATCTGCACCAGGCCCAGCGAGGTGACCTCGGCGACCTGGTGCTTGGTGCGGTCGCGGCCGAGGCACTCCAGCAGCCGGCGCACGACCAGGTCGCGGTTGGCCTCCAGGACCATGTCGATGAAGTCGACGACGATGATCCCGCCGATGTCGCGCAGCCGCATCTGGCGCACGATCTCCTCGGCGGCCTCGATGTTGTTCTTGGTGACGGTCTCCTCGAGGTTGCCCCCGGAGCCGACGAACTTGCCGGTGTTGACGTCGATGACGGTCATCGCCTCGGTGCGGTCGATGATCAGCGACCCGCCGGAGGGCAGCCAGACCTTGCGGTCGAGAGCCTTGGCGAGCTGCTCGTCGACGCGGTGGACGGTGAAGACGTCCTTCTCGCCGGTCCACTTCTCCAGCCGCGGCGCCAGGTCGGGCGCGACCGACTCGACGTAGTCGCTGATCTGCGACCAGGCGCCGTCGCCGGAGACGACCAGCGAGGAGAAGTCCTCGTTGAACACGTCCCGGATGACCCGCACCGTCAGCTCGGACTCCCCGTGCAGCAGCGACGGTGCGCTGGTGCCGGAGGAGGAGGCCTTCTTCTGGATCTTCTCCCAGGCCTTGGTGAGCCGCTCGACGTCGGCGCGCAGCTCCTCCTCGCTCGCGCCCTCGGCGGCGGTGCGCACGATGACGCCGGCGTCCTCGGGCACGACCTCCTTGAGGATCTTCTTCAGCCGGGCCCGCTCGGTGTCGGGCAGCTTGCGGGAGATGCCGGTCATCGAGTTGCCGGGGACGTAGACCAGATAGCGGCCCGGCAGCGAGATCTGCGAGGTGAGCCGGGCGCCCTTGTGCCCGATCGGGTCCTTGGTGACCTGCACCAGCACCGTCTCGCCCGACTTCAGGGCGTTCTCGATGCGCTTGGGCTGGCCCTCCATGCCGGCGGCGTCCCAGTTGACCTCACCGGCGTACAGCACCGCGTTGCGGCCCCGGCCGATGTCGACGAACGCCGCCTCCATGCTCGGCAGCACGTTCTGCACGCGCCCCAGGTAGACGTTGCCGGCCATGCTGCCCGAGCGGGTGTCGCTGCTGACGTAGTGCTCGACGAGGACGCCGTCCTCCAGCACCCCGATCTGGGTGCGCCCCTCGCGCTCGCGCACGACCATCGAGCGCTCGACGCTCTCGCGGCGGGCGAGGAACTCTGCCTCGGTGATGACCGTACGGCGGCGGCCGGCCTCGCGCCCCTCGCGGCGGCGCTGCTTCTTGGCCTCCAGCCGGGTCGAGCCCTTGATGGCGGTGACCTCGTCGCGGCCCTTGCGCGGCTCGCGCACCTTGGTCACGGTGCCGGGCGGGTCGTCGCCCTCGGCCGAGCCGGACCCGGAGCGGCGACGGCGGCGCCGGCGGCGGCTGCCGGTCCCGCCGGTCTCGTCCTCGCCCTGCTCGTCGGCCCCGTCGGTTTGCTGGTCCTCGTCGGAGTCCGTCGCTTCGGCGTCGGGCTGCTCGCCGTCGCCCTGCTCCTTCTTGCCCTTGCCGCCGCGACCCTTGGCCTGGCCCTTGCCCTTGCCCCGGGCGGGCTTGTCGTCGCCTGCCGCGTCGGAGCGGTCGTCCTCGGAGCCGGACTCCTGACCCCCGTCGGCCTCGCCCTCGCCGTCCTTGGCACGCCGGCCGCGGCCACCGCGCCGGCGGCGGCCCTTGCCCTCGCCGGAGTCCTGCTCGTCCTGGTCGCCCTGCGCGTCCTCGCGCCCCCCGCGGCTGCCGCCGCGCTGGTCGGCGTCCTCGCCAGATCGGTCGTTGCGGTCGTCGCGCTCGTTGCGGTCGTCGCGCTCCGGCGTGCGGGCCGGGGCCCGGGTCTCGGGGTCGGGCGCCTGGAAGATCAGCCCGAACGCAGCGGCCGGGGGCTGCTGCTGCGGGGCCCCCTGCTCGGCGCCCTGCGCGGTCTTCGCCGATTCGTCGTCGGCGGTCTTGCCCTGGTCTGAAAAGTCGAGGCTCATCTGCTCGATCCCTCCGTCGCGCGCGAGCGGCCACAGCCCGGACCGGGTGGTCCGCCACGCCCGCGCGTTGCGGTGGTGCGCCGCCGGTCGCGGGGTTCGCGACGGCGGAAGTCGTCTGCTACGCCAGGGCGAGCTTCGCGGCAGTGCGCGGCAGCTCCGGTGCCGTTGGCGCCGATCGTCCCGGTCGGCGGCTTCGCAGGTCAGCGTCGGCCACCCGCGCTCGGCCTGGGCGCGCGATCAGGCGGCTGCAACAGGCTGGCGGTCGGGGCTCGGTCGGGGCGTATCGGTGCTGTGGTGCTCCGGTACGACCGCTGAGCAGTATCGCACAGAGTGCGGCTCAGTCCGGGACGAGCGGGTCGGCCACCGAGCCGTCGGCGGCCAGCGGGCCCTGGGCCAGCCGGGTGATCAGCGGCGGCCGGCCCGGCGCGAGCCCCGCCACGACGCCCAACCCGGTGAGCACGTCGTCGGGGCGCACGGCCGGGGTCGTGTGCTCCAGCACCAGCAGCAGCTGCTGCCCGTCCTCGGCGAGTCGCGCCGAGCGGACCGCGGCGCGCACGTCGAACGTGCGCGGCCCGCGCTTCATCATCCGGGTCACCTCGACCGACTCGGCGGCGAGGAGGGCCGCGAGCGCCGGCCCCAGCGCGGGCGCGTCGTCGGGCGCGAACCGCACCGACCAGCTCGAGGCCTGCAGCCGGTCGGCGAGCGCCCCGGGCTCGGCCTCGACCACCTCGAGCACGTCGAGACCGGGCGGGAGCGCCTCGTCCAGCCGCCGGCGTACGTCGTCGGGCTCGAGCCGCGCGCGCAGCTGCAGCTCGAAGTACTCCGCCTCGCTCGCGGTGCCGGTGGCCGCCGCGTTGGCGTAGCTGATCTTGGGGTGGGGGTGGAAGCCGGCCGAGAACGCCATCGGCACCTGTGCCCGGCGCAGCGCCCGCTCCAGCGCGCGCTGGAAGTCGCGGGTGGAGGTGAACCGCAGCCGGCCGCGCTTGGCGTAGCGCACCCGCAGCTTCTGCACGGGCGGGTCGGGTGCCGGACCCTCGGGGACGCGCTTGGCCATGCGCGCACGATAGGACAGCGCGACGGGCGGGGTCGCCTCGGCCGCGACCCCGCCCGTCGACCCACCGGTCAGGCGCCGGCGACCTCCTGGGCGGCCTTGTCGATGAGGTCGCAGATCGCGGCCGGCTGCGAGGCGAGCGAGGCGTGGCTGGCGTCCAGCTCGACGATCTCGCGCGGCTGCATGCGCTGGGCCATCTGCCGCTCGTTGTCCGGGTCGATCATCCGGTCCTGGGTCGACACCTGGTACCAGGACGGCTTGCTCTTCCACGCCGGGTCGGTGATCTCGTCGCCGAACGTGGAGGCCTTGGGCGCCTTCTGGGTGACGGCCATGACCAGCGCCTCGTCCTCGGGCAGGTCCTGGCAGAAGCTCTCGCGGAAGTCCTCCTGCTTGACCCACAGGTAGCCGTTGTCGTCCTCGGCGATGGTGGAGAACGCGGCCGGCGGACGGGCCTGGCTGAGGCCGCCGGGGCTCTCCCCCGCGTCGGGCGCGAACGCCGCGACGTAGACCAGCGCCTGCACCTTGTCGTGGCCGCCGGCCTCGGTGATGACCGCGCCGCCGTAGGAGTGACCGACCAGCACGATCGGGCCCTCGACCGAGTCGAGCATCTCTCGGGTGCGACCCGCGTCGTCGGCCAGCGAGGTGAGCGGCACCTCGACCGCGTTGAGCTTGTCGTAGCCGCGCTTGCGCAGCTCGACGATCACCTTGCCCCAGTGGGCGGCGCCGCCCCAGAAACCGTGGACGAGTACGACGGTGGGCTTGTCTGCCATCGGGATTCACTCCTCATGGGTGGATGAGCGTTCAACCATGTCGATCCTGCCTCCTGGCAGCCGGCCACGGGAGGTTCCGCACCCAAGATTCAGCGCGGCGAGAACCCCAGCAGGTCGAGCAGCGGCGAGGCGCTGGCCGAGCCGCGCATCGAGACCCTCCTCGGGCTCGGCCACCCGGTGAGCGAGGTAGCCGGCTAAAGGCATTAGCCCTAGGATGGCTAACAACATTAGCCAGCCGAGGAGGAGTCATGGCCGACGGACCGCAGACGCAGGACGTCCACTACCGCCGCCCGGGGTGGTTCACCCGCAACGTGCTCAACCGAGCGATCAGCGCGCTGGCCCGTCGCGGCTGGTCGTTCTGGGGGTCCCGGGTGCTCGAGACGCGCGGCCGGCGCACCGGCGAGCCCCGGCGTACGCCGGTGAACGTGCTCGAGCTGGACGGCCGCACCTACCTCGTGGCAGCGCGCGGGACCACCGAGTGGGTGCGCAACGTGCGCGCCGACGACGGACGGCTGGCGCTGCTGCTCGGCCGGCACCGGAAGACCTATCGCGCGCACGAGCTGGGCCCGAGCGAGCAGGTGCCGGTGCTGCGGGCGTACCTGAAGCGGTGGAAGGCCGAGGTCGGCGCGTTCTTCGACGGGGTCGGCCCCGACTCCACCGACGCCGAGCTCGCCGCCGTCGCGCACCGGCACCCGGCGTTCCGGCTGGAGCCGGCGTCAGGGGTTGCACGAGACTGACCGGGTGACCCAGCCCTCGGCGCTCCCTCACCCGCCGGCCCTGCCCCGCGTCGCTGCGCGGCCCGACCCGCAGGAGCGCACCCCGCGCGTGCGCGAGGTCGTGGCGGCCGCCGCCCGGGTGCTCGAGGCCGAGGGCCAGGAGGCGCTGACCATGCAGCGGCTGGGGTCCGAGCTCGGCATCCGGGCGCCATCGCTCTACAAGCACGTGGCGGGCAAGGCCGCCGTCGAGGGTCTGCTGGTCACCGACACGTTCTTCGCGCTCGGCGACCTCGGGCACCGTGCGGTGGAGCGGCCGGGCCGCTCCGGTCCGGTCGCGGCGCTGCTGCGGGCATACCGCCGGTTCGCGCTGGAGCGGCCGCACACGTATCGGCTCGCGAGCCGGCCCGGGGTGCGCGAGCACGTGCAGCCCGGCGTCGAGATGTGGACCGGTGAGGTGTTCTGGCGGGCCATGGGCGAGCCCTACCTCGCGCAGGCGCTGTGGGCGTTCGCGCACGGCACGGCCACCCTCGAGATCGACGGGCGGTTCCTGCCGGGGTCGGACCTGGACCGCACCTGGCGGGCGGGCGCGCGGGCCTTCGCCGGGCAGCGCAGCCGGACCGGCTGACCGCGGCGACCGGACGCGCCGGTGGCCGGTCAGACGGGTCAGGCCGGGGGCCGGATCTTGCGCGCGGCCAGGTCGATGAACCCCTCGAACGGTCCGCGCGCGAACGGCCCGCTGCGCACGATCCGCGGCCAGACCGCCGCGACGAGGAACGACACCAGGGTGAGCAGCGCCAGGGTGAGCCAGGAGTCGTCCGGCTCGCCGGGCTTGGTGCGGGCGACCAGGGCCAGCCAGCCGACCTGCAGCACGTACAGCGACAGGGTCATCCGCCCCAGCTGGGCCGTGGTCTCCTGCCCCGGCCACACCCAGCGCCCGACGAGCAGCGCGAGCGCGATCACGGCGGTGGCGAGGGCGGCGTCCAGCAGCACCTCGGGCACCTCGCCGCTGTACGGGCGCACGCTGCTGCGCGCCACGACCAGCACGACCCCGGCGACGCCGAGTCCGACCGCCGCCGTGCCGGCCAGCTCGGCCGTCGAGGGCTCGCGGTCCTCACGCACCCAGCGCCGCACGAGCAGCGCCCCGAGGCAGCCCCACACCAGCAGCGTGACGAGGCGGTAGGCGTCGCCGGCACCGAAGATCTCCAGCGCACGCGAGACCGGCGTGCCGATCTCGTCCTGGCCGCTCACGAGCCGCTGGACCCAGACCTCACGGGTCAGGTCGCGCACGGTGGGGCCGGCGAGGAGCAGGACGACCGCGAGCGCCCCCAGCGCCCAGCTCCGCAGGCGCGTGAGCACGCTCATGACCAGGGTGAGCACGCCTAGGTAGATCAGGATGATGACCACCTGGGCGTCCCACTGCTCCAGCATGATCCCGACCAGGACCAGCGCCAGGCCGCGCGCGACGGCCACGGCGTGCACCTGCCACCACGGCGCGTCCCCGCGCCGGTCGGCCGACAGCTGCGCCCCGACGCCGACGAGCGTCGCGAACAGGGCTGCGGTGAGGTACTCCGAGACCTCGAGCAGGCCGAGCGGGCCGGTCGAGGGTGCGACGTGGGCGACGTACATCGAGACGACGGCGCCCGCCCTGGCCAGGTCGATGCCGACCGCACGGCCCACGCGTTGGTCCACGGGCGGCCGTCAGGAGCGCACGACGGTCAGCGGCAGCAGCGTCTTGCCGGTGGGGCCGATCTGGATGTCGGTGCCCATCTGCGGGCACACGCCGCAGTCGAAGCACGGGGTCCAGCGGCAGTCGTCGACCTCGGTCTCGTCGAGGGCGTCCTGCCAGTCGTCCCACAGCCAGTCCTTGTCGAGACCGCTGTCGAGGTGGTCCCAGGGCAGCACCTCGGACTCGTCGCGCTCGCGCGTGGTGAACCAGTCGACGTCGACCGGCTGGCCCTCGAAAACCTCTGCGGCGCAACGCATCCAGGTGTCGTAGGAGAAGTGCTCGCTCCAGCCGTCGAAGCGGGCGCCGGCGCGCCACACCGCCTCGATGACCTCGCCCACCCGGCGGTCGCCGCGGGACAGGAGCCCTTCGACCAGCCCGGGCTCGCCGTCGTGGTAGCGCAGGCCGATGGCCGAGCCGTAGCGCTTGTCGCTGCGCAGCGCCTCGCGCAGCTTGCGCAGCCGTTCGTCGGTCTCTTCGACCCCGAGCTGGCCGCACCACTGGAACGGGGTGTGCGGCTTCGGCACGAACCCGCCGATGGAGACCGTGCAGCGGATGTCCCTGCGGCCGCTGACCTGCCGGCCGGTGTCGATGACCCGCTTGGCGAGGTCGGCGATCTGCAGCACGTCCTCGTCGGTCTCGGTGGGCAGGCCGCACATGAAGTAGAGCTTGACCTGCCGCCAGCCCGCGCCGTAGGCCGCGGCGACCGTGCTGATCAGGTCGTCCTCGGAGACCATCTTGTTGATCACCTTGCGGATCCGCTCGCTGCCGCCCTCGGGGGCGAAGGTCAGACCCGACCGGCGGCCGTTGCGGGTGAGCTCGTTGGCCAGGTCGATGTTGAACGCGTCGACCCGGGTCGACGGCAGCGACAGGCCGGTCTGGGTGCCGTCGTACCGGTCGGCGAGCCCCTTGGTGACCTCGGCGATCTCGCTGTGGTCGGCGGAGCTCAGCGACAGCAGACCGACCTCCTCGAAACCCGTTGCGGCCAGGCCCTTCTCGACCATCTCGCCGATGCCGGTGATGGAGCGCTCGCGCACCGGCCGGGTGATCATGCCGGCCTGGCAGAAGCGGCAGCCGCGGGTGCAGCCGCGGAAGATCTCGACCGACATCCGCTCGTGCACGGACTCGGCGAGCGGCACCAGCGGCTGCTTCGGGTAGGGCCACTCGTCGAGGTCCATGACGGTGTGCTTGGAGACCCGCCACGGGACGCCCGCGAGGCCGGGGCGAGGAGCGACCCGCTGGATGCGTCCGTCGGGGAGGTAGGACACGTCGTACAGGCTCGGGACGTAGACCCCGCCGGTGCGCGCCAGGCGCAGCAGCAGCTCGGCGCGGCCGCCGGGCCGGCCCTCGGCCTTCCAGGCCTGCACGATGTCGGTGACCGCGAGCACGGCCTGCTCGCCGTCGCCGACGACCGCGGCGTCGACGAACCCGGCGATGGGCTCGGGGTTGAACGCGGCGTGCCCGCCGGCGACCACCAGCGGGTCGTCGTCGGAGCGCTGCTCCGCGCGCAGCGGGATGCCGGCGAGGTCGAGGGCGGTGAGCAGGTTGGTGTAGCCCAGCTCGGTGGAGAAGGAGACCCCGAGCACGTCGAAGTCGCGCACCGGGCGGTGCCCGTCGACGGTGAACTGGGCCACCCCGGCCTCGCGCATGGCCTGCTCCATGTCGGGCCAGACGGCGTACGTCCGCTCGCACAGGGCGTCGGGCCGCTCGTTGAGCACCTCGTAGAGGATCATCACGCCCTGGTTGGGGAGGCCGACCTCGTAGGCGTCGGGGTACATCAGCGCCCAGCGGGTGGTGAGCTCCTCGCCCTGCGGCGAGTGGCCCCCGCAGTTCCAGTCCTTGACCTGGGAGTTCAGCTCGCCCCCGACGTACTGGATGGGCTTGCTGACCCGCTCCAGCAGCGGCTCCAGGGCAGCGAAGATCGACTCACCGGACATGGGTTCCAGGGTACGTGCGCGGCCGCGATCGACCGAACGCCGCGACCGCTCGATCGGCTCAGGCCTCGGCGGCCAGCGCCCCGGCGAAGCCGAGCATCACCACGCCGGTCGAGCCCTCGACGGCGCGCCGGACGCGCTGCCGGCGCAGCACCGACGAGGCGGCGTCTGCGGCCCAGACGATGGCCAGCAGGACGACGCAGCCGAGCACGGCCAGGGTCAGGGCGTAGGCCAGCAGCACCGGGACGCCGGCGCCGGGGCCGACGAACTGGGGCAGCAGGGCCAGGTTGAACGCCAGCACCTTGGGGTTGGTGATGTTGCACAGGAAGCCCTGCCAGACCGGCAGCCAGCCGCGCCGCGCGGGCGTCGGCCCGGCGTCCCACCCGGCGGCGTCACGACGCAGCGCGGCGCGCAGCGTGGTGATGCCGAGGTAGAGCAGGTAGGCCACGCCGGCCCAGCGGATCACCGTGAACACGGTCTCCGACCGGGCCAGCACCGCGCCCAGGCCGCAGGCGACCAGGGTGCCCTGCACGACGTTGGCGGCGAAGATGCCGCCGGAGGTCAGCAGGCCGCGCCGGCGGCCGCCCGCCACCGTGCTGCGCAGGGTGAGGAAGGTGTCGGGTCCGGGGGCGATCGCGAGCATCGCGGCGAACGCGACGAAGGCGAGGTACTGGCTCATGGAGCCAGGTTAGGACCGCCGGCCTAGTCGACGTACAGCTCGTCCAGCTCGTCCTTGTACTTGGTCGCGACGACCTTGCGCTTGAGCTTCAGGCTCGGGGTGATCTCGCCCTCCTCGACCGTCAGGTCGCGCGGCAGGATGATGAACCGCTTGATCTGCTCCCACCGGTTGAGCTTGCCGTTGAGCTGGTCGACGTAACCCTGCACCATGTCGCGGCACTCCTGGGAGGTCACGATCGTGCGGTAGTCGGCGTCGGCCATGCCGTTCTGCTCGGCCCAGCCCTTGATGCCCTCCTCGTCGAGGGTGATCAGCGCGGAGACGAACTTGCGCCCGTCGCCCTCGATGACCAGCTGCGAGGCGTAGGGGCAGATGCCCTTGAACATCGACTCGATGGTGCTCGGCGCGACGTACTTGCCGTTGGAGGTCTTGAACAGGTCCTTCTTGCGGTCGGTGATGCGGATGTGCCCGGTGGGCAGCTGCTCGCCGATGTCGCCGGTGCGGAACCAGCCGTCGACGAGCGAGTCGGCGGTGGCCTCGTCGAGGTTGCGGTAGCCCTGCATGACGCCCGGGCCCTTGACGAGGATCTCGCCGTCCTCGGCGACCTTCATCTCGGTGCCGGGAAGCGGCCAGCCGACGGTGCCGGTGACGTTGGCCCCGGGGTAGGGGCGGTTGACGCAGGTGGCGCCGCTGGTCTCGGTGAGGCCGTAGCCCTCGAGGATCGGCAGCCCCATCGCGTCGAACCAGCGGGCCACGTCGGGGTTGAGCGCGGCGGACCCGGAGATGAAGAACCGGACGTTGCCCCCGAACCGCTCGCGGATCTTGTGCAGCACGAGCTTGTCGGCGACGCCGCGCTTGACGCCGAGCAGGCCGCCCGCGCTGCTGCCCTCGGCGCGCTTGTCGGCCGCCTGCCCGCCGACGTCGCTCGCCCAGCCGAACAGCTTGGCCTTCACGCCGCCCTCGTCGGCCATCATCGTGGTGATCCGGCCGTAGACCTTCTCGAAGATGCGCGGCGCGGCGCCCATCCAGGTCGGCTTCACGATCGGCAGGTTCTCGACGATCTTGTCGACCCGGCCGTCGATGGCCGTCGGGAAGCCGATCTGCAGCGGCAGGGTGAGCAGCACCTTGCCGAACACGTGCGCGAGCGGCAGCCACAGGAACTGCAGGTCGTCCTTGCCGAGCAGACCGACCGAGTCGACGGCAGCGGCCTCGTACGTCCAGGCCGAGTGCGGCAGGCGCACGCCCTTGGGCCGGCCGGTGGTCCCCGAGGTGTAGATGAGGGTGGCGAGGTGCTCGGGCCGGATGCCGGCGATGCGCTGCTCCAGCACGTCGGGCTGCTCGGCGAGCAGCGCCGCGCCCGCCTCCTCGAGCTGCTCGAGGGTGATGACCTGGTCGCCGTCGGCGGCGCCGTCGATGGTGACGACCTTGACGACCTCGCCCGCGTCGGGCGCCACCTCGCGGAACTTCGCCAGCTGGGAGTCGTCCTCGGCGATCAGCACCTTGCTGCCGGAGTCGCTGAGGATGTGCAGCACGTCGTCGGTCGTGGTCGTGGGATAGATCGTGGTGGTCGCCGCGCCGGCGAGCATGATCCCGAGGTCGACCAGGGCCCACTCCAGGCGGGTGCTGGACTCGATGGCGACCCGGTCCTCCGGCTCGACGCCGAGCGAGACCAGCCCGGCCGCGATCGCGCGCACCCGCTGGTCGACCTGCTTCCAGGTGAGCCACTCGACCTGCTCGCCCACCGGCCGCCCGAACGCCCGGTCACCGCCGCTCTGCTCCACCCGCGAGACGAACAGGTGCGCGACCGAGGCCGGGCGGTTCTCGATGATCGACAGGTCGGGTTGCTCGTCGGTGAGCGACATGGCCATGAGTGATCTCCTGGTCTCGCGGCGAGGTGTCCGCAAAGCATGCCAGCCGGGAGTGACCCCCACCACAGGAACGCGGGGAGCCCACGCTCAGAAGAGTTTTCGCAGGTTCACCAGGTGCACGTTGCCGAGCAGCCCGACGGCGACCCAGCAGGCGAACATGCTCGACCCGCCGTACGACACGAAGGGCAGCGGCAGGCCCGTCACCGGCAGCATCCCCAGGTTCATCCCGACGTTCTGCACGGTCTGGAACAGCAACCAGCAGCCCACGCCGGTCGCGACCAGCCGGCCGAAGGAGTCCTGGGCGTCGCGGGCGATGAGGAACGCCCGCAGCACCACGAAGCCGCTGACCAGCAGCAGCCCCGCGGCGCCGGCGAACCCCAGCTCCTCCCCCGCGACCGAGAAGACGAAGTCGGTCTGCTGGAAGGGGATGAAGCCGCCCTGGGTCTGGGTGCCCTCGCCGACACCCTGCCCCCACCAGCCGCCGGAGCCGATGGCCAGGCGCACCTGGCTGACCTGGTAGCCGATGCCCTGGGGGTCGATGGTGGGGTCGGCGAAGGCGAGCAGCCGGTCGCGCTGGTAGTCCGAGAGCAGCGGCGTGGTCCAGGCCGCCACCACCGCGGCCACCATGCCGACGGCGGCGCCGACCAGCCACCAGCGCGAGGCCCCGGAGACCGCGACGACGCCGAGGGAGATCATCACGAGCACGACCGCCGAGCCCAGGTCGGGCTGGGCGAGCACGAGCAGGATCGGCACCGCCGCGAGGCCGACGGCGAGGGCCACGTCGCGCTGCGGCGGCGGGTGGTCGCGCTCGCCGCGCTCGGCGAGGATCATCGCGAGGCCGATGCACAGCGCGACCTTGGCCAGCTCGGCCGGCTGGATGGAGAAGCCGGGCAGCTGTACCCACGAGCGGGACCCGTTGATCGTGGAGCCGAGCGGGCTGAGCACCGCGACCAGGCCGAGGAGCGAGGCGAGGTAGACCCACGGCGCCCAGGCCCGGATGGTGCGGAAGTCGATGCGCATCACCGCGAGCCCGAGCCCGACCCCGACCGCGGTGTTGAGCAGGTGGCGCACCAGGTAGCTGTTCCCGCTGGTGCCGCGGGTGGCCGACCAGACCAGCATCGCCCCGACCAGCGACAGGCCGAGCGCGGCGACGACCAGGCCCCAGTCGGTGCGGGTCCAGGACAGCTGCCGGCGCGCCTCGGTGCCGGTGCGCGCGAGCGTCACCGTGCTAGCCCTCCTGCGCCAGGATCTCCCGCGTCTGGTCGACGTCGCGGCCGATCTGCTCGATCAGCGCCTCGATCGAGTCGAAGCGGTCGTTGCCGCGCAGCCGGCGCACGAACTCCACGCTCACGTGCTCGTCGTACAGGTCGAGGTCGGTGCGGTCCAGGACGTACGCCTCGACGGTGCGCTCGACGTTGTCGAACGTCGGGTTGGTGCCGACCGAGACGGCCGCCGGCATCCGGTGCTCGGGGTCGTCGTGGGCGAGGTCGTGGCGGACCAGCCAGCCGGCGTACACGCCGTCGGCGGGCACCAGCCCGCGCGCGTCCTGGGCGAGGTTGGCGGTCGGGAAGCCCAGCTCGCGGCCGCGCTGCAGCCCCTGCACGACGACGCCGCGCACGCGGTGGCGGCGGCCGAGGATCTCGGTGACCTCCTCGACCCGGCCCTCGGCGAGCAGCCGGCGCACCTGGGTGGAAGACCAGCGCACGCCCGGGCCGACGTCGTCGAGGGTGAGCACCTCGAAGGCGTACTTGTCGCCGAGCTCGCGCAGGGTGTCGATGTCGCCGGAGTTGTTGACGCCGAACCGGGTGTCCTTGCCGACGATGACCGCGCGGGCGCGCAGCCCGTCGACGAAGCACTCCTTGACGAACTGCTCGGGGGTCTGGGCCGCGAGCTCGCGGTCGAAGCGCAGCACCAGGACGACGTCGACGCCGGTCTGCTCCAGCAGCGCGACGCGGTCGTCGAGCGCGGTGATCTGCGCCGGCGCGCGGTCGGGGTGCAGCACCTCGAGCGGGTGCGGATCGAAGGTGACCGCCACGGCCTTGGCGTCGCGCGCGCGGGCCTGCTCGACGACGCTGCGCAGCACGCTGGCATGGCCGCGGTGCACCCCGTCGAAGTTGCCGAGGGTGACCACGGTCGGCCCGAGGTCGGCGGGGACCTGCGAGAGGTCGGTCAGGCGGAGCACGGCGGCAACCTTACTGAGCGAAGGTTCGGGTCAGGACGCCGGCAGGGCGGCCGGCAGGACCACGTGGGTGCGCACGGTCGGCCCGCTCTCGTCGATCACGGCCACCAGGTCGCCGCCCGGGCCGACGGCCGCGACGCGGGCGGCTCCGTCGGTCCGCGAGCGCAACCGCCGGCCGTGCCGCAGGTGGTCGGCCTCGTCGGCGTCGACCTCGCGCACCGGCAGGTGCGCCGCCGCGGCCTCGGCGAGCGGCAC
The DNA here is from genome assembly GCF_006716095.1 of Barrientosiimonas humi. Taxonomy (NCBI): domain Bacteria; kingdom Bacillati; phylum Actinomycetota; class Actinomycetes; order Micrococcales; family Dermacoccaceae; genus Barrientosiimonas; species Barrientosiimonas humi. The sequence goes on from NZ_VFOK01000001.1 coordinate 1,903,574, forward strand.
GAGCGGCAGCGGCTCGTCGGCCTCGACCAGCGCCTCCAGCTCGGTGAGCGGGACCGCGCGGTCGAGACCGAAACCGCCCACCCGGGTGCGACGCAGGGCGGTGAGGTGGCCGCCGACGCCGAGGGCGGCGCCGAGGTCGCGGGCGAGCGCGCGCACGTAGGTGCCCGAGCTGACCTCGACCTCCACGTCGAGGTCGACGACGGCCTGCCCGGCCACGGACGTACGCCGCCGGTCGCCGACGTCGAACCGGTGCACCGTGACCGGGCGGGCCGGCAGCTCGACCTGCTCGCCGGACCGGACGCGGGCGTAGGAGCGCACGCCCTTGATCTTGATCGCGCTGACCGCGCTCGGCACCTGCTGGATGTCGCCGGTGAGGTCGCGCACGGCGGCGTCGATCGCCTCGTCGGTCACGCCGGAGGCGTCGTGGGTCGCGGTGACCTCGCCCTCGGCGTCGTCGGTGATCGTGGTCTGCCCGAGCCGCACGGTGGCGGTGTAGGTCTTGTCGCTGCCGACGAGGAAGGTCAGCAGCTTGGTGCCCTGGTTGACGCCGAGCACGAGCACGCCCGTCGCCATCGGGTCGAGCGTGCCCGCGTGGCCGACGCGGCGGGTGCGGGCCAGGCGCCGACCGCGCGCGACGACGTCGTGGCTGGTCCAGCCGGCGGGCTTGTCGACCACGAGCAGACCGGCCGTGGGCTGACCGGTCGTGGGCTGACCGGCCTGGGTCATGCGTCCTCGCGGTCGTCCTCGTCGCCGGGCTTGCGATAGGGGTCGGCCTCGCCGGCGTACGTCGCGGCCGAGGCCGAGCGCGCCAGCTCGGCGTCGCGCTCGCGCGCCTTGCGCAGGGCGTCCTCGAGGTGGGCCGCACCCTCGGGCAGCGCGTCGGGGATGAACTCCAGCGAGGGCGTGAGCCGGATGCCGAGGCCCTTGCCGACGGCGGAGCGGATGCGGCCGCGGTTCTCCTCGAGCACCTCGGCCGTGGCCTCGCGCGAGGCATCGTCGCCGAAGACGGTGTAGAAGACCGAGGCCTGCTGCAGGTCGCCGGTGACCCGGACGTCGGTCACCGTGACGAAGCCGAGCCGCTCGTCCTTGAGCCGGAACTCCAGATACTCGGCGACCAGCGACTTGATGCGGTCGGCCACCTTGCGGGCGCGTGCGGGGTCAGCCATAGGTCCCAACGTACCCGCCCGCGGCGGGTGGTCCCGACGGTGGCGGGCGGCTCGCGGATGCCGTCAGCGCGGGCGGCACGACGGGCGCGGTCAGCGCGGGCGGCGCAGTACGCGCGCCGCGTCGGTCACCAGGTCGGTCAGCCGGTCCAGCGGCGTCGACCGGATCCGCCAGCGCTGCCAGAAGAGGGATACGTCCACGGGGCCGGCGCCGGGCAGGCGCACCAGCGACCCGTCGTCGAGCGCGGTGCCGAGCTGGGCCTCGGGCAGCACGCCCCACCCGAGTCCGGCGCGGACCGCGTGCGCGAACGCCTCGGACGAGGGGACGTGATGGGTGGGCACCGCGTGGTGGCCGGGGACGCCGTGGGCGCGCAGCACCTGCGCCTGCAGGTCGTCGACGTCGTCGAAGCGCAGCACGGGCATCTGCGACCAGCGGGCGCTGCGGCCGGCCCGGTGATCGGCGAGCAGGTCGGGGGTGGCGACGGGGACGTACCGCATGGTGCCGAGCGGGGTGACCGAGCACCCTTGCACCGCAACGGGATCCGCGGTCACTGCCGCCATCACCGACCCCGCGCGGAGCATGTCGGCCGACGTCGCCTGGTCGGCGACCTCGAGACGCAGGGTGGGGCCGCGCCAGGCGGCGACCGCGGCCAGCACGTCAGCGAACCAGGTCGCGAGCGAGTCGGCGTTGACCTCGACCGTGAGCACGGCCGCCGAGGCTGCTCCCGTCACGGCTGCGGCGGCCTCCTCGTCGAGCAGCAGCAGCTGCCGGCCGATCCGCACCAGCTCGGCGCCCGCGCGGGTCGGCTGGGCGGGGGCGCTGCGCACGAGCAGCACCTGGCCGGCCCGCGACTCCAGCGCCTTGATGCGCTGACTGACAGCCGACTGGGTGATGCCCAGCGCCGTGGCGGCCGCCGCGAAGGTCCCCTCGTCGACGACGGCGACGAGGGCCTCGAGATGGTCGGGCGGGAAGCGCACGCCCCACCATAAGCAGATCTGATCTCTGAGCAGAAACATTCGCTTCTCGGATGGGAGCCGGGTGCCTAGCGTTGTCCCGTGCTCCCCTTCTTCCCCGGGCTCCTCACCGGCCTGTCGCTCATCGTCGCCATCGGCGCGCAGAACGCGTTCGTGCTGCGTCAGGGGCTGACCGGACGACACGTGCCGCCCGTCATCCTGACCTGCATCGCCGTCGACGTGACGCTGATCCTGGTCGGCGTCGCCGGCATCGGGACCATCGCCGAGCGTGCGCCGCTCGTGCTCGACCTGCTGCGCTGGGGTGGCGTCGCCTATCTCACCTGGTTCGCGGTCCGGTCGTTCCGGGCGGCCGCGTCGCCCACCGGGCTCGACGCCGGCCGGGCCTCGTCGGCGGGGCGCCGGTCGGTGATCTCGGCCACCCTGGCGGTGTCGCTGCTCAACCCGCACGTCTATCTCGACACGATGGTGATGCTCGGCACGATCGCGAACCAGCACGGCCCCGTAGGCCGTTGGGCGTTCGCCGCCGGCGCCTGCGTCGCGAGCGTAAGCTGGTTCACCGCGCTCGGGCTCGGCGCCCGCAAGCTCTCCGGCCGGTTGTCGCGGCCGTCGACCTGGCGCTGGATCGACGCGAGCATCGGCGTGGTGATGCTCGGCCTGGCAGCGATGCTGGCGCTGGGCGGCTGAGCCGCGGCGTCGGTCAGGCGCGCCGCGCCACGATCAGGTCGCGGTCGATCGAGGCGTCCACCCGGTGGCGGTACGTGTCGTCCGTCGGGTCCCCCACCGGCTCCAGGCCGTGCCGCCCGAACAGCTCCACCAGCTCCTCCGGCGGCGCCACGTGCCGGTTGTACGTCAGCCCCAGCGCTCCCCCGCGGCGCAGCACCCGCAACCAGCCCGGCAGCGCGACGTCCAGCAGCTGCAACGGGTTTCGCGCGATGCGGTCGCCGTGCGAGCCGTGCTCGACGCCGTACGGCGTGTCGGTGACGACGACGTCGAACTGGCCGCCCTTGAGCAGCCCGTCGAGGTCGGTGGTGTCGGTCCCGAGGTAGGTCAGCCGCTGCACCTCCCCCGCCTTGAACTCCTCCTTGGTGGGGGCGACGGTGACGTCGAGCCGGCGTCCGCGGACGCGCCCGTGCGTGCGCAGCTGGCCGACGTCGGCCGTGTGCTTGTAGCGGTGCTGGCGCAGCCAGGTCTTGATGAACCGCTCGTACTCCTCGAAGTCGCGCTTGTCGACGTCGACACCCGTCACCTCCAGCCCGTACGTCAGCGCCACGTTGAGCGTCGTCCCGCGCCCGCACATGGGGTCCAGCACCTGCAGGGTGCCGTCGAGGAGCCGCTCCGGGTGATCGGTCGCCGCGGCGGTGACGTCGAGCAGCAGGCGGGTGAGCTGCTCGTTGGTCTTGCCCGGGTACTTCTGGATCGTGACGAGGTCGGACGGGTATCGCTCTGGCCGGCGCAGCGGAACGGGTCGCAGCAGCTCGCCCTCCCGGGCGAAGATCGCGTGCGCGGCAGAGACCACCGACAGCACGCGTACGGCCTCGTCATCGACCTCTCCTGCGAGCCGCACGGCCAGGTAGTCGACACCGGCCACCTGCACCGGCTCGACCGAATCGAGCGGAAGCCCGAACCCCGTTGCCAACGCTTGGATCTCGGCCGCGACGAGCCGGGGCGCCTCCGAGGCGTACACCCGGTTCGCCGACGGGGACAACAGGATCAACAGCTCCACCACGCCGGACAGGCTAGTGCGACGCTTCCCCCGGGCGGCATTCCGGCGGATCACTGCGCGAGCGACCGAACCTTGGTGCGCAGGCTCGCGGCCCAGTCGGCCGGGAGGTCACGGTCGGGGTCGGGCGCCAGGTGGATCGACACCAGCGCGGGCATCGCGGCTCGGACGTCCGCAGCCGCCCGGGCGGCACCCTCGCGCGGGGCTACCCGCCACGCCTGCGTCACGGAGCCGCGGATCAGGCTGGTGGCGGTGCGCACCAACGTGTCGAGGCCGGCGGACCCCACCACCTGCAGCGCCAGCTCCTCGGCGAGGAGGCGATAAGCAGCGATCAGTCGCTCGCAGCGCCGAGCCTCCGAGTCGACCAGGACCTCGGCGATGACCTCCCGCGTCCCGGCGTCCGGCAGCGCGTCGACCGCGGCGACGAGCAGCAGGTAGGTGCGCCACTCCGGCGAGGAGAACAGCAGCTCGACCTCTACCGCCGCAGCCTCGCCGAGCATCGACCCGGCGAGCGCAACCCGGTCGCCACGGTCGCTGCGGCGACGGGCTGCTCGAGTCACCACGTCGGCCAGCACCTCGGGTCCGACCGTCGGCGGCTCGACCACGGTCGCGACGTGGCGCAGCACGTCGACCGCGAGGGCATCCCGGCTGGGCCAACGTCGATAGACAGCGGCGCGGGCGACCCCCGCGTGCTCGATGACCTCCTCCATCCGGAGCCGCAGGTCCAGGACGAGGCCGTCTCGCTGCACGAGTCTGGTCGCGGCGTCCAGGACGCGCTGGGTGGTCTCGGCCTCGCTCAGGCGCTTCTTCGGGGGCACCAGGGCATCGTGCCACGACACCAACCCCTCTTGCGACATCATGTCTCTTGCTTGATACTCGATGTATCAATATGAACGCGACCCTAGGAGTGACATGAGCACCACCCCGTCCGCACCGAGAAGCGCCACCGTCCTGTGGGCCGGGGCGCTCGCCTGCGCGCTGTCCGTCGTCGTCACGATCGCCACCCAAGGGGCCCTGCGAGACGGCCTCGCAGCGGCGTACACCTACACCGCGGACCGCACTCTGGAGGCGGCCCAGTCGGCAACGCTGACCTACCTGTTCACGATCGCCGGGCTCGGCCTGGTCTTCTACACCGCCTACGCCCTGGCCGGCCGGCGGGCGGGCCGCAGCGGGATCGCAGCCTGGCTCTCGGTCGGGCTGCTGGTCCTCGCCTCGGCGCTCGCGATCTACAACCTCACCCAGCCCTTCCCGCTCGCGGTCCGGCTGGTCGGGCTGCTGCCGCCGGCCGTCGGGGCGCTGGCGGTCGGCACGCTCCGCGCCGAGCGCCGCGCCACCGCCGCCTGACGCCCGCCCGGCATCGTCGACGGCGGCACAGGCCATGTTCTCGGCCGCAGCTCCTCCTCCGGCCGCGCTCGCAGGCTCGCCCGTCCGGCATCGTCGACGGCGGCACAGGCCATGTTCTCGGCCGCGTCTCCTCCTCCGGCCGCGCTCGCAGGCTCGCCCGCCCGGCATCGTCGACGGCGGCACAGATAGCACGACGGCGGCACAGAAGTTATCTGTGCCGCCGTCGTACTTCGTGGGCCGCCGTCGTCGGGCGGCCGTTCGCCGTGGGACTACGCCCGCGGCTTCTCGCGCATCTCGTACGTCGCGATCAGGTCGCCCTCCTGGAGGTCGTTGTAGGACCCCAGGTTGATGCCGCACTCGAAGCCCTCGCGGACCTCGGTGACGTCGTCCTTGAAGCGACGCAGACCGGCGATCTCGACGTCCTCGGCCACGACCACCCCGTCGCGGGTGATGCGGGCCTTGGCGCCGCGCCGGATCTCGCCCGAGCGCACGATCGAACCGGCGATGTTGCCGAACTTGGAGCTGCGGAAGATCTCGCGGATCTCCGCCGTCCCGAGCTCGTGCTCCTCGTACTCCGGCTTGAGCATGCCCTTGAGCGCCTGCTCGATCTCCTCGATGGCCTGGTAGATCACCGAGTAGTAGCGGATCTCCACGCCTTCCTTCTCGGCGTACTCGGCGTTCTGGCCCTCGGCGCGGACGTTGAAGCCGATGATCACCGCGTTGGAGGCCACCGCGAGGTTGATGTTGTTCATCGTGATCGCGCCGACACCACGGTCGATGATCCGCAGGTCCACGTCGTCGCCGACGTCGATCTGCAGCAGCGCGTCCTCGAGCGCCTCGACCGAACCGGACACGTCGCCCTTGAGGATGAGGTTGAGCGTCTCGACCTTGCCGGCCGCGAGCTGCTCGTTGAGGTCCTCGAGGCTGATCCGCTTGCGGGCCTTGGCCAGCGACGCCTGCCGGTCGGCGGCCTCACGCTTCTCGGCGATCTGCCGAGCCGTGCGGTCGTCGGGCGCGACGATGAACGTGTCACCGGCGCGCGGCACCGACGCCAGACCAGTCACCTGCACCGGACGCGACGGACCCGCCTCCTCGACGTTCTGGCCGTGCTCGTCGAGCATCGCCCGGACGCGGCCGTGGGCCGTGCCGGCGACGATGCCGTCACCGACGCGCAGCGTGCCGGACTGCACCAGCACCGTCGCGACCGCGCCGCGACCACGGTCGAGGTTGGCCTCGATCGCGACACCACGGGCGTCCTTGTCGGGGTTGGCGCGCAGGTCCAGCGCCGCGTCTGCGGTGAGCAGCACGGCCTCCAGCAGCGAGTCGATGTTCTGACCCTGCTTGGCGGAGACGTCGACGAACATCGTGTCGCCGCCGTACTCCTCGGCGATGAGGTTGTACTCGGTCAGCTGACCGCGGATCTTCGCCGGGTCGGCGCCCTCGACGTCGATCTTGTTGACCGCGACCACGATCGGCACGTCGGCCGCCTGGGCGTGGTTCAGCGCCTCGATCGTCTGCGGCATCACCCCGTCGTCGGCCGCCACCACGAGGATCGCGATGTCGGTGACCTTGGCACCACGGGCACGCATGGCGGTGAACGCCTCGTGACCCGGGGTGTCGATGAAGGTGATCGGCCGGTCCTCGCCCTCGTGCTCCTTGTGCACCTGGTAGGCACCGATGTGCTGGGTGATGCCACCGGCCTCGGAGGCCTGGACGTCGGCGTTGCGGATCGCGTCGAGCAGTCGGGTCTTTCCGTGGTCGACGTGACCCATCACGGTGACGACCGGCGGCCGCGGCAGCAGGTCCTCGTCGTCCTCGGCCTCCTCCTCGGCCTCGAGGTCGATGTTGAACGAGCTGAACAGCTCCTTCTCCTCGTCCTCGGGCGACACGATCTGCACGTCGTAGCCCAGCTCGGTGCCGAGCAGCGCGAACGTGTCCTCGTCCAGCGACTGGGTCGCGGTGGCCATCTCACCGAGGTGGAACAGCACCGTCACCAGGCTGGCGGGGTTGGCGTCGATCTTGTCAGCGAAGTCGGTGAGCGAGGCACCGCGACGCAGCCGCACCACCGTGCTGCCGTCACCGCGGGGAACGGTGACGCCACCGACGGACGGCGCCTGCATCTCCTCGAACTCGCGACGCTTGGCCCGCTTCGACTTGCGGCCGCGGACCTTGCCGCCGCCACGACCGAACGCACCCTGGGTGCCGCCGCGGCCCCCGGGGCCACGACCGCCACCGGGACGCCCGCCGAAGCCGCCGCGGTAGCCACCGCCACCGGGGCCGCCGCCGGGACCGCCACCGCGGCCGCCGGGGCCACCACCGCGCGCCGGGCGCTCACCCGGACGTGGGACAGCGGTCTTGCCCGGCATCATGTTCGGGCTCGGGCGCGGGCCCCCGGGACGGGGAGCGCCGCCACCCGGGCGCGGACCGGCCTGGCCGGGCGCGCCCTGACGGTTCGCAGGGCCACCGGCGCCGGCACCCTGACGGTTGCCCGGGCGCGGCATGCCCTGCTTGTCGGCGAACGGGTTGTTGCCCGGACGCGGCCCCGGCGAGGGGCGCATGCCCTGCGAGGACGAGAACGGGTTGTTGCCCGGACGCGGTCCCGGCGTGCCCGGACGGGGCCCGGGACGCGAGGTGCCGCTCGGGCGCTGGCCCGGGGTCGGAGCCCCTGACGGCTTCGGCGCCGCCGGACCCGGCTTGCTCTCGGTCGCCGGCTTGCTCTCGGCCGCCGGGGCGCTGGGCGCGCTCGGCGTCGGCTTCTCGGCGGGCGCGGCCTGCTCGACCGGCTCGCTCGTGGTGGGGGCTGCCGGGGTCGGCTCTGCCGCAGCCGGAGCCTCGGCCGGAGTCGGCTCGGCCGCAGGCTTCGCGGGGCCCGGCTTCGGGCCGGGCTTGGCGGCAGCGCCCGGCTTGGGGGCAGCCTTCTTGGCGGGCGCCGCCTTGGCGGCGTCCTTGGTGGTGCTCTTGGCGGTGTCGTCGCCGTCAGCCTTCTTGGCCGCCGCGGGAGGGTTCTCCCGGATCTTGCGCACGACGGGAGCCTCGATGGTCGAGCTCGCAGACTTCACGAACTCGCCCTGCTCCTTCAGGTGGGCCAGGAGCTCCTTGCTCTCGACCCCGAGCTCCTTGGCGAGCTCGTGGACCCGGACCTTTGCCACGTTTCTCCTTGCTGGTCGTGACGGCCCGGGTCGTGCCGGCGCTGGCCGGCAGCACGGACCGTCAGGGGTGGGTGCTCATCGGTGAGTACTCATCGGGTGCTCATCAGCGTTGAACCCGCTTCCTACGGTCAGCCGCGACGACGGTCGCCTCGGCATCCTTGCTGTTCTCGCCCTGCAGCGCCTCGACCGTGGCCACGACCTCGTCGAGGTCGAGCTGGTCGGCGGTGCGCAACGCCCGGCCGAAGGCCCGCCGCGCGACCGCCTTGTCGAGGCAGTCGGCATCGGGATGAAGCCAGGCACCGCGGCCCGGCAGTCGCTTCCGCAGGTCGGGGACCACCCGGGATGTCCCGGGCCGGGCCTCGTCCGCGACGGCGACGACACGCAGCAGTGCGGACCGCTCGCCGCGCCGACGGCACCCCACACACGTGCGCCTTCCGGCGTGCGAACGAGGGCTGCGACCGTCGGACGGGAGATCGGTCACCACCATTCTAGCGCCAGCTCAGTCAGAACCCGATTCGGGTGGCGCCGCCGACGCGGCCGCGCCCTGCCCCGCGCCCGTGGGCGTGTCGGGTCGGATGTCGATGCGCCAGCCGGTGAGCTTCGCGGCGAGCCGGGCGTTCTGCCCCTCCTTGCCGATCGCGAGGCTGAGCTGGAAGTCGGGTACGACCACGCGGGCCGAGCGCGCGCGCTCGTCGACGATCTCGACGGACTGCACCCGGGCCGGCGACAGCGCCGCGGCGACGAACTCGGCCGGGTCCTCGGAGTAGTCGACGATGTCGATCTTCTCGCCCTGCAGCTCGGTCATGACCGCGCGCACCCGGCTGCCCATCGGGCCGATGCAGGCGCCCTTGGCGTTGACCCCGGGCACCGTCGCCTTGACCGCGATCTTGGTGCGGTGACCCGACTCGCGGGCGAGCGCGGCGATCTGCACGGTGCCGTCCGCGATCTCGGGCACCTCGAGGGCGAACAGCTTGCGCACCAGGTTGGGGTGCGTGCGCGACAGCGTGATCTGCGGGCCCTTCAGCCCGCGCTTGACGCTCACGACGAAGCAGCGCAGCCGGTCGCCGTGGGCGTAGGACTCCCCCGGCACCTGCTCGGCCGAGGGCAGGATGCCCTCGACGGTGCCGAAGTCGACGCGCACGACCCGCGGGTCGCTCGACTGCTGGATCACGCCGGCGACGACGTCACCCTCGCGGCCGCGGAAGTCGCCGAGGATGGCCTCGTCCTCCAGGTCGCGCATGCGCTGGACGATGACCTGACGCGCGGTGGCCGCCGCGACCCGGCCGAACCCGCTCGGGGTGTCGTCGAACTCGGGCCCGGGCTCGCCGCGGTTGCCCTCCTCGTCGACGGGGGCCTCCTCGCGGGCCCACACCACGACGTGGCCGGTCTTGCGGTCGAGCTCGACGCGCGCGTCGCGCAGCGAGCCGTCCTCGCGGTGGTACGCCGTGAGCAGCGCCTGCTCGATCGCCGGGACGATGACGTCCATCGGGATGTCGCGCTCGCGCTCCAGCAGGCGCAGGGCCGCCATGTCGATGTCCATCAGCTCTCCTCGTCGTCGGCGTCGGAACGGTTGAACTCCAGCTGCACCTTGGCCCGGTCGACGTCGGGCAGCGCGAACCGCTGCTCCTCGCCCTGCTCGGGCTGCACGGTGAACCCGTCAGCGTCGGCGGCCACCAGCCGGCCGGTAACCTCCTGCTCGCCGGCGCGCACCTCGACCAGCCGTCCGACGTTGCGCCGGAAGTGGCGCGGCTCGGTGAGCGGCCGATCGGTGCCGGGCGAGGAGACCTCGAGGACGTAGGGCTGCTCGCCCATCACGTCGGAGGCGTCGAGCGCGTCGCTCACCGCGCGCGTCGCGTCGGCGACGGCGTCGAGGCTGAGCGGCGGGACCGCCGACGTGGTGTCGGCGTCGTCGAGGTCGGCCAGGTCGTGGTCGAGCAGCACGCGCACCAGGCGGCGCTTGCCGGCGGGGGTGACGGCGACGTCCTCGACCACGAGACCGAGCGGGCGGACGGCCGCGGTGACCTCGTCGAGCACCGCCTGCGCGCGTGCGGACCGGTCGCCTGTGCTCATCACGTGCTCCTGCCTCTGTTCTCGAGTGGGCGCCGGGACGGTGTCCGGCGCCAGGGGTCGTCAACCCGCAAAGGGTAACGGAGACCTGGGGTCCCTCCGGGCGCGTGACATGATCGCCCGGTGAGTCAGCAGGGGTCAGGTGGGGTGTCCCGGCGCGCCCTCGTGGCCTCGCTGTCCGCCGGAGCGGCGCTCTCGCTGGCCGGTTGCGGCGTCCGTCTCGAGCGCGACGCGCCGCAGGTCCCGGGTCTGCGCACGCAGGACCCGCCCGCCGACCAGGACACGCTGCTCGCGACGCTCGGCGCCCTCCAGCGGCTGGTGCGCACCGCCGAGTCCACCGACCCGGCCCTGTCCCCGTGGGTCGGACCGCTGCTCACCATGCACCGCTCGCAGGTCTCGCGGCTGGTCGACGTCATGGCCGGTCTGGGCATCGACGTGCCGTCGGTCGCCGGGAGCAGCTCGCGCCCGCCGGCGCCCGCCCCGTCCACGACACCGTCCGGGTCCGGCACCTCTCCGGCCCCGCCCTCCGGCGCGCAGGAGACACCTCCGCCGACCACCACCACGCGCTCCCCCGGGTCCACCAGCCTGGCCCCCGACGTGGCCGCGCTCGCCCGGGCCGAGCAGGACGTGCCCGCCTCCGCCGGGTTCGGCGCCGCCTGGTCGGCCGAGCCGACCAACCGCGCGATGCTGCTGGCGCTCGGCGTCACCCGGCACGCGGCGGTTCGGGTGCTGGGCGCCCCGCCGGCGATGGCGTACGGCTCGGTGCCGGCCGCGGCCAGCGCCACGCCGCTCGCCCAGGCGATCCGGCCGGCGGTCTACGGCCTCGAGGTCATCGCAGCGCGCACGCCCACCGACCAGCGCGCGCTCGTCACCTCCACGCTCGGCTGGCTCTACGGCGCGCGCAGCGCCCTCGACGCGGTGCTGGAGGAGCCGGCACGCCCGAGCTATCGGCTGCCGGTGCAGGTCACCGACAAGGCGTCGGCGCGGCGGCTGGCCCAGGCGCTGCTCGGCTCGGTCGCCCGCGCCGCCGCGAGCCAGGTCACGCCGACGGCCGCCCAGGGGCAGGCTCGGCGCGACTGGCTGGTGCGCGTGTGGTCGCTCGCGGCGGCCGACGGCTGGCAGTGGGGCACCCCGCCCGAGCCGTTCCCCGGACTCACGCTCTGACCGCTGTCCCAGGAGGAGACGCATGGGAACCCTCGCCGACCGCATCGGCACGCCGGACGGGAGCGTGCCCGACCTGGGCGCCTTCGGGCCGTCGGTGCCGCCGTCGTTCGTCAGTCTCGTCAGCGGGCACGAGCCCGAGGGCGGGGTCGAGGGGAGCGACTGGTTGCGCACCCTGCCGCGGTTGGTGCGCGAGTGCGCCGAGCGGTGGCAGCTGCGGGCCACTGGGCCGGTGCGGCACGGGATGGCCGCGGTGGTGGTCCCGTGCACGTCCGCCGAGCACGGCCCCGCCATGCTCAAGGTCACCTGGCCGCACCCCGAGGCCGAGCACGAGCATCTCGCGCTGCGGGCGTGGGCCGGCGAAGGAGCCGTACGTCTGCTCGCGGCCGACCCGAGCAGCTGGGCCATGCTCCTGGAGCCGGCGCACGACGACCGACCGCTCACCACCGTCGACGTCGACACCTCCTGCGAGGTCGTCGGCGGGCTGCTGCGTCGGCTCGACCGCCCGGCGCTGCCGGGCACGACACCGTTGTCGCAGGAGTGCGAGCGCTGGGCCGAGCGGATCCGGCGCGAGGGGCCCGCGGTGCTGCCGCGACGGCTGGTCGACCGGGCCGCCGCGATCTTCACCGAGCTCGGCGGTGAGGCCGGCATCGACGACCGGCTGGTGCACACCGACCTGCACGACGGCAACGTGCTGGCCGCCGACCGCGAGCCGTGGCTCGCGATCGACCCCAAGCCGATGGCTGCGGTGCCGGAGTTCGCGGTGGCCTGCCTGGTGTGGAACCGCGAGGAGGAGGCGACGTCCGCGCCCTCGCTGCGCGAGCACGTACGGCGAAAGGTCGAGATCACTTGCGCCGCAGGCGATCTCGACGTCGATCAGGCGATGATGTGGACCCTCGCCCGGTGCGCTCTCAACGCCGTCTGGGAGGCCGAGCGCCCGGACGCCGCCGACGCCGACTTCGTGACCTGGCAGGTGTCGGTCGCCAAGGCGATGGACGGCTGAGCAAGCCCCGAAGCGACCTCCCACCCGCGAACCGTCGTGACTGTGCAAGACACGCGGGCCGGTGCGAGTGCGTACCCGCGTGTCCTGCACAGTCACGGACTGCCGATTCCTCACCGGGAACCGGACCGGCGCCCCGCACGGTCGGACAGACCCCGAACCGACGGCCGGTCCTAGGAGACGACGGTGTCCTTGCCGTCGACCACCTCGTGGTTGGCGGACTGGAACGCGGTGGGGCGCAGCGACATCGCGATCGCGCCGGGGCCCGTCTGGCGCACGTCGGCCACCTCGAACGAGGCGGGCGGGGTGCCCTCGCCGAACAGCCGCTTGCCGCTGCCCACCACCGTCGGGAACTGGATCACCCGGTACTCGTCGACCAGCCCGTTGGCCGTCAGCCCCTGGATCAGCTCCCAGCTGCCGTGCACCTGCAGCTCGCCGTCACCGCCGGACGCCTTCAGCTCGCGCACCCGTTCGACCAGGTCGTCGCCGAAGACGCCTTGGGTGTTGTTCCAGGTGGCGTCCGCGGGCGCGAGCGTCCGAGAGGCGACGAACTTCGGCACGGCGTTCAGCCGCTGCGCCACCGGGTTGTCCGGGTCGGTCACCTGCGGCCAGTACGCCGCCATGATCTGGTAGGTGTTCCGGCCGAACAGCAGGGCGTCGGTGCGCGCGAACCAGCCGTCGACGACCTCGCCGAAGACCTCGTCGGCGAACGGCGCCATCCAACCGCCCTGCGCGAAGCCGCCCGAGGTGTCCTCCTCAGGGCCGCCCGGGCCCTGCATGACCCCGTCGGCGGTGACGAAGGTGTGGGTCGTCAGACGCATCTTCCAGCTCCTGCCCGTACGCCGACGGCGGCTCGTGCTCCCGAGCGGGGCGCCTCGACGGACGGGAACAACCTGACACACCCCGGACGCCCGCGCAGCCGGGCCCGTAGAACTCGTCGGAGAGTGCCGGGTGGAGGGGTTTGGCCAACCGACTCGCCGCCAGCCTGTCGCTACCTCGCAACAGGTGGGCGGCACGTGTTCGGTCACCTGACACCGCTGCCGTGTTAGATCCCTCGACGATCGGGCAGACCGCGACCCGGTCGACGCCCGCAGCCCACGTCGATGCCGTCGCATGGTGCTCGTGCTCGGCGAGCGTCAACGCGATCAGCACGTTGGCGTCGAGCAGGTGCACCGTCACTCGTCGTCCAGCACGTCAGCCACGTCCGCCGACGTGACGCGCTGGCCGAGGCTGACCACCGGGAAGCCGGAGCGCTCGTCGGTGCGGATGTGCAGCGGCTCGTGCAGCTGTCCCAGCCCCCGCACGGTGAGCTCGGACACGACGGACGACAAGGAGACCCCGCGCTCACGGGCCAGCTCGACGGCCCGCCGGTGCACGGCGGGTGGCAGGTCGACGGTGGTGCGCATAGCTGCATCATCATCACATCACCTTTGATGCATTCGGGCTCTGCGACGTCGCGGCTGGGGGGTGGGGACGGGGGACACCAAGCCGTCGGGTGGAGACTCGGGGTATGGCCAACCGACTCGCCGCCAGCCTGTCGCCCTACCTGCGCCAGCACGCCGACAACCCGGTCGACTGGTACGAGTGGGGCGAGGAGGCCTTCGCCGAGGCGCGCCGCCGCGACGTGCCGATCTTCCTGTCCGTGGGCTACGCCGCGTGCCACTGGTGCCACGTCATGGCCCACGAGTCGTTCGAGGACGAGCAGGTCGCCCAGGCGCTCAACGCCGGCTTCGCGCCGGTGAAGGTCGACCGCGAGGAGCGGCCCGACATCGACGCGGTCTACATGCAGGCCACCCAGGCGCTCACCGGGCACGGCGGGTGGCCGATGACCTGCCTGCTCACGACCGACGGCCGCCCGTTCTTCGCCGGCACGTACTACCCCAAGCCCCAGCTGCTCGCGCTGCTCGAGGGCGCCGGGCAGGCGTGGACCACGCGCCGGGCCGAGGTGGAGGACACCAGCGGCAAGGTCGTCGAGGCCCTCGACCACCTGAGCAGCCCGCCATCCAGCGGCCCGATCAGCGACACCGACCTCGAGGCCGCCGTCAGTCGACTCGTCCGCGAGTTCGACTCTGCCCGTGGGGGATTCGGCGGTGCGCCGAAGTTTCCGCCGAGCATGGTGCTGGAGTTCCTGCTGCGCCACCACGCGCGCACCGGCTCCGAACCCGCCCTCGAGATGGCCGCACGCACCAGCGAGGCGATGGCCCGCGGCGGCATCTACGACCAGCTCGACGGGGGCTTCGCGCGCTACAGCGTCGACGCCGACTGGGTGGTGCCGCACTTCGAGAAGATGCTGTACGACAACGCCCAGCTGCTGCGTGACTACCTGCACCTGTGGCGGATCACGGGTGAGCCGCTCCCCCGCCGGGTCGCGGACGAGACGGCCGACTTCCTGGTGCGCCGGCTCGGCACCGCCGAGGGCGGGTTCGCCTCCGCGCTCGACGCCGACACCGACGGGGTGGAGGGGCTGACCTACGCCTGGACGCCCGACCAGCTCGTCGAGGTGCTCGGCCCCGACGACGGGGCGTGGGCCGCCGATCTGCTGTCGGTCACCGAGCGCGGCACCTTCGAGCACGGCACCTCGACCCTGCAGCTGCGCTCCGACCCCGACGACCCGCAGCGCTGGGCGCAGGTCCGCGAGCGGCTGGCCGTGGCCCGCGACCAGCGCCCCCAGCCGGCTCGCGACGACAAGGTCGTCACGTCCTGGAACGGTCTGGCGATCGCCGCCCTCGCCGAGGCCGGGGTGCTGCTGCAGCGGCCCGACCTGCTCGAGGCCGCCCGCCGCTGCGCGCAGTTCGTCGTCGACCAGCACCTCGTCGACGGGCGGCTGCGGCGCGTCTCGCTCGACGGCACCGTGGGCGCGGCGCAGGGGGTGGCCGACGACTACGGCAACCTCGCCGAGGGCCTGCTCGTGCTGCACCAGGCCACCGGCGAGCGACGCTGGCTCGACGTCGCGCTCGACCTGCTCGCCACCGCCCGCGCGCTGTTCACCGCCGACGACGGCGGCTTCCACGACACCCCGAGCGACGGCGAGGCGCTGGTCAGCCGGCCGAGGGCGTACGGCGACAACGCGGAGCCCTCGGGGCAGAGCGCCCTCGCCCACGCGCTCGTCACCGCCTCCGCCCTCACCGCCGACGACGACCTGCGCTCGGCCGCCGAGCAGGCCGTGGCGGCGAGCAGCGCTGTGGCACAACGTGATCCGCGGTTCGGCGGGTGGTTGTTGGCGACCGCCGAGGCGCTGACCGCGGGTCCGCTCGAGGTCGTCGTGGTCACTCCCCCGGCGGCCGCCGACGAGCGCGAGCCGCTCGCCCGGCTCGCCTGGTTGAGCCCGCTCCCAGGCCTCGTCCGGGTCTCCGGCACCCTCGGCAGCGACCAGTCGCCGCTCATGGTCGAGCGGCCGCTGCTCGAGGGCCGGCCGACGGCGTACGTCTGCGAACACCACGTCTGCCAGGCCCCGACCACCGACGCCGACACGCTGGCCGTGTCGCTGGGAGTGCAGGTCGCCCGGCTAGATTGAGCGGCATGACACGGGGGAAACCGCTGCTCGTCGCTGCCGCCACGACGCTGCTCGTGGCCGGTTGCTCGCTGCCGTTCAGCGATCACGAGGGCCAGGGCGCCGCGAGCACCACGGGTGCCGACGGTCGCGCCACGGCCGTGCCGAGCACCGGCGACGAGGGCGACGACAAGAAGCCGGTGAGCGTCACCGTGACCGGGACGGGCGACATCCTCGTGCACGTGCCGGTGACGCGCAGCGCCAAGTCGTTCGCGCAGGAGTCGGGCAGCCAGGACGAGTTCGACTTCGACCCGATGTTCGCGGGCGTGAAGCCGGCCCTGTCGGGCGCCGACGTGTCGATCTGCCACCAGGAGACGCCGATCTCGGCGACCAACGACGACCTCAGCAAGCCCGGCTCGCTGGTCTACAACGTGCCGCGCGAGATCGCCCCCGCCCTGAAGACCGCCGGCTTCGACGGGTGCGACACCGCCTCCAACCACGTGTGGGACCGCGGCGCCAAGGGCATCGACACGACCCGCGAGCAGCTGACCAAGGCCGGCCTCAAGGTCGCCGGCCCCACGACCGACCCGGCCGACCCGGGCATGCCCGCGGTCTACGAGGCCAAGGGCGTCAAGGTCGCCAACCTGTCCTACACGTACACGATCCTCAACCAGTCGGGCCCCAACACGAACACGCCGCCGGGCGCGGACCACCTCGGCCGCTACCTCTACCCCAAGATCGGCGCGGCCGGGATCATCGCCGACGCGAAGAAGGTCAAGGAGGCCGGCGCCGACCTGGTCGTCGTGTCGGTGCACTGGGGCAGCGAGTACGTCAAGGAGCCGACCAAGGAGCAGCAGAGCATCGCCAAGCAGCTGCTGGCCTCGCCGTACGTCGACGGCATCTTCGGCGCGCACGCCCACCTGATCCAGCCGTGCCAGACCTTCGGCGGCAAGACGGTGTTCTACGGCCTCGGCAACTTCCTCTCCAACCAGGGGCCGGGCACGGTCGGCACCCTCGACGAGAACAACGCCGACGGCGCGATCGCGAAGTACACCTTCACCCGCGGCGAGGACGGCACCTGGAGCCAGAAGGCCAGCTATCAGCCGACCATGGTCGACGTGAAGGGCAAGCACAAGATCACCCTGTCGACACCCGAGAGCAACCCCGGCTCGTTCAACCGCACCAAGTCCGCGATGAACGAGCTCGGCAGCTGCAGTGCCACCGCCGATGGCGGCTGAGCGCAGGGCAGCCGCGGCCGCACTGCTCGCGGTCGTGCTGGCCGGATGCTCGACCGGCGGCGGTAACACCGCCGAATCGTCTGGCGCCGCAACGGGATCCGCCCCTTCCCGTACGCCATCGCCACCCACGACGGGTTCCTCACCGTCGGCGTCGGTCGGCACCCGGACCTCCGCCGGCGCCTCCACCACGGGCGCCTCACCCGGCCCCGGCTCCTCCTCCCCCGCGGCCCCCGCACCGGTGCGCGGCAAGCCCGCCACGATCACCCTCTCGGCCATCGGCGACGTGCTGCCGCACAGCGTCGTCAACCGCGACGCCAGCACCGGCTCCGGATACGACTACACCCGCCAGCTGGAGTCGATCAGGCCGATCGTCAGCGGCTCCACCATCGGCATCTGCCAGCTGGAGACGGCGCTGTCGGCCGACAACACCCGCCTGACGCAGAAGAACACGTTCAACTCCCCGCGCGAGCTCGCCCGCGACCTGCGCAAGATCGGCTTCGACGGCTGCTCCACGGCCAACAACCACACCTGGGACGCCGGAGCGCGCGGCCTGCGCGAGACACGAAAGGTGCTGTCCGACAACGGGATCGCCGCCGCAGGACCCGCAGACTCGGCGGCCGCGTCGGGCCGGCCGGCGACGTACGACGCGCCGATCAAGGTCGCCCAGCTCTCCTACAGCTACTCGCTGATGAACTCCATCGAGCAGGACACGACGGTCACGCCGAGCGGCTTCCCGTGGCTGCGCGACAACCTCTATGCCGCCAAGGGCGCGGCGGGCATCATCGCCGACGCGCGCCGGGCCAAGGCCGCCGGCGCCGAGGTGGTGGTCGTCTCGATGCACTGGGGCGGGCAGTTCCAGCCCACGATCTCCGCCGACCAGAAGCGGCTGGGCGACGAGCTGCTGCGCTCGGGCGCGGTCGACGTCATCCTCGGCGCGCACCCGCACCTGGTGCAGCCGTGCGCGAAGATCAACGGCCGCTACGTGCTCTACAGCCTCGGCAACCTCATCTCGACGCAGGGGACCGCCGTCGGGTCGCCGGTCGGCGCGCAGGACGGGGTGGTCGCCACGGTGCGGCTCAGCCGCGACGCCGAGGGCCGGATCAGCCAGTCGCTCACCTATCAGCCCACCTGGGTCGACCGCGGCGACCGGCACAAGGTCGTGCTGGCGACCCCCGACCGGCAGCCGGAGTCCTACCGCCGCACGGTGGCCGCGATGTCTGCGGGCGGCTGCGACGCGAAGCCGGCTCAGCCGACCAGCTGATTCACCACGTCGTAGCCGATGCGCAGGATGAACGCGCTCACCACGACGACGAACACCACGCGGATGAAGCCCGCGCCCTTGGCGACCGCCGTGCGGGCCCCGACGTAGCCGCCGACCAGGTTGGCCGCCCCCATCGCCAGGCCGATCCCCCACAGCACCGCGCCCTGCGGCACGAAGATCACCAGCGAGGCCAGGTTGGTCGCGAAGTTGGCGAGCTTGGCCTTGGCGCTGGCCTCGAGGAAGCCGTAGCCGAGCAGCCCCACCAGCGCGAAGACGAAGAACGACCCGGTGCCCGGCCCCAGGGCGCCGTCGTAGAGGCCGATGCTGAAGCCGGTGAGCCCGGCGATCGCGTAGTGCCGGCGGCCGTCCCACTTCAGCTGCGTCACCTCGCCGAGGCCGGGGCGGGCGAGCGTGTAGGCGCCGACGGCGACCAGCACGAACAGGATGATCGGGTTGAACGCCGACCGCGGGATCTGCGAGGCGATCAGCGCGCCGAGCAGCGAGCCGGCAAATGCCAGCAACGCCAACGGGATCGCCGTGCGCATGTCGGGGCGCACCCGTCTGATCAGCGTCACCGAGCTCGTCGAGGTGCCGCAGATCGACGCGAGCTTGTTCGTGGCGAGCAGCTGCACCGGGGCGGCCCCGGGAAAGGCGACCATCAGCGAGGGCAGCTGCACCAGCCCGCCACCCCCGACGACGGCGTCGATCCACCCGGCCGCGAAGCCGGCGACGACGAGGAGTACGACGGTGACCAGCGAGACGTCGTCCACGAGGGCCCTTCGGATGTCGGTAACGGTGCGGCTGTCAGCCTGCTGTAATGGCCTTATGCATATCAACCCTTACGGCGAGGAGCCGGTGCGGCTCGCCTGCGAGCTGGCCAACGACCCGCCGAACTCGTTGGCACAGCTGCGATCTCGCTGCGCCGAGGCCGACCTCGTGGTCGAGGGTCGGCCGTCCCGAGCGGACCTCGAGACGACTCTTCGCTTCCTGGACGCATGGCTCGAGGTCGTCGATGCGCCGAGCGACGCAGCCCGGGCCGGGCGGCTCAACGCGTTGCTGGCCGAG
This sequence comes from Barrientosiimonas humi, assembly GCF_006716095.1. Taxonomy (NCBI): domain Bacteria; kingdom Bacillati; phylum Actinomycetota; class Actinomycetes; order Micrococcales; family Dermacoccaceae; genus Barrientosiimonas; species Barrientosiimonas humi. The sequence continues at coordinate 1,923,207 of NZ_VFOK01000001.1, forward strand.
CACAGCGAGCACCCCCGGCTGACCAATCACGCCGGCGACGGCTGGCACGTCCACTACCGCGGGCGACGTTCGCTCGGCAGCATGCTCGCGGTCGTCGTCAGTGTCGGCACCGCCATGCACCTGACCGCGCGCGGCATGCACCGGCTCGGGAGGTGCGGTGCCGCCGACTGCGACCGGGTATATGCCGACACGTCACGCAACGGGCAGCAGGCGTACTGCTCACCTCGTTGTGGCAGCCGGTCGGCCGTGCGTCGCCACCGCGCCCGCGCGAGCTGACGGCGGGCGCTGCGCAGCTGCGCTCGGTTGCTCATCGACTGGCGGGAGGCGCGGCGGTCAGCCGCGCACCTCGCGCAGCACCTCGGCCACCGCGTCCTCGACCGGCACCTCGCGCCGGTCACCGCTGCGGCGGTCCTTGATCTCGATCTTGCCGTCGGCCAGGCCCTTGCCGACCACGACGATCGTCGGGACCCCGATGAGCTCGGCGTCCTTGAACTTCACCCCCGGCGACACCTTGCGCCGGTCGTCGTAGAGCACGGTGAGGTCCTGCGCCTCGAGGCCGCTCACGATCTCCTCGGCCGCGACGAACACCGCCTCGTCCTTGCCGGTGGCGACCAGGTGCACGTCGGCGGGGGCGAACGCGCGCGGCCACACCAGACCGGCCTCGTCGCGGTTGCCCTCGGCGACCGCCGCGACCGAGCGCGAGACGCCGACGCCGTACGACCCCATCGTCACCGTGACGAGCTTGCCGTTCTCGTCGAGCACCTTCAGCCCGAGCGCCTCGGCGTACTTCGTCCCGAGCTGGAAGATGTGGCCCATCTCCATGCCGCGGGCCAGGGTCAGCGAGCCGTGCCCGTCGGGGCTGGGGTCGCCCTCGCGGATCTGCGCGGCCTGGATGGTGCCGTCGGCGGTGAAGTCGCGACCGTGCACCAGGTGCAGCACGTGCTTGCCGCGCTCGTCGGCGCCGGTCACCCACTCCGACCCGACCGCGATCGAGGGGTCGAGCAGGTAGCGGATGCCGGCCGGCTTGTCCTCGCCGAGCGCGCCGGGCCCGATGTAGCCCTTGGCGAGCGCCGGGAACGCCGCGAAGTCCTCGTCGGTGAACGGCTCCGGCTCGGCCGGAGCCACCTGGGCCTCGAGCCGCTTCGGGTCGACCTCGCGGTCACCGGGCACGCCGACGGCCAGCGGCTCGCGGGTGCCGTCGGGCTGGTGCAGCATGACCAGGACGTTCTTCAGCGTGTCGGCCGCGGTCCAGGCCCGGCCGTCCTCGCGCGGGTGGGCCTCGTTGAGCCGGGCCACCAGGGTGTCGATGGTGGGGGTGTCGGGGGTGTCGTGCACCTGCGCGGCCGGCACCGCGGACGCGTCGACCTCGGCGGCCTGGGGCACCTGCACGGCCTCGACGTTGGCGGCGTAGCCGTGCTCGTCGCGCACGAAGGTGTCCTCGCCGAACTCGCTGACCGCGAGGAACTCCTCCGACGCCGAGCCGCCCATGGCGCCGGAGTCGGCGTGGACGATGACGTACTCGAACCCGAGCCGGTCGAAGATGCGCACGTAGGCCTCGCGGTGCGCGTCGTAGGACTTCTGCAGGCCCGCCTGGTCGACGTCGAAGGAGTAGGAGTCCTTCATGATGAACTCGCGCCCGCGCAGCAGGCCCGCGCGCGGCCGCGCCTCGTCGCGGTACTTCGTCTGGATCTGGTAGAGCGAGAGCGGCAGGTCCTTGTAGGAGGAGTACATGTCCTTGACCGTGAGGCAGAAGATCTCCTCGTGGGTCGGGCCGAGCAGCATGTCCGAGCCCTTGCGGTCCTGCAGCCGGAACAGCGCCTCGCCGTACTCCGTCCAGCGGCCCGTCGCCTCGTAGGGCTCGCGCGGCAGCAGCGCCGGCAGCCGCACCTCCTGGGCGCCGATGCGGTTCATCTCCTCGCGCACGACGCCCTCGACCTTCTGCAGCACGCGCAGCCCGAGCGGCAGCCAGGTGTAGACGCCCGGCGCGACGCGGCGGATGTAGCCGGCGCGCACCAGCAGCTTGTGGCCCGGCAGCTCGGCATCGGCCGGGTCCTCGCGAAGCGTTCGCAGGAACAGGGTCGACATGCGCATGGCCACGGGACAGCACTCCTCGGTGTGGGGTGCGGACGCGATGCGCGCCCGCGCCGTGAGGATATCCGTCGCCGCCCGGGCGGCTCATCCGCGTTTGCGCCGGCCCCGGTCAGCCGGTGACCGACGCGCGCTCCACCACGGCCCGTACGTCGGTGGTCGCCGGCAGCATGCCCAGCACCCCGGTCGGTTCACCGGTCACCCGGGTGGCGACGAACGCGTCGGCCACCGCCGGGTCGCTGTGCCGCACCAGCAGCGACGCCTGCAGCAGCACCGCGACCCGCGAGGCGAGCCAGCGCGCCTGCTGGGCCGCGGCGTCGGGGTCGCCCAGCCCGGCGATCGCCTTGAGCACCTCGTCGGTCGGGGCGAGCAGCCGCTCGTCGCCGGCCGCGTCGACCTCGTCGCGCCAGGCGTCGAGGCTCTCGGGCGTGCGCATCAGCGCGCGCAGCAGGTCGAGGGCGTTGACGTTGCCGCTGCCCTCCCAGATCGAGTTCAGCGGCGACTCGCGGAACAGCAGCGGCATGCCGGACTCCTCGACGTAACCGTTGCCGCCGAGCACCTCCAGCGCCTCGGCGACGTGCGTGGGCGTGCGCTTGCACACCCAGAACTTCGCGGCGGGCAGCGCGATGCGGCGCAGCGCCGCCTCGGCCGGGTCGTCGGCGTGCTCGACCGCGGCGGCCAGCCGCAGCGCGAGCATCGTCGCGGCCTCGGACTCCACGGCCAGGTCGGCGAGCACGGCCGTCATCGCGGGCTGGTCGACCAGGGCGCGGCCGAAGGCCGACCGGTGCGCGGCGTGCCAGGTGGCCTCGGCGACCCCGCGGCGCATGAGCGAGGCGGAGCCGAGCACGCAGTCGAGCCGGGTCGCGGCGACCATCTCGATGATGGTGCGCACGCCCGCGCCCTCGTCGCCGAGCCGCCAGCCGACCGCGTCGTGCAGCTCCAGCTCGCTGGAGGCGTTGGAGCGGTTGCCGAGCTTGTCCTTCAGCCGCACCAGGGTGACCCGGTTGCGCTCTCCGCCGGGCAGCACCCGAGGCAGCAGGAAGCAGGTGAGCCCGCCCGGCGCCTGCGCCAGCACGAGGAACACGTCGTTCATCGGCGCGCTGGTGAACCACTTGTGCCCGCGCAGCAGGTAGTGCTCCCCCGACGGCGTCGCCCGGGTCACGTTGGAGCGCACGTCGGAGCCGCCCTGCTTCTCGGTCATGCCCATGCCGGCGAGCGCCGACCCCTTGACCTCCGGGTCGCCGAGCGCCGGGTCGTACGTCCCCGCCGTCAGCCGCGGGGTCCAGGTCGCCGCGAGCGCGGGGTCGGCCCGCAGCGCGGGCACGGCGGCGTACGTCATCGTCATCGGGCACCCGTGGCCCGGCTCCACGTGCGCCCAGGCGACGTAGCCGGCGGCGCGGCGCAGGTGCGGCAGCGGCTCGTCGGAGACCCAGGGCGCGGCGTGCAGACCGGCGCGCACGGACCGGTCCATCAGCCAGTGGTAGCTGGGGTGGAAGTCGACCTCGTCGACCCGGTTGCCGAACCGGTCCACCGGCCGCAGCCGCGGCGGGTTGGCGTTGGCCGCCATGCCGTGCTCGCGCGCCTCGGCCGACCCCGCGAGCTCGCCCAGGTCGGACAGCGAGGCGAGCACGCCCGCGGCCCGGTCACCGGCGTACGCCTGCACCGCGTCGCGCAGCGCCCGGTCGGACTCCACGGTCGAGACGCCCTCCAGCGGCGGCGACTGGTTGGTGGGCCGGTGGGCGAACTCGTCGGTAACCATGCGGCGACGGTACCCAGCAGCGGGCCCAGGGCTGCTAGAACGACGTGGCTCGGTGAGGCAGGATGCCTGCATGGGGGACACGACGCCCGCACCCGACGAGGAGCCGCGCCCTGCCCAGGAGGGGCCAGAGCTGTCGGCCACCAGCCTGGCCGCGCTCGACCTGGCCCGGGCCGAGCTCGACCTCGCCGAGCGGTTCGTGGTGATCGTCGGGGACACCGAGGACGCCGTCGACCTGGCGCCCGCCCTCGCGGAGGTGTGGCCGACCGCGCACCTGCGGCTGATGACCAAGAACCAGCCGCCCCGCGAGCGCCGCCCCGACGACCTGCGCCTCACGCCGGTGGCGAGCGTGCCCGACATCTTCAACGCCCTGGCCGCCGGACCGGCGCCCGACGTGATCATCGAGCTGGGCGGCGACCGCGGGTATGCCGGCCACGGCGCGTTCGGCGCGACGTTCCTGTCGCTGCGCGACGGCGGCGCCTATCTCAAGGTCGACCTCGCCGGCGAGGTCGCGGCCGCGAGCGCCGACGACGCGGACGACTCGCTGTGGCAGTGGCTCGGGCGCAGCCTCGGCGACCAGCACCAGCCGCCCCGCCTCACCGGGGAGCTCGACAAGCAGGGCCTCGTGCGCACCCTCGGCGAGGCGATCAGCGGCGTCACGATCCGCGACGGCAGCGCGGTCGTGCACAAGCGCGGCGAGCACCTGATGAAGGTCAACAACCTGCTGCACCGCCCCGACGGCGAGCACCGCGTCGAGCAGACCGTGGTGCGGCGCTGCGGCGAGGGCAGCGCGAGCACCATCGCCGGCGAGCCGGCCCACGAGTTCGAGGTGACCTCACCGGTGTGGGTCAACGACGCCGAGGCCGGTGTCCGGCTGCGCGACCGCTACCTCGTGCGCGAGCTGGCGGCCCGGGAGTACCTCGGCGCGGTGTGCGCCCCGCGGGGCGTGGTGACCATGGGCGGGCTGTTCCTGCCGGAGTCGTCGATGCAGCCGCTGGTGCGTCCGTGGTTCAACCGCGGCACCCAGGACGCCGGCCCCGACTACGCTGTCTTCCCCCGGGTCAGCGGCCCGGTCCCGACCCTGCCGGGCAGCTACTACCACCTCGACAACGAGTTCCCGGGGCACTACGGCCACGTGACCACCCAGGACCTCAGCCGGCTGTGGGCCTGGGACGCGGCCGTCGAGCGCGACCCCGACGTCCGCGTGCTGCTCAGCCCGCCGACCGGCCACCAGGAGCCGCACGACTACCAGCTGCGGCTGCTCGAGGCGTTCGGCATCGAGCGTGACCGGGTCACCGTGCTGCGCGAGCCGGCCCGGGTCGAGCGGCTGGTGAGCGCCACCCTCGGCCTGCAGAACCACTACTTCGCCAGCCCCGTCTGCACGCCGGTCTGGGAGCGCATCCGCGACGCCCTGGTGCCCGAGGCCGAGGGCTCGACCCCCGAGCGGGTCTTCGTCGGGCGCAACGAGACCCGGCGCCGCTGCCTCAACGGCGACGAGGTCGAGCGACGGTTCGTCGAGGCCGGGTTCACCGTGGTGCACCCCGAGACGCTCGACATCGCCGAGCAGATCCGGGTGTTCTCCGGCGCCCGGGCCGTCGCCGGCTATGCCGGCTCCTCGATGTTCACGATGGCGTACGCCACCGGCGACACCCACTGGATCGTCATCGGCTCGCGGTCCTACACCGCGACGACCGAGCACCTGCTCGCGACGCTGCACCGGCAGCCGATCGACTACTTCTTCGCCGACCCCGAGGTCGAGCAGCCCGCGGGCGGCTTCGCGCCCGAGGCGTACTTCTCCGACTACACGTTCAACTTCGAGCGCGACGGGGCCGACCTCGACGCGCTGCTCGCCCGGCTCTGAGCGGCGAGCGCCCGGCACCAGTAGCGTGCTGTCATGCCGACGTCGGTCTCCTTCGCCCATCACCTCGACGGCCTGGCCCTGGCAGCCGCCCGGCTGCACGCGTACGGCGACGCGGCCGGCCTCGACACGGTGGTGCCGACCGCGCGCGACTGGACGGTGCGCGACCTGGTCGCCCACCAGGGGATGGTGCACCGATGGGCCACCAGCGTCGTGCGCGGCGAGGGACAGGTCGACACCGACGCGCTCGAGCGTGAGGGGCGCGAGGCGCTGGACCCGATGACCTGGCTCGGTCACGGCGCCGACCGGCTGCGGGCGGCGCTGCGCCGCGCGCCGCAGGACCTCGACGTGTGGTTCTTCCTCCCCGACGCCCCCGCCCCGCGGCACGCCTGGGCCAGGCGGCAGTGCCACGAGACGACGGTCCACGCGGTCGACGCCCTCGCGGCCAAGGAGGGGCGGGTGCCCACCGCTGACGAGGCCGACATCACCGCCGAGCTCGCCGCCGACGGCATCGACGAGCTGCTGCTGGGCTTCGCCACCCGCCGCGACGAGCAGCTGCGCACGACGGGCACCCCGTTCGAGGTCGAGGTGCGCGCCGACGACACCGGCGACGTGTGGCGAGGGCGCGTCAGCGACGGGCCGCTGCGGGTGGTGCGCGGCACCGAGGCGCGCGACGCCGACGCGGTCGTGCACGGCAGCGCTGCGCAGCTGTTCCTCGGGCTGTGGAACCGGGGCGAGGAGCTGCAGACGAGCGGGCGCGACGTGGTGCCGCTGTGGCGCGAGCGGATGCAGGTCAGCTGGAGCTGACGGGGTCGCGCAGCGGCGGCGGCAGCGCGTCCTTGCGCAGGCTCGGCACGTTGGCCGCCACGATCATCAGGGCGTGCACGCCGGCCATGGCCGTGATGGCGACGGGGAGCCCGAACCGCTCGGCCAGCTGGCCGGCCGCCAGCGCGCCGGTCATGGAGCCGGCGCCCCAGCCGATCATCCGGGCCGTGCTGCTCACCCGCGACAGCAGCGCGTCGGGGACGATCTGCTGCCGGTAGGTGATGACGGCGGAGTATTAACTCACGTGCACGACGGCGTACGTCGACCACACCGCCAGCGCGACGTAGTAGTCGGTGGTCAGTGCTGTCGCGAGGATGCACAGCGGGACCACCCAGGCGGCGAAACGGGTGAGACCGACGGCGCCCCAGCGGCGGATGAGCCGCGGCAGCAGGGCTGCCGCGACCGCGGCACCCGCCGACCAGGCTCCGGCCAGCAGTCCGAACCGCACTCCCCCGGTGCCGATGCCGAGCTGCCGGTCGGCCCAGACGACCATCAGCGCGACCATGCCGCCGCCCGACGCGGAGCCGATCACCGACACCGCGAGGAGCGGGCGCAGCACGGGATGGGAGAACAGATAGCCGACGCCTTCGCGAATGTCGGCCAGCATGGTGTTGCGTGAATCTGCCTGGTGCAGCTGAAGATTGGAGCTGATCGAGCGGATCAGGGCAGCCGAGGCGAAGAAGCTGGCTGCGTCGACCGCCAGCAGCGCCGCGGGCGCCACGAAGGCGAGGGCGACTCCCACCGCTGCTGGCAGACCCACCTCGAGCAGCGCCTGCACGCCCCACACGCGTGCGTTGGCCTCGGGCAGCCGGTCACGCCCGACGATGGCCGGCAGAGCGCCCCAGTTGGACCCGTCGAAGATCGTGACGGCCGACGCCGAGACGAACGCGGCCACGAGCAGGTGCCCCAGCGTCAGCCGCCCCAGCAGATGGGCCAGCGCGACCGAGCCGATCGCTGCGCCCGAGACGAGGTCGGCGCGCACCATGACGCGCCGCCGGTCGCGCCGGTCGCCCAGCGCGCCGCCGACCAGGCCGAGCAGCACCATCGGCAGCGTCTCCACGACGACGGTGATCGAGGTCCAGGCCGCGCTGCCGGTCATCCGGTAGACGATCACCGGCAGCGCGACCCAGGTGACGACCGCCCCGGTGAAGGACACCGTGCGCGCGCTGAAGTAGCGCACGAAGTCGGCGTCGCGCCACAGGGAGTCGTCTCGCACGCATGACAGAGTGCTAGCAATCTGTCATGCGGTCAAGGGTCGGTTTCTCTCAGCCGCGCCCGGCGATCGGGTTGGCGATCGGCCCGACGTGGATGAGCGACCCGGACTGGTCGGTGAGGTCGACCATCTGCCGGGTGTTGCGCAGCTGCAACCGGTTGAGGCAGCTGTGGCTGAACTGCGCGCGGAAGAAGTCGAACCCGTCGTGCAGCCCCGGGTGGTCGGCCCGGTGGTCGCGCACGACGCCTGCCACGACCTCCCAGAACGCGTCGTCGTCGATCACCCCGACCTGCGACAGCGTCGCGCCGAGGTGGCGCAGGAAGCCGTCGAAGACGTCGGTGAAGATCGCCATCTCGCGCTCCTCCCGGTCGGCCGGCTGGCGGATGCGCGCGACGGCCTCGGGCAGCGGCCGGTCGCTCATGACCATGACCTCCTCGCCGATGTCCTTCATGATCACCCGCACCACGCGGTGCTCGCGCAGCACGAGGATGAGGTTCTCGCCGTGCGGCATGAAGGCCAGGTCGTGCGCGAGGAGGCAGTGCAGCACCGGCCGCAGGTATGCCCGCAGATAGTCCCCGAGCCACTGCGCCGGAGCGCAACCCGAGGCCCGAATCAGTTGTGCTGCCAACGATTCTCGCTGTTGGTCCACGTGCAGCAGCGACGCCATCGTCGCGAGCCGCTCGCCCGGCTGCAGCCGCGGCACCGGGCTCTCGCGCCACAGCGCGGCGGTCATCTTGGCGTACGCCGACGACGGGTCGAGCTGCGCGTGCACCCCGCCGGTCCACCCGATCGCGGCGTGCTCGCGCAGCACCGAGAAACCGACCTCGCGCAGGTCGGCGTCACCCTCGACCAGCTCGTGCACCCAGTCGTTGATGGCCGGTGTGGCGGCCATGTATCGCGCCGACAGCCCGCGCAGGAACCCCATGTTCTGCACCGACAGGGCCAGCTTCACGAAGCTGCGCTCGGGGTGGTCCAGGTTGAACAGCGTGCGGATCGACTGCTGCGCCTGGTAACGGTCGCGCCCCTCCCCCAGCGGCACCAGCTCCCCGCGCGCGACTGCGGGTGCGTACGTGATCGCCAGCTTGTGCTGCCACTGCCACGGGTGCACCGGCATGAACCGGAACTCCTCCGGGTCGCGCCCGCTCTCGCGCAGCAGCGCGCGGAACCGGTCGTGGTCGGGGCCGAGCTCGCGCGCGTAGAACGCGTCCTCGTCCAGTCCTTCGCCCAGCGACAGCCGGGAGTCGGTCTTGCGCACCGCGACCCAGAACGGCGAGAAGGGCCGGCCGGCCTCCGGGGCGAACGCGGCGTAGTCGTCCAGCCCGAACCCGATCCGCCCGTTGGTGGCGATGAAGCTCGGGTGCCCGGTCATCGAACGCTCGATCGTCTGCGCGTCGGCCTCGACCAGCTCGGCGGCGCTCGGCTGCCGCTGGTCGTGCATCCACGCGGCGGCCTGCAGGGTGCTCGCGACCTCCTCGAGATAGATGTCGACCAGATCGCCGGGAATGCCCAGGGCAGAACGCAGCTCGAGCACCAATGCCTGCGCGTCGAGGTCGAGCTCGGCGCCGTCCGGCCCGAGCCGGCGCACGCTCGCCGGGTCGATCGCGAGGTGCTCGAGCGGGTGCGCGGAGGCCGCGAAGTCGTACGTCGTCGTGCCGGTGTCGACGCGCCAGCGCCCGTCGACCGGCTCGGGCCGGATCAGCCGCTCGTGCACCAGCTCGCGCAGCGCCTTGGTGACCAGGTCGCGCTGCGCGGCGGACATCGCCTCGCGGTTGAGGTGCGGCGCCGGCGACGGGCGACCGCGAAGGAACTGCCGCGCCAGGGCGCTGTCGGCGAAGTCGGTCCGGGTCGCGACGCTGAGCAGCGCGGTCTTGTCGGGCAGCTGCACGAGCCCGCGGGAGCGGAAGCCGGCGCGCAGGTTCTTCGCGAGGATCGCGTCGTTCGTGGCGTCGGGCTCGACGACCACCCGCTGCACCCGCGGGTCGCGGAGGCACCATCGCATGACGGCGGTCATCACGACGTCGGTCGTGCCGGTGCGCGGGGTGCGCGGCGGCGCGACGAGCACGTGCATCCCGAGGTCGCCGTCCTCGACGTCGTAGCGGCCCTGCAGCGGGCTGCGCTCCGGGTCGTAGGTCTCGGCCAGCGCGATCGGTTCGCCGTCCAGGTCGAGCAGCCACGCGTCGTGGTGGGTGCTCGCGGCGATGCCCTCGAGCTCCTCGCGCACCTGCTCCGTCGACCAGCCCTGCATGCCCCAGAAGCGCGAGCGCGGGTGGGTCACCCAGCGGTGCAGCAGGGCGAGGTCGCGCTCCGGCTCGACCGGGCGCGCGTCCACGCGGCCGAGCGGGGACTCCCACGGCAGACCGACCGCCACCTCGGCGTCCAGCAGCGTCATCGGGCCACCTCCAGGAGCTCGCGGGCCTCGACCCTCGGGGCGTTGCCTCGCGCAGGACGCATTCGGTCGGGAATCCCGAACTCCTGGAAGGCGATTCGCTCCTCGACCGGATAGACCTCGCGGCCGCAGAGGGTGTTGAGGATGACCGAGCTGCGGAACGCGCCCATCCCGAGGTCGGGGGCGAGCACCCCGGTGAGGTGCTCCTCGGCGTTCTGCACGAAGACCGTGCGGCCGGCGTCCACGCTGTAGTCCTCGGCCACGGCGTAGCGGCCCAGGTCGTCGGTCGCGATGCGCGCGCGCACCGCCTCGTCGAGGAAGTCGTGCGTGCTGGGGCGGTAACCGGTCGCCAGCACGAGCCCGCCGGTGCGGTGCTCGAGCCGGTCGCCGGTGCGACCGGAGCAGCCGCCGACGAGCACCTGCCCGTCGACCGCGGCGGCGTCGGTCACCTCGACGTCGGTGAGCAGCGTGGTCGGCACGTCGCCGCGACCCTGGACCTGCCGCTGCTGGCGCAGGCGGTAGAGGGTGTCGAAGATGTCGTCGACGAGCTCGGCGGAGATGCCCTTGTAGAGCGTGCGCTCCTCGCGGTTGAGCCGCTCGCGCACGTCGGCCGGGAGCGCGCGGCGGTGGCGGGCGTAGTCGGGCGAGGTCAGCTCGAGCGTGAGCTTGGTGTACTCCATCGGGAAGAACCGCGGCGAGCGCGTGAGCCAGGTCAGCTCCAGCTCGTCGGCGGCCGCGTGCTCGAGCAGGTCGCGATAGATCTCGGCGGCGCTCTGCCCCGAGCCGATCACCGTGACCGACCCGGTCGCCCGCAGCTCCTCGCGCCGGTGCAGGTAGTCGGCCGAGTGCACGACCGGGTGCTCGAGCCCCACCTCGGTGAGGCCGGCGATCTGGGGCACGTGGGGCACGGTGCCGGTGCCGAGCACCAGCGTGCGGGTGAGCAGCGTCGGCCCGGGGCGCCCGTCGACCTCGGTGGCGACGGCATAGCCGACCTCGTGCGGACGTACGCCCACGACGCGGTGACCGAAGCGCACCCCGAGGCGGTGCGCGGCCCAGCGGCAGTACTCGCTGTACTCGCTGCGCAGCGGGAAGAAGCTCTCCCGGATGTAGTAGCTGTAGAGCCGGCCGGTCTCCTTCAGGAACGCCAGGAAGCTGTAGGACGAGGTCGGGTCCGCCAGCGTCACCAGGTCGGCGAGGAACGGCACCTGGATCGTGGCGCCGTCGAGCATCATCCCCGGGTGCCAGGCGAAGTCGGGGCGCTGCTCCAGCACCACGCCCGAGAGCCCCTCGACGGGGTCGGCGAGGCAACCCAGGCCGAGGTTGAACGGCCCGGCGCCGATCGCCACGAAGTCGTACGTCGTCGCGGCCTGCGCGCTCATCGCGCCACCTCCAGCAGCTCGGTGCGGGCGCAGTCGTCGGCGACGGCGCAGACCTCGTCCAGCACGGCGCGCACGTCGTCGACGCTCGTGCGCGGGTTGAGCAGGGTCAGCTTGAGCCAGACCTGGCCGTCGAGCCGGGTGCGAGCGATCATCGCCGTCCCGGCGAGCAGCAGCCGGGTGACGACCTCGTCGGCCACGCGGTCGGCCTCGAGCGGGTCGGTGCCCTCGGGCTCGAAGCGGAACAGCACCGTGCTGAGCGCCGGGCGCTGCGCGAGGCGCAGGCGCGGGTCGTCCTCGACGAGGTCGGCGACCTCGCCCGCGAGGTCGATCACCCGGTCGAGCATCGCCCCGATCGCGTCGGCGCCCTCGACCCGCAGCGAGGTCCAGACCTTCAGCGCATCGAACCGGCGGGTCGTCTGCAGCGACTTGCCGACCTGGTCGGGCATGGCCGCGCGCCGCGGGTCGGTGCGCACCGGGTTGAGGTAGTCGGCGTGGTGGGCGACGTGCCGCAGCGCCGCCCCGTCGCGCACGAGCACCGCGCTGGCCGCCACCGGCTGGAACCAGGTCTTGTGGAAGTCGATCGTCACCGAGTCGGCCAGGTGGATGCCGGCCAACCGGCCGCGGTGCCGGCGCGAGGTGAGCAGGCCACCGCCGTACGCCGCGTCGACGTGCAGCCAGACCCCCGCCGCGGCACACACGGCGGCGACGTCGACCAGCGGGTCGACCACGCCGAGGTCGGTGGTGCCGGCCGTCGCGACGACGGCCATCGGCACCAGGTCGGCCTCGGCCAGCCGGTCCAGCTGGGCGCGCAGGGCGGTCGGCTCCATCCGGTGGGTCTCGTCGGTGGGCACGGTCACGACGGCGTCGGGGCGCAGGCCGAGCGTGCGGGTCGCGAGGTTGACCGAGAAGTGGCTCTGGTCGGTCGCGAGCACCCGCAACCGGTCGAAGCCCTCTGGCGCGACGGGCAGACCGGCCCGCTCGAGCGCGTCCTGGCGGGCGAGGGTGAGCGCCTGCTGGTTCGAGGCGGTCCCGCCGGAGGTGAAGATGCCGTCGGCGCGGCCGTCGAACCCGATCCGCTGCGCGGTCCAGGCCACGACCTGGCGCTCCAGCTGGGTCGCCGCGGCGCTCTGGTCCCAGGTGTCCATCGAGGTGTTCACGGCCGAGGCCAGGGCGTCGGCGGCGAGCGAGGACACCAGCACCGGGCAGTTGAGGTGGGACAGGTATCGCGGGTGGTGGAACCAGACGGCGGAGTCGAGCCACACCGAGCGCAGCTCGCCCAGCGCGGCCTCGACGCTGCCGAGCGGCCGGTCGAGGTCGACGGCGGACACGGTCTGCGTCAGCGCGGCGGGGTCGGCGCCGGAGTAGGGCCGGTCGGCCGAGGCGACCAGGTCGGCGACGGTGTCGACGGCCAGGTGCATGGCGGCGCGGTAGTCGGTCACGGCATCCTCGAACAGCAGTGAGGGGACTGCTGCCGGTGCTGCATCGGACACGGAGATCCTCTCCTCGGGTTTAGGACAGCCTTGCTTAGGGCAGGCTGACCTAACCGTGGCACACCCCTCGCCGCGCGCCGACCGGCGGCCCCTGTGGTGCTGGTCACACCGACCACCGCGCTTCGGGTGGAAGGATGACCGGGTGCCTGCGCCGCCGAACCCGCCGCCCGTCGCCCTGCCGCGCCCCCCGGCGCTGCGGCTGCGCGAGCACAGCTTCGACGCCGCCTCCCCCGCCGTCATGGCGATCGTCAACCGCACCCGCGACTCGTTCTGGTCGGGCAACCGGCACGCCGACCTCGACTCCGCGCGCCGTGCGCTCGACGCCGCGGTCGAAGACGGAGCCGACATCGTCGACGTGGGCGGGGTGCGCGCCGGGCAGGAGGGCGAGCGGGTCGACCCGGACGAGGAGATCCGCCGCGTCGTGCCGTTCCTGCAGGACGCCCGGGAGCGCTATCCGCACCTGGTGCTGAGCCTCGACACCTGGCGCTCGGAGGTGGCCCGGGCCGCCGACGGCGTGGTCGACCTGGTCAACGACACCTGGGCCGGGCACGACCCCGATCTGGCCGGCGTGGCCGCGCAGCTCGGCGCGGGACTGGTCTGCTCGCACACCGGGGGCCTGCCGCCGCGCACCGACCCGGTCGACGTGCGATACCGCGACGACCTGGGTGACGACGAGCGAGCCGTGGTGCGCGACGTGCTGGGCGGGTTGCGGGCGGGGGCCGACGCGGCGCTGGCCGCCGGCGTCCCCGCGGAGCGGATCCTGCTCGACCCCACGCTCGACTTCGGCAAGACGACCCGCAACTCGCTGGTCGTGCTGCGGCACACCGCTGACGTCGCGTCGCTGGGATTCCCTGTGCTGCAAGCACTTTCGCGCAAGGACTTCATCGGCGAGACGCTCGACCTCGACGCCGACGACCGGCTCGAGGGCACGCTCGCGGCGACGGCCGTCGCCGCCTGGCTCGGGACGTACGTCTTCCGGGCGCACGACGTGCGCGCCACCAGGCGCGTGGTCGACATGGTCGCCTCGATCCGCGGCGACCGCCCGCCCGCGCTGGCCGTGCGCGGCGAACCTCCGGCCGAAGGAGTCTCGTGACCACCACCTCCGACCTCGACCTGGCGAGCCTGCCGACGATCCGCAGCGCCGAGGAGCTCACCGCGCTGATCGGGGCGCCCGACGCCGCGGTGCGGGACAAGGCGCAGCCCGCACTGGTCGCGCAGGACCGCGAGTTCCTGGCCGCCTCTCCCCTGTGCTTCGTGGCCACCCGCGGACCCGACGGCGGCGACGTGTCACCCAAGGGCGACCCGGCGGGGTTCACCCACGTGATCGACGACCGCACGATCGCCATCCCAGAGCGCGCGGGCAACAAGCGGATAGACGGGTTCCACAACCTGCTGCACGACTCCCGCGTCGCGCTGATCTTCCTGGTGCCGGGCCAGGGCTACACGCTGCGCGTCAACGGGCGGGCGCGGCTGGTGACCGACGCGCCGTTCTTCGACGAGATGGTCGTGCGCGGGCACCGGCCGCTGCTGGCGATGGTGGTCGAGGTGGACGAGGTGTTCAACCACTGCCCGAAGGCGTTCATGCGGTCGGGGGCGTGGAAGCCGCAGACCTGGCAGCCGGAGTCGGTGATGCCGTACGCCGAGCTGGCGAAGGCGAAGTGGCGCGCGAGCGACCCGCCCGAGGAGGTCGACGCGCACTACTCGCCCGAGGCGTACGAGCGCTCGCTCTACCCGAGCGGCGACTGACCGGGTCGGTCAGCGGCCGGCGCGCCACGCGGCGCGCACCAGCGGCGCCTGCAGCGGCAGCCGGAGCAGGGTGCCGGTGCGCATGACCTCGCGCTGCGGCGTCCAGCCCCTGCGCTGCACCGCCCGCTGCGCGTCGAGCGCCATCTGCACGTTGGCGGGCAGCACGGTGAGCAGCAGCGCGGCCGAGGCGATGCCCGCGACGCGGCGTGTGCGGGGCGCGAGAAGCCCTGCGGCACAAGCGATCTCGGCAACGCCCGAGGCCAGCACGAGCTCGCGGTGGGCGGGCAGCACGCGCGGCACGATCGGCTCGAAGATCTGCGGGCGCACGAGGTGCAGCACGCCGGACCCGGCGAACATCGCGGTCACGAGGCGGGCGGTGGGGGCGAGGGGTGCGGTCACAGGATCACTGTGGCAAAGGTCGCGACCTGCCGGAAGCCCGCCCCGTGATAGGCGCGCAGCGCCGGCTCGTTGTAGCCGTTGACGTACAGCGAGACGGTCGGCGCCAGGGTCTGCAGCACGTGCTCGACCACGGCGTTCATGGCCGGGGTGGCCAGGCCCTGGCCGCGCCGGTCGGGGGCGACCCACACGCCCTGGATCTGGGCGACGCCCAGCGCCAGCGACCCGACGTCGGCCTTGAAGACGACCCGGCCGTCCTCGAGCAGCACGAACGTGTGCCCGGCGTCGATCAGCGACGCCACGAGCGCGCGGTAGTCGCGGTCGCTGCCGACGTAGGGCGGGTAGCCGATCTCCTCGGTGAACATCGCGGTCGAGGCGGGCAGCACCAGGTCGAGCTCGTCGGGGCGGGCGAGGCGGACCCCCGGGTGGCGCTCCAGGCCGGCCTCGGACGGCAGCGTGCTGACGGCCAGCATCGGCTGGTCGGGACGGAACGAGCGGGGCTGGCCCCAGTGCCGCTGCAGCCGCGCCCACAGGGGCAGCACCTGGTCGGCGAGGCCGAAGATCGACGACGAGCGCCGTCGCTGCCGGCGCAGCCGCCCGGCGAACAGGTCGAGCGCCACCTCGTCGCACTCGATGGGGACCACGTTGGCCGAGGTCCAGCACAGCGAGCGCAGCCCGCCGTCGTCGTCGTCGATGCCGACGGCCGACCCGGGCGACATGAGGCCCCCCTCGCGCACCCGCGCGGCGACGAAGACGCTGCTGGCGGGGTCGTGCCCGCACAGCCGCATCACCTCGTCGTGGTCACGCGTCCCCAGGGGGCGGGTCGCGCCGAACGTCCGCAGCACCCCACCAGCCTGCCAAGTCCGGCGAGCTGCGGTGCGGAAATCGACGAGCGGGGCGGGTCGTGGCACGTGCGGGCCGGAGGGCCTCAGCCGACCGTGACCTGCGGGGCGCCGGCGGGCTCGCCGTCGACGGGCTCGCCCATCTCCTCGGCGATCCGCATGGCCTCCTCGATCAGGGTCTCGACGATCTGCGACTCGGGCACGGTCTTGATGACCTCGCCCTTGACGAAGATCTGTCCCTTGCCGTTGCCGGAGGCGACGCCGAGGTCGGCCTCGCGGGCCTCGCCCGGGCCGTTGACGACGCAGCCCATGACGGCCACCCGCAGCGGGACCTCCATGCCCTCGAGCCCGGCGGTGACCTCGTCGGCCAGCGTGTAGACGTCGACCTGGGCGCGGCCGCAGGAGGGGCAGGAGACGATCTCGAGCTTGCGCGGGCGCAGGTTGAGGCTCTGCAGGATCTGGTTGCCGACCTTGACCTCCTCGACCGGCGGCGCCGACAGCGAGACGCGGATCGTGTCACCGATGCCCTTGCTCAGCAGCGCGCCGAACGCGGTGGCCGACTTGATCGTGCCCTGGAACGCCGGGCCGGCCTCGGTGACCCCGAGGTGCAGCGGCCAGTCGCCGCGCTCGGCGAGCAGCTCGTACGCCCGCACCATCACCACCGGGTCGTTGTGCTTGACCGAGATCTTGAAGTCGTGGAAGTCGTGCTCCTCGAACAGCGACGCCTCCCACACGGCCGACTCGACGAGCGCCTCGGCGGTGGGCTTGCCGTACTTCTCCAGCAGCCGCTTGTCGAGCGACCCGGCGTTGACGCCGATGCGGATCGAGACGTTCGCAGCCTTCGCGCGGCGGGCGATCTCGGCGACCTGGTCGTCGAACTTGCGGATGTTGCCGGGGTTGACGCGCACGGCGGCGCAGCCGGCGTCGATGGCCGCGTAGACGTACTTCGGCTGGAAGTGGATGTCGGCGATCACCGGGATCTGCGACTTCTGCGCGATCGCGGGCAGCGCGTCGGCGTCGTCCTGGCTCGGGCAGGCCACGCGCACGATGTCGCAGCCGGAGGCCGTCAGCTCGGCGATCTGCTGCAGCGTCGCGTTGATGTCGGTGGTCGGGGTGGTGGTCATCGACTGCACCGAGATGGGGGCGTCGCCGCCCACCTCGACCTTGCCGACCTTGATCTTGCGGCTCTTGCGGCGGGGGGCCAGCACGGGCGGCGGCGCAGACGGCATACCGAGGGACACGCTCATGCCTTCGAGTATCGCTCACGCCTCGTTTTGCGGAGCACCGTGGGCACCCGTCACCCTGGGAGGGATGCCCGCACCCGAGCCGCCGCCGCTGAACGACCTGGAGCACCTCCTCGTCGCGTCGGCGTCGACCCCGCACGACCACGCCCTCGGGCAGCGGTTCGCGCAGGCCGTGCTGCGCACGTCGATGGGCGTCGCGGGCACCCTGCACCCGGGCCACGAGTTCACGCCGTTCCTGGTCGGCACCACCGCCCGGCACCACGTCGTGGCGTTCACCCACCCGGTCCGGTTCCAGCGGTTCGCCGAGGCCGTGCGCCTCGACCCGCAGATCCAGACCCAGCCGCTCACCGGCCACGACGCGTTCGAGCGGCTGGTCCCGAGCGGCATCCCGCTGCTGATCAACCCGCAGAGCTCGACCGGCCGGGAGCTGTCCGTGCCGCAGATGGTCGACCTGCTGCGCGGCGGCATCGGGGCGCCCGTCGCGCAGACCAACCCGACCGCCGTCGCCGAGACCGCGCCGGTGGCGACGTCGCGATGGGTGGGGCCGCCGGCGTACGTCGTCCCGGGGCTGTACGAGCGGCTCGCCCACTACTTCGACTGGCTCGGCCAGGTCGACGAGGCCGTGCTGCTGTGGTCCCGCGAGGCCGACGGGCGCGAGGGCTACCTGCTGCGCGTGCGCACCCAGCTGCCGCCGCCGCGGGTGCTGAACGACCTCGGCCGGGCCCTCGGCGACCTGCAGGGCCGCCGCCTGGACGCCCGCGTCTACGGCTGGGCAGAACCGCCCTGGACCGACGGCGTCGCGCCGTTCTACCGCCGCCGCTAGTTCTACGGAGGCCCCGCCGGAACGGTGGGCAGCGCGGACGTGGACGCAGGCTCGGCGACGACCCGGGACCATCGAGCTTGCGAGATGGAACCGGCGAGGAGCCGAGCCAAAGGACGCAGGCTCGGCGACGACCCGGGACCATCGAGCCTGCGAGATGGAACCGGCGAGGAGCCGAGCCAAAGAAGTCAGTTCAACCGGATGGGGTTGACGATGTCGGCGTAGATCAGCAGCCCCGCCATCACGATCAGCACGATCGAGACGCCGTAGGCGAGGGGCAGAGCCTTGGTGACGTCGGCGTACACCGGGCCCTTGACGCCGCGCGCCCGGGCGATCGGGCGCTTGATGCCCTCCCACAGCGCACCGGCGATGTGGCCGCCGTCCAGCGGCAGCAGGGGCAGCATGTTGAACACGAACAGCGCCAGGTTCAGCGACGCGAGCAGGGTCAGCAGCATCACCACCACGCTGCCGGTCGAGTCGGCGGCGCTGGCGACGTCACCCGCGACCCGACCGACCCCGACGACCGAGACAGGGCCGTTGAGGTCGCGCTGACCGTCGCCGAACGCCGCGTAGTAGACACCGACCATCTTCTGCGGGATGCGCAGGAAGACCGCGGCCGTCTGCTTGACGCCCTCACCGACGATCGCCGGGGCCTGCGTGAGGGGTCGCCTCTCAGTGACCTTCGACCCGACCTGGATGCTGACACCGATCATCCCGACCTGCTCCATGACCGGCTGGCCAGTCATGGTCAGGACCCGAACGCCTCGCTCGTCGCGCTTGGGCATCTCGCGCGGCTCGGGCGTGACCGTCAGCTCGACGTTCTTGCCCTCCCGCGCGACCACGACGGGGGTCGCACGCCCGGCGTTGTCGTTGATCAGCGACGTCGCTTCCAGAGTCGTCCGGACCGGCTCCCCCGCCACGGACACGAAGACGTCACCGGGCTTGAGGCCGGCCTTCCAGGCGGGCGACTGGTTGTCGGGGTCGCACACGGGCGGCTTCTCACCCTGGGCGACCGTGACGGGCAGGCACTCGTTGACCCCCGCGACGCGGGCGCTGGTCTGCTGCGGCAGGCCGATCACGCAGGCCACGCCGACGAGCAGCACCGTGGCGATGAGCAGGTTCATCAGCGGCCCGCCCATCATGATGACGACCTTCTTCCAGACCGGGAGCTTGTAGAACACGCGGTTCTCGTCGCCCTCGCGGATTTCGTCGAAGGAGTCCTCGCGGGCTCGGTCGGTGAGCTGGCTCATCCGCCCCGTGGAGGAGGTGCGCAGCCGGCCGCCGTCGTCCTGGCGGGGCGGCAGCATGCCGATCATCCGGATGTAGCCGCCGAGCGGGATGGCCTTGAAGCCGTACTCGGTCTCGCCCCTGCGCCGCGACCAGATGGTCGGGCCGAAGCCGATCATGTACTGGGTGGTGCGCACGCCGAACTTCTTCGCGGGCACCAGGTGCCCGAGCTCGTGCAGGGCGATCGAGGCCGCGACACCGAGCGCCATGAGCAGCACGCCGAGCAGATACATCACGTCGTCTACGGTCTCATGGCTCCCCGTGGACGACGTACGCCGTCACGGGCGCAGCATCGACCGCGCCTGCTCGCGGGCCCAGTCCTCGGCGGCCAGCACCTGCTCCACCGACAGCTCGCCCGGGTCGGGCTCGTGCCGGTCGACGACCGCGTGGACCACGTCGACGATGTCGACGAACCCGATTCGCCCGTCGTGGAATGCCTCGACGCACTCCTCGTTGGCCGCGTTGTAGACGGCCGGGAAGGTCGAGCCGGCGGCGCCGACCTGGCGAGCCAGGCGTACGGCCGGGAACGCCTCGTCGTCGAGCGGCTCGAACCGCCAGTCGGCGGCCCGGGTCCAGTCGATCGGGGTCTCGGCGTCGGCCACCCGGTCGGGCCAGCCCATCCCGAGCGCGATCGGCACGAGCATCGTGGGCAGCCCGAGCTGGGCGACGACGGCGCCGTCGACGAACTCGACCATCGAGTGGATGAGCTGCTGGGGGTGCACGACGACCTCGATCTGCTCGAACGGCACGTCGAACAGCAGGTGCGCCTCGATGACCTCGAGCCCCTTGTTGACCAGGGTCGCGGAGTTGGTCGTGATGACCTTGCCCATCGCGAAGTTGGGGTGCGCCAGCGCCTGGTCGGGGGTCACGTCGGCCAGCTGCTCGCGGGTGCGGCCACGGAACGGGCCGCCGCTGGCGGTCACCACGAGCCGGCGCACCTCGCGCGCGGACCCGGCGCGCAGGCTCTGGGCGATCGCGCTGTGCTCGGAGTCGACCGGCACGATCTGGCCGGGGGCGGCCAGGCGCTTCACGACCGGGCCGCCCACGATCAGCGACTCCTTGTTGGCCAGCGCCAGGGTCGAGCCGGACTCCAGGGCGGCGATCGTCGGGCGCAGGCCGATCGAGCCGGTGATCCCGTTGAGCACGACGTCGGCGCCGGAGGCGGCGACCTGGCTCGCGGCGTCGGGACCCACCAGCACCTCGGGCCGGGGACCGCCGCCCGCGAGCGCGGCGATGCGCTCGGTCAGCTCGGCGCGGTCGCCCTGGGCGACGCCGACGAGCGAGGCGCCGGTCGCGACGGCCTGCTCGGCGACCAGCCCGAGGTCGCGCCCACCCGCCGCGATCGCGGTGATCTCGAACCGGTCGGGGTTGGCCCGGGCGATCTGGATGGCCTGGGTGCCGATCGACCCGGTCGACCCCAGCAGCGCGACCGAGCGTCGCGCCGGCGCGGGATGGTCGTACGTCGGACTCGCCAGGCTCTGCTCGCTCACCCCGGCATCGTGCCAGCCGCGAGCAGCGCGACGACCCGCTCCCCCACCCCCGCGACCGGCAGGGACTCGAGCTCGGTCGGCCCGGTGGCGCCGACGACCGCGGCGGCGGCGCAGCTGCCCCGGTCGCCGAGGAGCACGGCGAGCAGCTCGGGGTCGCTGGTGCCGGGTGCGTGCCAGACGGCGGCATCGACCTGCAGCAGCGGGGTGCCGAGCAGCGTCGCGAGCGTGGTGTCGGCCCCGGCCGCGACCGCGGGCAGGTCGGCCTCGACGGGCGGGCCGGTGCCGTCGGCGGCGCCCACGTCGGGCAGCCGGTCCTGCAGCGCGGCCGCGAGGCCGTCGAGGTCGAGCGCCCAGAACTCGTGCAGCCCCTCGACGACGACGTCCTCGAGCAGCACGAAGTCGTCGACGATGTAGGCGTAGTGGTCGCTGGCCCACGGCTCGGGCCGCCCGGGGCCCGGCGGGCGCAGCACCTGGACGAGCAGCACCTGCCGGGCGCCCGAGCGCACGTCGAGTAGGTCGGCGAGGTGCTGCGGGACCTCGACCGAGCGGCCGTCGTCGGCGAGGTCGAGCCCGCGCGAGCGCAGCCCGCGCAGCGCCGCGCGCAGGGACTGGGTCTGCTCGGTCTCGTCGAGCCGGTCGTGGTGCGGCAGCTGCACGAGCGGGTGGGTGCCGCCGAGCAGCACCAGCTCCTCGTCGGTCAACCGGGTCAGGTGCACCGGCTGCCGCAGCAGCGCGGGCGCCTCCTGGGCGGTCATCGGGTCGCTCCGACGAGCGGCGGGCCCACCGGCGGCTGCGCCGGGGCCGGCGCGGGCGGGGGCGCGGGCGCAGGCGTGGGAGCGGGCGCGGGCGTGGGCGCCGTGACCGTCAGCTCCTCGGGGAGCCGCACCTGCCGGATGTTCCTGGCCTCGGGCGGCTGCTGCCTGCGGTGCAGCTCGGCCAGCCGCCTGGCGGCGTCACCCGTCTGCTGCGGCGTGGCCCGGGCGGGCGGCGGCTGGGTCCGCTTCGGCGGCGGCGGACCCTTGAGCGTGCCGGTGACCTTCAGCGGCTCCGCGCGGCTCAGCAGGCGAGAGATGCTCTGTCGCTTGTCCCAGACGGCGTTGCCGCCCTTCCACAGCATCCAGCCGCCGACGAGCACCGCTCCGGCCACGGCCGTGGGCGGGAAGAACATCAGCGGCGCCCCGACCATGGCCGCCCCGCCGGCCGTGCGGGTGATGACGCCACGGGCGCCCTGGTGGCCGTCGCCGTCACGGACGTCCTGGTATCCGGAGTAGACCGTGTCGGCCACACCGACCGGCAGGATCACCCGCCGACCGACCTTGGTGATCGGGCTGTCGCGCAGCGCCGTGATCGTCCTGCTGTCGATGATGCGCCGGGCGGGCGGGGAGGTCAGCACCTTCTGGGCGGCCGGGGAGCGCATCGCCTGACGCGCGCGCCGCTGGGCCGCGGCGATGTCACCCGGCTGGGCCAGCGTCTTGCGGGCCAGGGCCATCCGGCGCAGGGCCTCGGCGGCTCGCTTCGGGTCGCCCGCGGCCACCGCGGCCTTGTGCTGGTTCACCGCCTGCACCATGGTCTTGCTCGCTCTGCCGGTGGTGATCATCGTGCCGGCGGCGGTGACCGCGTCGCGAGTGCCGTCGGCGTCGAGCCACCACTGGTAGATCTCCGGCGGCACCATGCGAATCAGGCTGTCCTTGAAGCGTTTTCGCAGCCGAACCAGGTCCTTGTGGAGGCCGTTGATCACGCCCTCCTGGTAGGAGATCGCGCGCCGCACCCGCGCGATCTCGTTGTCGTACGCCTGTCGCCCGGAGAGGCCGACCGCGGCCAGCTCCGCCGGCCGGTCGTGCAGCAGCTGGGCCAGGTCTCGCTGCAGCTGACCCCGCTTGGTGAGCGCGGTGCCGGCCAGCCGCTGGATGCGCGACAGCTCACGGCCGAACGCCGCCGCGTCGCGTCCGGCCTGGCCGAGCGTCCGCGCGCCGCTCGTGCTCACCTTCACGTGCTCGAAGGACCGGCCGGCGTGCGCGACCGACGCGCTCCCCCGCCAGCCGCGCGCCGCCTGCGCGCCGGCCGACGACGCCGACCGCGAGTGCGCGGTCAGCCGGCCCGCCTGGCGGCCGAGCTCGCGCGAGGCGAGGAACAGCTCCTCCGGACGTCCCGGGAAGCGGTCGCTGCTCATGGGGCGACCCGGAACCGGCGCACCTGGGTGGCGTCGGCCCGTTCGTAGTCGTCGGCCGACTGCCCGGACGTGCGCGCGAGCGCACCGGCCTCGCCCACCAGCCGGCCGCCGGCCCCCTGCCAGGTGCGCGCGACCGAGCCCGCGGTCGCGGCGACGTCGGGGTCGCCCGCGGCGTCACCGAGCCCGCGCAGCAGCCTCAGCAGGTCGCCGGGCAGCCCCTCCAACGCCGACGCGCCTCCTGAGCGCGCACGCGAGCTCCCCTGCAGCTCAACGGGATTCGCCGAGTACGAGTTCGACACGTCCCACCTCCTCGTCCACGGTCAACGCTAGACAAGAAGAAGCACCCCCTGCGGAAGTTATCCACAGGGGGTGCCGCGGCCGCGCTCAGAGGGCGAGGCCGACGTACTTCGTCTCGAGGTACTCCTCGATGCCCTCGAAGCCGCCCTCGCGGCCGAAGCCGGACGCCTTCACGCCGCCGAACGGCGCCGCCGGGTTGGACACGATGCCCTGGTTGACGCCGACCATGCCGTACTCCAGCGCCTCGCTGACGCGCAGCGCGCGCGACAGGTCCTTGGTGAAGAAGTAGGCGACGAGGCCGTACTCGGTGTCGTTGGCGCGGCGGATCGCGTCGTCGTCGTCGGTGAAGGTCTGGATGCCGGCGACCGGGCCGAAGATCTCCTCGCGCACCATCTGCGCCTCGAGCGGCACGTCGGTGAGCACCGTCGGCGGGTAGAAGTAACCCGGCTCGTCGCTCGCGGTGCCGCCGGTGACGACGTTGGCGCCGCGCTCGGTGGCGTCGTCGACGAGCGCGGTGACCTTGTCGACGGCCTTGGCGTTGATGAGCGGACCGACCTCGACGCCGTCCTGGGTGCCGTCGCCGACGGTCATCGCGCCCATCCGGTCGGCCAGCTTGCGGGAGAACTCCTGGGCCAGGTCGGCGTGGACGTAGAACCGGTTGGCGGCGGTGCACGCCTCACCGATGTTGCGCATCTTGGCCAGCATCGCGCCCTCGACCGCCGCGTCGACGTCGGCGTCGCCGAAGACGATGAACGGCGCGTTGCCGCCCAGCTCCATCGACACGCGCAGCAGCTGGTCGGCGGACTGCTCGACGAGCCGGCGACCGACCGGGGTCGAGCCGGTGAAGGTGAGCTTGCGGGTGCGCGGGTCGCGGATCAGCGGCTCCATCACGCCGCCGGAGTCACTGGTCGTGACGACGTTGAGCACGCCCTTGGGCAGCCCGACCTCCTCGAGGATCTGGGCCAGCGCCAGCATCGTCAGCGGCGTCTCGGCCGCGGGCTTGACGACCATCGTGCAACCGGCCGCGATCGCCGGGCCGATCTTGCGGGTGCCCATCGCCAGCGGGAAGTTCCACGGCGTGATCATCAGCGTCGGGCCGACCGGCTGCTTCATGGTGACCAGCCGGGTGGCGCCGTTGGGCGCGGTGGACCAGCGGCCCGAGATGCGCACCGCCTCCTCGGAGAACCATCGGAAGAACTCCGAGCCGTACGTCACCTCGCCCTTGGCCTCGGCGATCGGCTTGCCCATCTCGAGGGTCATCAGCAGCGCCAGGTCGTCGGTGCGCTCGACGATCAGGTCGTACGCCGCGCGCAGCAGCTCGCCCCGCTCGCGCGGCGCGGTGGCGGCCCAGTCGGCCTGCGCCTCGGCCGCAGCGGTCAGCGCCGCGTCGCCGTCGGCGACCGAGGCGTCGGCCACGTCGACCAGCCGCTCCCCCGTCGCCGGATTGTCGACCTCGAGGGTCTTGCCGCCCTCGGCGTCGCGCCACTCCCCACCGATGAAGAGTCGCTTCTCGACCTGCCCCAGCACCGTTGCTGCATCGCTCATGGAGCCAGCGTCTCACCCGGGCGCGACACGCGCTCGCCAGGTCCGCAGCCCGGCCGCGCGAGGATCCTCTCGGCCTGGCACCATGGCGCCCGGGCGCCCGTCGACCAGGGGAACGCGGCGCCCGCCGCGAAGATCTGACGAAGGGGAACGTCATGCACCGCACCACCACTCGTACCGCCCGCAGCGCCGCCGCCGTGCTGGCCGCCGCCGCAGCGTTCACGCTGTCGGCCTGCCAGCAGGACGTCGATCCCGGCAGCGGGGGCGCCGGCTCACCGGCCACGCCCAGCGCCAGCTCGACGCACGACTCCGGCTCCGGCTCGGGTGCGTCGTCCAGCCACGCGCCGAGCACGAGCCAGTCGCCCGGCGCGAGCGAGTCGGAGGGGTCGGGCCAGCAGGCCGGTCGGGTCCGGCTCACGCCGGACGGCAAGGTCAACGGGGTCGGCCTGCCCGCCTCCGTCGACACGGTCACCGGCGCGGTGAACCCCGCGCTCGGGACGCCCACGAAGCGGACCGGCAAGGTCTGCGAGCTGAGCGGCGACACCGGCCCGACGGTGACGCTGGACTACGGCGACATGTCGTTCTACGGCGAGGCGCCCAACGGTGCGCCGATGCGCATCAAGAGCTGGACCATCGACCGCGACAGCGGCAAGCCGATCAACGCGCCGTACGGCGTGGGCATCGGCTTCACCCAGGAGCAGGTCATGAGCATGGTCCCCGGGGCGGAGCTCAACGAGGAGGGGACGGTCTTCAACGACGGGCCGGTCATCACCAAGGGCGACCTGACGTACTTCCTCGCGCGCAACAAGCCCACGGTGATCTCGATCATGTACCGCGCGGTCACCTGCGAGTGACCCGCGACGTACGGTGGAGCGCATGTCCGCCGTCGCGCCCGACAGCATCGCCGAGCTCGCCGACCTGGTCGCCCGCAGCGCCCGGGTGGTGGTGTTCAGCGGGGCCGGCATCTCGACCGAGTCCGGCATCCCCGACTTCCGCTCGCCGGGTGGGGTGTGGACCCGGTACGACCCGACCCAGCTGACCTTCGAGCGCTACGTCGACGACCCCGACGTGCGTCGGCAGTCCTGGCAGATGCGCCGCGAGTTCTTCGACGCCGCGCCACGGCCCAACGCAGCGCACCGGGCCGTGGCGCGGCTCGAGCGCTCCGACCAGGGGCTCGGCGTGATCACCCAGAACATCGACGGACTCCACCAGGAGGCCGGTGCGCGGACCGTCGTCGAGGTGCACGGCACCGCCCGCGAGGTCATGTGCATCGGTGAGCGCCCGCTCGGCGGCGTGCCCGACGGCTGCGGCTTCCGCGCCGACCACGACTGGGTCGTCGGGCTGCTCGACGCCGGCGAGGCGGACCCGCGCTGCCCCGGGTGCGGCGGCCTGGTGAAGTCGGCCACGGTGAGCTTCGGGCAGGTGCTGTTCCCCGAGGCGATCGCCGCGGCCGAGCGGCTCGCGGGCGAGGCCGACCTGATGATCGCGGTCGGCAGCTCGCTGCAGGTGTTCCCCGCGGCGGGGCTGCCTATGGAGACCATCACCAGCGGCGGCCGGCTCGCCATCGTCAACGACGAGGAGACCCCGCTCGACGAGCTGGCCGCCGTCGTGGTGCGCGGGCGCGCGGGCGAGGTGCTCCCCGAGGCGCTGAAGGCGTACAGCGGGTAGGGCGGTGGCGGCAAGGCCGGGAGAGGATCCTCTCCTGCGCCATCCCCGGCCGCGGTCGTACGTCCTTCTCGTGCGACAACCCGTCGCGGGCCCGCGGGCTCCCGCGGGCCGAGAGGCAAGGGGGAGACATGCAGCACCTGCGCAGCACCACCGTTGCTCTGTGCGCCGCCGGCGCACTCGTCACGACGCTGGGGGTCGGAACGCCCAGCGCCAGCGCCGACCCGGCGCCACCCATCCCGTCCGCCACCAACCGCACCGCGACGACCACCGCGACCACCACGTCGGTGCCGAGCAACTTCGTGATCGACACGATGGGGCTCGGCCGCCGGGACGAGGCGGGGTCGACCTACCGCCCGGTCGCGATGACGCAGCTGCTGCTGCGCCGCTGGGCGCCGAGCCTCGCGGTCGACGGCAGCTTCGGCTACCAGACCCAGGCTGCGGTCCAGGCGTTCCAGCGAGCCGAGGGCCTGACGGTCACCGGCAAGCTCGCCCGCGCCGACTTCTACCGACTGTTCGCTCGCCAGACGGTGCGCTACGGCGACACCGGCGACGCCGTGCGCAGCCTGCAGATCGGCCTCGCCCGCAGTCGCACCCTCGCGATCGACGGGTCGTTCGGGTCCGCGACCCTATCGGCCGTCCGCAACGAGCAGGCGACCCACGGCCCGTGCCACGGCACCGGCGTCGACGGGATCGCCGGCCCGATCACCCGGATGATGCTGTTCGAGTACGAGCACGACTCCGCCTGCTGACAAGGGCGGCACAGATACAGCGACGGCGGCACAGAAGTTTCGTGTGCCGCCGTCGTCGTATGTGTGCCGCCGTCGACGAGGCGGACCGGCCGCGCCGGTCCGCCTCGCGTGTCGTTCGGGTCGTGACGGTCAGCTGTCGATGTTGGCCATCACGTGCTTGATGCGCGTGTAGTCCTCGAAGCCGTACATCGACAGGTCCTTGCCGTAACCGCTGTGCTTGAAGCCGCCGTGCGGCATCTCGGCGACGAGCGGGATGTGGGTGTTGATCCAGACGCAGCCGAAGTCGAGCGCCTTGGAGACCCGCATGGCACGGCCGAAGTCCTTGGTCCAGACCGAGGAGGCGAGGCCGTACTGCACCCCGTTGGCCCAGGCGATCGCCTCGGCCTCGTCGGTGAAGGTCTGCACGGTGATGACCGGGCCGAAGATCTCGTTCTGGATCGCCTCGTCGTCCTGCTTGAGCCCGTCGACGACCGTCGGCTCCAGGAAGAAGCCGTCGCCGAGGCTGCTCACCCGGTTGCCACCGGTTGCGATGCTGGCGTGCTGCGGCAGCCGCTCGAGCATGCCCGTGACGTGGGCCAGCTGGGTGCTGTTGTTGACCGGGCCGAACAGCGCGTCGTCGTCGTCGGGCATGCCGACCTTGGCGTTGCTCTTGGCGTAGTCGGCGAGCGCCGCGACGAAGTCGTCGTGCACCCGCGGGGCCGCGAGCACGCGGGTGGCGGCGGTGCAGTCCTGGCCGGCGTTGAAGTATCCGGCGGTCGCGATGCCCTCGACCGCGGCCTCGATGTCGGCGTCGTCGAAGACGATGACCGGGGCCTTGCCGCCGAGCTCGAGGTGCACCCGCTTGACGTCCTTGGCGGCCGACTCGGCCACCTGGATCCCGGCGCGCACCGAGCCGGTGATCGCGACCAGCTGCGGGGTCTTGTGCTCGACCAGCGCCTGGCCGGTGCTGCGGTCGCCGGTGATCACGTTGAACGTGCCGGCCGGCAGGAACTCCGCGGCCAGCTCGGCCATGAGCAGCGTGGTCTCGGGCGTGGTGTCGCTCGGCTTGAGGACGATGGTGTTGCCCGCGGCGAGCGCCGGGGCGATCTTCCACATCGCCATCATCATCGGGTAGTTCCACGGGGTCACCTGGCCGACGACGCCGATCGGCTCGCGCCGGATCCACGAGGTGTGCCCCTTCATGTACTCCGCCGAGGCGCGGCCCTCGAGCACGCGCGCGGCGCCGGCGAAGAAGCGCAGCTGGTCGACCATGACCGGCACCTCCTCGGTGGTGGTCAGGGCGTACGGCTTGCCGGTGTTCTCGGCCTCGAGCTTGACGAAGTCGTCGGCCCGCTTCTCGATGGCGTCGGCGAACTTCAGCAGCGCCTCCTGGCGCTCCCCCGGCGTGGTCTGGCCCCACTCGCCGAAGGCGCGCTCCGCGGCGGAGTAGGCCGCGTCGACGTCGGCCTCGCTGGACACCGGCGCCTTGGCCACGACCTGGCCGGTGGACGGGTTGACGATGTCCTGCGTCGCGTCGGTCTGCGCATCGGCATAGCTGCCGTCGATGAAGTTGCGCAGGGCGCGGGGTGAGGTGCTCACTGGGGGCTCCTTCGTTGTCGTCGTTGACGTGGTCGAGCGTATCCGTGGGGTACGCCCTCGATCAGCGGGTCGTCAGCACTCGATGACGTTGACCGCGAGGCCGCCGCGGGCGGTCTCCTTGTACTTCACGGACATGTCGCGACCGGTGTCGCGCATGGTCTTGATGGCCTTGTCGAGCGAGACCGTGTGCACGCCGCTGCCGTTCAGCGACAGGCGGGCCGCGTTGATCGCCTTGACCGAGGCGATGGCGTTGCGCTCGATGCACGGGATCTGCACGAGACCGCCGACCGGGTCGCAGGTCAGGCCGAGGTTGTGCTCGATGCCGATCTCGGCGGCGTTCTCGACCTGGGTGGGGGTGCCGCCCAGCACCTCGCACAGCGCGCCGGAGGCCATCGCGCAGGCCGAGCCGACCTCGCCCTGGCAGCCGACCTCGGCGCCGGAGATGGAGGCGTTCTCCTTGAACAGGATGCCGATGGCGGCGGCCGTCAGCAGGAACTTCACGATCGCGTCGTCGTCGGCGCCGTCGACGAACCGCACGTAGTAGTGCAGGACGGCGGGGATGATCCCGGCCGCCCCGTTGGTCGGCGCGGTGACGACGCGGCCGCCGGAGGCGTTCTCCTCGTTGACCGCGAGCGCGAACAGGTTGACCCAGTCCATGACGCGCAGCGGGTCCTCGCGCAGCTCGCCCCGGGTGAGCGCCTGGTGCAGCGCGGGGGCCCGCCGCGGCACCTTCAGCCCGCCGGGCAGGGTGCCCTCGTGCTCGATGCCGTTCTGGACGCACTCGGCCATGACCGACCAGATGCGCAGCATCCCGTCGCGGATCTCCTCGTCGGTGCGCCAGACCCGCTCGTTGCGCCACATCACCTCGCTGACGCTGAGCCCCTCGCGCTCGCAGATCTCGAGCAGCTGGGCGCCGGTGGTGAAGTAGAGCGGGAGCCGGGTGTCGTCCTGGACCACCCGGTCCGCGCCGGTCGCGGACTCGTCGACCACGAAGCCGCCGCCGACCGAGTAGTAGGTGTGCTCGGCGAGGACCTCGCCGGCGTCGTCGTACGCCCGGAAGGTCATGCCGTTGGGGTGGGTCGGGAGCGACTTGCGCCGGTGCATCACCAGGTCGGCGTCGGGGTCGAACGCGACGGTGTGCCGGCCCGCGAGCCGCACCTCGCGGCCGCTCTTGATCGTCGCGACGCGCTCGTCGGCGCTGCCGGTGTCGCACCCCTCGGGCGTCTCGCCCTCGAGGCCCAGCAGCACCGCCTTGTCGGAGCCGTGGCCGTGCCCGGTCGCGCCCAGCGAGCCGAACAGCTCGGCCTGCACGCGGGCGACCCGGTCGAGCCGGCCGTCGGCCACGACGCCGTCGACGAAGGTCTTCGCGGCGCGCATCGGCCCCACCGTGTGCGAGGACGACGGGCCGATGCCGATCGAGTAGAGGTCGAACGCGCTGAGTGCCATGCCGCGCTGCTCACTTCCGTCGGGGGCGAGCGTCGTCTGCCGCGTGCCCGGACGGTCGCCGGGCGAGTCGTGCGGTGCCTCGACGACGCTGGCGAGACACCAGGATCAGCATAAGCCGCGGACCCCGACCTTCGGAATCCTTCGTGGAATGCTTGTCAGACCACGGATTCCGCGGCACCATGGCCGCATGTCGGCACCTGCGCGCCCCGCCTCCACGGGTCCCGTCGTGCTCGACGAGGTCGCCAAGGCGATCGTGCGCATCCTGCAGCACGACGGCCGCACGCCGTACGCCACCATCGCCCGCGAGGTCGGTCTCTCCGAGGCCGCCGTGCGACAACGCATCCAGCGCCTGCTCGACAGCGACCTGGTGCAGATCGTCGCCGTCACCGACCCCGCGCAGGTCGGCTTCACCCGGCAGGCGCTCATCGGCATCAGCACCACCGGCGACAGCCAGCGGGTCGCCGACCGGCTGAGCGCGCTCGAGGAGGTGTCCTACGTCGTGAGCACGACCGGGCGCTACGACCTGCTCGTCGAGGTGGTCTGCACCGACGACGACCACCTGCTCACGCTGCTGCAGAAGACGATCCGCGGCACCCGGGGCGTGACCGCCACCGAGACGTTCCAGTACCTCAAGCTGAACAAGCAACGCTACGACTGGGGAGCGAGATGAGCACGAGCACGACCAACACGACCACCACCGACGGCACCCCCGAGGGCGTCGGCACGACGCCGAAGGGCACCCCGCGCTACGACGCCGCCCGCGACCACCTGTGGGGTCACTTCACCCGGCAGTCGGTCTACGAGCCGACCGAGACCGGCGGGCTCGGGCAGACCGTGCCGACGATCGTCAAGGGCGAGGGCGCCTACATCTGGGACGCCGACGGCAAGAAGTACCTCGACGGCCTCTCCGGGCTGTTCGTCGTGCAGGCCGGTCACGGGCGCGAGGAGCTCGCCGAGGCCGCCGCGAAGCAGGCGCGCGACCTGGCCTTCTTCCCCATCTGGTCCTACGCCCACCCGCCGGCCATCGACCTCGCCGAGCGGCTCGCGGGGTACGCCCCCGGCGATCTCAACCGGGTCTTCTTCACCACCGGTGGCGGCGAGGCGGTCGAGACCGCCTGGAAGCTCGCGAAGCAGTACTTCAAGCTCACCGGCAAGCCGGGCAAGCACAAGGTGATCAGTCGCTCGATCGCTTACCACGGCACCCCGCAGGGCGCCCTGTCGATCACCGGGCTGCCGCCGCTGAAGGAGATGTTCGAGCCGCTGGTGCCGGGCGCGTTCAAGGTGCCCAACACCAACATCTACCGCGCGCCCAGCGACGAGCTGCGTTCTGACGCAAAGGCTTTCGGCCGCTGGGCCGCCGACCGCATCGCCGAGGCCATCGAGTTCGAGGGCCCCGACACGGTTGCCGCCGTCTTCCTCGAGCCGGTGCAGAACGCCGGCGGTTGCTTCCCGCCGCCGCCCGGATACTTCGAGCGCGTGCGCGAGATCTGCGACGAGTACGACGTGCTGCTCGTCTCCGACGAGGTGATCTGCGCGTTCGGCCGCATCGGATCGATGTTCGCCTGCGACGACTTCGGCTACGTGCCCGACATGATCACCTGCGCCAAGGGCATGACCTCGGGCTACTCCCCCATCGGCGCGATGATCGCGAGCGACCGGCTGTTCGAGCCGTTCAAGCAGGGCGCGACGTCCTTCCCGCACGGCTACACCTTCGGCGGCCACCCCGTGTCGGCCGCCGTCGCGATGGCCAACCTGGACATCTTCGAGCGGGAGACCCTGAACGACCGCGTGCACCAGAACGCCCCGGCCTTCCGGCGCACGCTGGAGAAGCTCGGCGACCTGCCGATCGTCGGTGACGTGCGCGGGGAGGGCTACTTCTACGGGATCGAGCTGGTCAAGGACAAGGAGACCCGCGAGACGTTCAACGACGACGAGGCCGAGCGGATGCTGCGCGGCTTCCTGTCGAAGGCGCTGTTCGACGCCGGGCTCTACTGCCGCGCCGACGACCGCGGCGACCCGGTCGTCCAGCTCGCGCCGCCGCTGATCTGCGGCCAGGCCGAGTTCGACGAGATCGAGCGGATCCTGCGCGGGGTGCTCACCGAGGCCTGGAACATCCTCTAGCGCCGCCAAACCCTCCCAGAGTGAGCGAGGCGGATCGGCATGCCGATCCGCCTCGCTCATTCTTGAGGTAGGAGCGGCTCGCCTAGGCTCACGGCGTGCGCACCGAGCCGCTGCTGGAGCAGCCGACGCGCCCCACCTGGGGTGACTGGCTGCTCGTCGGCCTGCTGTGGACGTTTGCCGGCCTGCCCTACCTCGTCGGCGCCCAACCGGCCGTTCTCGCCGTCGTCGCGACCGTGCAGATCGTGCCGCTCGCCTGGCGACGGGCCCACCCCGTCGTGGTGTTCGGGACGGTCGCGCTGGCGACGCTCAGCCAGGTCCCGTTCTCCGACAACGTGATCGCGGCCAACATCGCACTCCTGTTCGCGCTGTACTCCCTCGCGGCCTGGGCCTCGAGCAACCTCGAGCTCGTGCTCGGCCTCAGCGTCTGCGCCGTAGGCGCGCTGGTCGCCGGGGCCGACTGGGCCGAGTTCGCCGCGGTCGAGCCGGGGGCCGGCTTCCCGTGGCGGCTGTTCGTCATCACGGCGGTGATGTGCCTGGCGGTGACCGTGGCCGCGGCCGCGCTGGGCGACGCGGCCCGCCGCCGGCGCCAGCTCGTGCTGCAGCTGCGCGCCCGGGCCGAGGACGCCGAGCGCGAGCGCGACCAGCACGCCCAGCTCGCCGCGCAGAGCGAGCGCACCCGCATCGCCCGCGAGATGCACGACGTCGTCGCGCACGCGCTGGCGGTGATCGTCGTGCAGTCCGACGGCGCGGCCTACGCCGTGCGCCACACCGGCTCGGTCGGCACCGCGGCCGACGCCCTGGAGACCATCGGCGCGACCAGCCGCGAGGCGCTGGCCGAGACCCGCCGCCTCGTGGGGGTGCTGCGCGAGGAGGGCTCGGCCGCCGAGCTCGCGCCGTCGGCCGGCGCAGGCGACATCGCCACCCTCGTCGACCGGGTGCGCGACGCGGGCCTGCCCGTCCAGCTCGAGACCGACGGCGCGCTGGAGGGGCTGCCGCGCGAGGTCGGCGCCGCGGCATACCGCGTCGTGCAGGAGGCGCTCACCAACGTCATCAAGCACGGCGGTCCCGACGCCACCGCGTCCGTCACCATCACCCGGGCCGACGACCGGCTCGAGGTGACGGTCAGCGACACCGGGCGCGGCCTGCTGCCCGGCGCCGACGACCAGCACGGGCACGGCCTGGTCGGGATGCGAGAGCGTACGTCGGTGCTGGGCGGGTCGTTGCGCACCGGTCCGCGCCCGGGCGGGGGCTTCGTGGTGACCGCCGAGATTCCTAGTGGGGAAAGGACTTCCGCGACATGACCGACACGATCCGACTGATGCTCGTCGACGACCAGCAGATGGTGCGGGCGGGCTTCCGCATGGTGCTCGACGCCCAGCGCGACATGGCCGTCGTGGCCGAGGCCGGCGACGGCCAGGAGGCGATCGACCTGCTGCGCCCGGCCCCCGACGCGGTCGACGTGGTGCTGATGGACGTGCGCATGCCGCGCCTCGACGGGGTCGCCGCCACCGAGCAGGTCAGCGCGCTCGACCCCACGCCCCGGGTGCTGGTGCTCACGACGTTCGACCTCGACGAGTACGTCTTCGCCGCCCTGCGCGCCGGCGCCTCCGGCTTCCTGCTCAAGGACGCCGGGCCCGAGGAGCTGCTGCTGGCGATCCGCGCCATCCACGCCGGGGACTCGGTGGTCGCCCCGTCGGCCACCCGGCGGCTGCTCGAACAGGTGGTGCCCACGCTGCCCAGCGCCGAGGCGGCCGACCGCACCGCTCGGCTCGACGTGCTGACGCCGCGCGAGCGCGAGGTCCTGGTCGCCGTCGGCCGGGGCCTGTCCAACGGCGAGATCGCGAGCGAGCTGTTCCTCGCCGAGCCGACGGTCAAGACGCACATCAGCCGCATCCTGGCCAAGCTCGACCTGCGCGACCGGGTGCAGATGGTCGTGCTGTGCTACGAGACCGGCCTGGTGCGCGTCGGGGACTAGCGCTCCCGCCCCACCCGCTCCCGCTCCACCCGCTCTCGCTCCACCCGCTCTAGCTCCACCCGCGGTCGCCCGCGCGAGCCGCGCCGGTCATACCGCGGTCGTAGGCAGGTCGAGACGGTCGCACGATGTGCCACCCACCCTCGAATCCCTAACGTCGACAACGACGTTCAGCCGACAGAGGGGAACCCCGTGCACACCACCACCGCACCGTCCGACCGGCCCGCACCGATCGGCGCCGACACCAACGCCGCCGCGGTCGTGGGCCGTGGCCTGGTGAAGACGTACGGCCAGGGCGACGCCCAGGTCGTGGCGCTCGACCACGTCGACGTGGCGTTCGGCCGGGGCCGGTTCACCGCGATCATGGGCCCGTCAGGGTCCGGCAAGTCGACGCTCATGCACTGCCTCGCCGGCCTCGACACGCTCACCGCGGGCGAGGTGGTGCTCGGTGGCCGGTCGCTGACCGGGCTGTCCGACGACCAGCTCACCCGGGTCCGCCGCGACCACGTCGGCTTCGTCTTCCAGAGCTTCAACCTGCTGCCGACGCTGAGCGCGGCCGACAACGTCCGGCTGCCGCTGCGGCTCGCCGGTCAGCGGCCGGACCCGGCCTGGTGGGACCACGTGATCGGCGTGCTCGGCCTCGGCGACCGCCTGCAGCACCGGCCGAGCGAGCTGTCGGGCGGCCAGCAGCAGCGGGTCGCGGTGGCGCGAGCCCTGATCTCGCGCCCGGCCGTGGTGTTCGCCGACGAGCCGACCGGCGCGCTCGACTCGGTCACCGGCGCCGGCCTGCTGGCAGCCCTGCGTGCGTCGGTGCACGAGATGGGACAGACCGTCGTCATGGTGACCCACGACCCCGGCGCCGCCGCCTACGCCGACCGCGTGGTGCTGCTCGCCGACGGGCGCCTCCAGGGCGAGCTGCAGCGCCCGACCGCCGACACGGTGCTCGACGCGCTGCGCGGACTGGGGGCCTGACATGGGATCGGTCACCCTGGCCGAGCTGCGGCACGGCCTGCGCCGCTGGCTCGCACCGGCCGTCGCCGTCGTGCTCGGCGTCGCCTTCCTCACCGCCACCCTCGCGATGCGCTCGACGCTCAACGCGACCGTCGAGCGCTTCGCCGCCGCCCAGGTTGCCGGCGCCGACGCCGTGGTGAGCCCGCCCGGAAAGTCAAGCAGCACAACGGGTCTCACGGCCGACCAGCTGCAGACCGTGCGTCAGCTGCCGGGCGTCACGCAGGTCGACGTCGAGCAGAGCGCGACGACCACCGTGCGTGGCCCGGACGGTGCACCGCTCGACGTGGTCGCCCGCACGGTCGACCCGGACCAGGTCGTCCTGCTCTCCGGCCGTACGCCCGCGGGGCCTGGCCAGGTCGTGCTCAGCGAGTCCGCCGCGAGCGCCCTCGGTGCCACGACCGGGTCGGTCGTCACGGTCGGGGGCGCCCCCGGCCGCGCCGAGTCGCGTCAGGTGGCCGGCATCGTCCGCGTCCCCGGCTCGACGGGGGTCGCCGTGGTGATCGGCACCTCGGGCGAGCTGACCCGGTGGAGCGGCACGACGGCGTACGACGCGCTGCTGGTGCGCGCGGGCGGTGACCAGGCCGCGACGGCCGACCGGCTCCGGGCCGCGCTCGGCAGCGGCGTGACCGTGCGCACTGCCGACGCCGAGATCGCCGCCCGCGTCGACCGGTTGGTGGTCGGGATCAGCCAGATCACCATGTTCTTCGCGGTGTTCGCGATCGTGGCGATCTTCGTGTCGGCGCTGGTCATCGCCAACACCTTCCAGATCCTGCTCGCCCAGCGGTCGCGGCAGCTGGCGCTGCTGCGCTGCGTCGGCGCCTCGCGCCGTCAGGTGACGCGCTCGGTCGTGGGCGAGGCCGTGGTGCTCGGGCTGCTTGCGTCTGCGGTCGGCGTCGCCGTCGGCCTCGCACCGGTCGCTGCCCTCGCCGCCGTCAGCGACACCGTGCAGCTGGTGCAGCTGCCCATCGAGTCGCTGCGCGTCTCGGCCCTGGAGCTGCTGGTGCCGGTGGCCGTCGGTCTCACGGTCACCGTGCTGGCCGCGCTGCAGCCGGCCCGGCGCGCCTCGCGCGTCGCGCCCCTGGCCGCGCTGCGCCCCGAGCTGTCCGGCCCCGCGCAGACCCGCGCCTCGCGGCTGCGGCTGCTCGCGGGCGGCACCACCGGCGCGCTCGGCTTCACCGGCCTGCTGGTGTCGGCGCTGCGCGGCGAGGCGCTCCCGGCCGTGCTGTGCGGGGTGCTGTCCTTCCTCGGTGTGGTGCTGGTGGCGCCGGTGGTCGTGCCGCTGCTGGCGCGCGGCCTCGGCCGCGTCGCCCGGGTCGCCGGGGTGCCCGGGGAGCTGGCGACCGACAACACCGTGCGCAACCCCCGACGTACGGCCGCGACCAGCACCGCGCTGCTCGTCGGCATCACCCTGATGGCCACCATGCTCGTCGGGGCACAGACCAGCCGCGCGGCCATCGCCGACGCCGTCGACAGTCAGTACGCCCTCGACGTCTCGCTCGACGCCAAGGGCCAGGCGGTCGCGCCGGCCCTGGTCGAGCGGGTCGAGCGCATCGACGGGATCGAGCGCACCGCCCGGCTGCGCGCCGGGAAGGTGAGCGTCGGCGGGGCCCGAGCCGCCCGCGAGCAGACGGTGCTCGGGCTGCCGAGCGACGCCACCGCGGTGCTGCGCGACCCGAGCGTCGTGACGGCCGCGGCGCCCGGCACCGTGCTGGTCGACGAGCTGACCGCCGCCGACCTCGGCATCGGCGACGGCGACCCGGTGCGCCTCGGCCCGGTCACCCTGACGGCCCGCGTCACCGACCGGTCGCTCGACGCGTTCGTGGTGACCGCCCAGGACCTCGCCCGCATCGCGCCCGACGCCCCGGTCGCGGCGATGTGGCTGCGGCTGTCCCCCGGGGCGGACGCCGGCCAGGTCGTCGGCGCCGTGCAGCGCGCGACCGCCGGCACCGAGGTCGAGGTCGGGGGCTCCGCCGGCGCCCGCGCCGAGCTGGACAGCCTGGTGAACCTGATGCTCGCCGTCGTCACCGGGCTGCTCGGCGTCGCCGTGGTCATCGCCCTCGTCGGTGTCGCCAACACGCTCGGGCTGTCCGTGCTCGAGCGTCGCCGCGAGACCGCGCTGCTGCGGGCGCTCGGCCTCACCCGTCGTCAGGTGCGCCGCACGCTCGCGATCGAGGCGCTGCTCGTCGCGCTCGTCGCCGCGGTGCTCGGCACCGCGCTGGGGGTGCTCTACGGCTGGGCCGGCACGCGGGCGCTGCTCGGCACCTATGCCGCCGGCGCCGTGCCGCAGCTGCCGTGGCTGCTGCTGACGGCCGTCGTGCTGGCCGCCGCCGCGTGCGGGCTGCTGGCGTCGTGGGCGCCGGGGCGACGGGCCGCCCGCACCTCGCCGGTGGCCGCGCTGGCCGCCGACTGAACCGCCCGCCGGTGGCGCCGATTAGGCTGCGGCCATGACGGACCGCGAGCTCGACCTGATCCTGTTCGGCGCCACCGGCTTCGTCGGTCGTCTCACGGCGGAGCACCTCGTCAAGCACGCGCCGGCCGGCACCCGCATCGGACTCGCCGGCCGCTCGGCCGCGAAGGTCGAGCAGGCGCGCGCCCGGCTCGGGGTGCACGCCGCCGACTGGCCGGTGATCGTCGCCGACGCCGACGACCCCGCCTCGCTGGCCGCCATGGCGCGGCGCACCAAGGTCGTCGTCTCGACCGTGGGGCCCTACGCCGCCTACGGCCTGCCCCTGGTCCGCGCGTGCGCCGAGACCGGCACCGACTACGTCGACCTCACCGGCGAGGTGCTGTTCGTCCGTCGCTCGATCGACCAGGCCCAGCAGCTCGCCGACGAGACCGGGGCGCGCATCGTGCACAGCTGCGGCTACGACTCGGTCCCGTCCGACCTCGTGGTGCTGATGGCCGCCGAGCGCGCCCGCGCCGACGAGGCCGGCGAGCTCACCGACACGACGACGTACGCCACGCTGCGCGGCGGGTTCAGCGGCGGCACCGTCGCCTCGGCCCGGCAGCAGCTCGAGGAGATCACCCGTGACCCCTCGCTGCGCCGCGTCGCGCTCGACAAGTTCGCGCTCAGCCCCGACCGCTCGAAGGAGCCCTCCGGCGAGTGGAAGGACAGCGCCGCCGTCCGCTACTCCGACGAGGCGCGCTCGTGGGTCGCGCCGTTCATCATGGCGACCTACAACACCCGCGTCGTGCGGCGCAGCAACGCCCTGCTCGAGCACGCCTACGGCCGGCGGTTCCGCTACCGCGAGGTCATGCGCACGGGTGACGGCGCCGTGGGCTCGGCGACGGCGTACGCCGTGGCGGCCGGTCTCGGCGCCGGCATGGCGGCGATGAGCCTGCCGTTCCTCAGCACCCTGGTCGACAAGGTCGTGCCGGCCCCGGGCGAGGGCCCGAGCGACCGCAAGCGCGCCCGCGGCTTCTTCCGGATGGACGCCTACACGCTCACCACCAGCGGCAAGCGCTACCGCAGCACCGTTGCGGCACAAGGAGATCCGGGCTATGCCGCCACCAGCGTGATGCTCGGCGAGAGCGCGCTGGCGCTGGCCCTCGAGCGCGACAGCTGCCCGCTGCCCCCGGGCATGAACGGCGGCGTGCTGACCCCCGCCACCGCCCTCGGCAACGTGCTCGTCGAGCGGCTGCGCGCGCAGGGCTTCACCTGCGAGGTCGAGGAGCTCTAACCCCGCGCGTACGCCCTCGCGGACCACCGCCGGATCGTGCGCCCCACCGCACCCCCCGGCGGTCCACCGCCGCACCGTGGGCCCCACCGTGCGCTACTCGCGGCGCAGCACCGGCGCCAGCCGGTCGAGCACGCCGGCGTCCTCGATCGTGCCGGGCACCGGGGCGTCGTCACCGTCGGCGAGCTGGCGCATCGTCTTGCGCAGGATCTTGCCCGAGCGCGTCTTGGGCAGCGCCGGGACGATGTCGACCTGGCGCAGCGCCGCCACCGCGCCGACCTCGTCGCGCACCCGCTGCACCAGCTCCTCGCGCAGCTGTTCGGTCTGCGCGTCGTCCAGCTCGTCGGCGCCCTTGAGCACGACCAGCGCGCGCGGCACCTGCCCCTTGAGGTCGTCGCGCACCCCGATCACCGCGCACTCGGCGACCTGGGGGTGGCCGGCCAGCGCCGCCTCGAGCGACCCGGT
Organism: Barrientosiimonas humi; assembly: GCF_006716095.1. Lineage (NCBI taxonomy): Bacteria > Bacillati > Actinomycetota > Actinomycetes > Micrococcales > Dermacoccaceae > Barrientosiimonas > Barrientosiimonas humi. Next base: position 1,962,723 of record NZ_VFOK01000001.1, read on the forward strand.
CGACAGCCGGTGCCCGGCCACGTTGAGCACGTCGTCGGTGCGGCCCATGATCCACAGGTATCCGTCCTCGTCGACGTAGCCGCCGTCGCCGGTGAGGTAGTAACCCTCGTAGGCCGACAGGTAGGACTCGACGTAGCGGTCGTCGTCGCCCCACAGCGTGGTGAGCGTGCCGGGCGGCAGCGGGAGACGGATGCACACCGCGCCCTCGGTGCCCGGCGGCACGGGGTTGCCCGACTCGTCGAGGATCTGCACGTCGAACCCCGGCGACGGACGCGTCGCCGACCCCGGCCGGATCGGGAAGGTCTCGACGCCGACCGGGTTCGCCGCGATGGGCCACCCGGTCTCGGTCTGCCACCAGTTGTCGATCACCTCGACCCGCAGCCGGTCGGTCGCCCACTGCCAGGTGTCGGGGTCGAGCCGCTCGCCGGCGAGGAAGAGGGTGCGCAGCGACGACAGGTCCGACCCGCGCATCAGCTCGCCGTCGGGGTCCTCCTTCTTGATCGCGCGGATCGCGGTGGGCGCGGTGAACATGCCCGCCACCCGGTCGCGCTCGACGATGCGCCAGAACTCCCCGGCGTCGGGGGTCCCGACCGGCTTGCCCTCGTAGAGCACCGTCGTGCAGCCGGTGAGCAGCGGCGCGTAGACGATGTAGGAGTGGCCCACCACCCAGCCGACGTCGCTGGCGGTGAACCACACGTCGCCGGGCCGCATCCCGAAGATGTTGGTCATCGACCAGCGCAGCGCCACCGCGTAGCCGCCGGTGTCGCGCACCACGCCCTTGGGGCGACCGGTCGTGCCCGAGGTGTAGAGGACGTACAGCGGGTCGGTGGCCTCGACCGGCACGACCGCCGCCGGCTCGACCGCGCCCGGACGCATCGCGACGGCCCAGTCGAGGTCGCGCTCCCCCAGCTCGGCCGGCCCCTGCTCGCGCTGCACGACCAGGCAGCGCTCGGGCTGGTGCTGCGAGCGCTTCAGCGCCTCGTCCAGCAGCGGCTTGTAGGGCACGACCCGGTCGCGCTCGACGCCGCTCGAGGCGGCGATGACCACGGTCGGGCGCGCGTCGTCGATGCGGGCGGCGAGCTCGGCCGGCGCGAACCCGCCGAACACCACCGAGTGCACGGCGCCGATGCGCGCGCAGGCGAGCATCGAGACGATCGCCTCGGGGATCATCGGCAGGTAGATCACGACCCGGTCGCCCTTGCCCACGCCGAGCGCGGTGAGCACGCCGGCCGCGCGCGCGACCTCGTCGAGCAGCTGGGCGTACGTCAGCACGCGCCTCGTGCTCGTCACCGGGCTCTCGTAGATGACCGCCGGCTGGTCGGCACGGCCCTCGATCACGTGCCGGTCGAGCGCGTTGAAGCACAGGTTCAGCCGCGCGCCGGGGAACCAGCGGTAGAAAGGCGCCCGCTCGGCGTCCAGCGCCCGCTTCGGCGGGTTCACCCAGGAGATGTCGCGCGCCGCCTCCAGCCAGAACCCCTCGGGGTCGTCCATGCTGCGCCGGTAGACCTGGTCATAACCGCCCGTGCCGCTCATGACCTCATCCTGCCTGCGCGCTCACCCGCGCGCACGGCTTCGCGGGCGGCGACATACTGACCCGGTGACGACGTCGTCCCTCCGCACGGGTGAGCCCGACCTGCAGCAGGCGCAGGCCCGCACCGTCAGCACCCTGGTCGCCTCGCAGGTGCTCGGCGGCGTCGGCGTCGCGAGCGGCATCGCCGTCATGGCGCTGCTCGCGCTGCGCATCTCCGGCTCCGAGCAGGCGAGCGGCCTCGGCACCACCGCGCAGGTGCTGGGCGGGGCGCTGATCACCGTGCCGGTCGCGCGCCTGATGGCCGCGCGCGGACGCCGCCCCGGGCTGCTGCTCGGCTATGCCCTCGCCGCGATCGGGTGCGGCGTGATCGTGGCCGCCGCCTCCCTCGGGTCGTTCCCGCTGATGCTGCTCGGCAGCCTGCTGTTCGGCGGTGCGACGACGTCGAACAGCCAGGCGCGGTACGCCGGTGCCGACCTGGCCCTGCCGGCGCGCCGTGGGCGCGACCTGGCTCTGGTGGTCTGGGCGACCACCGTCGGATCGGTGCTGGGACCCAACCTGGTCGGGCCCGCCGAAGGCGTCGCGGACGCGCTCGACCTGCCGGCGCTCACCGGCAGCTTCGTCTTCGCACTCGTCGGATTCACCCTGGCCGCAACGGTTCTCGCGCTCCGGCTGCGGCCGGACCCGCTGCTGCTCGCCCGCGAGGCCGCCGCCCGCGAGGCCCCGGCCGACCCCGCGGCGCCGCTCCCGCACGGCTCGCTGCGCGACGGCCTGCGGCTGGTGCGGTCGCGCCCGCGCGCGCTGCTCGGCGTCGTCACGATGGCCCTCGGCCACGCCGTGATGATCTCGGTGATGGTGATGACCCCGCTGCACATGGACCACGGCGGGGCGTCGCTGCGCCTGGTCGGCCTGGTGATCAGCATCCACATCCTCGGGATGTACGCCTTCTCCCCCGTGACCGGCTGGTGCGTCGACCGTTTCGGCGGGCCGGTCGTGGCCATGGGTGGCGCCGGGCTGCTGATCGCCGCCTGCCTGCTCGCAGGCCTGTCCGACCAGGGCATGTCGGGCACGCTCACCGCCGGCCTGTTCCTGCTCGGGCTCGGCTGGTCGGCGACCCTGGTGTCGGGGTCGACGATGCTCACCTCGGCGCTCACTCCGGACGAGCGCCCGGCGACGCAGGGCCTGGCCGACCTGCTCATGGGGCTCGCCGGCGCCGGCTGCGGCGCGGTCGCCGGGCTGGTGCTCGAGCACGGCAGCTACGCGGTGCTGGCGTTCGGCGCGGCCGGCATCGCCGCCCTGGTCGGGCTGAGCGCGCTGCTGCTCGGCCGCGCCGGCGCCGCGCCGGTCAGCGGAGCATGATCGAGTTCTTCGCCGCCGTCGAGATCGGGTGCCCGGGGTTGGTCGAGGCATAGGTGCGCAGCTGCGACTCGGTGATCCGGTGGATGTCGTTGGTCGCCAGGGTGCTGAGCGGGTCCATCGCGAGGTAGTACGTGCCGTCCCAGCCGAGCACCGCCATCCAGTGCGACACCGGGCCGTTGGCGTGGTTGTCCCACGGCAGCTTGTACGCGTCGCCGCCCGCGATCGAGGCGCGCCCGGCGCGGGCGTCCGCGAGGGTGTCGCTGATCCCGCCCTGCCAGGTGGTGAGGCCGTACGTCGCGAACGCCTTCTGGAAGTCGGGGTACTCCGTGCCGCGGGCGTCGCGCTCGGCGGTGTTGGCCAGACCCATCGCGCGGTAGCGGAAGTCGTTGACGGCCGCGGTGCGCAGGTCCATGTTCCAGGTCCAGCCACGCGGGGTGATGCCGCGATAGATCAGCAGCGTCACCGCCGAGACCGGGCCGCAGTTGGACCACTGCGCGCGGCCGGTGTCGGCCTGGCGCAGCGGGTACATCGGCTGCGTCGACTTCGCCGCGAACAGCGTGCGCCAGGTGTAGTAGCCGACGAACGTCGCCGGGCCGATGCCGTGCCCGGCCTGGAACGCTTTGACGTACTTGGTCGTGATCGGCCCGTAGTTGGTGCTCATGTCGGGCGCGGAGGAGTCGAAGAACCGGTAGCCGTGCTTGCGCAGCAAGGTCTGGATGGCATACACGCGGTAGCTCACCGCGCCCGCGCCGGTGGACGGCGTGAGCTTCTCCAGCGTGGCCGGGTCGGCGGTGCCGGTCACGGGCAGGCCGACCTTCTGCTGGTAGGCGCGCACGGCCGAGGTGGTCGAGGAGCCGTACGTCTCCTCCCAGTTGGTCTTGAAGCCCGCCGACAGCAGGAGGTACTGCAGGGCGCGGGTGTCCCAGAACCCGGTGCCGGTGCGCAGCGTGGGGAAGCCGCCGGCGTAGTAGTTCGGGGCGCCGCTCAGCGACATCGCGGTGCGCGAGCCGTCGTCGCTGCCCTTGCCCCGGGCGGATCGCTGGGTCTGCTCCTTGCCGCTGCCGGCACGGCCCTTGCTGTTGGGCACGGCGTCCGGGTCGTCGGGCAGCGGGAAGCCGCGGTCGTCGCGACGCTTGGGTGCGGGGCCGCCGTCCCCGCCGCTGCCGGTCAGCAGGGCGGGCGCGCCGGTGGCGGCCGCCGGGCCGACGCCCAGGGCGAGGCTGCCGGCGCCCGCGACGGTGCCGAGCAGCAGCGCGCGGCGCGAGGCGCTCGGGATGAGTGCGCGGTCGGACATCGAGGTCTCCATCGTTCGGTCGATGCGCCCACCGCGCATGGTGCAGGCCCCCGTCCCCGACGGCTCAGCGTCGGCTGCCCCACTCCCAACGTGGTGCGGTCAGCATTCCCTGGCCGACCGCACGCGTCTCACCGAGGTCTCGCTCGAGTCCCAGCAGCCGCGCAGGCGACGACAACCCTAGCGGGCCCGGTGTGGCCTGTGGGGACAATGAGTCATCTGTGAGCACCTCGGTCAACGGGCCGGAATGGGTCACCACGACGACCTGGGTGTCGGCCGCCACCCGGCGGACCAGCCGCCCGAGCGCGCCCACGAGGTCGGCGTGCAGCGAGGTCTCGGGCTCGTTGAGCACCATGAGCGGCGGCGGGTTGGTGGTGAGCAGCGCCGCGACCCACAGCAGGTAGCGCAGCGTCCCGTCGCTCAGCTCGGCCGCCGCGAGCGGGCGCAGCATGCCGGGCTGGTGCAGCAGCACGTCGAACCGGCCGTCGCGCACGTCGACCTCGAGCCGGGCACCGTCGAAGGCGTCGGCCACCGCCTCGTGCAGCGGCGCGGGGTCCTGCTCGACGATGGTCTGCAGCGCCGCCGCGAGGTCGCTGCCGTCGTCGGCCATGCGCGGGGTGCGGGTGCCGATCTGCGGCCGCCGGGCGGGCGAGTCGGGGTCGGCGCGGAACCCGTCGTAGAACCGCCAGCCGCGCAGCACCCGCCGCACCGCGACCAGCTCGGGCGCGCGCTGCGGGTCGGCGAGCTCGTCGAGCATGCTCTCCCACGGCGCGAGCCCGCGGGTCAGCTCGGTCCAGCCCCGCCCCTCGCGCGCCTCGACGACCGACCAGCGGCGGCGCACGTGCACCGTCGCGGGCCGCATCACCGGGCCGCTGAAGACGACCTCGCGCTTGATCTCGGGGTCGCGCAGGAACGCCGACTCGTATCCCGGCGCCTGCGGCGGCAGCCCCAGGTCGACGAGGTAGCCGAGGTCGTCGGAGGCGAACCCGAGCCGCAGGCTGATCGGGCCCTTGCGCACCGTGCCCTGCACCTCGTGCCCACCGCGGCGCGCGCCGTCGAGCGACGCCGGGCCGGCCCACAGCGCTGAGCTCAGCCCGCCCTCGCGCGCGAGCGAGGACACCACGTCGCCCTGCCCGCACGCCGCGAGCAGCCGCAGCGCGCGATAGAGGTTGGACTTGCCCGCGCCGTTGGGCCCGGTGATGACGTCGAGCCCGTGCAGCGGCACCACGAGATCGCGCAGCGAGCGGTAGCCCGAGACGGCGACGGTGCGGATCACGCTCCCGAGGCTAGGGCCAGGCGCCGACACCGCCCGGTCCGCGAGGACGTACGGCCGCTGCCAGACTGGCGCCATGCCGACCATGGAGATCGAGGACCTGGAGCAGCTGCGCGTCGTGCTCGAGACGCGAACGACGTTGTGGGGCTTGCGTCTTCAGGGCCTCGACCTGACCGGGCCCGAGGGTGCCGCACTGCTGCAGCGGCGCTGCGCCGGGCTGGTCGTGCTCGGCGGTCTGCTCACCGTCGACCTGGAGCACCACCTGCGGGTCAGCGGCGCCACGATCTTCCCGGCCGACCCCGCCGCGCCGGTCGACCCCTACCGGGCGCGGCTCTACACCCCCGCCGAGCTGTACGCCGGTCTGCTCGAGCGCGGTTACGCCACCACCCCCGACGCGACCGCGTACGCCTGGTCGCGCGAGGCGAGCCTCGCCAACGACGCGTTCGTCACGCTGCTGCGCTCGATCCACGACCACTCGATGACCGACGCGCTGAACGAGCTGCTCGACGGCCGCGGCGTCGTGGGCGTGATGGGCGGCCACGCGGTGCAGCGCGGCACGCAGGAGTACGCCGACGCAGCGCTGCTCGGGATGGCGATCGCGGCCAGCGGCCGGGTCGTGCTGACCGGCGGCGGCCCGGGGGCGATGGAGGCGGGAAACCTCGGCGGCATCTGCCGCACCGAGGTCGAGCTCGAGGCGGCGCTGACCGACCTCGCCGCGGTGCCGTCGTTCCGGCCGTCGATCGACGACTGGGCGCGCTCGGCGTGGCAGGTGCGCGAGCGGGTCGCCGGCGACCGCCTCGCGACGACCCCGGCCGACGTCACCAGCGTGGGCGTGCCGACCTGGTTCTACGGCCACGAGCCGCCCAACCTGTTCGCCTCGCTCATCGCGAAGTTCTTCTCCAACGCGCTGCGCGAGGACCTGCTGATCAACCGGTGCACCGACGGCATCGTGGTGCTGCCCGGCGCGGCCGGCACGGTGCAGGAGATCTTCCAGGCGGTGACCCCGCTCTACTACGCCCCCGACGACGTCCGGCTGCCGCCGCTGGTGCTGGTCGGTCGCGAGCAGTGGACCCGGACCGTCCCCGTCTGGCCCGCCCTCGAGGCGCTCGCCGCAGGTCGCCGGATGGCGGGCGCGGTGCACCTGGTCGACACCACCGCCGAGGCGGCCGACCTGCTGCTGCGCCCCGCCGGCGCCCAGCGCTGAGCGAGGCGTGCCGGGCCGGCACGCCTCGCTCCCCCTCCTGCGCCGGAGGTCAGCCGCGCGTGCCGACCAGCCGCGCGAAGACGACGATGTTGTCGAGGTGGGTCTGGGCGTCCCCGTCGTAGACCCCGCCGCAGGTGATCAGCCGCAGCTCGGCGCGGTCGGTGGCGCCGTAGACCTTCTGGGTCGGGAACTTCGCCTTGGGGTACTGCTCGACCGCGTCGACCTGGAAGACCGCGGTGGTCCCGTCGGCCCGGTCGACCTCGACCCGCTGCCCGGGCTTGGTGGCGCCGAGGTCGAAGAACACCCCGCGCTTGCCCTGCCAGGTCACGTGGCCGACGACGATCGAGGGGCCCAGCTCGCCCGGCGTCGGGCTCTTGCTGAACCACCCGGTGTCGGTGCCGTTCTGCGGCACCGCCATCTCACCGTTGGGCTGCAGCCCGAGCTGGATGACCTTGCCGGCGATGTCCTGGGCCGGGAGCCGCATGGTCGTGGGCGTGGCTCGCGCCATCAGCTTCCCGGAGGGCTGGACGTACGCCTGCCCCGTCCGCCCGCCGGCGGCACCGGGTGCCGGAGCCGGCCCGCCGCCGGACGAGCTCGCGGCCGGCCCAGGAGTCGGGTCCGCACCCTGGCTGGTGCCCGAGCTGCCTTGCGCTGCACCGTGATTCCCGTGACCGGCGTTGGCGAGCTGGGGGTTCGGCGAGGGCGGGTCACCCACCTGCTGGGCGATGCCGTACGAGATCAGCCCGACCCCGGTCAGGGCGAGCACCGCGGCCACGGCCGACGCACGACGGCGCCGGCCGCGGCCACTGCTGTCGGGCATCGATCAGCTCTCGTCGCCCGTGCGACGACGGACCATCCAGGCCCGGCCGGCGGCACCCAGCGCGACCACGCCGAGACCGATCGGCACGGCCGCCTCGACGCCTTCGGTGGAGCCGTTGCCGGTGTCGACGCCGCCGGAGGGCGGGTTGCCGACCGAGGCGGCGCTCACCATGCCGCACGTCGCGGGGTTGGTGGCCTCCTCGGGAATCCCGTTGACGCCCAACGACTTCGCGAACGAGGACTCGCCGAGCGCCTCCATGTCGTACTTGTCGTTGCCGTTGGCGTCGAGGCCGTGCTGCACGATGTGCAGGTTGCGCAGCTTGGCGCCGGCGCCGGCGGGCAGCGCGATCGTGCGGCGGTAGGACAGGTTGCCCTGGGCGTCGGCCTTCGGCATGCGCTCGATGGCCAGGCCGCTCTTGGGGCTGGTGTCGCCCTCGGTCGTGAGCGAGAGGACCACGTCGCCGTACATCGGGACGCCCTCCTCCACGTTGACCTGGCCGTCGCCGTCCTTGTCCTGGTCGGGCCCGGGGCACATGAACTTCTTGGCCTCGGTGAACGACCCGTGGAAGTGCTGCGCGTGCGGGGAGTTGGGCGTGAAGCCCTTGCCCTTGATGTCGACGGTGAGGTTGTCGCCGTCGATGGTGAGCGTCGCGGTCGAGGTCGACCCGCTCTTGTTGCCCATCGTGTCGGTGAGCTTCATCGTGTAGCTCTCGTCGGCCATGGCTCCCGTCGCGGAGGCGAGGAGCATGGCGCAGGCGGCAGGTGCCGCGAGGGCGAGCTTGGTGGTCCGGCGCATCGTGTCGATCCCTTCCTGGTGACCGTTGGTGCCAGGAGTTCGGAGACACAGGTCACACGGATGGGTGGCGCCCGAATCTGTTTGTCGGCGCAGGGCGTACGCGTGGTGCCGGGTCAGGCGGTGGCGGCCGCCAGCTGCCCGCAGGCACCGTCGATCTCCGAGCCGCGGGTGTCGCGGATCGTCGTCGGGATGCCGTGCGCCCGCAGCCGCTCGACGAAGTTCTGCTCGACGCCGGGGCGCGACGCGGTCCACTTGCTGCCGGGGGTCGGGTTGAGCGGGATCGGGTTGACGTGCACCCATCCCTTGCCGCGGCGGCTGAGCTTCTCGCCGAGCAGGTCGGCGCGCCAGCCCTGGTCGTTGATGTCCTTGATGAGGGCGTACTCGATCGACACCCGCCGGCCGGTGGTGCGGTAGTAGCGGTAGGCCGCGTCGATCGCCTCGTCGACCTTCCAGCGGGTGTTGATCGGCACCAGCTCGTCACGCAGCTCGTCGTCGGGTGCGTGCAGCGACAGCGCCAGCGTGACGGGGATGCCCTCGGCGGCGAGCTTGTCGATCGCCGGGACCAGGCCGACGGTCGACATGGTGATGCCGCGCGCGGACATCCCGAGACCGTCGGGGGTGGGGTCGGTGAGCCGGCGGATCGCGTTGATCGCCTGGCGGTAGTTGGCCAGTGCCTCACCCATGCCCATGAACACGACGTTGGAGACCCGCAGCGGCGCCTCTCGGTCGGCCTCGTCGCCGCCGGCGAGGTCGCCGTGGCGCAGCGCACGGGCGCCGGCCACGACCTGCTCGACGATCTCGGCGGTGGTCAGGTTGCGGGTCAGCCCCTCCTGCCCGGTCGCACAGAACGGGCAGTTCATGCCGCAGCCGGCCTGGCTCGAGATGCACATGGTCACCCGGCCGGGGTAGCGCATGAGCACCGACTCGACGAGGGCGCCGTCGAACAGCCGGAAGACCTGCTTGATCGTGGCGCCGGCGTCGGCCTGCAGCTCGCGCACCGGGGTCAGCAGCTGGGGCAGCAGCCCCTCGACCAGCTCGGTGCGTGCGTCCTTGGGCAGATCGGTCATCTGGTCGGGGTCGTCGACCAGCCGCTCGAAGTAGTGGGTGGACAGCTGCTTGGCGCGAAAACCCTTGTGGCCCAGCGCTTCCACGGCCGCCTTGCGCTCGGCCGGGTCGAGGTCGGCCAGGTGCTTCGGCGGCTTGCCGCGCCGCGGCGCGGTGAAGGTCAGCTGCCCCGGCTCGGGGCGGCGGGTGGTGGGGGTCGGCAGGTCGGTCATGTCGGGGTCGCCTTCTCGGTCGTGCTCGGGCGGGGTGGGTCGCGGGGCTCGGGGAGCTCGGGGAGGTCAGGTGGTGCTGACGAAGGTGAGGATGGCCCACGTCACGGGCACCGACAGCAGCATCGAGTCGAGCCGGTCCATCAGGCCGCCGTGGCCGGGGATGAGGTTGCTCATGTCCTTGATGCCGAGGTCGCGCTTGATCATCGACTCGCACAGGTCGCCGACGGTCGCCGCGACCACGACGGCGAGGCCGAGGAGCAGGCCGATCCACCAGGCGCTGTCGAGGAGGTAGACGACGGTGAGGATGCCGGCCGCGACGCACCAGACGACCGACCCGGCGAAGCCCTCCCAGGACTTCTTGGGACTGACCGTCGGCGCCATCGGGTGCTTCCCGAACAGCACCCCCGCGGCATAGCCACCGATGTCGCTCGCGATCGTCACCACGATGAACACGACGATGCGCTGCATGCCGTCGTCGGGCCGCACCAGCAGCATCGCGAACGCCACCAGCGCCGGCACGTAGATCACCGTGAGCACGCCACCGGCCGTGTCGCGCGGCACGTCGGCGCCGTGCCCGCTCGCACCCCACACGATGACCACCAGGACCGCGATGACCACGGCGGGCGCGAGCGCGGACGGGCCCCAGACGTACGCCGACACCGGCACGGCGGCAGCCGCCGCCAGCGTCGGGACCCACGGCGGGTGCACCCGCCCCTTGCCGAGCGCCTGCAGCATCTCGACCGCCCCGACGATCGAGGCGAGCGTCGCCAGCGCGACGAAGAACCGCTTGTCGAACAGCAGCGACGCCAGCACGACGGCGCCGAGCCCCACCCCGACGCCGATCGCGACGGGCAGGTTGCGCCCGGCGCGGCCGGCGGGTTTGGAGCCGCCGCTGCCGCCGGCGGCGCGCAGCTCGCGCCGGCTGCTGGGCGGCGGCGTCTCGGTGGTCATGTCGCTCGGCGGCTGCTCAGACCTCGAGCAGCTCGGTCTCCTTGCGCTTCAGCAGCTCGTCGACCTGGTCGACGTGCTTCTTGGTGAGGCCGTCGAGGTCCTTCTCGGCGCGGTTGCCGTCGTCCTCGCCCACGTCGCCGTCCTTGACGAAGCGGTCGATCTCGTCCTTGGCCTTGCGCCGGATGTTGCGCACCGAGACCTTGGCGTCCTCGCCCTTCTGCCGGGCCAGCTTGATGTAGTCGCGGCGCCGCTCCTCGGTGAGCTGCGGCAGCACGATGCGGATCAGGTTGCCGTCGTTGCTGGGGTTGACGCCCAGGTCGGACTCGCGCAGCGCCTTCTCGATGGCGGCCATCGAGCCCTTGTCGAACGGCTGGATGAGGATGGTGCGCGCCTCGGGCGTCTGGAACGAGGCCAGCTGCTGCAGCGGCGTCGGCGCGCCGTAGTAGTCGACCTCGAGCTTGTTGAACATGCCCGCGTTCGCCCGACCCGTGCGGATGCCCGCGAGGTCCTCCTTGGCGACCTCGACGGCCTTCTCCATCTTCTCCTCGGCCTCGAGCAGGCTCTCTTCGATGCTGCCGTCCATGGGCGAACTCCTCGTGCTGCGCAGTGGGTGGTGCGAACGTACGGTGCCCGGCCTCAGGCCGGCATCACCCTGGTCCCGATCTTCTCACCCTGGAGGGCCCGGGTGATGGCGCCCTCCTCCTCCATCGCGAACACGACCATCGGGATCTTGTTCTCGGCGGCCAGCGAGAACGCGGTCTGGTCGACCACGCGCAGCTCGCGCTCGAGCGCCTCCTGATAGGTCAGCTCGTCGATGCGGGTGGCGGTCGGGTCGGTCTTGGGGTCGGCGGTGTAGACGCCATCGACGCCGCTCTTGGCGACCAGCACCGCGTCGCAGCGGCTCTCCAGGGCGCGCTGCACCGCGACGGTGTCGGTGGAGAAGAACGGCATGCCCATGCCGGCGCCGAAGATCACGACGCGGCCCTTCTCCATGTGCCGGATCGCGCGACGCGGGATGTACGGCTCGGCCACCTGACCCATGGTGATCGCGGTCTGCACGCGCGTGTCGATGCCTTCCTTCTCAAGGAAGTCCTGCAGCGCCAGGCAGTTCATGACGATGCCGAGCATCCCCATGTAGTCGGCGCGCACCCGGTCCATGCCCTTGGTCTGCAGCTCAGCGCCGCGGAAGAAGTTGCCGCCGCCGATGACGACGCAGATCTGGATCCCCTCGCGGGACGCGTCGGCGATCTGGGAGGCGATGCTCTTGACCACGTCGGGGTCGAGGCCGACCTGCCCGCCGCCGAACACCTCGCCCGACAGCTTCAGCAGGAATCGCGTCTGGTCGGGGTCAGGGCGATCAGGGGTCACGCGGGAGCCTCCGTCGTGCGGTGTGGGCGGTCGAGGCAGTCTTCCACACGAGAGGGCCCGAACCCGAGTCGAGCCACGGGTTCGGGCACCGGCGCTGGTACGTTCGTCGCCGGAGTCGCCCGGCTCCACCCCTTTGGTTCCACGGAGGTCCCATGGCAGCGGTGCGCCGTTCGGCGTCGACCCTCGGTCTGCTCGCACTGGCTGCCGTCACCGTTGTGCTGTGCGTCCTCGCGCTGCGGCCGCAGTCGGCCCCCGACTCCCCCGCCGCGTCCGGCCAGGGCGGCCCCACGGCCGCCTCGCCCAGCACCCCCGGGCCCGCGTCGACGCCCAGCAGCGCCGCCTCCCAGGGACGCACGGTGGCTGTCTACGGCGACGCGATCAGCGCCGGCGGCGGGTCGATCGAGGACCCGCAGCAGCTGCCCGACCGCTCCTGGGTGGGATACCTGTCCGACCAGGGCCTGCGCTACGTCGGCGGCGAGGCCACGACCGGCGAGACCACCGCCCGCGCCGCCTCGGACCCGCCCGAGGTCGACGCCGACCTGCACGTCGCGTTCCTCGGCCTGAGCGACGCGTACGCCGGCCGCAGCATCGACCAGGTGATCGGGTCGCTGAAGGACCTGCAGACCGCCGTCTCGCCCGACTCCCCCGGCAGCTTCGTCGTGGCCGCGCTGGGCCCCGCCCGCGGGCTGAGCCCGGCGACGCTGGGCTCCTGGAACAGCGCGCTGCGCCAGGCCGCCACCGACAACGGGTGGCAGTTCGTCGACCCGTGGAGCACGCTGCGCACCGACGACTTCGGCTGGACCGAGACGCGCTTCTCCTACAACGCGACGACCCCCAGCGTCGAGGGCGCCAAGGTGCTCGGGGCCAACCTCGCCCGGGCCCTGGCCGCCGCCCCCAGCCCCACGGCCACCACCGCCACCAGCTGACCCGGCCGTCCCCGCCCGCCCGGCCCGGGCGTACGCCCGCGCCCGGCCTCCCGCGCCCGGGGACTCGCCCTCCCCGACGACGGCGGCACAGAAACCACGACGGCGGCACAGAAGTTATCTGTGCCGCCGTCGTACTTCGTGGGCCGCCGTCGACGATGCCGGGGCGGTGAGCCTGCGAGCCGACCCGGAGGAGGAGACGCGGCCAGAAGACGCGGCCAGAAGACGCTGCGTGGGCCGCCGTCGACGATGCCGGGGCGGTGAGCCTGCGAGCCGACCCGGAGGAGGAGACGCGGCCAGAAGACGCTGCGTGGGCCGCCGTCGACGATGCCGGGGCGGTGAGCCCGCGAGCCGACTCACAGCAGCTCGAGCGTCACCGGGTCGAACCAGGGCTGGTCGCTCGGGCGCAGGCCGTGGCCGATCAGGACAGCGCGCAGCCGTTCGCGGTGCAGCGCCTCGCGCCACGTCCACCGGGCTACGCCGGCGACGACGCGCCGCAGCCGGTCCTCCCGTCGCTTCTCGTCCCACAAGACCTTCGAGGCCTGGTCAGGAGTGGCGTTCGGAGGCACCCGGTACTTCACCCGGCCGTCGAACTCACCGATGAGCCGCGCTGCCTCCCAGAACGCGTCGGTCCGCCCGATGAACCCGGCGGCGTCATGAAACTCCACCTGGAGTCGCGGGCGCGGGAAGCCCAGCTGCCAGAACCCGAACCGGCTCAGTGACTCACCGGTGGACTCGGCCAGGGGATCCGCCAGGGCCGCCACAGCCTGGGCGCCCTGGCGTCCGCCGGCTCGCGGCGGCACGGCCAGCGCCTCGGCGCGCAGCTCCTCCTGCGTCACCAGACCGATGCGCACCGCGTGGTCGGCCGCCGCGAGGCCGGACTCGGGGCTGGTCCGGGCGACGTCGATCACGGTCCGTGCGGCGGAAGTCACCAGCAGACCGGAGCGCAGCTCGCCCTGTGGCAGGACGGTGGTGCGGCGCCGCCTGATGCCCGGCCGGCTGCCGGGCGCACCGTCCGGCACGAGCACCTCGACGTCGTCGGACCACGCTCCGATGATCGGCAGACCCCAGACGGCCGCAGCGCTGGGCCCGCACAGCAGCGGCGGTTCGTCCCGACGAGCTGTGACCTCGTGCGCCCGCACCAGGTGGCGACTGCGGGCGTCGAGCTCGGTCCACGCGTCGGCGCGGACGTACGCATCACGCCGCAGCCGCACGTAGTCACCCCCGCCCGCGCGCCGGCGCTGCGCCGTCGAGAGCACCATGGCGGCAAGTTCGACCTGTTCCATGGGCCAAACCTGACAGCCGAGCGGGCCGCGAAACGCTATCCACAGGCGGAACTTCCCGCGTTTCCCAGCGCCCGACGACGGCGGCACAGAAACCACGACGGCGGCACAGAAGTTATCTGTGCCGCCGTCGTACTTCATGTGCCGCCGTCGACGATGCCGGGGCGGCCAGAAGGCGCCACACGGAACCGCCGCCGACGGATTGCGCGTCCGGTCAGACGCCGACCTTGAAGCGGGCGAAGCCGGTGACCGTCGCGCCGCCCTCCTCGGCGACCTTGCCGACGGTCTTCTTGGTGTCCTTCGCGAACGGCTGCTCCAGGAGCACGTTGTCCTTGAAGTAGGAGTTGACCCGGCCCTCGACGATCTTGGGGAGCGCAGCCTCGGGCTTGCCCTCCTCCTTCGCCGTGGCCTCGGCGACGCGACGCTCGTTCTCGACCGTGGCGGGGTCGACCTCGTCACGGCTGAGGACGGTGGGGCTGAAGGCCGCCACGTGCATCGCGACGTCGCGAGCCACCTGCTCGTCGCCACCGGCGGTGGCCACCAGGACGCCGATCTGCGCGGGCAGGTCGGGGCTGGTCTTGTGCAGGTAGGCCACGACGTTGTCGCCCTCGAGGCGCGCCAGGCGACGCAGCTCGATCTTCTCGCCGATCGCGGCGTTGGCCTCGTCGAGGACCTCCTGGACGGTCTTGCCGTCGAGGTCGCTCGCGAGCAGCGCCTGCGGGTCGGCCGCGCCGACCTTGACGGCCTGGCCCAGCACCCGCTCGGCCAACTCGCCGAACTTCGCGCCCTTGGCGACGAAGTCGGTCTCGCAGTTGATCTCCAGCATCGTGCCGACGCCGCCCTCGACGGCGGCAGCGACCAGGCCGTTGGACGCCGAGCGCCCCTCGCGCTTGGTGACGCCCTTGAGGCCCTTGACCCGCAGGATCTCGGCGGCCTTGCCCTGGTCGCCGTCGGCCTCGTCGAGCGCCTTCTTGACGTCGAGCATGCCGGCGCCGGTCTGCTCGCGCAGGGACTTGATGTCAGCGGCGGTGTAGTTCGCCATGTGCGTGCTTCGCTCCTTCGCGAATGTCAGCGGTGGATGTACGACGCAGCCGGCTCAGGCCTGCTGCTCGCCCTTGGCCTGCTCGCCCTGAGCCTGCTCGCCCTGGGCGACGCCCTCGGAGACCTCGGCGGCCTGGCGCTCGGTGGCCTCGGCGACCGCGGTGGTCTCCTCGGCCGGGGCGCCGGCGGTGTCGACCGCGGCGGTCTCGTCGGCGGCCTTCGCGGTGGAGGTCGGGCCGGTGACGGTGTCGCTGTCGGCAGCCGCACCCTCGGAGGCCAGCAGCTCGCGCTCCCACTCGGCCATCGGCTCCTGGGCGGCGTCGGCGCTCTCGCCCGACTTGCCCTGCGAGCGCGAGATCAGACCGTCGGCGACGGCGTCGGCGACGACGCGGGTGAGCAGCGTGACGGAGCGGATCGCGTCGTCGTTGCCCGGGATCTTGTAGTCGACCTCGTCGGGGTCGCAGTTGGTGTCGAGGATCGCGATGACCGGGATGTTCAGCTTGCGCGCCTCGGTGACCGCCAGGTGCTCCTTCTTGGTGTCGACGACCCAGACCGCCGACGGCACCTTGGCCATGTCACGGATACCGCCCAGGGTGCGCTCGAGCTTGTCCTTCTCGCGCTTGAGGACGAGCAGCTCCTTCTTGGTGCGGCCCGAGCCCGCCACGTCGTCGTAGTCGATCTCCTCGAGCTCCTTGAGCCGGGTCAGACGCTTGTGGACGGTGTTGAAGTTGGTGAGCATGCCACCGAGCCAGCGGTGGTTGACGTAGGGCATCCCGACCCGGGTCGCCTGCTCGGCGATCGACTCCTGCGCCTGCTTCTTGGTGCCGACGAACAGGATCGTGCCGCCGTGGGCCACGGTCTGCTTGATGAAGTCGTACGCGTCGTTGAGGTAGGTCAGCGACTGCTGCAGGTCGATGATGTAGATGCCGTTGCGCTCGGTCATGATGAAGCGCTTCATCTTGGGGTTCCAGCGACGGGTCTGGTGCCCGAAGTGGACGCCGCTCTCCAGGAGCTGGCGCATGGTGACGACGGCCATGCCGAGGTCCGCCTTTCGTTGTGAGGTTTCCAGTTGTTCGACGCCTCGAGGGCGTCATGCCTGGTGTCCTGACGCGCACCCCCGCCACGCGAGGTGGCGGACTGCGGACGCGCGCCCCGGCAAGGCAGCCGGAGCAGGACACGCGAATTCGACCCGTCGGGACGGGTCGTGTCTCCAGCGTACGCCAGCAGCGCCGTTCTGCGGAAATCTCACCGGCCGTACGCTGGCGGGGATGGACACTCCCCTCGTGCCTCGCATGCGCCGGTTCGGCACCACGATCTTCGCGGAGATGTCGCAGCTGGCGACCCGCACCGGTGCGGTCAACCTCGGGCAGGGCTTCCCCGACACCGACGGCCCCGCCCTGATCAAGGACGCCGCCGAGCGGGCGATCGCCACCGGCGACGGCGGCGCGAACCAGTACCCGCCCGGCCGCGGCGTGCCCGCGCTGCGCGAGGCGGTGGCCGAGCACCAGCGCACCCGCTACGGCCTCGAGCTCGACGCGGAGACCCAGGTCA
Organism: Barrientosiimonas humi; assembly: GCF_006716095.1. Lineage (NCBI taxonomy): Bacteria > Bacillati > Actinomycetota > Actinomycetes > Micrococcales > Dermacoccaceae > Barrientosiimonas > Barrientosiimonas humi. The sequence goes on from NZ_VFOK01000001.1 coordinate 1,979,387, forward strand.
TCGCCACGGTCGGCGCGACCGAGGCGATCGCGGCGAGCGTGCTCGCGCTGTGCGCACCCGGCGACGAGGTGGTGACCTTCGAGCCCTACTACGACTCCTACACCGCGATGTTCGCCCTCGCCGGCGCGGAGCACCGCACGTGCACCCTGCGCGCGCCGACGTACGCCATCGACGAGGACGAGCTGCGCGCCGCCTTCTCACCGCGCACCCGCGTGGTGCTGCTGAACACCCCGCACAACCCGACCGGCAAGGTGTTCACGCGCGCCGAGCTGCAGCTGGTGGCCGACCTCGCCCGCGAGTTCGACGCGGTGGTGGTGACCGACGAGGTCTACGAGCACCTGACGTTCGACGGCGCCGAGCACGTGCCGATGGCGTCCCTGCCCGGGATGGCCGAGCGCACCCTGACCATCGGTTCGGCCGGCAAGTCGTTCTCGCTCACCGGGTGGAAGGTCGGCTGGCTGTCCGGGCCCGCCGAGCTGGTGCAGGCGGCGCTCACCGTGAAGCAGTACCTCACCTTCTCCGGCGGCGGCCCGTTCCAGCTGGCCGTGGCCGAGGGGCTGCGGCACGGCGGTGACTTCCTCGCGGAACTGCGCACCGACCTGGACCGCCGGCGGCACCTGCTGGTCGACGGACTGCGCAGCGCGGGGTTCGAGGCGTGGCTGCCGCAGGGCACCTACTTCGCGGTGGCCGACGCAGCGCCGCTGGGGTGGACCGACGCGACCGAGCTGTGCTGGAAGCTGCCGGAGCTGTGCGGCGTCGTCGCGATCCCGGTGTCGGCCTTCCACGACGACCCGGCGGCCAACGCGAGCCTGCTGCGGTTCGCGTTCTGCAAGGACGACGCGGTGGTCACCGAGGGCGTCGAGCGGTTGCAGCGCCTGCGGCGCTGACCGCGGGCGGGCCCGGGTCAGCCGCGCGTGACGGTCGGGTAGATGTTGGGCCGGCAGCCCTGGAGCCCCTTGGACTGCTGCAGCATCACCGGCGCGAGCCGACCCTTGCCGCCGCAGCTCACGTGCGGGTGACCGAGCTCGTGCCCGACCTCGTGGTTGATCTGGTAGGTGCGGTAGTCCGCGCCGCGCCCGGCGTACGACGGGGTCGCCGTGGCCCAGCGGCGGTAGTTGAGCACGGCGGTGTCGTGGTTGGCACACGACCAGGTGCCGTCGGTGCTCAGCGGCTTGCACATCTGGTCGGTCTTGTCGGGCGACACCAGCGCGATGGTCAGCTTGGGCCTGGCGCCCTTCTTCAGCTCCTCGGGCGTGACCTGCACGAACCGCACGCCGTCCTGCTTCTGCCAGCCCTTGGGGTCGCGCAGCGTCTGGCCGACCGTCCGCGCGGCGGCGACCTTGTCGATGCCGAGCCCTTCCTCGACCTGGAAGGCATAGGTGACGACGCGACCCTTGCCGCGGGTGTCGTCGCCCGGCACGAGAACGGGCGTGAGCCGGCCGTTGCCGCGGTCGGGCACGGCGGTTTGCGACGCGGTGGGCTTGGCGGACTTGGTGGGCTTGTCGGAAGGGGTGGCCTTCGCGGTGCTGCGGGAGGCCGACAGCTCGGGGGTGGGTGTGGCCGACGAGGGCGTCGCGGCCTCGCTGTGCGCCTCGCTCGGGGTGGCGGCAGCGGGGGCGGGCCCGCCCCGGCTTGCGCCGGACACCGCGGCGAGCGAGCCGTTGACCTGGGCGGGCGCGTCGGCGGCCCGGGCGACACCGATGGCCGCGCTGCCCGTGGCGAGCACCACCAGCGTGGCGGCGATGGCGCGGCGGGTGCCGAGCGGCAGCGACGGCGGCTGCCGGTGCCGCCCGGGCGCGGGGGCGGCATGGCGCGGGGTGCGCGTCGAGACGACGGACGTCGGTCGGCCGGCGCGACGGTGCCGGCGGGTCTGCTCCACGACCAGCACCGTAGCGAGGGCGGACCCCCGCAGGGGTGAGCCACGCCACATCTGGGGACAACCTCGTCCAGGGCGCCCGGACCTGTCGACCCCCGCCGTCCACACGTACGTCGGCGGCCGGCTCGTCGTGCACAGGCCCGGCTCGCACCGTTGCCGGACGCGGCTGCCCACCGCGATGGTCTGGCCATGGGGACCTTCGCCTGCTCGCTGCTGCTGACCGCGCTCGGCGCCTGCGCGGCGGCGCCCGCACCGCCGCTGGCGCTGCGCGCGGCGCCACTGACGGCCGCGGCTGCCACGGGCGCGAGGCCACCGGACGCGCTGGCTCCGGACGCGCCGGTGCCGGGCGGGCAGGACCCGGCACCGGCGTACGGATTCGGCTGGCCGCTGCAGCCGCAACCGCCGGTGGCCCGGGCGTTCGAGCAGCCACCGCAACCGTGGGCGGCCGGTCACCGCGGGGTCGACCTGACGGGCGCAGCGGCCCAGCCGGTGCTCGCGGCAGGTCCGGGCCGGGTGACCTTCTCCGGCGTGATCGCCGGGCGGGGTGTCGTCACGGTGGAGCACGCGAACGGGTGGCGCACGACGTACGAGCCGCTCGAGACCCGGGTCGGACAGGGGGCGCAGGTCGAGCGCGGCGACCGGATCGGCACGCTCACCGCCGCGTCGTCGCACTGCTCCCCGGCGGCCTGCCTGCACTGGGGCCTGGTGGTCGCGCCCGACGACTACCGAGATCCGTTGACACTGCTGCAGATCCAGCGTGTCGTGCTGCTCCCGCTCGACGGGTAGGCGGGCGTCGCTCCGGCGGGTCAGGCGCGGGGGTGCGCCTGCTGGAACGAGCGCCGCAGCCGTTCGGTGGAGACGTGGGTGTAGATCTGCGTCGTCGACAGCGAGGCGTGCCCGAGCAGCTCCTGCACCATGCGCAGGTCGGCCCCGCCCTCGAGCAGGTGCGTCGCGGCGCTGTGCCGCAGCCCGTGGGGTCCGAGGTCGGGCGCGTCGGGCACGTGGGCGAGCAACTGGTGCACGACCTCGCGCACCTGCCGCGGGTCGACCCTGCGGCCGCGCCGGCCGAGGAAGACCGCGGCCTGGCTCTCCCCCGTCACGAGCTGGGGACGTCCGCGCACCAGCCAGGCCTCGATCGCCTCGGCGGCGGGCACGCCGAACGGGACGGTGCGCTGCTTGTCGCCCTTGCCGGTGACGCGCACCGTGCGCTGGTCGCGATCGAGGTCGTCGACGTCGAGGCCGACGAGCTCGCTGACCCGGATGCCGCTGGCGTAGAGCAGCTCGAGCATGGCGCGGTTGCGCAGGTGCACGGGGTCGGCGTCGTCGGAGGCGACCGTCGCGACGTCGAGCAGGGCGGTCGCCTCGCGCTGGCGCAGCACCCCCGGCAGGTGCTTGCTGCGGCGCGGTGCGAGCAGACGCAGCGACGGGTCGGTGTCGACGTGACCGGTGCGCAGCGCCCAGCGGAAGAAGGTGCGCGCCGCGGCCGACCGGCGGGCGATCGTCGAGCGCGCGGCGCCGCTCTCGGACATGGCGGCCAGCCAGCTGCGCAGGTCGGCCAGCCGCACATCGCGCCACGCGCCGATGCCCGCACCGGTCAGGTGGGTCGCGAGGTGGCGCAGGTCGCCGACGTACGCGCGCTGGGTGTGCGCCGACCGGTTGCGCTCGGAGCGCAGGTGCCGCTCGAACGCCTCGATCAGGTCGGCCAGGTCACTCACCCGCCCAGCCTAGGCAGGCGCGCGGCGCCGGGCCCGCAGGCGCGGCGCGTCGATCAGGGCTGCGCGGGTGACGTCGATCCGGTCGCCTGGTCACCCGTCGTGCTCGGGGTGGCGGCCGGCGCGGGAGCGCTCGCCGGGTCGCTCGCGCCGGAGGTCGCCGGCGTCGTGGTGCTGGGCGTCGGGCTGCTCGTCGAGCTGCTGGTCGAGGTGCCGGTCGTCGAGGAGCTCGAGCTGCTCGACGTGCTGGTCTCGGCACTGCGCTGACCGCCGCACGGCACGATGGTCACGCTCAGCGTGCCGCTGCGCAGCAGGGTGCAGCCGTCGGCGCTGTAGACGGAGTAGCCGATGGTGGCCGACGTGACGTTGGGCGTGCTCACCCGGAAGCTCAGCGTCGGGGTGGTCGCGCTCCTGGCCGCCACGCAGGTGGAGGTCGTGCCGCAGGTGCTGGTGCAGCTGCCGCGGGTGATGCTCGGGCTGCCCTGCAGACTGCCCTGCCCCGGCGTGACGCTCGTGATGGTCACGACCGCATCCGTGCTCATCGTGGAAACCAGGCTCAGGGTGACGGAGACGTCGGAGAAGTTGCTGCCCGTGCGGCAGGCGGTCAGCGCGGTGACGGTCACCTGGCCGGACGCCGCGTAGACCGGCACGACGGCACCGACGGCCACGGCCGGCGCCGTCCACGCGGCACCCTTGGCAACAGCACGTCTCGAGATCGCGGACATGTGCGGACTCCCCACCCCAGTTCGTGGCCCCAGGCCCGGCGGCGTTCCCCCACCGCCGGACGAGAACAGGGCTCGTTCCTCAGAACGTAGGTCACCCGGACGGGCGTGGCGAACGCTCAGCGACTTGTTGCACAGATCACTCTCGCCTGAAACAACGCGCGTCGGCCCGACCCACCCGGCACCGCCCCGGCTCACACGCGCAACCAGCCGCGCCCGTCGTGCTCGGCGAGCCCGCGCGCCTCCAGGGTCGCGAGCAGCGTCTGGGCGCGGATCAGCTCCAGCCCGGCCGAGAGGCTCACCTTCGTCGCGTCGCTGGTCCTGCTGCGGCTGAGCGCCTCCCACACCGCGAACTCCTCGGGGTCCAGCGCGTCCTGCGGCCGCTCCGGGCTCCGGCGCAGCGGCACCAGGTGCTCGCCCATGCGACCGACCTGCTCGAGCACGTCGTCGGCACCGGTGACCAGCACCGCGTCGGTCTCGCGCAGCAGCTCGTGCGCGCCCGCGCTGGACGCCGACGTGACCGGCCCTGGCACCGCCATGACGGGTCGGTGCAGCTCGCCGGCCCACCGCGCGGTGTTGAGCGAGCCGGACCGCAGACCGGCCTCCACCACGACGGTCCCGCGGCTCAGCGCGGCGATCATCCGGTTGCGCGCGAGGAACCGCGAGCGCAGCGGCGCGGTGCCGGGCGGCGCCTCGGTGAGCACCACTCCCCCGTCGGCGATGTCGACCAGCAGCTGGGAGTGCACCAAGGGGTAGGCCCGGTCGATGCCGCACGCGAGCGCGGCGACGGTCGGCCCTTCCGCGGCCAGGGCGCCGCGGTGGGCGGCGCCGTCGATGCCGTACGCCGCTCCGGACACCACGACCGCGCGGGCCGCGGTGAGCCCGAACCCGATCTCGGACGCCACGTGCTCGCCGTACGCCGTCGCACCCCGAGCGCCCACGACCGCCACTCCGCGCTCGGTCAGCTCGTCCAACCGGCCGGACCCGCGCAGCCACAGGCAGTGCGGCGGGCGCTCGAGCTCGTCGAGGGCGTCGGGCCACTCGTCGTCGCCGGGCACGATCACCCGCGACGCGCTCCAGCGGGTCGCGCGCAGATCGGCCTCGAGGTCGAAGTGCGCGACGCGGGTTGCGGCGCGGCCCTTGATCGAGCTGCTGCCGGACAGCAGCCGCACCACCGCCTCGACGTGCCCGAAGCCGGCGATCTCCTGGTAGGCGCCGGCGAGCAACGGGTCGGTGAGGCGGGCCAGAGCCATCCGCGCCCGCCGCTCCGCCTCGTGCGGGTCGTCGGTGCCGAGCAGGTCGCTCGTCGTCGTCACGCCGCCACCTCCGGGATGCGGCCGCGCATCGCGAGCGCGCGCAGGACGTCGTCGGGCCCGGGCCGCTCGCGCCCGGCCAGGTCGCCGATGGTCCAGGCGACCCGCAGCACCCGGTCGTAGCCGCGCAGGGTCAGCGACCCCCGCTCGAGCGAGGAGTCCAGCAGCCGGGTCTCGGCGGCGGGCAGGCGCCAGGCGCTCTCGCGCAGCAGCGCACCGGGCACCGCACCGTTGATGGTCCAGGTGGTCCGGCGCCACCGGTGGGCCTGACGCTCGCGGGCCTCGGCGACCCGGCCGGCGACGACCGCGCTGCTCTCTCCCGGCCCGCTGCGCAGCGCGGCGCGGCTCACCGGCAGCACACTGAGCTGCAGGTCGACGCGGTCGAGCAGCGGCCCGGACAGCTTGGCCAGATAGGTGCGTTGCACGAGCGGCGTGCAGGTGCAGCCCTCGCCGCGACCGACGCGGCGTCCGCAGCGGCACGGGTTGGCCGCGAGGATCAGCTGGAAGCGCGCCGGGAAGCAGACCATGCCCTGCCCCCTGGCCACGGTGACACGCCCCGACTCCAGCGGCTGGCGCAGCGCCTCGAGCACGTCGCGGCGGAACTCCGGCACCTCGTCGAGGAACAGCACCCCGCGGTTGGCGCGGGAGATCGCCCCGGGGCGCACCCGACCCGTGCCGCCGCCGATGATCGCGCTCATCGACGCGCCGTGGTGCGGCGCCACGAACGGCGCGCGGTCGATCAGCGCCCGGTCGCCGAGCTCCCCGAGCACCGAGTGGACGGCGGTGACCTCGAGCGCCTGGGGCCGCGTCAGCCGCGGCAGCAGCCCGGGCAGCCGCTCGGCCAGCATCGTCTTGCCGGCGCCCGGCGGGCCGATCATCGCCAGGTGGTGGCCGCCCGCGGCCGCGATCTCCAGCGCCGCCCGCGCCTCGTCCTGCCCGGCGACGTCGGCGAGGTCCGGCCCCTGCTCGTCGTACGTCCGCAGCGGCTCGGGAATCGGGCGCGGCTCGACCGCTCGCCCGCGGTGCAGGTCGCGGCAGCGGCGCACCAGCTCGGCCAGGTCGGCGACCGGCACCACCTCGACGCCGTCGACGAGCGCGGCCTCGGCGGCGTTGGCGACCGGCACGACGACCGTGCGCACCCCGGCCGCGGCCGCGGCGAGCACGGCGGGCAGGACCCCGGGCACCGAGCGCACGGTGCCGTCGAGCCCGAGCTCGCCCAGGTGCACCACCCCCGCGACCTGCTCGGCCGGCACGGTCTGGCTGGCCGCCAACACCGCCACGGCGATCGCCAGGTCGAAGCCGGCCCCGGTCTTGGGCAGCGACGCCGGCGACAGGTTCACCACGATGCGCTGCCCGTGCATCGGCAGGTCGGAGTTGGTGATCGCGGCGCGCACCCGCGACGGCGACTGCGCGCACGCCGTGTCGGGCATCCCGCTGATCCCGAAGTGGGGCAGGCCCGGACCGGTGTCTGCCTCGACGTCGACGAGCGTGCCCTCGATGCCGGTCACCGCGACGCAGCGCGTGCTCCCCAGGCTCATCCGGTCACGCCCTCGACGTGCAGGATCTGCGGCGGCGCGGAGCCGTCGACGATCACCCCGATGACGTCGATGCGCACGTCGCCCGTGCCGGGGCCGTGCGCGCGGCACCAGGCGGCCGCCAGCCTGCGCAGCCGCGCCGCCTTGGCCCAGGTGATCGCCTCCAGCGGCGACCCGTAGGCCAGCGAGCGACGGGTCTTGACCTCGACCGCGACCACGCAGGCGCCGTCGGGCGTGCGCGCCACGATGTCCAGCTCACCCTCGCGCCCGCACTGCCAGTTGCGGTCGAGCACGGCGTATCCCTGGTCGCCCAGGTAGCGCACCGCCATGTCCTCGCCGAACCTGCCGAGCGCGCCGCGCACCCCTGTCGCGGCCTGTCGTCCGGTCGCCATCGGCACCACCTCCTGGCACCACGGTGGCCAGGGACGGGACCGCCCACCAGGGCGCGGAGCGGGCCTGTGGAAACCGCTGGCGCCGACGACGCCCTGTGCACGACGGGCCGCCGCCGGCGCGGACGTACGGCGCTCAGCCGGGGAAGGTGTCGCCCTTGGGGATCTCGATGTCGGACTTGGCGATCTCCTCGACGTTGACGTCCTTGAAGGTGATCACCCGCACCTTCTTCACGAACCGCGCCGGGCGATAGACGTCCCACACCCAGGCGTCGGTCATCCGCACGTCGAAGAAGACCTCGCTGCCCTCGCCGCGCACCTGCAGGTCGACGTCGTTGCACAGGTAGAACCGGCGTTCGGTCTCGACCACGTGGCTGAACAGCCCTACGACGTCTCGGTATTCGCGATAGAGCGCCAGCTCCTGCTCGGTCTCGTAGCGCTCCAGGTCCTCCGCACTCATACGAGCTCCTCCATCGGCGTGGACGCGGCGTCGGCCCGGGTCGCCCCGGTGTGCGCCTGCTCCTCGACCCCTTCGACAGCCTCGACCACCTCGGCCTGCGCCGCGGCGAACCGGCGCCACGACCGGCGGTGCTGCACGCACGGCCCGTGCTCGTCGAGCGCGTCGAGGTGCTCCTTGCAGGAGTAGCCCTTGTTGCCGGCCCAGCCGTAGTGCGGGTGCTCCTGCGCCATCTCGACGAGCATGCCGTCGCGCTCGACCTTGGCGAGCACGCTCGCGGCCGCCACCGACGAGCAACGCATGTCGGCCTTGATCATCGTGCGCACCGGGGGCGTCACCGGCCCGTCGTCGCCGAACGCGAACAGTCCCGCGCGGGCCGGGTCGGTGAGCCAGTCGTGGTTGCCGTCGAGGATGACCAGGTCGGGCACGACGTCCAGCTGCGCCAGCGCACGCGTGCCGGCGAGCCGCAGGCACGCCATGATGCCGAGCTCGTCGATCTCGGCGGCCGAGGCGTGCCCGACGGCGTACGCCCTCGCCCAGCGCCGCACCTTCGGCACCATCCGCTCGCGCGCCTGCGGCGACAACAGCTTGGAGTCGCGCACCCCCTGCGGCACCGTGCGGGTGCTCTCGTCGACCACGACGACGCCGACCGACACCGGGCCGGCGAGCGCCCCGCGGCCGACCTCGTCCATCCCGGCGAGCAGGGCGTAGCCCTCGCGCTGCAGCGACCGCTCGACGCGCAGGGTGGGCTTGCGCGGGGTCATCGGGACGGCACCTGGCTGAACACGGCGCGCCCGTCGGGCGGGGTGCCGAACCGGCCGATGGGCCAGACGACGGCCCACACCTTGCCGGTGACGACCGAGGTGGGGACCGAGCCCTCGGTCCCGCCGGAGCGGCCGTCGTGGGCGCGGGAGTCCTCGGAGTTGCTGCGGTTGTCGCCCATGACCCACAGGCGGCCGTCGGGCACCCGCACGTCGAAGGGCACCGCGCTCGGCTGCACGCCGGGGCTGAGATAGGTCTCGTCGATCGCCGCGCCGTTGACCGTGATGCGGCCCCGGTCGTCGCAGCAGACCACGTGGTCGCCGCCGACGCCGATCACCCGCTTGACCAGGTGCTGCTCGCCCGCGGGGTAGAGCCCGACGAACTGCAGCGCCCGCTTGGCCGCGCCGCCCACGCCCTCGCTCTCGGGCACCGGCGGCAGCCAGCCGTTGGGGTCCTCGAACACCACGATGTCGCCGCGCTGCAGGTCGTCGTTGCTGCCGGGCAGCTTGTTCACGACGATCCGGTCACCGGTGATCAGCGTCTGCTCCATCGACCCCGACGGGATCCAGAACGGCTGCACCAGGAACGTCTTGACCAGGAACGACAGCGCGATCGCGATGGCCACGACCATGGTGTACTCGCGCACCCGCCACCAGAACCCGTGCCGGGCCGGCTGGGGCTGGGGCGGTGTCTCGGGCTCGGTGTCGCGATCGCGTGCGGTCGCGTCGGTCTCGTCGCGCGAGGCGTCGTCGGTCACGGATCGTTCACCTTGTCGAAGGTCGAGGAGTAGTCGCTCAGCCACCCCATCCTGCCAACCGGCCACACGATGACCACCGCGCGCCCCGTGATCTTGTCGATCGGGACCGACCCGGCCCGGCCCGTGCCGTCGTCGTGGTAGCGCGAGTCGGAGGAGTCCGAGCGGTGGTCGCCCATCACCCAGACCCGCCCCGCGGGCACCCGCACGTCGAACCGCAGGTCGCTGGGGTTGTCACCGGGCTGCACGTAGGGCTCGGTCAGCGGGGTGCCGTTGACGGTCAGCCGCTGCTGCCGGTCGCAGCACGCCACCCGGTCGCCGGGCATCCCGATCACCCGCTTGATCAGGTGGTTGTCGCCCGCCGGGTAGAGCCCGACGAACTCCAGCGCGGTCGCCACCGGCCCGCGCTCGGGCGTCTGGGTCTGCAGCCAGCCGCCCGGGTCCTCGAACACCACGACGTCGCCGCGGTTCAGGTCGAACGGCCCCGGGGTCAGCTTGCTCACCACGACCCGGTCGCCCTCGATCAGCGTCTGGTTCATCGACCCCGACGGGATCCAGAAGGGCTGCGCCAGGAAGGTCTTGACGAGGAAGGAGATGACCAGCGCGATCGAGATCACCAGGCCGACCTCGCGCAGGAAGACCAGCCACCCGCTGCGGCGCGGCTCGTCGTCCTCGGAGCTATCGGCCTCCTCCCCCTCCTGCCGTACGCCGTCCGCCGGCTCGTCCTGACCGGCGCCCTGGCCAGCACCCGGCTCGGCCCGGCCGGCACCCCGGCCGGCACCCGGCTCGGCCTGGCCGGCCTCCTGCCCGGCGACGGGCGCACCCGCGCCGGGCAGGCGTACGGGCCGGTCGTGCTGCGGCAGCCGCAGGGCGGGCTGGGTGGCGGCCTCGTCGCGGCCGGCCTCCGGGGCGGGATCGCGCGGCGTCGCCCCGGGCAGCGCGTGCCGGGACTGGGCCTGGGTGGTCTCCCCGTCGGACGGCGGCGAGGTCTGCTCGGCCTCGCGGGCGTGCAGCGCGCTCAGGTCGATGCTGCGGGTGCGCCCGCCGTCGAGGGCCTGGATCTCGACCGTCTCCTCGGTCGGCTCCGGCCCGTCGGCCTGCCCGCCCGGGCGGCGCTCCGGCTGCGGCCGCCCCGCGCGCTCCGGCTCCGCGCGCTCCGGCCCACGCGCGCCCGAGGACTCCCCGGAGCGCCCACCGAAGCCGGGCAGCCGCCGGCGGCGGCCCTCGTCGGCGTCGCTCACAAAGGTCCCCGATCCGTGGTGAGGGTGGCGGAGGCCTCGAGGCCCCCGGCGCGGTCCAGCGGCCAGTATCTCCCGACCACCTGGCCGATCACGTCATCGACCGGCACCGTGCCGCCGCCCGGGCTGCCGAGGTGGTGCCGGGAGTCCTCGGAGGCGCCGCGGTTGTCGCCCATCACCCAGAGGCGACCCGGCGGGACCGTGATGTCGAACGGGCTGAACGTGCCGGTGCGGCTGGCGTACGGCTCGGCCAGCGGCCGCCCGTTGACGCTCACCCGCCCGGCCCCGTCCATGCGCACCCGGTCGCCGCCGACACCGATGACGCGCTTGACGTAGTCGGCCTCGCCCTGGCGCACGCCGATCGCCTGACCGGCCTTGCGCACCAGCTCGGCGACCCCCGTGGCGGGCGCCTGCTCGAGGTCGGGCCCGAGCGAGCGCCGACCGTCGAACACGATCACGTCGCCGCGGCGCACCTCGTCGGCCGAGGGCTTCCAGACCACGATCCGGTCGCCGCCGGCGAGCGCCGGCTCCATCGACCCGGTCGGCACGGTGAACGTCTCGACCACGAGCCCGCGGGCCAGGACGATCACCGCGAGCGCGACGAGCAGCAGCAGCGGCCAGCGCCGCCGGGAACGCGACGACGGCGCGACCCGGGAATCGGTCGCGCCGTCGTCGGACGATGCGGGGGTGGCGGGCTCGGTCATGGCCAGGCGAGCGTAACGGCGCCGGCTGTGGCCCGCGCTCCGCCTCAGGCCTGGTTGGCCGGGGTCTCGCGCTTCTCGCGGATCTTGGCAGCCTTGCCGCGCAGGTCGCGCAGGTAGTACAGCTTCGCGCGACGCACGTCACCGCGGCTGACCAGCTCGATGTGGTCGATCACCGGGGTGTGCAGCGGGAAGGTGCGCTCGACACCGACACCGAAGCTGACCTTGCGGACGGTGAAGGTCTCGCCCACGCCCGAGCCGTGGCGGCGGATCACGACGCCCTTGAAGACCTGGACACGGGAGCGGCTGCCCTCGATGACCTTGACGTGGACGTTGACGGTGTCACCCGCGCGGAAGTCGGGGACGTCGTCCCGCAGGCTGGCCGCGTCGAGGGCGTCGAACTTCTTCATCGTGTGCTTCTCTCTCGTGGCGCCACAGGTCGCCACCGTCGAATGATCGGGTGCGCGTGCGCTTGTGTCGGCCGCATGACCGGGGGCGAGCTGGCCCTCCGTCACTCCCCCTGCGGCGGGGGCCGAACCGTGCACGACGCGACCACCCATGGTGCCAGATCCCGCGTCGTCCCGCGAAATCGTACGTCCGCTCAGGCCGTGAGATAACCGGCCGAGCGGCGGGGGTCGGCGTGCGAGGAGATGGTGCGGCGGTCCCAGTCCACGTCGAGGGCCTGGGTCGAGCCGAAGTCGACGCGCCGGGCCCGCGGGACGACCTCGACGCGGTAGCCGCGCTGCGTCATCGCCTCGCGCAGCGCCGCCGTCTCCAGCTGCAGCCGCCCGTCGTCCAGCAGGAACCGGTCGGCCGGCACCGCTTGGGCCAGGCTCTGCCCGTGCAGCGCCCACCGGGTCACCACGTGCGCGGTGGTGTTGGGGATGTAGCGGCCGCCGGGCGTCCCGATCACCAGCACCGGGCGGCGCCGGTCGTCCAGCAGCATCGACGGCGCGCTCCAGGTGACCGAGCGGCGGCCGGGCTCGGGCTGGTTCGCGTCGGTGCTGCCGATGTCGTCGAACCGGCCGATCTGGTCGTTGAGGAAGAAGCCCGCGACGTACTGCCCGCTCCCCCAGTAGTTGGTGATCGTGTTGGTCATCGACACCGCCGTGCCGTCGGCGTCGACCACCGAGACGTGCGTGGTGTTGGGGGCACCGGCGTACGGCTTGGTGCCGGCGGTCGGCTGCGCCGGCAGCGACCGGGCCAGCCGGGCGTTCTCGCTCGGGTCGGTGAGCCGGTCCACCGGCACCGAGACGAAGTCGGGGTCGCCGAGCACCGTCTGCACCGAGCGGTCGGCCACGTCCCACGCCTTCGACTGCAGGTCGACGAACTCCGCCGAGCCGGGCTCGGCGTCACCGATGCCCGCCGCCTCCGCGATCTGCAGCATCTGGATGATCGCCGCGCCGGGCAGGGCCGGCGCACCGGACAGCACGGTGAAGTCGCCGAACGGGCCGCTCGCGGGCGCCCCCTTCTGGATCCGGTACGCCCCGAGCGAGCGCAGGTCGATGCCGTCCACCTTCGCCAGCTGCCGGGCCAGCGCGCCGCGGTAGAAGTCGTCGGGACCCTCGGCGCCGAGCCGGCGCATGGTCGCGGCGAGGTCGCGCTGCACCAGCCGCTGCCCCTCGGCCAGCGGCCGCCCACCGGCGCCCTGGAAGTGCTTCAGCGACCGGGTCACCCGGCGCCCGAGCGGCGCGCCGATCGTGTCGGCGAGGTATCTCGAGACCGGTGCGCCGTCCTCGGCCAGCGCCACCGCCGGGGCCAGCAGGTCGGGCCACGCCACCGTGCCGTGGTCCTCGTGCAGCCGCGCCATCCCCGCCACGAACCCGGGGATGCCCGTGCCCGACTCGGGCACCTTGCCCGAGGCGTCGGCGACCTCGCGGTAGTCGTAGTTGGCGGTCGCGCCGCCCTTGACCACGATCGCCGCACCGCCCCCGCCGATCCCCGACGACGCCGGCTGCAGCACAGCGTCCGCGAACGCGGTGGCGATCGCCGCGTCCACCGCGTTGCCCCCGTCGCGCAGCACGTCCATGCCGGCCCGGCTGGCCAGCGGGTGACCCGAGCTCACGCCGTACGTCCCCAGCCGGGGCCGCGCGGACGTCGCCGGGGCCGGGGTGGAGGAGGTGGGCGCGGGCGTGCCCTCGGAGCTGCTGGTCGCCGGGCTGCGCGAGCCCTGCCCGGTGCACGCCGCCAGCGGCAGCGCCAGGGACGCCGCTGCCAGCACCCGCCGCCGCGACGGCCCCCTGCGCCCCCCGCGCTCCTCGCCGCCGCTCACACCATCTGTCGCGCTCGGTCGCACTCCGCTCCGGCCGCGTGCTCCTTCGTCGCCCGCAACCTGCGCTGCGCGCTCCTCGCCGCTCACACCATCTGTCGCGCTCGGTCGCACTCCGCTCCGGCCGCGTGCTCCTTCGTCGCCCGCAACCTGCGCTGCGCGCTCCTCGCCGCTCATGGAGCCACCGGCCTGGTCGCCCCACCCACCGGCCGCAACCACGAGGCGCGCACCACCCGCTCCAGCGGGCCGATGGCGTACCTGCTGCGCCAGACCCAGGAGAAGACCAGCAGCCCGACCACGATCACCGCGCTCAGCACCATGCCGCCCGCCAGCGTCTCGGCCTTGCCCGTGGCGGCCAGCACCAGGTAGTGCCCGACGTAGCAGGTCAGCGCCAGCTGCCCGGCGTAGACCAGCGGCCGCGCCAGCGTGGCGATCCGGTCCCAGAACCGCAGCAGCAGCCCCAGCACCAGGATCGCGCCGCCCACGCTGCTGATCAGCCACAGCGGCATCTGCCCGTGCGCGGCACCGGTGAGCAGCTTGAGGTATCCCTCCTCGGCGGAGGCCCCGAGCAGCCCCGGCGTCACCAGGCTGACCGCGAGGCCGCCCACCGCGGCCACCCCGCCCCACAGGATCATCGCGTGCTGCGTGGGCCGACGGCTCAGCTCGAGACCGGCGACCCACATCCCGACCATGAACGGCACCGCCCAGCTGAGCAGCGGGTAGGGCCCGGACACCAGCGAGCTGTGCACGACCTGCCCGACCGGGTCGGTCAGCGCCACCGGCTCGGTCAGGTGCCGCACGGCCGCACCGGCCGAGGTGTGCATGACGATCACGACCGGACCGGCCACCGCCCAGACCAGGGTGAGCCACAGCAGGGCGCTGCGCGGGACGTACTGCAGCGCCAGCGCCAGGGCGAACAGCAGACCGTACGTCGGCAGGATCACCCCGATCTGCGGCGTGAGCAGCTGCAGTGCCAGGCCGCCGAAGAACAGCAGCCCGGCACGCCACAGCAGCACCGGCCAGCGGCGGGCGTCGTCCCGGCGCGAGCGCAGGAAGAACGACATCCCGAGGCCGGCGATGAGCACGAACAGGATCGACGCGCGGCCGTACGGCGCCAGGTAGAGCCGCCCCAGCACCCCCTCGGTGCGGGTCGGGCCGACGTTGACGATCACCATGCCGACCATCGCGAGCCCCCGGGCAGCATCGATCGCCAGCAGGCGTCCGGTGCCGGACTGCCGCTGGGCACGGGTCGACGGGGTCGGTTCGGTCGAGCGGGCCATGAGGTCGGGCTCCCGTCAGGTGCGGGACGGGCCTTCGCAGGTACGCATGTCACGCCGACACTAGGCCGGTCGCCTGGGAGCCGCATGGGTCTGCGCTGTTCGCCGGAGCAACGGCGCACGGGCGGGCGTCAGCCCGACGGCGCCTCGAGCGCGCGGGCGAGGCGCGCGGCGTAGTCGGCCGACTCGTTCGCGTCGGCGTACTTCGTGCGCGGCCAGAAGAACCCGCGCAGCCCGTCCCCCTTGGTGCGCGGCACGACGTGCTGGTGCAGGTGCGGCACCGACTGGCTGACCACGTTGTTGTTCGCCACGAACGCCCCCTGCGCCCCGAGGCCGTCCGTCACCGCGCGCACCAGCCGCTGCTGCAGGTCGACCCACTCCAGGTGCAGCTCGGCGGGCAGGTCGAGCAGGGTCTCCAGGTGCTCGCGCGGGACGAGCAGGGTGTGCCCCTTGAACACCGGCCGCGCGTCGAGGAAGGCCACGAACCGGTCGGTCTCCAGCACCACGTCGGCGGTGGTGTCGCCGGCGACGATCGCGCAGAAGACGCAGGCCCGCTCAGCCACGGTCGCCCTCGACGCCCGGCTCGACCTCCAGCGCCGCGAGGGCGGCGAGCAGGTCGGGCCGGCGCTGGGCGGTGCGGTCGAGGCGCTGCTGGTGGCGCCACGCCGCGATCCTGCCGTGGTCGCCCGACAGCAGGATCTCGGGCACCGAAAGCCCTTGCCACACAGCGGGTTTGGTGTAGATCGGGTATTCCAGCAACCCGTCCTCGTGCGACTCCTCGACGAGCGACTCGGCGTTGCCCACCACGCCCGGGAGCAGCCGCGCGACCGCCTCGACGATCGCGAGCACGGCCACCTCTCCCCCGTTGAGCACGTAGTCGCCGAGCGACACCACGCGCACGTCGAAGGTCTCCCGCGCCTTCTCGTAGACGCGCTCGTCGATGCCCTCGTAGCGCCCGCACGCGAACGCGATCCACGGCTGCTCGGCGAGCTCGCGGGCCATCGCCTGGGTGAACCGCTCCCCGCCGGGACCCGGAATGATCAGGACCGGTCGCGAATCTCCTTGCGCCGCAACGTGTTCCAGCGCCTCGCCCCACGGCTGGGGCTTCATGACCATGCCGGCGCCACCGCCGTACGGCGTGTCGTCGACGGTCCGGTGGCGGTCGTGGGTGAAGTCGCGCAGGTCGTGCACGTGCAGGTCGACGATGCCGTCGCGGCGGGCCTTGCCGATGAGCGACAGGTCCAGCGGCGCGAGGTAGTCCGGGAAGATCGTGACGACGTCGAGCCGCATCACGACTCCAGGTCGAGCAGGCCCGGCGGCGGGTCGAGCACCACGCGCCCGCCCTCGAGGTCGACCTCGGGGACCATCTCCGCCACGAACGGCACGTACGCCCTCCCCCCGTCGGCCTTCTCGATCTCCAGCAGGTCCTGGGCCGGCCGGGTGTGCAACGCGGCCACCCGACCGATCTCGGCACCGCCCGTGTCGACCACCGACAGACCGACCAGGTCGTCGGCGTACCACCCGTCCTCGTCCTCCTCCGGCTCGGTGGAGGCGGCGAGCAGCCGGGTGCCGCGCAGCTGCTCGGCGGCGGTGCGGTCGGGCGCCTCCTCGAACGCCAGCAGTTGGATGCCGTTGTGCACGCGCGCCGAGCGCAGGGTGAGCGGGCCCCGCTCGGGCGGCTCGGTCACGAACGCGGCGCCCGGCACGAACCGCTCCTGCGGCGCGTCGGTGTGCAGCTGCACCGTCACCTCACCCTTGAGCCCGTGCGCCTTGCCGATGCGCGCGACCACCACGTCCGTCATGGCGCCCATCCTGGCAGGAGCGCCGATATGGCCCCGCGCGCGGCCCGGCGAACCTACGCTCGCGAAGCATGACCTCGCCGCACGTCACCCCTCCGCTGGTGCGCGACCCGCACGCCGACCCGGTCGAGCGCGCCTCGGGCGGCTGGATCGCCCGCGTGTCCCTGACCTGCATCGCCATCTGGATCGGCATGTACGGCCCGATCCAGGTGCTGCTCGGCCTGCAGGCCGCGCGCTTCTCCCCCGACCACAAGGAGCTGACGCTCGGCATCGTCACCGGCGCCGGCGCGGCGGTGTCGACGATCGCGACGCCGCTGTTCGGGGCGCTGTCGGACCGCACGACGTTCCGGATGGGGCGTCGGCTGCCCTGGGTGGTGGGCGGCACGATCGGTGGCGCGGCCTCGCTGGTGCTGCTGGCGTACGCGCCGGGCGTGGGCGTGATGATCCTCGGCTGGTGCCTGGTGCAGGCGTTCCTGCACGCCGCGATGGCGGCGGTGCTCGCGGCGATCCCCGACCAGGTGCCGGTCGACCAGCGCGGTGCGGTGAGCGGGTGGTTCGGCGTCACCCAGACCCTCGGCGTCGTGGTCGGCACCGGCGTCGCGGCGACGGTCGGCGGCATCCGGGCGGGCTACATCGCCTGCGCGGCGCTGCTGCTGGTCTTCGCCCTGCCGTACGTCCTGCGCAGCAACGACATCCACCTGCCGCGCACGCACCTGCGGGCGTTCAGCTGGCGGGAGTTCGCGCGCGGATTCTGGATCGACCCGCGCCAGCACCCCGACTTCGGCTGGGCCTGGCTGACCCGGTTCATCATCAACCTGTCCAACGCGATCGGGCTGCTCTACCTGCTGTACTTCCTCACCGACGCCGTCGGCCGCGCGGACCCGCCGGGCGACCTGTTCGTCCTCACCCTGATCTACGCCGGCTGCCTGATCGTCACGGCCGTCGTCTTCGGGGTGCTGTCCGACCGGGTCGGCCGCCGCAAGATCTTCGTCATCGCCTCCGGCTTCGTCATGTGCGTCGCCGGCTTCACGCTGGCCTTCAGCCCGACCTGGACCGGCGCGCTGGTCGGCGCGGTGCTGCTCGGCTCGGGCTTCGGGGTCTACACCGCCGTCGACTTCGCGCTGATCACCCAGGTGCTGCCGGTCGCGACCGACCGCGCCAAGGACCTCGGCGTCGTCACCATCGCCGCCTCCCTGCCGGCGGTGCTCGCCCCCGTGGTGGCCGCCCCGATCATCGCCGCGTTCGCGGACAAGTCCACCGGCTACCGGGTGCTCTACCTCGTCGCCAGCCTGATCGGTCTCGTCGGCGCCTCGCTGGTGACCCGGATCCGCTCGGTGCGCTGACCAGCCCCACCCGCCCCCGGCGTACGCCCGCCGCCCCCCGGTGACGACGGCGGCACAGATACCACGACGGCGGCACAGAAGTTATCTGTGCCGCCGTCGTACTTCATGGGCCGTCGTCGACGATGCCGGGGCGGGGAGCCTCCGAGCCGTGTCCGGTGCGTCAGCGCACGCGATCGGTGTCGACGATGTCGACCCGGACGCTCTTGCCGCCGGCGAGCGCGCCGATGACGGTGCGCAGCGCAGAGGCCGTACGTCCGGAGCGGCCGATCACGCGCCCCAGGTCGTCGGGGTGGACCCGCACCTCGAGCAGGTCACCGCGGCGGCCCTGCTTGTGGCGCACGACGACCTCGTCGTCGTGGTCGACGATGCCCTTGACCAGGTGCTCCAGCGCTTCCTCGAGCACCGGATCAGGCCTCGGCCGACTCGCCGTCGCCGGCCTGGGCAGCCTCGCCACCGGCCGGCTCGAAGCCCGCGGCCTTGGCGGCGTCGGCGGAGCGGAACCAGACCTCGGCCTCGGTGGAGTCGTACCAGCGCGAACCCGGCACGTGGTACTTCATCGAGTCCTTGTTGCCCTTGACGTCGAAGCCCGCGGGAGCGGAGCCGTCGGCGTTGGTGCGGGCCGAGTCGGGGCCGAAGTCGCCCTCGGTCACCGAGGCGTCGACGACCTCCTTGCGGATGTCGGCCTTGCCCTCCTCGACCGGGACCTCGGTCTGCGGCGCGGCGGTCGCGGCGGCGGCCTCGTCGGCAGCCTCCTGCTTCTCGCCCTTGGCCTCGGGGGTCTCGGTCTTCTTCTCCGCCTTCTTCTTGGCGGTGGTCGCGCCGCCCTTGGCGGAGCTGTCGTCGGCGTTCTGCGCGGAGGCCAGCGCGGCCTCGTACAGCGCCTTCTTGTCCGGCTTCGGCTCGGCGACCTGCAGGGTGCCCTCGGCACCGGCCTCGCCCTTGTGCTTCTGCCAGTCACCGGTGATCTTCAGCAGCGCGGCGACCTGCTCGGTCGGCTGCGCGCCGACGCCCAGCCAGTACTGCGCGCGCTCGGAGTCGATCTCGATGAGGCTCGGCTGCTCCTTGGGGTGGTACTTGCCGATCTCCTCGATCGCCCGGCCGTCGCGCTTGGTGCGCGAGTCCATGACGACGACGCGGTACTGCGGCTGGCGGATCTTGCCGAGGCGCTTCAGACGAATCTTGACGGACACGTGGTGTGTCTCCTGTTTCTGTGTCAGGTGAGGCACGGCGAGACCGGGTGGGGAACACGCGGGGAGCCGCAGCTCGGGGGTAGGCGTGCGGCCACGAGGTAGAGGGCTCGAGACGCACGGGTACGCCGCAACAGTGTGCCAGAGACGGGCCGGAGCCCGGAAATCGCGCCGGCCGTACGCCTGCCGCACCTCCGGCGTCTCGCCTCCGGCGTCGCGCCTCAGGCGGGCGCGTGCCGGTCGAGGAAGTCGTAGACCTCGGTGTCGTCGACGCCGGGGAACACCCCGGGCGGCATGGCGGCGAGCAGGTGGGAGTGGGCCCGGGCCGAGGGCCAGGCCTGCCCCTCCCACCGGTGCGACAGCGCGGCGGGCGGCTCGGCGCAGCAGCCGGGGTCGGGGCAGCGCGACTTCGAGCGCGAGGTCGTCTCGCGGCCACGCATCCACTTCACGTCCTGGTATCGCACGCCCACGTTGACCGCGAACAGCCCGTCGTGCGTGCGGTCGACGACCGCGGTGCACCAGTAGGTGCCGGTGCGGGTGTCGGTGTACTGCTGGTAGGCCTGCGACAGGTCAGGCTGCAGGAACACCTGCCGCGCGGTCCACTCGCGGCACACCCGCTGCCCCTCGATCGCGCCGCTGGCGTCGGTCGGGAAGTTGACCCCGTCGTTCTCGTAGGCCTTGTAGATCACCCCGTCGCGCGAGATGCGCATGAAGTGCACGGGGATGCCCAGGTGGTGGGTGGCCAGGTTGGTGAACCGGTGGGCCGCGGTCTCGTAGGACACCGCGAACGCGTCGCGCAGGTCCTCGATCGCGATGTCCTTGTCCTTCTTGGCCTGCTGCAGCTGCGCCACGGCGTCGCGCTCGGGGATCAGCAGCGCCGCCGCGAAGTAGTTGATCTCGACCCGCTGGGACAGGAAGTCGGCATAGCTCTCGGGGACCTCGTGCCCGAGCACCAGGTGCCCGAGCGCCTGCAGGGCCAGCGAGCGCGAGTCGTGCTGACCGGCCTCGGGCTGCGGCAGGTAGACGCGCTTGTTGCGCATGTCGGTGACGGTGCGGGTCGAGCCGGGCAGGTCGGAGATGTGCACCAGCTGGTATCCCAGGTGGCCGGCGAGCCGGTCGACCGAGGCGCGGCTGATCGGGCCCCCGGGGTGCTTGATCGCAGCCAGCAGCTCGCCGGCGGCGTCCTCGATCTCGCCGAAGTAGTTGTCGGCCGCGCGCATCCGCTCGCGCAGCTCGGCGTTCGCGAGCCGCGCGTGCTCGGGGGTCGCGGCCCGCTCGGCCTGCACCGCGGCCATCGCCTCGTGCATGCCGACCAGCGCCTCGAGCGCCTCCATCGGCAGCCGCGGCCCGATCTTCACCGCCGGCAGCCCCAGCTGCTGGTAGGACTCGGCCCGCTGCGCGCGCTCGAGCCGGATCTCCAGCGACGCGCGCCGGGTGGGCGGCGCGGTGGTGAGCAGGTCGGCGAGCGGGGTGTCGAGCGTCTCGGCCAGCGCGGTGAGCACCGACAGCCGCGGCTCGCGCTTGCCGGTCTCGATGAGCGACAGCGCCGAGGGTGACATGCCGACCTGCTCGGCGACGTCGCCCAGCGTGCGCCCGGCCTCGGTGCGCACGTGCCGCAGCCGCCGGCCGATGGTGAGCGCGTCGGGAGCCGCGGAACCCTTGGACTCCGGGGCCGTCTCGCGCCGGGGCCGGGTGAGGCGACCTTCGCGGGCGGGTGAAGAAGTCGTACTCATGACACCCATCATGCCTGGCGACCGGGCGAAAGCGCGAGCAAAACCCGTCAGTACGTCAAGATCGCCTGATCTTTACGTCTCCAGCGGGTGCACAACCGCTTCCGTGCTGCCCAGGATGGTTCACATCACACCGCAGGCGAGTCCGGCAGCCGCCGGAAACGAAAGGACGAGGGAGCCATGACCTCCACCGTGAACGAGTCGCAGCAGCTGAGCGAGCAGGGCCTGGACCCGCGCGCCACGCAGGCGGCCGAGATCCAGAAGGACTGGGACACCAACGAGCGTTGGAAGGGCGTCACGCGTGACTACACCGCCGACGACGTCGTCCGGCTCCGGGGCAGCGTCCAGGAGGAGTTCACCCTCGCCCGCCGCGGTGCCGAGCAGCTGTGGGACAAGCTGCACACCGAGGACTACGTCAACGCGCTCGGCGCGCTGACCGGCAACCAGGCCGTGCAGCAGGTCAAGGCGGGCCTGAAGGCCATCTACCTGTCGGGCTGGCAGGTCGCCGGTGACGCCAACCTCTCCGGCCAGACCTACCCCGACCAGTCGATCTACCCGGCCAACTCGGTGCCGAACGTGGTCCGCCGCATCAACAACGCGCTGCTGCGCGCCGACCAGATCGAGTTCTCCGAGGGCACCAAGAGCGTCGACGAGTGGGTCGTGCCGATCGTGGCCGACGCCGAGGCCGGCTTCGGTGGCGTGCTCAACGCCTACGAGCTGATGAAGTCGATGATCGCCGCCGGCGCCTCGGGCGTGCACTGGGAGGACC
Organism: Barrientosiimonas humi; assembly: GCF_006716095.1. Taxonomy (NCBI): domain Bacteria; kingdom Bacillati; phylum Actinomycetota; class Actinomycetes; order Micrococcales; family Dermacoccaceae; genus Barrientosiimonas; species Barrientosiimonas humi. Next base: position 2,001,220 of record NZ_VFOK01000001.1, read on the forward strand.
AGCTCGCCTCGGAGAAGAAGTGCGGCCACCTCGGTGGCAAGGTGCTCATCCCGACCCAGCAGCACGTGCGCACGCTCAACGCCGCGCGCCTGGCCGCCGACGTCTCCGACGTGCCGTCGCTGATCATCGCGCGCACCGACGCCGAGGCCGCGACGCTGATCACCACCGACGTCGACGAGCGCGACCAGCCGTTCATCACCGGCGAGCGCACCGCCGAGGGCTTCTACAAGGTCAAGAACGGCATCGAGCCGTGCATCGCGCGGGCCAAGGCCTACGCGCCGTACGCCGACCTCATCTGGATGGAGACCGGCACCCCCGACCTGGAGGTCGCCCGGCAGTTCGCGGAGGCGGTCAAGGCCGACTTCCCCGACCAGATGCTGGCGTACAACTGCTCGCCGTCGTTCAACTGGAAGAAGCACCTCGACGACGCCACGATCGCCAAGTTCCAGAACGAGCTCGGCGCGATGGGCTTCAAGTTCCAGTTCATCACCCTGGCCGGCTTCCACGCCCTGAACTACTCGATGTTCGACCTCGCTCAGGGCTACGCCCAGGAGCAGATGAAGGCCTACGTCGAGCTGCAGGAGCGCGAGTTCGCGAGCGAGGGCCGCGGCTACACCGCGACCAAGCACCAGCGCGAGGTCGGCGCCGGCTACTTCGACCTGGTCGCGACCGCGATCGACCCGAACAGCTCCACCACCGCGCTGAAGGACTCCACCGAGTCCAGCCAGTTCTGAGCCGGTTCGAGCCGGACGGCTCGAACCGGGCTCCGCGGAGGAGCTCTCCAACCACCCGGGTCCCGCTCTGGTCACCTGGCTCCGGCCAGAGCGGGGCCCGGGTTCCTCCCCTTTCATCCCCTCTTCTTCTTCATCCATGCAGCACCGGACGTCCCGCGAAGGAGGACGTGTCATGACCACCACCACCCGCGGCACCATGCATCCGCGATTCGACGAGATCCTGACCCCCGAGGCGATCGCGTTCGTCGCCAAGCTCGACTCGGCCTTCGCCGGCCGCCGCGCCGAGCTGCTGCAGACCCGACGTGACCGCGCCCGCCGGATCAGCGCCGGCGAGAACCTCGACTTCCGCTCCGACACCCGCCACATCCGGGCCGACGCCAGCTGGTCGGTGGCCGCGCCCGGCCCGGGCCTGCGCGACCGCCGCTGCGAGCTGATCTCGCCGGCGACCCGCTCGATGGGCGTGCACGCGCTCACCTCGGGGGCACAGGTGTGGATCGCCGACCTCGAGGACGCCACCGCCCCCTCGTGGGAGAACGTCATCTCGGCGCAGGTCAACCTCTACGACGCCGTGCGCGGCCGCCTGGACGAGACCCGCGAGGACGGCAGCACGATCACCGCCGAGGACAGCCCGACGACGATCGTCGTGCGCCCCCGCGGGATGCACCTGTGCGAGAAGCACATCAGCATCGACAGCCGGCCGATCTCGGCCAGCCTGCTGGACTTCGGCCTCTACTTCTTCCACAACGCCCAGGCGCTCATCGACGGCGGGCGCGGGCCGTACTTCTACCTGCCGAAGATCGAGTCGCACGAAGAGGCGCGGCTGTGGAACGACATCTTCGTGATGGCCCAGGAGGAGCTCGGCATCCGCCGCGGCACCATCCGCGCGACCGTGCTGGTCGAGACGATCACCGCGGCGTTCGAGATGGACGAGATCCTCTACGAGCTGCGCGAGCACGCCGCCGGGCTCAACGCGGGCCGCTGGGACTACATCTTCAGCTACATCCGCACCTTCGCCCACCGCGGTGACGAGTTCGTGCTGCCCGACCGCGACCACATCACGATGACCACGCCGTTCATGCGCGCCTACACCCAGCTGCTGGTGTCGACCTGCCACCAGCGCGGGGCGTACGCCATCGGCGGGCCGGCCGCGGCCAACCCGACCCGGCAGGACGACGAGCACCGGCACCGCGCGCTGGCGCTGGTGCGCGCGGAGAAGGAGCGCGAGGCGGCCGAGGGCTTCGACGGCTCGTGGGTGGCCCACCCGGCGGTCGTGCAGACCTGCCAGGAGGCGTACGCCACCGTGCTCGGCGACAACACCTGCCAGCGCGACTTCCGGCACGGCCCGATCACCGCGCAGGACCTGGTCTCGCTGGAGGGCGTGCCGCAGACGATCACGCTCGGCGGGGTGCGCACCAACGTGTCGGTGGCGCTGCGCTACCTCGCCTCGTGGGTCGAGGGCACCGGCGCCGTGGCGATCGAGAACCTCATGGAGGACGCCGCGACCGTCGAGATCTCCCGCGCCCAGCTGTGGCAGTGGCTGCACCACGGCTCGCAGCTGGCCGAGGGCCCGACCGTCACCCGCGCCCTGCTGGACCGGGTGATCGAGGAGGAGATGGCGGTGCTGACCCGCAACGCTCCCCCGGAGCGGGCGCGGCACTTCGAGCAGGCGCGCGACGTGCTGACCCAGACCGCGCTGGGCGACTACCTGCCCGGCTTCTTCACGCCGTACGCCTACGTCCGCTACCTCATCGACCGGCCGCTGCGCATGGACGGCCCGCTGTCGCCCGACGACCTGCGGCAGTCGGAGCAGGTCGCCACGCCCGTGACCAACGGGTCTGCGGCCTGAGCCGCGAGTACGCTGACCGGCGGTGATCCGGCCCGGCCCGCACCACGCGGGCCGGGCCGGTGCCGTACCCGGCTGATTTGCAGTCGGGAACGAAAGTGGGGGTCGTCGCGTCCGATCGGCACCCCGATCTCGAAGGAGCGATGATGTCCCCTCGTCCCAGCCGCACCTGCCGGTTGTCCCTGACCCTGTCGGCCGCCACTCTCGTCCTCGGCTCGCTCGCCGCGTGCTCCGAGGACGCCCCCTCCGTCTCGCAGCCGAGCTCGCCGGCCGGCGCGACCAGCTCGGCCCCCACCGCGAGCTCCCCGACGCCGTCGGCCGCGGCGCCCACCACCACCGAGGCGCCCACGAGCAGCACGAGCAGCACGAGCAGCATGAGCACTCCCCCGGCTGCGCCGTCGACCGCGCCCAGCCCCGCCAGCTCCACGGTCGCCGGGGAGCGCTCCGACGCGGTGAAGCTGTGCGGCGCCGACTCTTCCAAGGACGACAAGACCTGCGGCTCGACTGCCTCGACGGTCAAGGGCAGCGCGATCTACTGCTCGGCCGACCTGCCGAGCGACATGCGCGGCGACGTCGACGCCGTGCTCTACCGCAACGGGTCGGAGGTCTACTCCGCGTCGATCAACCGCCCGGGGGGCATGGGCTCGGTGATCGTGAACTACTCCGTCGGCAAGCTGCAGCTGCCCGCCGGTGACTACACCTGCGCGCTCAAGGGCGGGGGCAAGACGTACGTCAACAGCACCAAGGTCGACGGGCCCGACGGGCGCGCGACGCAGGGCATGGCCTGCGACGGGTCGACGATGTACTCCCAGTCGAACGTCACGCACTGCGAGTCCAACAGCTCGACGCTGTCCAGCCCCTCGTCGGTCGGCTGCAGCGCGATGGTCACCGACCTGAAGGGGCGTTCGGTCTCGGCCACGCTGGAGACGCCCGAGGGGCCGAAGAGCCTGAACCTGTCGAACAGCTTCCAGCTGGGCTCGGCCGTGGTCTACCTGCGCGCCCCCGCCACCGCCTTCCCCGGCGGGATCCCGAGCGGCGCCTACACCTGCACCTTCAAGGTCGACAACCAGGACGTGATCCGCATCCCGTTCACGGTGAGCTGACCCCGCAACCGCAGGAATGCGCGAGGCGTACCGGCATGCCGGTACGCCTCGCGGCCCCTCAGCCGCTGGTGGCGCGGGCGTGCAGGGCGACGGCGACCAGCGTGCGCGGGTCGACCTCGCGGGAGGTGTCGACGCGCACCGTGGCGGGCAGGTCGAGCGGGTGGTTCTGCTCGGCGAGCTCGGCCCACATGTCCTCCAGCCCGGCCTGCGGCCCGTGCACCGCGTGCCGCGCGCCGGCCTGCTCGCGCCCCTCGAAGCGCTCGCGGGCCAGCTCGACCGGCACGTCGCACCAGACCTGCAGCACCCGCGCGGGGTCGAGCCCGGCGTCGGCGAGCCCGTCCAGGACGTACGGCCGTGCGGGCGGTGCGAACCAGCTCTCGACCACGCCGCCCACCGGGGAATCGGCGAGCAGCCGCCACAGCGCGGCGTGGCAGCCGGCGCCGAGGCGGGAGGAGCGGCCGCCGAGGCGCTGCAGGTCGGCCGGCTCGAGCTGGTCGCCGAGCGCCTCCTTGAGGGTGTCCTTGCTGAGCAGCGGCACGGACAGCTCGGCGGCCAACCGGCGCGCGAGGGTGGTCTTGCCCGATCCGGGCAGCCCGTTGACGAGCGTCACGACCCGGGCCGGGCGGTGCGGCGGGTAGGCCTGCCCGCGCCACTCCTGCGCCGTGACCGCGTGCATGTCGTGGTCTCGCCAGGCGTGGTCGCCGGTGCTGTCGGCGAGCCACAGCATCTCGGGGATGCGGCCCTCGCGCCGGAAGCCGACCGCGCGCAGCACGCCGGCCGAGGCGACGTTGCCCGGCTGCACGTTGGCCTCGAGCCGGTGCAGCCCCATGCCGTGCGGCTCGGGCGCGAACGCCAGCTCGCACACCAGCCGCAGGCCCTCGGCGAACAGCCCGCGCCCGGCGTAGGGGTCGTAGGCGTCGTAGCCCATCGTCCCGTTCTGGAACCGGCCGCGCACCACGTTGCTGATGTTGACCTTGCCGACGATGCCGTGCGCGCCCTCGGGGTCGCGGGCGTGGATCACGAAGGTGCGGTGACCCAGGGTCTGGTTGCGCAGGTGCCGCTCGAGGTCGCTCGGGTCGACCGGGTTCCACCGGGCGAGGCGCTCGCGCGAGGCCTCGACGGCGTCGCGGTAGGGGCCGAGATCGGCCTCGGTGACGGTGGCGACACTGACGCGGTCACCGAGCGCGGACAACGGGCGAGGCACGCCTGAGAGTCTAGGGAGCCGCGGCCGCGCCCACCGGCCGGCCGCGCAGCACGACCTGCCGGGGCCGCTTGAGCTCAGTGAGGTCTTCGCGCGGATCCGACTGATACACAACCAGATCCGCGCTCTCGCCCTCCTCGAGCCCTGGCCGCCCGAGCCAGGCGCGAGCCGACCAGGTCGCCGCCCCGATCGCCTCGGTCGGTGACAGCCCGGCCGTGCCCAGCTCGATGACCTCGTCGGCCACCAGCCCGTGCGGCAGCTGCCCGCCGGCGTCGGTGCCGCAGAAGATCGGGACGCCGGCCTCGTGCGCGGCGGCGACGACGGCGTACCGCGTCTGGAAGAGGCGCTCCATGTGGTCGGCGTAGGTGGGGAACTTGGGCCGCCCCGCCTCGGCGAACGAGGGGAAGTTGGCGATGTTGACCAGCGTCGGCACGATGCCGATGCCACGGTCGGCGAAGGTCTGGATGCTGTCCTCCTGCAGCCCGGTCGCGTGCTCGATGCAGTCGATGCCGGCGTCGGCCAGGTCGCGCAGCGACTGCTCGCCGAAGCAGTGCGCGGTGACCCGGGCACCCTCCTCGTGCGCCGCGTCGATGGCCGGGCGCAGCGCCTCGGCCGGCCAGCAGACCCCGAGGTCGCCGGTCTCCCGGTCGATCCAGTCGCCGACGAGCTTGACCCAGCCGTCGCCGCGGCGGGCCTCGTGCCGCACGTACGCCACGAGGTCCTCCGGCTCGATCTCGTGCGCCAGCCCCTTGATGTAGCGCCGGGTCCGGGCGATGTGCCGACCGGCCCGGATCAGCCGGGGCATGTCGTCGCGCTCGTGCATCCAGGAGGTGTCGACCGGGCTGCCCGCGTCGCGCAGCAGCAGCGCGCCGGCGTCGCGGTCGGTGATCGCCTGGGGCTCGGCCTGGGTGTCGTCGATGCCGTGCTCGGGGTCCATGCCCACGTGGCAGTGCGCGTCGACCAGGCCGGGCAGCACCCACCCCTCGACCGTCTGCACCTCGTGGCCCGCTCCGGTGGGCCGCTCGAAGGTCACCCGGCCGTCGACGACCCACAGATCCGAGCGGATGTCGTCGACGCCGACCATGATCCGGCCACGCACGTGCAGCACGGTTGCCATGCGCGTCACCGTATCCGGCCGGCGCGCAGACCGGGTGCGCCCGCCGCGGCCGAGGCCTCAGACGTCGACCAGCACCAGGTGCGGCCCGGGCTCGGCGAAGGCGGTCGCGAGCGCCTGGTCCAGCTCGTCGCGGGTCGCGGCGGTCTCGACCGGCACGCCGTAGCCGGTGGCGATCTCGGCCCAGCCGACCGCAGGGTGCTCCGGGGAGGACAGTCGGATCGCACCCTGCGGACGGGGTCTGCCGTCCGCGCTGCGCAGCTCCTGGTGCCGCGGCTCGGCCGGTCGCGGCCGCGGGATGACCACGGTGACGTCGAGCTCCTCGCGCGCCACGGTCCACAGCGCCGGGGCGGTGTAGTGCGCGCCCGCCGGTGACTGCACGGCCAGCACCGACCGGTGCGGCGCAGCCAGCGCGGCGCCCACGGCGACGGGCAGGCCCTGACCGAGCGGCCCGCCCGGGGTGCTGAGCAGCGTGTGCGGCGCGGCCGTCGCGGAGGCCTCCGCAACGGCGTCGGCCCAGCGGTCGTCCTCCAGCGACAGCACCGCGTGCTGCGGCAGCCGCTCGGCGATGGTCTGCGCCGCCGTCGCGGTGTCCCACTCGCGGTGGCCGTCGGCGGCCGGCTGCGGGGCCAGCTGCAGCTGGTGGCGCGGCGGCGGCAACGCGTCGACGAGCCGGCCGAGGGCGTCGGCGCACGCGTCGACCGGGCCGCACAGCACGACCATCCGCTCGGCGGACGCACCCGGTGGCAGGCGCTCGGGCTCGGTGCAGACGCTGGCCGGCGGCGGCGCTCCCACGAGCACCACCAGATCCGCTCGGCGGAGCACGCGGTGTGCTCCCTCGGGCCCGGACGGCAAAAGAGGCAGGGTCGGCCGTCCGGACCCTCGTTCGGCGAGCGCCGGGGTGGCCTCCGCGTAGCACCGAACGCCAGGACGCCGACCCAGTCGTTCGAGATACGGCAAGGCCTCCGCCCGCAGGGCGTCGCCACCGACCAGCAGCACCACACGCCCGGCGGAGAAGATCCGCCGCGCGCAGTCGACCACCCGGTCCTCACCGACCGGGGCCCGGCGCACTCGCTCGGCGAGCACGACGGGAAGCTCTTCGGCCTCCGCCTCCTGGACGTCCACCGGGACGACGAGGGTGGCGGGGCAGCGACCCGACCGCGCGGCACCCACCGCGTCGATCAGGTCCCACCCGGCGTCGGCGACGCTCTGGGTCGTGGCGTGCCAGCCCGACACCGCCGCCGCGATCGCCTCGAGGGGGGCCGCACCGCGGGCGTCCCCCGCCGGCTGCGTCGTCGCGTGGTCACCCACGACGGACACGACCGAGGAGTACGCCCGGCGCGCGTGGTGCAGGTTCGGCGCGGCGTGCGCGAGCCCCGGCCCGCGCATCAGCACCATCGCGGGCCGGCGCGCCACGCGCGCATAGCCGTCCGCGACACCGGTGGCGACGCCCTCGCACAGAGCCAGCACCGGACGTACGCCGGGCTCGCGGACGAGGGAGCGCACGAGCGGCAGCTCGGCGGCTCCGGGGTGAGTGAGGCACAGCCGCACTCCCTCGTCGTGGGCGGCGCGGACCAGCAGGTCGGCACCGGTAAGGGTCATCTTCATCGCACCTATGAGTGTCGTCCTCACCCCCGCGTTCTGGAAAGCAGATGTTTCCGCTGGTTTCCATCGACTGCAGCGATGCCTGGTGCGCCGGGCCGCCGGACGCAGGATCATGCCAGGGTGAGCGAGGAGATCGGCTTCACGCTGATCCAGCTCGACCACTTCGTCGCGGTGGCCGAGTTCGGCAGCGTCAGCGGCGCCGCGCAGCAGCTGCACGTCTCGCAGTCGGCGCTGTCCGCGAGCGTGATGAAGCTCGAGCAGCACCTGGGCGTCCAGCTGCTCATCCGCAGCCCGTCGCGCCGGGTGACCCTCTCCCCCGACGGGCACGCCTTCCTCGCCGACGCGCGCAGCATGCTGCGCCAGGCCCGCGACGTGACCGCCGGCGCCCGCGCGGCAGGGTCGGCCGAGAGCGGCACCCTGTCGCTGGGCTGCTTCCTGCCGCTGGCACCCGTGTGCGTGCCGAAGGTGATGCACGAGCTGCGGCGGCGCGGGCTGGACATCCACCTCGACCTGATCGAGGGCGACGTGGACACGCTGCACCGCGCCGTCGTGACGGGCACCTGCGAGGTGGCCCTGAGCTATCTGCTCCGGCCGCTGACCGGCGTGGAGTTCGAGATCGTGCGCGACATGCGCTTCCACGCGATCGTCGCGGCGGGACACCCGCTGGCCGAGCGCGGCGAGGTCACCCTCGCGGAGCTGAGCCAGTTCCCGTGGATCCGGTTCAACATCCCCGAGTCGGTGCAGGTCATGGAGCTGCTGATGCTCGAGGCGGGCATCTCGGTCACCTCGTCGATGACCTCGACCAGCATCGCCACGATCCGCAGCCTGGTCGGCGCGTCCGACGGGTTCGCGCTGCTCACCATGCCCTGGGCCACCGAGCTCACCGCGGCCGGCGACCGGGTCGTGCGGCTGGAGATCTGCGACGCCGGGTCGCGGCTGAAGATGGGCCTGATCACCGCGCCGGGGCGCCACCCGAGCCGGCGCACCGAGCTGCTGAAGGAAGCGCTGCGCACCGCCGCCCTGAGCCTGTGACCCCCCGAGCGCCGCGCGCGCCGGCCTGCCTCGCTCAGCCGGCCGAGAGGAACTGCCGCATCGCCGCGGTGAAGATCGCCGGCTGCTCGGAGTGCAGCCAGTGCCCGGCGCCCTTGACCGTGATCAGCCGGGTGCGCGGGAAGTATCCGCGCATCGCGTCGCCGAACTCCGGTCGTACATAACGAGACTCGGCGCCCGCGAGCCACAGCACCGGCCCGTCGTACGTCCTCCCCGGCTCGATCTCGTCGGCCGGCCAGCCCGCGAGGTCGGCGAGCGAGTCGCCCAGCAGCTGCAGGTTCATCTGCCAGCGGAAACCGCCGTCGTCGTCGCGCCGCAGGTTCTGCAGCAGGAAGGCCCGGATGGTCGCCTCGGGGACGTACGGCGCCAGCAGCTCGTCCGCCTCGGCGCGACCGCTGAGCCGGTCCAGCGGCAGGGAACGCATGCCGGCGACGTAGTCCTCGAAGACGGTGCGCCCGCGATACGCGACCGGGGACATGTCGACCACGGTGAGCCGGTCGACCAGCTCGGGCCGACGCAGCGCGAGCAGCATCGCGGTCTTGGCCCCCATCGAGTGCCCGACCAGCGCCCACCGCTCGTCGCCGCCGACGCTCGCGAGCGCCTCGGCGACCTGGTCGGCCATGCCGACGTAGGAGAAGGAGGTCGACCAGGGCGAGCGGCCGTGGTCGGGCAGGTCGATCAGCGTGACGCGGTGGTCGGAGGCGAGCTCCTTGGCCATCTGGGTGAAGTTCTTGCCCTGCCCGAAAAGCCCGTGGCAGAAGGCAACTCGCGGCCCTGCCTCCCCGAGCGAGGTCGTGTGCAGCACCGCCGGGTCAGTCCTTGCGGTCGAGGAACTTCTCGAACCCCTTGGGCAGCTTCAGGTCGCTGAGGTCCTGCTCGCCCTGCTGGTCGCCGAGGTCGCCGAACGCGCTGCCCATCGCCGCGGCGCGGGCCCGCTCGGCCTTCTCGGCCGCCGCCTTCTCCTGCTGGGCGCGCTTGGCGGGGTTGCCGCTCTTGCCCTTCTTCTTGGGCTGCTGCTTGCCGCGCTTGGGGCCGCCGCCACCCGGGGCGCCGCCGGGCATCCCCGGCATGCCGGGCATCCCGCCACCGCCGCGGCGCATCTGACGCATCATCTTCTGCGCGCCCTGGAAGCGCTCGAGCAGCTGGTTGACCTCGGAGACGGTGACTCCGGAGCCCTTGGCGATGCGCGCCCGGCGCGAACCGTTGATCTGCTTGGGGTGGCTGCGCTCGAACGGGGTCATCGAGCGCACCATCGCCTCGACCCGGTCGAACTCCTTCTCGTCGAGCGCGTTGAGCTGGTCGCGCATCTGCCCCATGCCGGGCATCATCCCGAGCAGCGACTTCAGGTTGCCCATCTTCTTGATGGCCGCCATCTGCTCGAGGAAGTCGGTGAAGGTGAAGTCCTCCTCGGCCATGAACTTGCGGTGCATCTCGGCCGCCTGCTGGCGGTCGAAGGCCCGCTCGGCCTGCTCGATGAGGGTGAGCACGTCGCCCATGTCGAGGATGCGCGAGGCCATCCGGTCGGGGTGGAAGACCTCGATGTCCTTGACCTGCTCGCCGACCGAGGCGTACATGATCGGGCGGCCGGTGACCGAGGCGACCGAAAGGGCCGCACCACCGCGGGCGTCACCGTCGAGCTTGGACAGCACGACGCCGGTGAAGTCGACGCCGTCCTGGAACGCGTGGGCGGTGTCGACCGCGGCCTGACCGATCATCGCGTCGATGACGAACAGCACCTCGTCGGGCTGCACCGCGTCGCGGATGTCGCGCGCCTGCTCCATGAGGTTCTCGTCGACGGCGAGGCGACCGGCGGTGTCGATGATGACGATGTCGTAGCCGCGCAAGGTCGCCTGACCGACGCCGGCCCGGGCCACCGCGACCGGGTCGCCGAACGAGCGGGTGCCCTCGCCCGACTCGGTGACCGCGTCGTGCCCGCCCACGTTGCCGCGCTCGGGCGCGAAGCTCAGCACGCCGGCCCGGTCGGCGACGACCTCGAGCTGGGTGACGGCGTTGGGGCGCTGCAGGTCGGCCGCGACCAGCAGCGGGTAGTGCCCCTGGTCCTTGAGCAGCTTGCCGAGCTTGCCGGCGAAGGTCGTCTTTCCCGACCCCTGCAGGCCGGCGAGCATGATCACCGTCGGCGGCTTCTTGGCGAAGGTGAGCTGGCGGGTCTCGCCGCCGAGCACCCGGATCAGCTCGTCGTTGACGATCTTGACGACCTGCTGGCCGGGGTTCAGCGCCTGGCTGACCTCGGCGCCGAGGGCCCGCTCGCGGATGCCGCGGGTGAACTCCTTGACGACCGGGAGCGCGACGTCGGCGTCGAGCAGCGCCATCCGGATGTCGCGGATGGTGGCGTTGACGTCGGACTCGCTGAGACGCCCCTTGCCGCGCAGGTTCTTGAAGGTCGCGGTCAGGCGATCGGACAGGCTGGTGAACACGGGCCCCAGGTTAACTGCCGGTGCGGGTCTCGCCCTATCCGACGGCCCCCGGGCGGGTGCCGTCGCAGGCGTCGATCAGCGCCGCGATGGCCCGAGCCACCTGCGGCGGGTCGATCGTGAGCCCCTGGGCGCCGGTGACGTAGAACGTGTCGAGCGTCTGCCCGGCGTACGTCGCCACGTGCGCCGAGCGCACCACCAGCCCGAGCCGGGTCATGGTCAGGCCGATGTCGCGCAGCAGGCCGGGCCGGTCGGCGGCCCGCACCTCGATGACGGTGGCGTCGTCGGACGCGCCGGGCTCGACGGTCGCGCGCGTGGGGCGTACGTCCGCGGCCGGCTCTCCCGAGCCCTCGCCCTGCCGCCCGAGCCCGCGCAGCGGCCCCCGGTCGCCGCCGGCCAGCCGGCGCAGGTCGCGCGCGAGGTCGGCTGCGGCCGGCAGCTCGCCGGCGGGTGCCTCGACGTGCCAGACGTCGACCGCCGTCTCCTCCACGGTGCGCAGCCGGGCGGACCGCACGACCAGGCCGTGCGCGGCCAGCAGCCCCGCGGTGTCGGCGAACAGGCCCATCCGGTCGCGGTCGACGACCTCGACGCGGGCACCGCCCTCGACGGGCACGACCGCGACGTGCGCCTCCCCCACGAGCAGCCGCTCCATGACCTGCGGGGTGAGCAGCTCCTCGGCGCCGCCCGGCTCGGTGCGCAGGGCTCGCCGGCCGGCGAGGCTGTCGCGGGCGAGCGTGCTGAGGTCCTGGACCAGCCGGGCGCGCCAGCTGGTCCAGGCGCTGGGCCCGGCGGCGACGGCGTCGGCCTCGGTCAGTGCCCGCAGCTGCTCCAGCAGCTCGGGCCGCTCCTCGACCACCGCCACGAGCTCGCGCACGGTGCTCGGGTCCTGCGGGTCGCGTCGGGTGGCGAGGTCCACCAGAGCCAGGTGCTGGCGTACGAGCAGCTCGACGGCCGCGACGTCGTCGGGGCCGAAGCCCATCCGCCGGGCGATCGAGGCGGCGACGGGCGCGCCCTCGACCGCGTGGTCGTGCACGCCGGCGATCTTGCCGATGTCGTGCAGCAGCGCGGTGACGAGCAGCAGGTCCGGGCGGTCGACGTCGCGCCGGCGCGCGGCGGCCTCGACGACGGTCTCGACCAGGTGCCGGTCGACGGTGTGCCGGTGCACCGGGCTGCGCTGCGGGCGGCTCGAGACGGCCTTCCACTCCGGGATCCACTGCGCGATCACGCCGGCCAGGTCGAGGGCCTCCCACACCTGCACCAGCCCGGGTCCGCTCGCGAGCAGGTCGACGAACGCCGCCCGCTGCGCCTCGCTCCACGGCTGCGGGAGCGGCGCCAGGTCGCGGGTGAGGTTGCGCACCGTGACGGGCGCGAGCGGCAGGTTGCGCCGGGCCGCGGCCGCCGCCGCGCGCATCAGCAGCAGCTGGTCACCGGGCGGGGTGCGCCGGCCGAGCACGACCTCCCCGTCGTGCTCGAAGAGCCCGAAACCCAACGGCCGCAACGTCGGTCGACGCGGACCCACCCGCAGGGTGCGGGCGCGCTGGGCCTGCGAGGCGCGGCGCAGGGTGGAGTCGAGCGCGAACGCCACGCCGCGCGCCGAGCGCACGACCTCGGTGAGCAGCGCGTCGGCGTCGGGCAGCCCGAGCAGCGCGGCGGTGGCGTCCTGGTCCTCCCGAGCGAGCCGGTCGCGGCCCCGGCCGGTCACGACGTGCACGGCGTCGCGCACGTCGAGCAGCCGCTCGTACGCCTCGTCGACCGACCCGTGCGGGCGATCGGTCAGCCACGCGGCGGTCAGCGACCGCAGGATCGTCATGTCGCGCAGCCCTCCCCTGGCCTCCTTGAGGTCGGGCTCGAGCGCGGTCGTGAGGTCGCCGTGGCGGGCGTGCCGCAGCCCCACCTGCTCGACCAGCTCGGGCAGCCGCTTGCGGGCGTTGGACCGCCAGTCGTGCGCGACCGACTGCTGCACCGCAGCCGACAGCACGGGGTCGCCCGCGACGTGGGCGATGTCGAGCAGGCCCACCGCCGCGCCCAGGTCGTCGGCGGCGACCTTGCGCGACTCGGCGGGCGTGCGCACCGCGTGGTCCAGGCGCACGCCGGCGTCCCACAGGGGATACCAGACCGCGTCGGCCACGGTGTCGACCTGCTTGCCGCGCACGGTGCGGCCGTCGTGCAGCAGCACCAGGTCGTAGTCGCTGAGCGGGCCGGCGTCTCCCCGGGCGAGGCTGCCGACGGCGGCCAGGGCGACCCCGGACGTACGCCCTCCGAGCGCGGCCGTGCACGCCTCGTCGAACAGCCCGGCGGCGTGCCGCAGGCCGAAGCTGCTCACCCGGTCGCGGCGGTCGCGACCCGCGCCGGGACGCGTGAAGTCACGCGTCCCGGCGAGGTCGAGCCGGTCGGTGGGGCGGTGGCCGGTGCGCAGGTCGTCCATGTCAGCCCCGCCGCGTCACAGCGCCGACGCGCCGTGCTCGCCGGTGCGCACCCGGACGACGTCCTCGACGGGGACGGTCCAGACCTTCCCGTCGCCGATGCGCCCGGTCTGGCTGGCCTTGACGATCACGTCGACGACGCTGGAGGCGTCCATGTCGTCCACGATCACCTCCAGGCGCACCTTGGGGACCAGGTCGACGTCGTACTCCGCACCGCGATAGACCTCGCTGTGCCCGCGCTGGCGGCCGTAGCCGCTGGCCTCGCTCACGGTCATGCCCGCGATGCCGTAGGCCTCCAGCGCCTCCTTCACCTCGTCGAGCTTGAACGGCTTGATGATGGCGGTGACGAGCTTCATGCCGTGACCTCTTCCTCGTCGTGGTGACGGGCGCCGGCCGCTTCGCGGTCGGCCGGTGCGGTGGAGCGCCGCGGGATGCGGCTGCCGGCGCCGAACGAGGCGAGCTCGTAGGCCGACTCGGCGTGGACGGCCTGGTCGATGCCGGCGACCTCGTCGTCGGCGTGGATGCGCCAGCCCATCGTCTTGGCGAGCACGACACCGATGATCGCGGTGAGCACGCCGGTGTAGACCATGGCGATCAGCGCGACCGCGGTCTGGATGCCGAGCTGGCGCAGGCCGTGGCCGTAGAGCAGGCCGGTCTCCGAGCCGAGCAGGCCGATGGCGATCGTGCCCCACAGGCCGGCGACCAGGTGCACGCCGACGACGTCGAGCGAGTCGTCGTACCCCAGGCGGTACTTCAGCCCCACGGCCAGCGCGCACAGCCCGCCGGCGACGACGCCGAGCGCCAGCGACCCGACCGGGGTCAGCGCGGCGCAGGCCGGGGTGATGGCGACCAGACCGGCGACCACGCCCGAGGCGGCGCCGATCGAGGTGGCGTGCCCGTCGCGGATGCGCTCGACGGCGAGCCAGCCGAGCATCGCGGCGCAGGTCGCGGCGGTCGTGTTGACCCAGACCAGGCCGGCGGTGCCGTCGGCGGCCAGCTCCGACCCGGAGTTGAAGCCGAACCAGCCGAACCACAGCAGCCCGGCGCCGAGCATCGTGAGCGGCACGTTGTGCGGACGCATCGGGGTCTTGCCGAAGCCGAGCCGGCGGCCGGTGAGGATCGCGAGGACGAGGCCGGCCATACCGGCGTTGATGTGCACGACCGTGCCGCCGGCGAAGTCGATCGGGCCGTACGCCGCGTCGCCCTCTCCCCCGGCGAACCAGCCGTCGGCGCTGAGCACGCCGCCGCCCCACACCATGTGCGCGAGCGGGAAGTAGACCAGCGTCACGAAGACGCCCGCGAACACCAGCCAGGTGCTGAACTTCACGCGGTCCGAGAGGGATCCGCTGATCAGCGCGACGGTGAGCACGGCGAACGTGAGCTGGAAGGCGACGAAGACGACGGTGGGGATCCCGCTGGCCATCAGCGCGAACTCGCCGCCGGCGTCGTACATCACCTCACGCAGGCCGAAGTTGGTGAACGGGTTGGCGAAGAACCCGCCGACGTCGTTGCTGCCGAACGACATCGAGTAGCCCCACAGGACGTAGATGACGCCCACGAGCCCGAGGGCCCCGAACGACATCATCATCATGTTGAGGACGGACTTGGAACGGTTCATGCCGCCGTAGAACAGGGCGAGGGCCGGGGTCATCAGCAGCACGAGCGCGGCGCTGATCAGCATCCAGGCCGTGCTGCCGGTGTCCAGCGTCACCGAGTCGGCGGTGGCGAGGGCGAGGTTTCTCATGGGCCACCACGGTGGGCCCGCGCCGTTTCGCCTCCGCGCGCCTTGTGTTACGCCCGTGTTGCGATGCCGCGGATCGTGTTAACGACCTGCAACAGCGGCCGGCTGGTCCCGGATGGTGGGACGCGGGGCGTCAGGCGAGCCCGGCGTACGCCCTCGCGGACCACCGCCGCACCGTGCGCCCCAGCGCACCCCCCGCCGGACCACCGCCGACGCGTGACAGGCGAACCAGCCGACCCGGCCCGCTCGCCGGTCGCCGCTCGCTCGGCCCTCAGTCCAGGACGGCGTCGACGAACGCGGCCGGATCGAACGGCGCGAGGTCGTCGGGGCCCTCGCCGAGGCCGACGAGCTTGACCGGCACGCCGAGCTGGCGCTGCACCGCGACGACGATGCCGCCCTTGGCGGTTCCGTCGAGCTTGGTGAGCACCACGCCGGTGACGTCGACGGCCTGGCCGAAGACCTCGGCCTGGCGCACGCCGTTCTGGCCGGTGGTGGCGTCGATGACCAGCAGCACCTCGTCGATCGGGCTCTGCTTCTCGACGACGCGCTTGATCTTGGACAGCTCGTTCATCAGGTTGGCCTTGTTGTGCAGCCGGCCCGCGGTGTCGATGAGCACCACGTCGGCCTCGGCCTCGTTGCCGCCGCGCACCGCGTCGAAGGCGACGGCCGCGGGGTCGGCGCCCTCGCGGTCGGAGCGCACCGTCGGCACCCCGACCCGGGCGCCCCAGGTGTCGAGCTGGTCGGCGGCGGCCGCGCGGAAGGTGTCGGCGGCGCCGAGCACGACGTCCTTGTCCTCGGCCACGAGCACGCGGGCGAGCTTGCCGACGGTGGTGGTCTTGCCGGTTCCGTTCACGCCGACGACGAGCACCACGGCGGGGCGCCCCTCGACCCGGCTCGCGGCGATGCGGCGGTCCATGGTCGGGTCGACCTGCTTGAGCAGCTCCTCGTGCAGCCAGCCGCGCACGGTCTCCTCGTCGACCGTGCCCGCGACCTTGGCGCGGGTCTTGAGCGCGTCGACGACCTCGGTGGTCGCCTCGACGCCCAGGTCGGCCGCGAGCAGGGTGTCCTCGACCTCTTCCCAGGCCTCCTCGTTGAGCTTGCCGCCGGCGAGCAGGTTGAGCAGCGCCTTGCCGAGCGCGGAGTTGGAGCGCGAGAGCCGCTCACGCAGCCGCACCATGCGTCCGCGGGCCGACTCCGGGCGCTCAAGGTCGGGAGCCTCCTCGGGCTCGACCAGCTCGTCACCGACGAGGGTGTCGTCAGGGCGGTCGACGGTCGAGACGTCGGGGTCGCCGGTCTTGGCGGTGGGTACGTCGGTGGTCGCCTCGGGCTGCTCGGCCACCTCGGGGGTGACGCTGGGCTCGGTGGCGTCGGGCCGGGTGTCGCCCGGCGCGGGTGTGCCCTGGTCCGTGGGGGTCGTGCCGGCGCTGCCCGGAGTGGTCGTGCCGGTCGCCCCGGACGCGGGCCGGTCGATCGTGCCGGCCCCGGCGCCGCCCTTGCCGGTCGCGCCCGTGCCGCTGGTGTCGATCTTGACGCCGGCACCCGGCTTGTAGGTGTTCTTCTTCGGCGGCTTGCGCTCGATCGTGCTGGTGCCCGTGCCGCCGCCCCCGTCACCGGAGGCGCCCGCACCGGGGGTGCCGGTCGTGCTGGTGTCGTCCTGCTTCGGCGGCAGGTCCTTGGTGCGTCCGCCCTTGCCGCGGAAGAACCCGACGACGAGCAGAAGTCCCGCGACAGCCGCCGCGGTGATGACGAGCAGAATCTCCCAGAACTGATCCACGGGGCCATCATGGCAAACGGGGACGACAGCCCCGAGCCCCCGGCCAGGACGCCGCGAGGACGTACGAAGGGCTAGCTGGCCTCGCGCCCGGCCTCGGCCTGGGCGCTGCGGCGACCGCTCACCGAGCCGCCGCGGGAGCGGGCGACTGAGGCGACGCTGCCGGTCGCACCCTTGGCGGTCGAGACGACCTTGTCGGTGCGGCGCGCGACGCCGGAGACGACTTCTTCGCCCTTGGGCGTCAGCATCTGGCGTCCGTCACGACGCGCGGGCACCGCCACGATGCCGACGACGGCAGCGGCGAGCGCGAGACAGACCACCATCGCGAGGATCAGCCAGACCATGGGCATATCTTGCGGTGCGAACCTGTGGCTTCCCAAACCGCCACACCCGAGAAACCTGGGTGAATCCGGGAACCTTCACCCACTGTTCACGTCACCCCGGGTCACCTCGCGCACGAAACCGTCGGCGGCGTCGACCAGCTGGTCGAGACCGGGCTGCTCGATCGGGTAGTGCCCGGCGTTGGCGAGCTCGGTGACGCGCACCGGCACCCGGGTGATCCGGTCCAGGAACGGGGTGCTGAGGCGCAGCGGGCTCCACCGGTCCTTCGCCGGCTGGGTCAGCAGGATCGGGCAGGCGTCGAACTGCTCGGGCTGCACCGCCGGCTCGTAGCGCAGGTAGGAGTCGAGGAACGTCAGGGTCACCGCGTTGCCGGCCGAGGTCTTGTCGGCGAGGCACGCCTTGAGCGCGGCCTTGTCGTTGACCAGCGTGTGCATCTTGCTCACCAGGCGCATCGGGACCTTGACGCGGCGCAGCGGGCTGCTCGCCCCGAGCCGCATGGTGGTCTCGCCGGTGCGCCCGGCGATCTTGGTGATCGCGGTCTCGACCTGAACCTGAGGGTTGCGCTGGTCGAGGAAGGTCATCCCCACGATGCCCTTCACCTTCGGGTTGACGGCGGCGATGTGGTACGCCTCCATCCCGCCGGCGCTCAGGCCGTACAGCACGATCGGCCGGTCGTCCTTGGCCAGCTCGGCGTCGACGAGCGCCGACCCGGCGCGGACCCAGTCGTCGTACGTCACGAGCGCGTCCGGCCGCACCCGGCTCAGGCCGTACGTCGGCATGTCGACCGCGATCGTCTCGAGCCCGCGCTCGGCGAGCGGGTGCCCGAGGATCGTGGTCATCTGGCGGCCGTTGGTGCCGACGCCGTGCAGCAGGATCACCTTCGCGGGGGCGTCGGGGTTGCGATAGGTGTCCAGGTGCAGCCGGTGCCCCTCCCAGTCCCACCACTCCTCGGCGGGCAGGTCGTCGGGGCCGAGCTGGTACGCCGTGGGCAGGAAGGACTGGATCCGGCGCCACTGCGGCTGGTCGGCATAGGACTCGGGCAGTTCGCTACTCACGAGTCTCACGGTGCCGCACCCGCCTGTGAAGCGGGGAAACGGCGTCCCAACCTCCGATATCGGCCGTCGTGACCGTCACGGGCGCGAAACCCGCGCAACAACCCCCGACATCGGCCCTCGTGACCGTCACGGGCGCGAAACCCCCGCAACAACCCCCGACATCGGGCCGTACGACCGTGGCCGGCTCAGGAGGCCGCGGCCACGTCCTGGTCCTCGGGGGCTCCCCCGCCGTCGCCCGGACCGCCGTCGCCACCGTCGTCGGCGACGTCGCGCAGCCGCTGGCTGACCACCGTGGTGACGCCGTCGCCGCGCATGGACACGCCGTACAGCGCGTCGGCGACCTCCATCGTGCGCTTCTGGTGGGTGATGACGATGAGCTGGCTGGAGTCGCGCAGCTCCTCGAACAGCGTGATGAGCCGGCCCAGGTTGGCGTCGTCGAGGGCGGCCTCGACCTCGTCCATGATGTAGAAGGGGCTGGGCCGCGCCTTGAAGATCGACACCAGCAGCGCGACCGCGACCAGCGACCGCTCGCCGCCGGACAGCAGCGACAGCCGCTTGATCTTCTTGCCGGGCGGGCGGGCCTCGACCTCGATGCCGGTGGTCAGCATGTCGCCGGGCTCGGTGAGCACCAGGCGCCCTTCGCCACCGGGGAACAGCCGCGAGAAGACGCCCTCGAACTGCGCGGCGGTGTCGGCGAACGCGTCGGCGAAGACGGTCTTCACCCGCTCGTCGATGGTCGTGACGATGTCGAGCAGGTCCTCGCGGGAGCGGCGCAGGTCGTCCAGCTGCTCGGTGAGGAACTTGTGCCGCTCCTCCAGCGCCGCGAACTCCTCCAGCGCCAGCGGGTTGACCTTGCCGAGCTGGTTCAGCTTGCGCTCGGCCGAGCGCAGCCGCTTCTCCTGCGCCTCGCGCACGAACGCGATCGGCTCGGGGAAGTCCTCGTCGTCGGGCGACTGGTCGGGCCCGGGGACGTGCGGGACGAGCTGGTGCGGGCCGTACTCCTCGGTGAGCACCTCGGGGTCGATGCCCAGCTCCTCGACCGCCTTGGTCTGCAGCGCCTCGATGCGCAGCCGCTGCTCGGCGCGGGCGATCTCGTCGCGGTGCACGGTGTCGGTGAGCTCGCGCAGCTCCTCGGTGAGGTTCTCCATCCGGCTGCGCGTCTGGCTCATCTGCGTCTGCCGCTCGGCCTGGGCCTGCTCGGCGCTGCTGCGCCGCTCGGCGGCGATCTCGAGCAGCTGGGCGACGACGTCGACCGAGTACGTCGCGCCGGTGCGCACCGCCCGGGCCGCCTGGGCCTCGCGGTGCCGCCGCTCGCGACGGCGCTGGGCCTTCTCGCGCGCCTCGAGCTCGGAGCGTACGGCCGACTCCAGGCTGCTCGCCCGTCCCGCGAGCGAGCGGGCCTGCTCCTCCTGGGTGCGCAGCGCGAGGCGCTGGTCGGTCTCGTGGGTGCGCGCCCTGGCCGCCGCCTGGGCCAGCTGTTCACGCTCGTCGGCGGTGGGCTCCTCGTCGGCCGGCTCCTGCTCGGCCGCGGCGAGCCGCTGCTCGAGCTCGGCCAGCGCGCCGCGGTCGGCCTCGAGCGCGGTCTCGGCGGACTGGATGCCCTGCTCGAACCGCTGCTGCTCGGCGCCGGCCGAGCGGACGGTCTGACCCAGCTGACCCAGCTGCTCGGCGACGGCCGACATCTTGGCGTCGGAGTCGTTGAGCTCATCCAGCGCCGCCTCGGCGTGCGACTTCAGCGACCCGACCCGCTCGCGCAGCTGGCCGAGCTGGAACTGCGCCCGCTCCTTGCGGCCGGTCGCGTCGGCGAGCGCCTTGCGGGCGTCGTCGACGGCCGACTGGATCTCCAGCAGGCTCGGCGCGTCGGCCGAGCCGCCGCGCACCACGCCGGGGGCGTAGACGTCGCCGTCGGGCGTGACCGCGGTGACTCGCTGGCCCAGCAGGCCGGTCGCGGTGGTCGCGTCGGGCACGAGCGCGACCCGGTCGAGCAGCTGGTCGAGCGCGGCACGTACGCCGTCGGGCGCCTCGACCACGTCGCGCGCCCAGGTGCACCCCGCCGGCAGCGACGGCCACGCGTCGGGCTCGACCGGGTGCGCGGTCTCCCCCACCAGCAGCACCACGCGCCCGCCCTCGTCGTCGCGCAGGCTGTCGACCGCGGAGGTCGCGGCGGCCAGGTCGTCGACCACGACCGCCTCGGCGGCCCAGCCGAGCGCCGCGGCGAGCGCGGCCTCGTGGCCGTCGGCGACGCGCACGAGCCCGGAGACCGAGCCGCGCACGCCGTGCTCGTCGCGCCGCTCGAGCAGCGTGGCCGCGCCGTCCTTGCGCCGCAGCGACAGCTCCAGCGCCTCGACCCGCGCCTGGTGGCTGCTGCGGTCGCGGTCGGCGCCGCGCTCGTCGTCCTGCAGCTTCGCGAGCTCGGCCTCGGCGGCCTCCAGGTCGGCGACGGCCTGCTCGTAGCGCTCGTCGAGGTCGACCTCGCCGGCCTCGGTGTCGGCGATGGACCCCTCGAGCTCGGCGTACTTGCGCTCGGCGACGGCGGCCCGCTCCTGGGCCTCGCCGATGCGCTCGCGCAGGCGGCCGATCTCGGCCTCGCCCGCCTCGATGCGGCTGCGTCGCGCGGCGACCTGGCCCTGCAGCTTGGCGAGCCCCTCGCGGCGGTCGGCGGCGGCCCGGGCGAGCTGGGCGATGCGCCGCTGCTCGTCGTCGTAGGCCTTCTCGGCGGCGCCGCGCGCCTCGACCGCGGCCTGCAGCGCGGCCTGCGAGCCGGTGATCGTGGCCTGCAGCTGCTGCTCCTGGGCGCGCAGGTCGGCGGCCTGCCGCTTGAGCTGCTCGGGGTCGCGCCCGCTGGTGGGCTGCTCGTCGTCGGTGGCCAGCAGGCGTACGCGCTCGGCGGCGAGGCTCGCGGTGGCACCGAGCCGCTCCTTCAGCGAGCCCAGGGCGTACCACTGCTCCTGCGCCTGCGCGAGCGCCGGCCGCGCCCGCTCGGCCTGTCGCTCCAGGGCGGACAGCTCGTCCTTGACGCGCGCCAGCTCGGTCTCGACGCGGGTGCGCCGCTCGATCATGGCGGTCTCGTCGGCGACCTCCTGCTCGAGCGTGCTCGTGAGCTGCACCAGGTCGTCGGCGAGCAGCCGCAGCCGGGCGTCGCGCACGTCGGCCTGGATGCTCGCGGCGCGGCGGGCCGTCTCGGCCTGACGCCCGAGCGGGCCGAGCTGGCGGCGGATCTCGTCGACGAGGTCGCGCAGCCGGTTGAGGTCGCCCTCCATCGACTCCAGCTTGCGCAGCGCCTTCTCCTTGCGCTTGCGGTGCTTCAGGACGCCGGCGGCCTCCTCGATGAAGCCGCGGCGCTCCTCGGGCGTGGCGCGCAGCACGGTGTCGAGCTGGCCCTGGCCGACGATGACGTGCATCTCGCGGCCGATGCCGGAGTCGGAGAGCAGCTCCTGCACGTCGAGCAGCCGCACGACCGTGCCGTTGATCCGGTACTCCGAGCCGCCGTTGCGGAACATCGTCCGCGAGATGGTGACCTCGGTGTAGTCGATCGGCAGGGCGCCGTCGGTGTTGTCGATGGTCAGCGTGACCTCGGCCCGGCCGAGCGGCGGACGGTTGGGCGTGCCCGCGAAGATGACGTCTTCCATCTTGCCGCCGCGCAGGCTCTTGGCGCCCTGCTCACCCATCACCCACGCAAGCGCGTCGACCACGTTGGACTTGCCCGAGCCGTTGGGGCCGACGATGCAGGTGATGCCCGGTTCGAGCGTCATCGAGGTCGCGGACGCGAAGGACTTGAAGCCCTTGAGGGTGAGGCTCTTGACGTACACGCGGGGCGGGCCCTCCAGGCGGCGAACGGTTCAGGTCACCATACCGAGGGGTGCCGGAGTGTCTGCGGACCTGGGCTCTGAGCGCCTTCGGGCGCAGAGCCCCGCGTGGTCCAGACTTGGCGCATGTCCGCGAAGACCGACTACGCCGACGAGCACCTGGCGCGCTGGAGCGACCTGTTCCCCGACCCCGACGCGCGCGAGGCGCTGGTCGAGGCGGCGCTGGTGCGGATGAACCGCGTGATGCAGCGCACCGAGCGCGAGCTGCGCGCGATCGCCCAGGACGGGCCGCTGACGTACGAGGAGTTCCGCACCCTGCACGCGCTGATCGGCGGGGTGCAGCGCGGCAAGCCCTCCACCCCGGCCGAGCTCGCCGAGCGCACCGGCGTCTCGCGCGCCGGCATGACGAGCCGGCTCGACCGGCTGACCGGCGCCGGCATGGTCACCCGCACCCCCGACGAGAACGACCGGCGCAGCGTGCAGATCACCGCCACCAAGGCGGGCCACAAGGCGTGGCAGCAGATGCTCGACGCGTGGGCCGGGGCCGAGCAGCGGCTGTTCGCGGGGCTGAGCGAGCGCGAGCTGCAGCAGCTCAACACGGTGCTGCGCAAGGTGGTCCTCACCTCCGCGGAGCAGGGATGACCGACCCGGCGGGCTCCCCGGCGCTGCGCGACGCCGACGTGCCCGCCGTGTGGCGCTCGCTCGGGCTGCCGGGCCTCGCCGACATCCACGTGCACTTTCTCCCCGAGGGGATGCTGCGCAAGGTCTGGCAGTTCTTCGACGAGCGCGGCGAGCGCGACGGCGTGCCGTGGACCATCACCTATCGCGACACCGAGGACGAACGGCTGGCGACCGTGCGCCGGCTCGGGCTGCGCGCGGTGCCGTCGCTGACGTACGCCCACAAGCCGGGCATGTCCGCCTGGCTGAACGAGTGGTGCACCGAGTTCGCGGCCCGGGTGCCGGACGCGCTGCACTCGGCGACGCTGTTCCCCGAGCCCGGGAACGCGGATTACCTTGCGCGCGCGCTGGACTCGGGCGCGCGCCTGGTCAAGATGCACGTGCAGGTCGGCGCGTACGACCCCTCCGACCGGATCCTCGACGACGCCTGGGACCAGCTGCAGCAGTGCGGCGTTCCGGTGGTCATCCACTGCGGGTCGGGGCCGGCCCCGGGGCGGTTCACCGGGGTGGGCCCGGTGCGCGAGGTGCTGGGTCGCTTCCCCGACCTGACCCTGGTGATCGCGCACGCCGGACTGCCGGAGTATCTCGAGTTCGCAGACCTGGCAACGGAGTTCGCGAACGTGCACCTCGACACCACGATGGTCGGCACCGACTTCACCGAGCGCTTCGCGCCGATGCCGAGCGGCTATGTCGATCGGTGGCGCGACCTGCAGCACAAGGTCGTGCTGGGGTCGGACTTCCCCAACATCCCCTACCCCTATGCCCACCAGATCGAGGTGCTGCAGCGGCTCGACCTCGGCGACGCGTGGATGCGAGATGTGCTGTGGCACAACGGGGCTCGGCTGATGGGGCTCGACGCGGCGGCGCGGTAGGTCTCGCAACAGGTCCCCTCGGGGGTGGGCCGACCCGCCTCCGCCTGCCTAGCGTGGGGGCCATGACGACTCGAACGCGCGACGTGCTCTGGTCCGACGTGGAGGGCATCTACGACGAGATCCTCCACCACCCCTTCGTCACCGGGCTGCGCGACGGCTCGCTGCCGCACCCGGTCTTCCGGCACTACATCGTCCAGGACGCGCTCTACCTGCGCGGCTACGCCCGGTCCCTGGCCGCCTGCGCCGCCCGCGCGCCTGAGGTCGACGCCACGGTGATGTTCGCCGAGCACGCCGCGGGCGCGGTCGCGGCCGAGCGCGAGCTGCACGCCGAGCTGCTGGGCGACCTCGGGGTCGACCCCGACGACCTGGGCGCGCCCGCCCCGGCGACACAGGCGTACGTCAGCTATCTGGCCGCGACGGTGCACGCGGGCTCCTACGCCGAGGCCGTCGCGGCCGTCCTGCCCTGCTACTGGATCTACGCCAAGGTCGGCGAGGCGCTGCTCGAGGCCGGCTCCCCCGACCCGCTCTACCAGCGGTGGATCGACCTCTACGCCGGCGAGGAGTTCCAGGCCGTCGTCGACGCGGTGCTCGACGAGACCGACCGTGTCGGCGCGACCGTGTCGGACACCGAGCTGGCGCGCATGCGTGAGCACTTCACGACGACCTCGCGCTACGAGTGGATGTTCTGGGACGGGGCCTACCGCCAGGAGACCTGGCCGGTCTGAGCCGGCGAGGGCGTCCGGACACCCCTTCCGCATTTCGTTCACCGGTGCACGAAATGTGGAGCGCCACCCCCGGGATCCCGGGAGGTCGGCGCCACAGATCGTTCACAAGTGCACGAAATGCGGAGGCGCAGCCCGGCGAGGGCGTACGTCAGTCGCGGGCGGTGAGCACGAGCGGGCCGTCCTCGGTGATGGCGATGGTGTGCTCGGAGTGGGCGCCGCGGGAGCCGTCGGCGCTGCGCAGGGTCCAGCCGTCGTCGTCGGTGTAGATCTCGTCGGTGGTGGCCATGAGCCACGGCTCGATCGCCACGACCAGGCCCGGGCGCAGCCGCAGGCCCCGGCCCGCGCGGCCGTCGTTGGGCACGTGCGGCTCACCGTGCATCGTGCGCCCGACGCCGTGACCACCGAACTGGGTGTTGACGGCGTAGCCGCCGGAGCGGGCGACGTCACCGATCGCCGCGGAGATGTCGCCGATCTTGGCGTCGACCTGGGCGGCGTCGATGGCCACCGCGAGCGCCCGCTCGGTGTGCTCGATGAGGCGCAGGTCCTCGTCGCGCGGGGTGCCGACGACCACCGACAGCGCCGAGTCGGACACCCAGCCGTCGATCGACGCGGCGAAGTCGACCGACAGCAGGTCGCCGTCGCGCAGGACGTAGTCGTGCGGCAGCCCGTGCAGCACGGCGTCGTTGACCGAGGTGCACAGCACCTTGCCGAACGGGCTCGCGCCGAAGCTGGGGTGGTAGTCGATGTAGCACGACTCTCCCCCGGCGTCGCGGATCATCCGGTGCGCCAGAGCGTCGAGGTCGAGCAGGTTGACCCCGACGTCGGCGGCCTCGCGCAGCGCCGTCAGCACCGAGGCGACGAACCGGCCGGCGGGCCGCATGGCCTCGATCTCCGCAGGGGTCTTGAGCTCGATCACGCCCCCACGGTAAGCCCCGGTGCGCACCGGCCCGGGCACGGGCCGACCGCGGCCGGGGTTACCCGAGCGGCCAGAGCAGTGCGGCGAGCGCGAAGGCGGTGACGCCGATCGTGGTCTCCATGACCGTCCAGGTCTTCAGCGTGGTCTTCTCGTCCATCTGGAAGAAGCGGCTGACGAGCCAGAAGCCGGAGTCGTTGACGTGCGAGAGCACGGTGGCGCCCGCGGCGATGGCCACGACCAGAAGCGTCAGGCGTACGTCCGACAGGTTCGCCGCGGTGGCTGCCTCGGCGACCAGGCCGGCGGTCGTGGTGATCGCGACCGTCGCCGAGCCCTGCGCCACGCGCAGCGCGGTGGCGATGACGAACGACTGGAGCAGCAGCGGCATCCCGAGGTCGCCGAGCGAGGCGGTGAGCGCGTCGCCGATGCCGCTGGCGCGCAGCACCCCGCCGAACATGCCGCCCGCGCCGGTGATCAGGATGATCGAGCAGATCGGGCCGAGCGCGTCGTCGAGGATGTTGCGCAGCGGCGCCATCTTGCCGGGGCGCACCATGGTCGCGATCGCGACCAGCAGCGTGATCAGCAGCGCGACCGGCGTCTGCCCGAGCAGCACCAGCGCCTGCGCCCACACCGCCTCGTCGTCGATCGTTCCGGCGGTCCCGAGCGTCGACACGATCGTGTTGCCCGCGATGAGCACGAACGGCAGCAGCAGCAGGAGCAGCACGTGCCCGAACCGCGGGCGGCGCAGGTCGGCCTGCACCTCGTCGTCGTCGCCGTCGTTCATCTCGCCGAACAGCAGGTCGGGCACGTCGACGTGCACGCGCTTCCCGAGCACCTGGGAGACGAGGTAGGAGCCGACGAACCAGGTGACGACCGCGACCGGCAGCCCGATCAGCAGGCCGATGCCGATGTTGCCGCCGAGCGCGTCGGCCGCGGCCACCGGGCCGGGGTGCGGCGGGACGATCGCGTGCATGGCGGCGAACGCACCCGCGGCGGGGAGGGCGTACAGCAGGACGGAGCCGCCGAAGCGACGGGCCACGGTGAGGATGATCGGCAGGAAGACGACCAGGCCGGCGTCGAAGAAGATCGGGATGCCGAACAGCAGCGCCGCGACGCCGAGCGCCAGCGGTGCGCGCTTCTCGCCGAAGCGGTTCACGAGCACGTCGGCGAGCACCTGCGCGCCGCCGCTCACCTCGAGCAACCGCCCGAGCATGACGCCGAACCCGACCAGTAGCGCTACGGATCCGAGGGTGGAGTTGAAGCCGGTGCTCATGGCTTCGGGCACGTCGCCGATGGGGATGCCGGCGGCGACGGCGGTGATGACGCTCACCAGCACGAGCGCGATGAAGGCGTGCAGCTTGACCTTCATGATGAGGAACAGCAGCAGCACGACCGCGGCCCCCGCCACGAGCAGCAGCGTGGCGGTGGGGTAGGTCGCGACGACTCCGTCGTCCATGGTGTCTCTCCCGATCAGTCGGTGCCGGGCTCGCGGGAGAGCCAGGCGGCGTAGGCGTCGAAGGTGTAGGGGCGGCCGAGGAAGTCCTCGACCAGGTCGGCGGCGTCGCGGGACCCGCCCGGCGCCAGGATGCGGTCGCGATAGCGCTCGGCCACCTCGGACGCGAACAGGTCACCGGGGTCGAACGCCGAGAACAGGTCCTTGGCGATGACGAGCGACCACATGTACGTGTAGTAGGCCGACGCGTAGCCCGACAGGTGGCCGAACGAGCAGTGCATGTGCGTGTCGGGCAGGGCCGCGAACACGGAGTACTGGCGCTGCAGCTCGCCGATGCGCTCGGTGAGGTCGTCGGGCAGCGCGTGGTGCAGGTCGTAGCTCACGGCGGCGTAGAACATCTGCGTGCGCGCCTGGAACCCCTTGCCGAACTCGTGTGCGGCGCGCATCCGCCGCACCAGGTCGGCCGGGATCGCGTTGCCGTCGGCGTCACGCGCGAACGACGCGAGCACGTCGGCGTCCCAGGCCCACTCCTCGAGCATCTGGCTCGGCGCCTCGACGAAGTCCCACTCGGTGGCGACGCCCGAGAACCGTTGCCACTGCTGGCGACCCGCGGTCACGTGGTGGATCAGGTGGCCGAACTCGTGGAAGAGCGTGACGACCTCGCTGTGCTCCATCAGCCCGCGGCTGAAGTTGCAGACGAGCACGCCCTCGGGCAGTGCGCGCTCGAAAAGCCCTGAGACCAGGGTGAACTGGGCCGCGTGCTTGAACTTGCCGTCGCGCGGGTGCAGGTCGAGGTAGATCCGCCCGATCCGTTCGCCGGCCAGCTCGACGTCGTACGCCGTCACGTCCTCGTGCCAGGTCGTCGCCTCGACGGGGGTCCAGGTGAGACCGAACAGGCGACCGGTCACGTCGAGCAGCCCCCGGCGTACGTCCTCGAAGGCGAAGTATCGACGGACCTCCTGCGCGTCCACGTCGAGCTGCTCCCGACGTACGAGCTCGGAGTAGTAGGTCGCGTCGGCGGTGTCGACGTCGGCCAGGTCGGGGCGGTCCTGCCGGGCGCGCTCGAACAGGCGCTGCTTGTCGCGCTCGGCGCTCGGACCCGCGAGATCGGTGATGCGCGCGATGAACCCGGCCTCCGCCTCGGCCGTCTCGATCATCTTCACCTCGGTGTCGAGGTCGACCCAGGTGGGGTATCCCAGCAGCCGCGCGTGCTCGGCGCGCAGCTCGAGCAGGCGGCGCAGCACCGCGTCGTTGTCGGGCCAGGCCACCGTCAGCGACGCCGACGAGACCGCGACCCGCGCGTCGCGGTCGTGGGCGAACGTGCGCACCGGGATCGAGTCGGGGTAGTCGGTCGTGACCTCGACGAGGCCGTCGGCACCGGCCGGGTGCTGCTCGCGCCAGTCGTCGGGCAGGCCGTCGAGCTGCTCGGGGCGCAGGCGCACGGTCTTGGTGCCCTCGCGGATGTTGCGGGCGAACTCCTGGCTGGTCTCCAGCTCCAGCCGGTTGAGCTCGCGCAGCCGCTCGCGCGTGGCCTCGTCGCAGTCGACGCCGCTGCGCCGGAAGTCGCGCAGCACCTTGTCGAGCATCCGGGTGGCGTCGGCGTCGAGCCCGTCCGGGTCGACCCCGGCGACGACGGCGTAGATCTCGGTGTCGAGCGACAGGTCGGTCGCGAAGGCGTCGAGGTCCTGGGAGTGCTTGTCGGCTGCCTCGCGCACCTGCGCGTCGGGGTGCACCTCCGACAGCAGCGACGCCGCAGCCCCCGCGTCGCCCAGCGCCGTCTGCAGCGCGTCCCAGGTCTGCAGCACCTCCAGGGCCGGCGCGTCGCTCATGCCTCGCAGGCGGTCGGCTAAAACCCTTGCCGCATCGAGGCTTTCGTCGGTTCGGGCACGGAGCCAGGGTCCGGTTGCCGCGGCCTCGGGGAGGGCGATCGGCTGCAGATCGGTCACCGGCTCAGGCTAGTCGCGCACCTCCCCACCACGCTCGCCGACGCGAGCACCCGCTGAAACGCAGTTTCAGCGGGTGCTGATCACACGATCGGGCGGCGTGTCGTCGGCGATGCCCTGGGCCAGCTCGCGCACGGCGCTCCGCCTGAGTTCCGCACGGGTCTGCCGGTAGCGCTCCAGCTCCGCCGCGCTGATCCGACGGTGCACGCCACCGCCCTCGCGGCCCAACCCGCCCCGGTCGATCAGCCGCACCCACGGTCATGCGGCTGACCCCCAGCAGCAAGCATGTCAAAGCGCGGGAGGTCGATCGCGACCGACACACGTCCCAAGCCCAGGCTCCGACCGCAACGTGCAAGGGAGGTTGCTCTGCGCGGACCGCTTCCCGCGACGTTGGCTCTTCCGGGTTAGCCCTCGAGCCCCAGCCCAGGCACCCCTGAACACCGACATCTGTCGGCGGGCATCGCTATCAATAGGACATGACTCCATCGTCGTCAGGCCGAAAGCCGCTCGCCGCGAGCGGCGCTTCCGTTGCCGACACAGCCAAGCGGAGACAGCATGCGTCGCACCGGACGCAGCGCGTGCGGATCCGGGGGCTTGTAGTGGATCCGCCCGGCTCAGCCGGACCGGTCGAGGTCTGCGTCAACGACCAGTCGGACTGGGAGCTAATTTACAAGAACCCCGCGATCCGAGTGAAGTGCCTAGTCAGGTCATGCGACACCCTGCTCACGGCGAAGCGGATGAGCCGGAGCGGGCTGAGGTTTCTCGCGGTCCGTTCCGGAGGCTGCTCCCACAACCTGGTAGAGATGCGCGTGGAGCGAGGAGAAGTCGAACAGAATCCAACTGATCTCGTCGGAGGCGGTGGACCAGAAGGCGACGAGCACCTCTGGGTGAAGGGCCGATTGTTCAAGGTCGCGCAGAGCCTGGGTGCTGAGGCAGTGGTGGAGCACTCCCTGACGCGCGCGGACGTCTTCCTGCCAGAGCACAACCTCGTCCTCGAGTACCAGCGATGGAGCACAGATTTCCGCGGGCGAACGGCGCAGCGCTGGTCGACTGGGGCAGCGCGCACTATCTGGATGTTCCCCTGGCAACCGCCTAACGCGCCTCGGACCGGCACACTCAAATTGTTCAACAACGAAGTCTTCGAGCATGGCGGCATCTACGTGGCCGTGCGGAACAAGGACGACCTCAGTGAGTTGCAGAGGCCGTGGGAGGACCCCTCGCAGGAACGCACGGCCCGCCTCTACGCGAGCGGGTCGATCGCGGTGTTCGATCCTGACCGCGGAGCACTGATCCGCAGACAACTCTCACTGGCAACGGTTCTCGCCGAGATCATGAGCGACGAGCGAGTCCTGGCCCACGCCGTCGTCCTGACGAAGGCCAACGGCCATAGGGCACGAAAACGCCTCTGGGTGCTCCGCGAGGACCTCGCCCAGGCGGAAACAGCGCGGGAAAAGCGACGGCACGCCATGAGCAAATCCCCAATCACGGAGCAGCAATCTGAGCCGCCGGTCGAACGGAAGGTCCAGCCAGCCGGCGACTCGGCCGCGGAGCAGCACCACCCACCGTCGCCCGTCGATGTGCAGGCATCAGCGGCATCGGCCGAGCTCGCCCCCAGCCCGCCAGCGGCCGAGATGTCGAACGATGACCGCGCCGCTCCGGAAGAAGCTGCACGCGAGACCTTTGCCGTGACCAGCAACGCGAACCTGGCCGCCCGACCGCCGAAGAACCACCAACCCACGCCCCGCGGGTCATGGTGGACATCGATCACCGACTGGTTTCGCCGACTCTGACGGACCAGCCGGACACCATCCTCGACAAAACCGGGCTACGCACATCTGGTCGGACCAGGTCGACCACGAAGGGAAGCTACTTGAACGCGTTGGAGCGACAGTGTCGATAGCCACATAATCGCTACTCGTCATCTGGGGCTGCTGCACGGATAGGTGACAGGTTGTGTCGTGCGCCACGAAGTTCGCGTTCTAAGACAGCGGGCACCACGGGATAGGCGTTGCGCAACCATGTGCGCATCTCGGTGGCGACGGAGTCTTCGAGCGTCTCCTTGAACGGCCCGGACAGGAGAGGCCACAAGCAGTGCTTGACGACGTCCGGGT